>DATIWB010000001.1:0-198700 GCA_035519675.1 Myxococcaceae bacterium
GGAGGAGGAGAAGCACCGCGGCGACGAGCGCGGCGAGCGCCAGCAGCCAGGGCCAGCGACGCCGGCGGTGGGGGGAGGGGTGCGCGCGCATGACGATGGAACCCGCGAGGGAGCGTGCCTCTGCCCGGCCACGCCGCTCAAGCCGGTGTCAGGGCGACCTCTTCCGTGCGCGGTGGGTCCGCGGACGTGCGTCATCCAGCACGCTGATGTAGTCGATGGCCCGCGGCTCGGGCGGCAGAGGAGTGGCGCCGAGCGCTGCCACCCGGCGGGTGAATGCCTTGACGATGTCCGGCAGCGGCCGGAACGCCTGGAGCACCGCCTCGGGCCCCTGCAGCGCGCCCTCCAGGGCCTGGAGCAGCGGAGCCGCCACCGCCTGGATGGGCAGCCCGCGCCGGACGAGGTCCTGGAAGGAGTTGCTCAGGGTCAGGAGGTTGTGCCCGGCGGTCTGCACCATCTCCACCGCGACGCGGGCGACCTGACCGGGGTTGAGGTGCCCGTCGGCGAGCAGCACCAGCGCCGCCTGGAAGTAGTTGAACACCGGCACCACCCGGGGCCCGTAGCGGCCGAAGTACGCCGGGGGGGTGAGCCGATCGAGGTGGATGAAGATGCGCCGCACCGGGTCCGCCCGGGGCACCGCGCGCCAGGCGCTGACGATGCGGGCCCGGTCGTCGGGGTAGACCTGCGCCGCCTCCAGCACCTGCCCCAGCACCGCCTCGTCCACCCGGCCGGCGATGAGGTCGGCGTAGAGCGAGTAGATGAAGGCGTCGGCCTCGGCGTCGTCGCCGAAGAGCACCTCCTCGGCCTCGACCGGGGCGTGGATCCGGCTCTCGAGCAGGACCGGGAGCTTGTAGCCCACCTGCCCCCGCAGGGCGCGGAAGCGGCCCCGGAGCAGGTTGCGCACGTTGTCCTTGAGCACCAGCTCGTCCCACTCGACCCCGTCGAGCTTGAGCTTGGCCTCGAGCACGGCGCGCATCTGGGTGGGGCTGCCGGAGATGATGCACAGCCGGGTGTCGCCCTGGGCGCGGAGCTCGCGGATGAGCGCCGCCGCGCCGGGCACCGCCTGCTTGTCACTCGCCTTCTGCAGCGCCGTGCGGACCAGCTGGGTGAAGGTGTCGAACTCCGTCTGGAGGTAGGTCTTGTCCAGGTCCCAGCGGTAGATGCGACGGGGCGGCCGCGGGTCGATGCGGTCCGGGAGAGCCATCGGTCAGGAGCCGGCCGGCGACAGCCCCTCCCGGATGGCGTGGGCGAGGTTGGAGGTCACCGCCTTGGCGGCGACCTTGCCCGCGTTGGCGATGGCCCGCGCCTTCGAGCGGCCATGCGCCTTGATGAACAGCCGGTCGAAGCCGAGCACCGGCGCCCCGCCGTACTGCTCCCAGTCGGTGATGTCCTTCAGCTGCTTCAGGCCATTGCTCAGCATCGCCAGGCCGATCTTCCAGCGCAGGGCCGAGTGGTAGGCGTAGTTGGCCAGCTCCACCACGGTCTCGGCCACCCCCTCCAGCATCTTCAGGCAGATGTTGCCCACGAAGCCATCGCAGCAGATGACGTCGGCGGTGCCCTTGGGGATGTCCACGCCCTCGACGTTCCCCACGAAGCGGATGCCCGGATGCTGGGCCAGCCTGGCGTGGGCCTCCACCACGCGGGGCGGGCCCTTGGTGGCCTCGGTCCCGTTGGAGAGCAGGGCGACCGAGGGGTTGGGGTTCTTGCTGATGATGCGGGCGTAGGCCGAGCCCATCACCGCGAAGACCACCAGATCTTCGGCGGTGGCGTCGACCGTCGCTCCCACGTCGAGGATGAGGCTGAACGGATCCTGCTTGGCGCCGTGCCAGGTGCGGGTCGGGTAGACGCTGGCCAGGGCTGCTCGCCGCACGCCAGGGATGAGGCTGAACGTCCGGGCGCAGGCCAGCACCCCGGCTCCGGTGTTCCCGGCGGTCACCACCGCGTCCGCCTCGCCCTCGGCCACCAGCTGGGTGGCCACCACGATGGATGCCTTCGGGGTGCGTCCCAGCGCCTCGGAGGGCTTCTCGTGCATTCCCACGAATTCCGGCGCGTGGTGCACGCTGATGCGCTCGCCGCTGTGTCGGGTCTCGGCCAGGATCTGATCGATCTGGTGGCCGTCGCCGACCAGGAGCGCGTGGACTTGGGGCGCCTCGAGGGAGAGCGCGGCCGCACCGCGGACCACCTCGGCCGGCCCGTGGTCGCTTCCCATGACGTCGAAGGCAATGGTGGTGGCGCGGGGAGGCATCGGGGGGAGTGGACCGGGCATCCTAGTGGAGTCCAGCCCCGACGACCGAGCCCGATTCCGCACCCGCGGCCCCGACCACGCGGCGGGGGTGCGACCGACGGGCTGGCCTCCCCCACGGTGCCGCTCGACCGGGCATCGGAGAGGCGCTGGTCGCGGTCGTACTCCGGCTGCGAGCGCAGACCTCGGCGAAGTCACAGGCACGGAGGTCCTCGAGGACCGCAGCGATGTGCCGGGGCAGGGCTAAGCGCTCCCTCCTCTGCGGGGAAGCTGGTTCCGACGCCCCCGGAGGGCAGGTGGTGAGGGGCTCGACAGGCTCGCCCACCCCCACGCGGGAGGTGGAGGGGCGCAGCAAATGAGATGCCAGAACTGGTTAAGGAAGTGAACTAACCATTTGGGGAAACTAGTTAAGTCACTTCCTTAATGAGTTCTGGCCTCAAGATTGCTCCGCGCCCCGAACGATGGGGGGCCGGGGCCGTCGGGAGGTGTTTCCCCCGAGTCCACGGCTCGAGCATCGGTGAGGACGCTGCCGTCATGAGCGGCGGGGATCGCGCAGGCCGGTGGGGCCGACAGGCGTGGCCGGCGCCGAATGTCCGTCCTCGTTCCTCCGGGCGCGATGACCAGCCCGAACCCGGACGGAGTGGCAGGCTCGGTCGACCCGCTCACTTCGCAGCAGGCGCGCTCGCTTCCGACACGTTCTGGTTCGCGGTCTTCCGCTCGATGCAGCCCTTGGTGAGCGTGTACGAGTACGTCCCCAGCTCGTCGCGCCAGAACTCGCCCTGGAAGGGCCAGTACAGCTGGTCGTCGTTGACCGCCACCGAGTACCGGTACTTCTTGATGATCGCCCGTCGCCCACCGGCCTGGAGCTGCTCCTCGAGGAACTCCTTCTCCTTGGTGGTGGTCTCGAACTTGATGCGCTCGCCATTGCCCAGGAGCGTCCGCAGCTCGTTCTGCTCCTGCTCCAGCTTCGCCTTGGCCATCAGCCCGGCCTTCTGGATGAGGGCGGTGCGCTGCTTCTTCAGGATCTCCTGGAGGTGGCGCGCCAGCTCGGTGTTGTTCAGGCTGGGGTGGCTCTTCTCCGAGTCCAGCTCGTTCTCCAGCTCGATGATGGACTCGTTGGTGTTCTTGAGGTCCTTGTCGCTCAGCGCCAGCTTCAGCACCCGCTCGAGGATCAGATCCGGGCTCTGACCCGCCTTCTTCGCCGCCCGGTTCTTCTTCTGGATGTCGGCCAGCACCGCGTAGTAGTCCGCCGCCTCCAGGTTCTTCTTGGTCAGGTTGTCCAGCGCGTCGTAGACCGGCTTGTACCGCCGCTCGAACTCCTGGACGATCGCCGTCGACTCCGCGTAACGGCAGTTCTCGTAGTAGATGACCGCCTTGAGGATCAGCGCCTCGGGGAAGTACTCGTCGCGGAAGAACGGGCTGGAGAGGGTGA
Source organism: Myxococcaceae bacterium (assembly GCA_035519675.1). GTDB lineage: Bacteria > Myxococcota > Myxococcia > Myxococcales > Myxococcaceae > RPRB01. Next base: position 3,672 of record DATIWB010000001.1, read on the forward strand.
TGAGGTTGCCCAGCGCCTGCTCGTACTGCCCGATGCGGTAGTTGGCCCAGGCGGACTCGAACAGCGCCTCCAGCCACTGCGGCTTCCCGCGCTCGATCTTCCCGTAATAGTAGAGGGCGTACCGGTTCTGCCGCGCCCCGTAGTGGACGCGCGCCAGCTGCATGAACGCCAGGTCGCGTGTCGCATCCGCCACCTTGGCCTCGGCGGGCGGACGCTCGGCGGTGGGGCGGGTGACCCGGACCACCTCCTTCATCGCCTCCAGCGCCTGGGGCATGTTCCCGTCGCGGAACCAGGTGAGCCCCTCGAGGTACTTGGCCTGGGCGTAGAACCGATCGCTCTTGGGGATCAGCGTGGTCAGCTTCCGCGCCTCCTCGAAGCTCTTCGCCGCCTCGGCCTTCTGCTCCACCGTGTCCAGGGCCCGGCCCCGCACGAAGTGGTAGCGGGCGAGGAGGTAATGGAACTCGTCCTGATAGCGCTCCGGCCAGTCGGCGTTGGCGTAGCGCGCGACCTCGTCGAGGATGACCGACTCGTTCACCGTCTTGTGGCTGATGAAGAAGAGCCACTCCAGGGACTTGCCGAAGAACTTGGTGTCCTTGCCCTTGGCCAGGATCTGGCTGAACTCGCCCAGCGCCGCGTGGTACTGGCCCATGCGGTAGAGCGTCTTCCCCAGCAGGTACTGAGACTCGAGCTGGAGCGGAGCCATCTTCGGGTCGTTCATCAGCTCCCAGGCCGCCAGCGCTGCCTTGTCGTACTCGCCGCGGTTGAACGAGGCGTTGGCTGCCTCCAGACGCTGGCGGTCCGCGGTGCGGCCGGTGACGTCCAGCGCCTCGAAGGTGGTGGTCGGTGCCGTGCCCTTCTTGGAGGGGGGCGGCGGCATCGGCAGTTCCTGCTTGGTCTTCGGCGCCGGTGCGGGCGTGGACAGGTCGAGCCCCAGGTCCTGGGCGCCCGAGGAGGGCGTCGGCGCCTGGGCCGACGCGGTGGAGGAGCTGCTCTTCTTGGCCTTCTTCTTCGGCGGGGGCGGCGAGTCCAGGCCCTGGAACGCCTGGCCCAGCGCGCCGCCGGCGAGCAGCAGCGGAAGGAGGAGGGCGAGCGGGCGGTGGGAGCGGAACATGTCGACGAGCCCTCCCTACCCCTCGGTGAAGCTGTTGGGGAAGAAGAACGACAGCCCGATGTCGAAGAACAGCTGGTTGCGGATCTGGTACGAGGCCCCCGTCGTCTCGGTGGCGCCCTTGGTCTTCTCCCGGTAGATGGCGTCGCGCAGCTCGAAGCGCAGCGCCATCCAGCGGTTGAAGATGAAGCGCATCCCCAGGCCGGCCTCACCGCCCACCGCCCATGCCGCCTCGCTGCCCGGGGCGTTGGCGTCCTTCGGCGCCTGGTACTGGATCGCGACCGGGCCACCGATCAGGTAGAGGTTGAAGTGGGCGAACCCCTCGGCGAGGAGGGAGATCTTTCCGTAGAGCGGCGCCCACTCGAAGTCGAGCGCGGTGATGAGCTTGATCTGCCCCGGCCCCTTTCCGTCCAGCTCCTCGGTGGTGGGCTTCCGGCAGGCTTCGTTGGGGGGGCAGATCTGAGCCGAGTTGCTGATCGAGGTGAAGGCGTAGCCCCCGCGCAGGGCCAGCCCGATGGTCTCGGTGAAGTGGTAGGTGGCGGTGGCCCCGATCACGTACTTGCTCCAGAACGCGTCGCGGAAGCTGAGGCTGAAGGTGGGGGCGATCTCGAAGCGCCGCGCCATCAGGAAGGTGTGCCCGGTCACCGGCGGGACGCGGTCCTTGAGCGGTCCGATGTCGCGGTCGAGGACGGCGGTGTCCCCGGCCTCGGTGGAGGGGGCCAGGTCCTGCGCCCGGGCCACCGGCGCGAGCGCGAGGACCAGCAGAAGAAGGAGCCGGGCGTTCACTCGGACTCCCTCCCGGTGCTGCGGAACGGGAAGAACAGCGAGACCCCGGCGTTCAGGGCGAGGATGTTCTGGATCGCACCCTTGTTGGTGCCCGCCGGCTGGTCCACGTAGCTGGTGTCGATCAGGGCGAGGTTCACGCTCAGCCAGTCGGTGGTCATGAACCGGAACCCGATCCCGAACTCCGCGGCGATGTGTGGCCCGCGCGTCGGACCGCCCGGGTTCTTGGAGTCGAGCGGGGTGGAGGAGGTGTCGCTCCAGAGCGCGCCCAGCCCGGCGAGGATGAACCCGTCGAAGTGGACGATGCTGTTGAAGATGGTGGCCTTGCCGTAGATCGGGCTCCACTCCACCGCCCCCAGGACCGACCACTTCGGCACCGAGTAGAAGATGCGGCTCTGGAAGTTCGCCTTCGCCGTCCGCACGTCGTCGGTGGGCAGCAGGTCGTAGATCGACGCGTGCACCGCCACCGCCAGGGTGTCGGAGAGGAAGAACGAGCCTCGAAGGCTCCCGCCCCATTTCGAGTAGTACGGATCGTTGACCGAGACGAAGATGGTGGGCAGCAGCTCGAAGCGGTGGGTCTTGAGGAAGACCTTGCGCTGGATGCTCTTCACCCGGTCGTCCTCGACCAGCGACTGCTCGTCCAGGACCGGCGCGTCCGACTTCACCTTGTCGCTGGGAAGGGCCACCGTCGACGGCGCCGGCTTCTTCGCCTCCTCGGTGAGGTCCAGCCCGAGCCCCTCGGTGGTGGGCTCCGGCGGCTTCTCCGGACTGCTCGACGCAGGCCCGGGCTTGGGCGGGGGTGGTGACGAGGCCTGCCCCTGCGCGGCGGGCGCGGACAGCACGAGGAGCAGGCACGTGACCGCTGCCAGAGGTCGCGTCAAGGTGAAGAATCTCCGTCCGGGACTACGGTGCGGCGTACTCGCATCCGTCGTTGGCAACGCGAGGGCGGACTCTACCATCGTTCCGCTCTCGCGGAAGTGCGTGACGCCGCACCAAAGGTGGGACGTTCGTAGACACGGGTGCCCGCCGGCGGGCGACGGGTGAAGCTGACCTCCCGAACCGTTGTGCTACCGTGCCCGGGCGAATGGCTGCATCCCTCCGCGCGCGCTTGGTCCTGGTCGTCGCCGCAGTGGCTCTCTCGATGATGGCGTGCAAGGCCGACACCGACCTCGGCAAGCCCGGCTGCCACCTGCTCAAGGCCCTGCCGGACGGCGGGCCGACCAACGTGATCGTCGCCGAGCTCAGCGCGGGGAAGGACTTCCTCAGCTTCGGCTCGGTGGAGTGCGAGGACCTGATCTGCGTGCTCGATCAGGACGGGGTTTCCACCCTCCTGGCGCAGGCCACCGCCAACCCCGCGGTGCTGGCCGATCCCGCCACCGGGTACTGCAGCCACGCCTGCGCCCAGGGCAGCACCGGGGGCTGCACGCCGCAGTACCAGGACTACCAGAACGACCCCACGCAGGTGATGAGCTGCCGGGCGCTGGTGCTGGACAACGACACCATCGCCGAGATCTGCAAGGACCCGGTGAAGTGCCAGCAGTACTTCAACAACAGCCGCTCGGCCTTCTTCTGCGCCCGCGGCGGCGACGGCGGGACCTGACCTCGCCCGCGCGGCTCAGGGCTGTCCCGGGCGGTCCCGGAGCGTCCCCTCCAGCTCGACGGTGGACCCGGCCCGGACCCCGTTGCGCGAGGTCCAGCCGCCCGGCACCTCGAGCACGTAGAGCGAGGGCTTGCCCACCGACCGCGAGGTGAGCGTCCGCGGCTCGGCCCACTGCACCACGCCGACGATCCGGAGGTGCCGGTCGATGAAGAGCATGTCCAGCGGGACGAAGGTGTTGCGCATCCAGAAGCTCTGAACCACCTCGGCGGGAAAGACGAACAGCATCCCCGTGCCCTCGGGCAGCTCGGTGCGCCACATCAGGCCACGGGTCCGCAGCGGGGTGGTGTCGGCGATCTCCACCGTGAGCCGGTGCGCACCGCCGAACGCGTCGCGGACCACCAGGGCTCCGCGGTCGGGGAGCGGCCCGTCGTAGCTCTCGGTGGTGGGGTCCACCATCGTCGAGCGCGGCGCGGTCCGCTCCGCAGCCACGGGCAGCGACGCCAGGAGGGCGACCGCCAGCAGCGGCCTCGACGCCTGCTCCCACCGGCCCACCCGGCTAGGCCCCCACCTTGTTCAACAGCCGGAGCGTCAGCTCCCGCCCGAGGCTGTCGCTCATCAGCCGCTCCACCACATCCTCGAAGGCGAAGCGCTGGGTGTCGTCGGCGTAGACGAAGCGGATCCCCATGCCCGCATCGTCGCCCTCGGCGGCGCTCCAGGCCACCTCCCCCAGCAGCTCGAACGGCTCGTCGCGACCGGGAATGGACAGCTTGAAGAGGAAGCGCGTCCCCGCCGGGAGCGGCTTGCGGGTCTTGATGAAGGTCCCGCCCTTGCTGATGTTGCGGGTGTAGTCGGCGAAGAAGCTGTTGAGCTTCTTGTAGTCGACCTTGAGCTCGATCGGCGCCCGCGGGTGGGTGCGCCCTTCGGTCTTCGTTTCCGTCACGGGAGCCAAGGGAGAGTATACGGAGTTCCGATGTCGCCCGTCGTGCGCACGACCCGCGATCTGCTCCGACGACCTGCCGGGTGGGTCCCCGGGGCCGTGGTGGCCATCGGTGGGTCGCTGCTCGTCCTCCTGCCGCTCTTCGAGCTGCCCGGCCTCGAGCTGGGGCTCGCCGTCTCGGCGCTGTGCGCCCTGCTCGGCGGATGGACCGGAGCCGGGGCCGCGGAGGAGCTGCGCAAGGTCCCCCGCCCGAGCGTGCCCCGGATCCTGCCGCCCGGACCGGGCGCCGCCGCGGCCCGGGCCATCGGAGCGGCGACGCTCTTGCTCTGGGGGGCGGCAGCCGTTCCCTTCGTCGCCGCGGTGCTCCGGGCAGCGCTGAGCACCCGGTGCAGCCCGTTCGCCCAGGCTGCCTTCTTTCCGTTGCTGGTGTTGCCAGGGGCGCTCCTCGCCGCCGCGGCAGGCGTCTTCTGCCGCACCGCGTTCCCGGCCCGGGGGCGGGCCATCGCCCTGTACGCCCTGCTGCTGCTGGCCTCGGTGGCCTGGACCGTCTGGCCGCTGGTGCTCGGGCCGCAGATCTTCGCCTTCAACTTCTTCCTCGGGCTGTTTCCGGGCCCGCTCTACGACGAGGCGCTGCACGTTCCGGCATCGCTCGGCTGGTTCCGGCTGGAGACGGTGCTCTGGGCGGCGGCGCTGGGGACCGTCACCGCGGCGATCTTCCCCGCCCCTGGCCCGGCGCAGCCACGCCACCGGGCACGGGTGCTGACCACGCTGGTGGTGCTCGCGCTGGCCATCACCGCGCTGGAGATGGGCGCGGTGCGGCTCGGATTCCGCAGCTCCGACGCGGCGATCCGCGTCCTGCTCGGCGGACGCACCGAGACCGAGCACGCGGAGATCCTCTTCCCCCGGGAGAAGTCGCCGGAGGAGGTCGAGCGGCTGCGCCGCGACGTCGAGTTCCGGGTCTCGCAGCTGGCGCGCTTCTTCGGAGCGCAGCCGCCGAGCGTGCGGGTGGTCGTCTTCCGCTCGCCGGAGGAGAAGCAGCGCTGGGTGGGCGCGGGAGCGACGCAGTTCACCAAGCCCTGGCTCGGCAGCGTCTTCCTCAACGACGCACCCTTCCCCCACCCCACGCTGAAGCACGAGCTGGCGCACGTCGTCGCCGGCGCGTTCGGCAGCGGGCCCTTCCGAGTCACCTCGCGGTGGCTCGTGCCGGTGATGGGGGTGGTGGAGGGGGTGGCCGTCGCCGCGGACGACCCCACCGGCGAGCTGACCCTGCACGCCTGGGCGGCCGGGATGCGGCGGCTGGGGCTGATGCCGGACCTCCGCGGACTGCTCGGTCCAGCCGGGTTCTGGAGCGCTGCGCCTGCCCGGGCCTACAGCGCGGCGGGGAGCTTCTTCCGCTGGCTCCAGGAATCGCAGGGCACGGAGCGCCTCCAGCGCCTGCTCGCCCATGGCGACTTCGCCCGCATCTACGGCCGCAGTCTGGACACGCTGGTGTCCGAGTGGGAGCGGATGCTGGACACGCTCCCGCTCGACGACAGCGCGGTGAACCGCGCCTTCGCTCGCTTCCGCCAGCCGAGCCTCTTCCGCCGGCCGTGCGTGCGCGAGGTGGCGGCGCTGGCCGAGGAAGCGCGCGCGGAGACGAGCAGCAATCCAGCCCGCGCGCTGCAGCTGCTCCGCACCTGCGCCGGCCTCCAGCCCGACGAGCCGGATTTCCCGCTTGGCGAGACGGGCCTCCTGCGCCGGATGAACCGGCCCGCCGAAGCGGCCGAGGCGCTGGAGCGCGCCGAGGCGCTGGTCGCCGGACGCCCCGCGCTCGAGGCCCAGGTGCTGCTCGCCAGGGCCGATCTGGCCTGGAGCAACGGCGACCTCCAGACCGCGGGGGCCGCGCTCCAGCAGGCCCTGTCCCTGCACCCCGGCCGCGATCTGGAGCGCGAGGCGGAGGTGAAGCGCGCTGCGCTCGCCGACGCCCGCGTCCGCCCCATGCTCCACGCGTTCTTCGACGCCGGCACCGACGATCTCCGGCTGTGGGCACTGGAGCGTGCGCGCCAGGTCGCGCCGGAGGACGGGGTGGTGAACTACCTCCTCGGACGGCGGCTGCTCGCGCTGGGGATCCCGGGCGAGGCCGCCGAGGCGCTCGGCCGGGCGCTGTCCACCACCCTGCCCGAGCAGGTCGGCCGCGAGGCCTGGCGCCTGCTCGTGTCCGCACACTACCGGGCCGGAGACTGCGCCGCGGTCCGCTCCGACCTGGGACGAATGCCGGATCTGTCCGATGCGGTCCGGGCCGAGGTGACAGAATGGCAGGCGCGCTGCGCCTTCGAGGAGCGGACGTTCAACGGTCCCCTGGTGCCCCGCGGCCCTTTCCGCTAAGCCGCACCGCCGCAATGCGCTTCGAAAAGCGGCAGTTCCTGGACGGGACGGTGGACGAGGTCGAGCGGGCGATGCTGGACCCGCGCTACCTGGACTACCTCTTGCAGCACCACGGGGTCCTCCTGGAGGTGCAGGCACTGGAGCGCACCGAGGAAGGTCCACTGGTTCGCCGGCGGGTCCGTTACCGGCCGCGGCCGGTCATCCCTTCGGTGGGGCCCAAGCAGGTCCCCCCGGAGTGGTTCGCCTTCGTCGAGCAGTCCACCTACGACCGGAATCGCAAGGAGATGACCTTCAGCAACGTGCCCACCAGCCACGCGATCTCCAGGATGCTGGTGAACACCGGGACCCTGCGGCTGCGCCCCTCCGGGGGAGGCACCGAGCGCACGCTCGAGGGCGAGATCAAGCTGCTGCTGCCCTTCCTGCTCAAGCCGCTGGCGATGATCGGCGAGCGGCTCATTCACTCCGAGGGGCTGAAGATTCTCGACGCCGAGGCCCCGGTGCTCAACCGGTACCTGGCCGAGCTCCGGGCGGCGCCGGCGTGAGGCGCCCGCTTCTCCCGATCCTGGCGTTGCTCGCCGGCTCCGGCTGCGGCCCGCACCGCATCCCCGGAACCGACCTCGAGGACACCGGGGACACCCGGGCGATCATCGACACCATCAGCCGCTACAACTCGGCGCTGGAGGCCCGGGACGCCAACGGCATCCTGGCGCTGGTCGACCCCGCGTTCCGGGACAACGCCGGCACCCTCACCCCGGACGACGACATCGACATCCAGCGGCTACGGACCGTGCTGCCGCAGCGGCTGGCCAGGCTCCAGGACGTGGCGGTGCGGATCGAGATCAAGGCCATCGACGTGAAGGGAGACCTGGCCAGCGCGGTCTACACCTGGGTCTCGCAGTTCAAGCTCGGCGGCAAGCCGATGACCGAGTCGGACATCAAGCGCATGGAGCTCAAGCGCGAGGCCGACGGCTGGAAGATCCTCAGCGGAATCTAGCGTCTTAGGGCACCGCCTCGACGTGGGCGCGGACCACGCGCCACGTTCCCTCCTCGTCGGCGAATGCCGCCTCCACCGCGTGCTGCCCGAGGTCCACCCCGCCCGCGGTGCGCCCGAGCAGCAGCCGGCCGATGAACCGCACCTCCCCCGGCCCCGTCGATTCGGCGCGCGCCTCGAGCACCCGCGCCTCCACCACCCCGCCGCGGAGCAGCTCGCCCAGCAGATAGGCGCGCAGCTCGGGCTTGCCGCCCAGCTCGGGGGACTGGAACCGCTCGGAGACGTGGGCCAGCACCCCCGCCGGGTCGTGCTCGCGCGCCGCCCGGGCCATGGCGTCGACCGCGGCCCGGACCTGCGCCTCGGGCGAGGCGGGCGCGGGCCGGAGCATCCACGCCGCCGCCCCCACCGCGGCCAGCCCGGCCAGCACCAGCGCGATCCTCGACACCCGCATGGAAGCTCCTCGACCCGGAGGCCCAGAGCGCGGCAATCTCCCATCCCCACGACCATGCCCGCCACCTCCAGGACCGCCCGCCAGGTTGCCCGGAAGCGAAAGACACCTCGGCGCCGCAAGGCAACGCCCGTCCAGCGCGGACTGTCGCCCGCCGAGACCGCAGAGAACGTCCCCGAGGCGGCCCGGGCGCTCGCCGCCGAGGTGGAGGCCGATGGCGGACGGGTGCTCGCCACCTACCGCGAGCCCCTGGGCGGCCACGCGGTGCTGTTCGCCGCGCTCCCGGTGGACAAGGTGCAGCCCACCCCGTACCAGCGAGACCTCTCCGAGCCGCACGTGAAGCGGCTGGTCTCGGCCATGGAGCGGGTGGACCGCTTCCTCGACCCGCTCATCGCCGTGCGGCACGAGGGGAGCTACTGGACGCCCAACGGGAACCACCGCCTCGCGGCCACCCGGGCGCTGGGAGGCAAGACGGTGCTGGCGCTGCTCCTCCCCGAGCCGGAGGTGGCGTTCCAGATCCTCGCCCTGAACACCGAGAAGGCGCACAACCTGAAGGAGCGCTCGCTGGAGGTCATCCGGATGCTGCGGGGGCTGGTGGAGACGCGGAAGGGGACCGAGCTGGACGTCGCGCCGCTGCTCGAGGAGCCGGCGTTCGCCACGCTCGGCGCGGCCTACGAGAAGCGGCTGCGGCTCTCCGGCGGGGCGTACCACTCCATCCTCAAGCGCATCGACGGCTTCCTCGACGAGCCGCTGGCCGAGGCGCTGTCCATCCGCGAGGAGCGCGCGGACGTGCTGCTGAAGCTGGACGACGCTGTCAGCGGCGCGGTGGACCGGCTGAAGGCGCGGGGCATGACCAGTCCGTACCTCCGGCCGTTCGTCGTGGCGCGGATCAACTACCTGCGCTTCGTGAAGCCCAAGCCCGGCGCGGCGCCGCCGGAGTTCGACGCCACGCTGGAGAAGCTGACCCGCGCGGCGGAGAAGTTCAACGCGGAGAAGGTCAAGGAGTCCGACATCCGGGTGGGCGGGCCGGCCGAGGCCGAGGAGGGCTGAGTCTCAGGGACTCTGGGCGCAGTTCACCGAGCCATCCGAGCAGAGCAGCAGCGAGGGGCGGGGCGTCCCCGTCTGGCCGGGAACCCCGATGACGAAGAGCGTGTAGACGCCGGTGTCGGACACGTTGTTGAACGTGCCCGAGGCCCAGAGCGTCTGCGAGCTCGTGTCGCGCGAGGCCAGTGGGGCGGTGACGTTCGTCGATCCGGGCGCGATACCGCCAATCTGCAGGTAGTCGGAGGCCGCCCCGTAGGCGACGTTGGTGGCGAAGGGCGAGAAGAGCTGGCTGGCGACCACGCCCATGTCCTGCGGGTTCGACCCGGGGGCGGCGTTCATCCCCCGGAAGAGCACGCTGCCGCTGGGAGCCGCCGCGGTCCGATCCCCGATGACCTTGACCGTCAGCGAGGGACTGCCGCTGCCCGTGAGGCGGCCGGTGAGCACGAGGGTCTGGGGAGCGTCCGCGGAGATCGACGCGCTCACGTCCCCCAGCCCATTGAGCGTGCTCGAGCAGCTGGTGGACCCGCCCTGAACGAGCCGCACCGAGTAAGTGCCGGCGTCGAACCCCGAGCGCGTCGAGAGCGACGGGTAGGAAAGACCTCCCCCGCCGACCAGCGGCGTCCCGAACGCCGCGGCGGTGTCCGGCTTGAGGCAGACGTCGATCGCCGGCCCGTCTGGAATCAGGTGGGCGACCCGGAGCTGGCCAGGACCGGGCGACGACGAATCACAGGCGAGCGCCAGCACGACGGCGAGGAAGAACGGGACGGGAACAGGGCGCGACATCGATCGGTGCTCCGGTGAGGACATGGCGGCCGCACTCTCGCAGGGGACCCTGCGCTCCGGGAAGAAAACCGCCGCCGAGAGACCCAGGGGGAATTTGCCCCGGCGACGTGGGTTCGCCGCCCTTCCGGCGTGCCGCCGACTCTGCGGTACACTGCTGGCTTCCGCGATGTCCGCCGCCACCGTTCTCGTCGTCGATGACGACCGCGCCAACCTCGACTCGGTGGCGCGCATCTTCCAGCACGAGGGCTGGGACACCCTCACCGCCTCCGAGGGAACGGCGGCGCTGGAGCTGCTCCGCCGCCCCGAGGTGGCGGTGCTCCTGACCGATCTCATGATGCCGGGGATGGACGGCCAGGAGCTGCTGGCCACCGCGCGCGCTCTCCGTCCCGACGTGGAGGTGGTGCTGATGACCGCCTACGGCACGGTGGAGGCGGCGGTCAGCGCGATGAAGGACGGGGCCTACGACTTCCTGACCAAGCCGCTCAAGCGGCATGTCCTGGTGAAGACGGTGGAGAAGGCGCTCGAGCGCCACGCGCTGAGGGCCGAAAACCAGGAGCTCAAGGCCCGCCTGGCCGACCTCGGCGCCCAGCGCAGCCTGGTGGGCCAGTCGCCCGCCTTCCGCTCGTTCCTCGACACCCTCAAGCAGGCCGCCCCCTCCACTGCCACGGTGCTGCTCCTCGGCGAATCGGGCACCGGCAAGGAGCTCGCGGCGCGGGCACTGCACGAGCTCTCCAGCCGGGCTGCCGGCCCGTTCGTCGCCGTCAACTGCGGCGCCTTCCCCGAGACCCTGCTCGAGGCCGAGCTCTTCGGGGTGGAAAAGGGGGCCTTCACCGGCGCGACGGCGCGGCGGCCGGGGCGCTTCGAGCGGGCCACCGGCGGCACCCTCTTCCTCGACGAGGTGGGGGAGATGCCCGTCGGCGCGCAGGTGAAGCTGCTGCGAGCGCTGCAGGAATCGGAGATCGAGCGGCTGGGCGGAACCCAGACGGTGAAGGTGGACGTGCGGCTGGTGGCCGCCACCTCCAAGGACCTCGGCCGCGAGGTGGCAGAGGGGCGCTTTCGCGAGGACCTCTACTACCGGCTCAACGTGGTGGAGATCCGTCTGCCGCCGCTCTCCTGGCGCCGGGAGGACATCCCGCTGCTCGCCGACCACTTCCTCCGCCGCTTCGCGGCGAAGAACGGCAAGTCGGTCCGCGGGTTCAGCCCCGAGGCGCTCGCCGCGCTCGAGGACTACGCCTGGCCAGGGAACGTGCGTGAGCTGGAGCACGCGGTGGAGCGGGCGGTGGTGCTCGCCCGGGGCGAGGTGCTCGACGTGGGCGACCTCCCGGACTCCGTCCGCAAGGGCCCGCGCGGAGCGGCCGGGCACGTGGTCATTCCCATCGGGACCCCGCTGGAGGAGGTGGAGCGGCGGGTCCTCCACGAGACGCTCCGCCACACCGGGGGCGACAAGAGCATGGCCGCCCGCCTCCTGGGCATCGCCACCCGGACCATCTACCGGAAGCTGGAGCGCGACGGCACCCGGCGCGACGAGGACGAGCCCGGCGAGGGGTGACCACGCGCTGACGTTCCGCCCTGCCCGCCAGGCTGGGGGAGTGACATTTTGTCTCACCGGGCCGTCGCCGGGGGCCGGGGGCGGCGCCAGCCGCCAATCTTGCGAGGAACCCCGCTGTCCTGGGACGTTTCGCCGCTGGCACCGGGCTTGCTGTAGGTGTCCCAGCCCTCGGCGGGCAAACGCGCATGGAACTCGTCATCCGGAAGTATTTCTGGGCGGTCAACCTCTGCTTCGTGGCGCTGGTGGCGCTCCTCGCGGCGAAGACCGTCAACCTCTTCCTCGAGGCGGCCATCGCCCCCGCCCCGTCCGCGCAGACCGCCCGCGGAGCGACCCGGACGGCGCAGACCGAGCAGCCGGCGGCGCTCGACCTGCCCAAGCTCGCCCAGCTCACCAACCTCCCCCTGCCGAGTCCGGAGACGGAGGAGGAGCAGCAGAAGCCGGACATGAGCGCCGAGCCGGTGCGCACCTCGCTCCGGGTGAAGCTCCTCGGAACCCTGCTGAGCACCGCACCCGGATGGTCGATCGGCTCCATCCTCGACCTCGGCAACCAGAAGTCCTCCACGGTGATGGTGGGCGACCGGGTGCAGAACGCCGAGGTGCTGAGCATCCTCCGCGACCGGGTCATCATCGCCAACAACGGGCGCCGGGAGTTCATCGGCGCCGAGCCGGGTGACGGCGCGCCGCCCCCGCCGCCCATCGCCACCACCCGGCCGGTGGCCGAGCCCGCCGGGGGCGCCTACGGCGCCGGCATCAAGGCGCTGGACGACAACAACTACGAGGTCCCTCGCGGCGAGGTGGACAAGGCGCTGGCGAACCTCAACGACCTGGCGATGCAGGCCCGCATCGTACCCGCGTTCAAGGATGGTCAGGCCGAGGGCTTCAAGCTCTTCTCCATCCGCCCGGACTCGCTCTACTCGAAGATTGGCATCGTCAACGGGGACGTCATCAAGCGCATCAACGGCTTCGAGATGAACAGCCCCGAGAAGGCGCTCGAGGTCTACACCAAGCTGAAGGACGCCAATCGCATCGACATCGAGCTCGACCGGAACGGCTCCACGCTTCGCAAGACGTACAACGTCCGCTGACCCATGACCGCTCTCCTGCCCTGCCTTGCGCTAAGCCTGCTCGCCCAGGCCGGCACGCCGCTGCCGCAGCCGGGAGCGCCCGGCCGTCCGATGCGCCGGCCCTACCCGGGCCCGACCACGACGCCCGTGGCGCCTCCCGCGCAGCCCACCCCGACCCAGACCGCCACTCCTCCCCCGCCGGGCCCGGTGCAGGCCACGGGCCGACCGGCGACCCCACCCTCGATGCCGCCGGCCGGTGAGGGCACCACCGCGGCCACCACCCCCAACTGCTCCGAGGTGCGGAAGAAGGCGCGGTTCAACGTCTACTTCGACAAGGTGGACATCGAGAAGCTGGTCCAGACCGTCTCCGACGCCACCTGCCGCACCTTCATCCTCGGGGACAACGTCCGCGGGAAGATCTCGATCATCGGCCCGGACAACGGGAAGGTGGACGTGAGCGCGGACGAGTTCTACGCCGCGTTCCTCGCCGCGCTCGACGCCAACCAGCTGGCCGTCGTGCCCCAGGGCCGATTCTCGAAGATCGTGGAGAAGGCCAAGGCGAAGCAGAACAGCATTCCCTTCGTCGGCCCGGACGAGCCCTACACCACCAACGAGCAGATGCTGACCCGCATGTTCAAGATCCGCTACGCGGACCTCGAGCCGCTGCGGGGCGTGGTGCAGCAGCTGGTGAGCCAGAACGGCGACACCATCCCCTTCCAGCCGGACACGCTGATCGTCAACGACATCGGCTCGAACATGCACCGGCTGGAGCGGATCATCGAGCAGCTGGACAGCCGCTCCAGCTCCGACGAGATGCGGGTCATTCAGGTCAGGTACGCCAACGCCCAGGAGCTGGCCACCACCATCCAGAAGCTGTTCGACGCCAAGGCCAACCGTCCCGGAGCGCGGCCCGGCCTGAGCGTGACTCCGGCGCCCGCCCCCGCAGCCCCGCCGCAGCCGGGGGCGCCGCCCGGAGCGCCCGCCTCCGGCGGACCGGCGACGGTCACCACCCTCCTCGCCGACGAGCGCACCAACAAGCTGGTGGTGGTGGCCACCCCGGCGGCCAACGAGCGCATCGACGCCCTGCTCAAGGAGATCGACGTCCCGATCAGCGGCGAGGGGCGGATCAACGTCTACGCCCTGCAGAACGCGAACGCCGAGGACATCGCCGCCACCCTCCAGTCGCTGGCCCAGGGCACCGCCAACCGTGCCCGTCCCGGCGGAGGGGGCGCGCCGCCGCCGAACCTCCCCGGCGCACCGCCGCCTCGTCCGCAGGGTCCCGGTGGGGTCACCGCCGCCGAGCTCTTCCAGGGCGAGGTGAAGATCTCCCCGGACAAGGCGACCAACTCGCTGGTGGTGGTGGCCAGCCAGTCCGACTACCGGAACCTGGTCCGGGTCATCGAGAAGCTCGACCTGGCGCGCCGGCAGGTGTTCGTCGAGGCGGTGATCATGGAGGTCAACCTCGACCGGAACACCAACTTCGGCATCAGCCTCCACCAGGGCTTCACCGTCAGCACCTCGCAGGGCCAGGCGGTGGGCATCGCCGGGACCAAGTACACCAGCGGTGGTGTGCCCCCGTCGTTCTCGCTCACCAACCTCACCCAGTACGGTGGGTTCCTGGCCGGCCTGCAGGGGCCGACCATCCCCGCCTTCGAGAAGCTGGGGCTGTCCATTCCCTCGTTCGGCATCGTGCTCCACGCGCTCCAGCAGAGCTCGGACGTGAACGTGCTCAGCACCCCCCACCTCCTCACCAGCGACAACGAGGAGGCGGAGATCACCGTGGGGCAGAACGTGCCCTTCCAGGCGGGCTTCTCTCCCCAGCTCCCCACCAGCAGCGGTGCGACGGTGCCCACCGGTTCGCTGGCAACGACCGGGTCGCTGCTCGGCGGCATCGGCGCCTACTACGCGCCGATCAACCGGCAGAACGTGGAGCTGAAGCTCAACATCAAGCCGCAGATCAACGCCAGCGACTACATCCGCATGGTGATCAACGAAAGCACCGAGGAGATCGCTTCGCAGGATCCGCAGCTCGGCCCCACCACCAGCAAGCGCACCGCCAAGACCACCGTGGTCGCCAAGGACCAGGAGACGGTGGTCATCGGCGGCATCATGCAGGAGCGGACCATCGAGTCGATCAGCAAGGTGCCGGTGTTCGGCGACATCCCCCTGCTCGGCTACCTCTTCCGCGAGACCACTCGCCGCAAGGTGAAGGTCAATCTGCTGCTCTTCCTCACCCCGTACATCATCCGGGACGCCTCGGACTTCCGGCGCATCTTCGAGAAGAAGATGGCCGAGCGGCAGCGCTTCGTGGAGGAGTTCTACGGGCAGGTGCCAGGCTACGACGTGCCCATCGACTTCGGCCGCAAGCAGGGGCCGCTGGCGAAGATGAACCAGCTGGTCATGCGCGAGGAGATGAAGGTCGAGAACGGCGGCCCGGGGTTGCCGGGGGAGCAGGTGTTCCGGCCAGGGACGCTCGGGCCGGCCGCCGCCCCCGCGCCCGGGCCGGCTCCCACCTCGCCGGCGGACATCGGACGGCAGCTGCTCCAGTCCGGGCAGCCGCCACCGGCCACGACGCCAGCGCCGGCACCGGTGGGGCCGCTCGGACCGCCGGGGACGGTGACCCCCGGGCCCGGTCAGGCTCCACAGGGCGGCACCACCGCTCCGGCCCCGGCTCCGCCTCCGCCGGCCCAGACCACGCCACCGCCCGCGGACGAGCGGCTGAAGGTGCAGCCCGGGGGACAGGCCCGTTAGGTCCAGCCCGTCATGCGTGAACCCGCCGAACTTCGTCCCGCACCCTCCGCCACGCAGCCCTCGCTGGTCGGCCGTCCCCTCGGGGAGATCCTCCGCGCCGTCGCCGGCCTGGGCGAGACCGCGCTCGAGGAGGCGCTCCGGGCGCAGGCCGACGAGGGCGGTCGCCTCGGAGAGGTGCTGGTCGCTCGGAAGTCGGTCTCGGCCGACGACGTGGCGAAGGCCCTCGCCCTGCAGCTGGACCTGCCCTACCACGCACAGGTCTCGCTGGATGCGGTGGACGCAGAGCTGGTCCGGCAGGTGCCAATCAACTTCGCCAAGCAGGCGCTGATCCTCCCGCTCGGGCTGGAGGGCGAGTCGGTGGCGCTCCTGGTGGCCGACCCGCTGGACACCACCGTGCTTGACCACGCGCGGATGCTGCTCCAGCGCAACGTCTCGCCGCACGTGGCGACCGGGGCGGTGATCGTCGACGCGATCAACGGGGTCTACGACCGGGCGGTGAACGAGGCCGAGCAGCTGGTGGGAGAGATGGAGGCCCAGGACCTGCAGAGCCTGGCCCACGAGCTGGAAGAACCACAGGACCTCCTCGACACCGACGACGAGGCGCCGATCATCCGGCTGGTGAACTCCCTGCTCTTCCGCGCGGCGAAGGAGCGAGCCAGCGACATCCACATCGAGCCGATGGAGCGCGAGCTGCTGGTGCGCTTCCGGATCGACGGCGTGCTCGAGGAGATCATCAAGCCGCCCAAGCGCTACCAGAACAGCATCGTCAGCCGGGTCAAGGTGATGGGGCAGCTGAACATCGCCGAGAAGCGCCTCCCCCAGGACGGGCGCATCCGGATCAAGCTCGCCGGCCGCGACATCGACATCCGCCTCTCCACCATCCCCTGCACCTTCGGGGAGCGGATCGTGATGCGACTCCTGGACAAGAACACCACCCTGCTCGACCTGACGGACATTGGAATGTCCAAGGACACGATGCACGGGATGGACGCGGTCATCAAGCGCTCGCACGGCATCATCCTGGTCACCGGGCCCACCGGCTCGGGGAAGACCACCACGCTCTACGCCGCGCTGAGCCGGATCAACACCCCGGACCTGAACATCCTCACCGTCGAAGACCCGGTGGAGTACCAGCTGCAGGGCATCGGGCAGATGGCGATCAACCCCAAGATCGGGCTGACCTTCGCCGCCGGGCTGCGCAGCTTCCTCCGCCAGGACCCGGACGTGATCATGGTGGGCGAGATCCGCGACCGGGAGACGGCGGAGATCGCCATCCAGGCCTCGCTGACCGGCCACCTGGTCTTCTCCACCGTCCACACCAACGACGCGGCCAGCGCCATCACCCGTCTGGTGGACATGGGCGTGGAGCCGTTCCTCGTCGCCTCCTCGCTCACCGCGGTGATGGCCCAGCGGCTGGTCCGCCGGGTGTGCCGCGAGTGCCGCGAGGCGTACCAGCCCACGGCCGAGGAGCTGAAGGAGGTGGGGTTGACTCCCGAGGCGGTGGCCCGGGCAGGCAACCCTCCCATCTACCGGGCGAAGGGCTGCGAGGTCTGCGGGCGCAACGGCTACCGGGGGCGCACCGGGATCTACGAGCTGCTCCTGGTGGACGACGACATCCGCCAGCTGGCGCTGAAGAACACCGACTCCAGCACCATCAAGCGCGCCGGTGTCCACAAGGGGATGCGCACCCTGCTCGACGACGGGGCCCGCAAGGTCCTGGCCGGGGAAACCACCCTGGCCGAGGTGCTGAGCGTCACCCAGGAAGACATCTGACGTCCCATGCCGGTCTTCGAGTACAGAGGTCTCACCCCAGCCGGGAAGCAGGTCAAGGGCCTGCTCGAGGCGGACAGCAGCCGCTCGCTGCGGCAGCAGCTCAAGCGCTCCGGGGTGTTCCTCACCGACGTGCTGGCCGAGCGCGAGGCCACGGCACCCCGCCGGGCAAACGGCGCCGCCGCCGTGCAGCCCAAGCAGTCACTCGGCAGCCGCGACGTGCAGCTGGGGAAGCTGCTCCGGGGCCGGGTCAACTCGGACGACGTGGCCATCTTCACCCGCCAGCTCTCCACCCTGCTCCACGCCGGAGTGACCCTCATCGAGGCGCTCGCCGCGCTGGTGGACCAGACGGAGAAGGAGCGGCTGAAGCGCATCACCTCGGACGTGAGGACCCGGGTGAACGAGGGCAGCTCCCTGGCCGACGCGCTGGGTCAGCACGGGAAGGTCTTCGGCTCGCTCTACGTGAACATGGTGCGCGCCGGCGAGGCCTCGGGTGCGCTCGATGCGGTGCTGGCCAGGCTGGCCGACTTCACCGAGGGCCAGGCGAAGCTCCGCCAAAAAGTACTGGGCACTCTCATCTATCCGGTGATCATGACCATCATCGGGTCGGGGATCCTCACCCTCCTGATGACGGTGGTGGTCCCGAAGGTCACCAAGATCTTCGAGAGCATGAAGGTGACGCTGCCCTGGACGACGCGGCTGCTCATCTTCACCAGCAACACCCTCGCCGACTGGTGGTGGCTGCTCCTCCCCCTGCTGGTGGGCGGGGTGGTGGTCTTCTTCCGCTGGAAGGCCAGCCCCAAGGGCCGCCCGGTCTGGGACCGCTTCGTGCTCCGGGCGCCGGTCTTCGGGAGCCTGGTTCGGATGCTTTCCATCGCCCGGTTCACCCGCACGCTGGCCACGCTGCTCCGGAGCGGTGTCCCGCTGCTGACCGCGATGGACATCACCAAGAACGTGATCAGCAACGGGGTGCTCTCGGCGGTGGTGGAGAATGCACGCGACGCAATCCGCGAGGGCGAGAGCATCGCCGGACCGTTGAAGCGCTCGGGCGAGTTCCCGCCGCTGGTGCACCACATGATCGCCATCGGCGAGCGCTCCGGGCAGCTGGAGGAGATGCTGCTCAACGTCGCCGACAGCTACGAGACCCAGGTCAGCGTGCGGATCGGCGCGCTGACCGCACTGATGGAGCCGCTGATCATCGTCGCCATGGGCGTGGCGGTGGCCTTCGTCGCCTTCAGCATCCTGATGCCCATTCTCCAGCTCAACACGTCGATCCGATGACCCCCGACCGCTCCGGCCTCGAGAGGTGGCTCACCCGGCTGACCGCGGTGACGGTGCTGGCGGTGATCGTGGCGCTGCTCGGGCTGGGCATCGCCTTCTATGGACCCGGCGCGCAGGCGCGGGCCCTTCGTTCTCAGATCCGCCCCGTGGCGGAGGGAGTCACTCCATGAAGCGCAAGCTCAAGGGACGCCGCGCCCCACGCGGCATGACGCTGATCGAGATCATGGTGGTGCTGGTGATCCTCGGTCTCATCGCCTCGGCGGTGGTGATCGCCGTGTTCCCCCAGCTCCAGAAGGCGCGCATCGACCGCACCAACCTCGACATCGGGAACATCGACTCGGCGCTGAAGCTCTACAACGCACGCAAGGGCAAGTTCCCCGACACCACCACTGGACTGAAGGCGCTGGTGGACATGGAGATCCTCGACAAGATGCCCAAGGACGCCTGGGGCAACGACTACGTCTACACCCTGGAAAACGGACGGCCGGTCATCGTCTCCTACGGCGCGGACGGCGTGCCGGGAGGGGACGGCCCCAACGCGGACATCTCCAACCGGCCGCAGACCACCGCCGCCAAGCCGTGAGCGGATGTCCGCCCGCCCCGCCAGAGGCTTCACCCTCATCGAGCTCACGGTGGCCATTGCCATCGCCGCGGGGCTCTTCTCCGCGCTCGTCCTCGGCCTGGGCGCGCTCACCGGGGCCCGGGCCCGCAAGGCGATGGGCGAGCTGGGGGGGGCGGCCCGCTCCCTCTACGACACCGCGGCGCTGACCGGGAACACCTGCCGCCTGGTGCTCCTGCTCCCGAAGGACGACTCGGCCGAGTTCTCCTACCGCGCCGAGTGCGCCAGCGGCCCGGTGACCAGCGCCGTGGACCGCGACCAGGAGATCCGCGACGCCACCAAGGCCGCCGTCGAGGCGTACCGGAAGAAGAGCCGCGGAAGCGCGCGCGATGCCCAGCCGCCTGCGCCGGGCCCCGGGGCCCATGGCGCGTACGGAACCGGCTCGTCGGGCTCCACGCTCCTCGACGTCCTCGACTCGGAGAAGGTGCGGGTGGAGAAGGCCGCCGCGTTCTCCGCCTTCACCACCTCCGAGATCCAGCCGCGGAGGATGAGTGGGGTCCGGGTCTCGGTCTGGACCTCGCACCAGCGGGCGAAGATCGACAGCGGCCTCGCCTACCTCTACTTCTTCCCCCAGGGCTACACCGAGCGGGCGCAGGTCACCGTCCGCCAGGGCAACAACGTCTGGACCCTGCTGGTCTCGCCGCTCACCGGGAAGACCTCCATCGTCGACGGCGAGCCGGAGGTCCCGCGGTCATGAGACGCGGATTCACCCTCCTCGAGGTCGTGGTCGCGCTCGCCATCCTCGGCCTGGCGCTGATGGCCATCTTCGACATGAACGCCGGCGCGGTGGCCAGCCACGCCTACGCCAAGCGGCTCACCGTCGCCACCATGCTCGCCCGCTCGAAGATGACCGACATCGAGCAGGAGCTCTACGACAAGGGCTTCGACAACGACGACCGGGAGATCCAGGGCGACTTCCGCGCCGAGGGCTGGGACGCGTACACCTGGAAGGCTCAGATTCTTGCCCCGCGCACCACCGAGGTGTCGCCGGACAAGCTCCTCGAGGCCCTGTTCAACATCCCCCCGGGCAAGGACGGCGTCTCCGGACTGGCCGCGCTCCTCGGCGGCGGTCGCGACGGAGGCGTGGGCGCCCTGGGAAACCTGGCGCAGACGTACGGAGGCCTGGCCTCGCAATCCGGCCCGAGCCTCGGCGCGCTCCCGCCCGGCGCCACCGCCGCCTCCGGCCTCTCGGCCCTGGGGCCCTTCGCCGGCCTCGCCCAGACCCAGATGCAGCAGCTCCTCCAGACGATCCAGAAGGGGGTGCGCGAGGTGCACCTCACCGTCAGCTGGAAGGATGGCAAGCGCACCGAGAGCATCGACCTGGTGAACGACGTCTTCTCGTTGCGCCAGGGCTCGGACCGGAACGGCACCCCCGGCGCGGCCCTCTCCGCCACCCCGGGCGTCCCCGGCGCGCCCGGCACCCCCGGCTTCCCGGGACAGCTGCCCTTCCCGGGCGGCGGCATCCCCGGGGTCAACACCGGAGGCCAGCCGATCTTCGGTCCCAACCGCGGCAACACGCCACCTGGCACGCCACTCGACCCCAACGGACGGCCGATCCGATGAGACCCGCGCGAGGGTTCACCCTGATCGAGGTGGTCGTCGCGGTGGGCATCACCGCGATGATGGGAGTGCTCATCGGCGCCGCCTTCCAGAGTGGTTACCGGACCAAGGAGCTGGTGGAGGGCGAGGCGGACCACTACCGCGCGCTCCGCACCGGAACCGAGCGCATGGTGCGGGAGATCTCCGCCGCGTTCGTCAGCGACCACTACGACACCCGCCGCTTCCGCGACCAGAACGACCGGCCCACCAACTTCATCGGCACCCGCGACCGGCTGCTCTTCACCACCATGGCCCACCAGCGGCTGTACGCCGACGCCAAGGAGTCCGACCAGATGGTGGTGGAGTACTACGCCAAGTCCACCCCCGCGGCCGGCGGACAGTCGCGGATGAACCTGGTTCGCCGCGAGGACTCCATCCTCGACGACCGCATCGATCGCGGCGGCACCGAGGACGTGCTGGTGGAGAACGTCAAGCGGATCGACTTCGCCTACTGGGACTCGGACAAGAAGGACTGGGTGGACGAGTGGGACACCCGGCGGATCGAGAAGAAGTCCATCCTCCCGGTACGGGTGCGCATCTCCATCAACGCCCTGGACGAGAACGGGCGCGAGGCGCGCTACGTGACCCAGGCCCGCATCGTGCTCAACACCGAGATCCCGAGGTTCTGATGCGACGGCCCCGGCGGAGCACCACACACCAGCGGGGCGTCACCCTCCTGATGGTCACCGTCTCCATCGCCATCCTCACCGCAGTGGCCGCGGAGTTCGCCTTCCAGACCCGGGTGGACCTCGAGCTGGCCACCCACCAGCGGGACGCCCTCCGCGCCGAGTACCTGGCCAAGAGCAGCATCGGCCTGGCCCGCATGCTGCTCCTCTTCCAGAAGCAGCTCGACCGGAGCACCGCCGCGCTCCCTGGCGCCGCCCAGGGCATCAACCTCCAGCTGTGGCGGATGGCCAAGCTCGACTGCCACCTGCTGCTCAGCGTGGTGCCCCAGGCCGGACAGGGACGGCGCCCGAAGTTCTCCACCGCCGGGGCCGGCGGCCTCGACGCGCAGGGACGCATCGAGTACGGCGGGTTCGCCGGCTGCTTCGACGCACGCATCGAGGACGAGCAGGAGAAGCTGAACGTCAACGCGCTGGCCGGCCTGCAGACCGGGACCGCCCAGAGCGCGGTGCAGCGGCTGTACAACCTGGTCTCCGACAAGCGTTTCGACTTCGTCTTCGACCGGGAGGACGCCAACCGCATCCGCGCCAACCCCAACGACGTGCTCATCGCCCTCAAGGACTGGGTCGACGACGACGACACCCAGTCGGCGCTGAGCGTCACCGGCCTGGGGCAGGTGGCGCTGCAGAATGGCTTCTCCGACGAGGCCGGGCTGTACACGCGGTACACGCCCCGCTACCGGCCGAAGAACGCCTGGTTCGATTCGCTCGGCGAGCTGTATCTGGTCAACGGAGTCACCGACCGCTTCATGGCCGCCTTCGCCGACCGGCTGACGGTGTACCCCGATCCCAACGCGCCCCTGAACGTGAACAGCGACGACCCCCTGCTCATCGCCCTCGCCATCCGGAGCATCGGCGACCCCTCGCATCCTGACCCCCGGCTGACCGACCCGATCTTCCTCGACGGCATCGTCCAGAAGATCCGCGCCGCCAAGGCGATGATGCCGATGGGCTTCTCGGTGCAGGACTTCACCACGGTGGTGCAGTCGGCGGGCATCGCGGTGAATCCGCAGGTCACCCAGCGGCAGGGCACCGGCGGCACCACCGCCAACAGCTTCCTCGGCGACAAGAGCGACACCTTCCGGATCGTGGCCACCGGCCAGGCCGGGGACATCGAGCGGAAGGTGACCGCGGTCATCCGGCTGTCCGATCCGCAGCGGGACGGTCTGGGACGGGTGCTGTACTGGAGGGCGGACTGATGGCGCGGGTGCTGGGGCTGGACCTGGGGAGTCACTCGCTGAAGGGCGTGCTGCTCGAGGCAACCGGCCGAGGAACGTCGGTGCTCCACCACGGCGAGACCCGCCGGGCGGAGGAGGCACCGCTCGACGAGGCCCTGGCGGTGTTCCTCGCCGAGAACGCCTGGGCGCCGGACCAGGTGGTGGTGGCGCTCCCCGGGCCGTCGCTCGCCACCCATGCCTTCACCCTGCCCTTCACCGACCCCAAGCGCATCGCGGCCACCTTGCCCTTCGAGGTCGAGGGCGAGCTGCCCTTCGAGCTGTCGCAGGTGGTGTTCGACCACCAAACAACCCGGCGCCGGGCGAGCGCCACCGACCTGGTGGTCGGCCTGGTTCGCCGCGAGGAGCTGGCCGAGCTGCTCCGGACGCTGGCCGCGCGCGGCCTCGACCCGCGGGTGGTGACCCACCCGGCCATCGTCTACCAGAACCTCTTCCTCGCGGCGCCGGAGCGCTTCGAGGTGGCGCCCGGGGCCGCGGTGGCAGTGATCGACATCGGCCACCGCCGGACCAGCATCGCGGTCGGTCGGCCTGCGGAGGGCCTGCTCTTCGCCCGCACCTTCCCCGGCGGGGGCCGCGACCTCTCCCGCGCCCTGGCCACCGAGTTCCAGGTTCCGCTCGCCGAGGCCGAGGGGTGGAAGGAGCGCGACGGCTCGCTCGCCCCCGGCGGCGGAGCGGAGCACGAACGCGCGCGGGCGGTGCTGGTCCGCGCGCTGGCCCCGCTGGTCCGCGAGATCCGGGCCACCTTGAAGGCCGCCTCGGGACGGGAGCACGTTCCGGTGGCCCGGCTCCTGCTCGCCGGCGGCACCGCGCGGCTCCCCGGCCTGCTCGAGCACCTGGGCACGGAGCTGGGGCTCCCTGCCGACGTGCTGCTGCTCCCCGCCACCGCCGCGGCAGTGGTGCCACCCGAGGTGCAGCCCCGCGCCGCCGAGGCGTACGCCCTGGCACTGCGGGGCGCGATGTCCGGAGCCCGTGCGCCTCGCTTCAACCTCCGGCAGGGCGAGTTCGCCTTCCGCGGCCACGTGGACTACCTGCGGCAGCGGCTGATCCGGGTGGCCGCCTTCGCCGCGGTGCTTGCGCTCATGCTCTGCGTCTTCAACATCACCCGCGCCATCCTGCTCGGACGGCGCGAGGCGGCGGTGGATGCACGGCTGTGTGCGCTGACCCAGCGGGTGCTGGGGAGCTGCGAGAAGAACTACGACCGGGCGCTCAACCTCCTCCGCGGCCAGCAGAGCCCGGCGGCGGCGGTGCCGCCCGTCTCGGCGACCCGGCTCCTCGCCGAGGTGGCCCAGCGGGTCCCTCCGGAGGTGACGGTGGTCTTCGGCCAGATGGTGTTCGACCTCGACCGGCTGCAGCTTCGCGGTGAGACCGACTCGACGCGCAGCATCGACAAGCTCGCCGCGGCGCTGAAGACCTACCGCTGCTTTCGCGAGGTGAAGGAAGGGAAGGTGGAGCGCGCGCGCGACTCGTCGAGGGTGCACTTCCAGCTCGACGTCCAGGTGGACTGCGGCGACGCGGTGGCCAGCGCCGGGAGCGGCTCGTGATCGAGCGCCTCCGGCTCCTTTGGAGCGACCTCCAGGCCTGGTTCCTCGGGCTCAACCCGCGCGAGCGGGTGATGGTGACCGGAGCCGGCGGGGCCACGGTGGTGGTGATCACCTTCATCGTCCTCTTCCTCCTCTCCACCTCCGCCGACGCCACCCGGCGCCGGACCCAGAGCAAGCTGCAGCGGCTGGCGGAGGCCGAGCAGCTGGCCGCCGGGTACGCCGAGGCCGAGCGGGCCCGGAAGCAGGCAGAGGCCGCGCTCACCGCCAGCGAGGTGAGCCTCATCACCTACGTCAAGGAGAAGGGGGACAGTGCGGGTCTGGACATCCCTTCCCTCAACCCCAAGGGGGACATTCCTCTCGGGGACGGCCGGATCGTCGAGAGCAGCGTGGAGCTCACCCTGACCGACGTCGCGCTCCCCAAGCTGGTGAGCTTCCTCGGCTCGCTGGAACAGGGGCCGGGGGTGGTGCGGGTGACCTTCCTGCGCATCGAGCCCAGGCCCAAGGACGGCGTCCTGACCGCCTGGACCACCGTCACCTCGTACCGGCTCAAGGCGGGGCCCTGATGGAGCTGGCCGAGCTGACCGAGCGCCTCCGCGCCATCAAGTTGCCGCCGCTCGTCGGCTGGCGGCGCACCGCGGCCTGGGTGGGCCTGGGAGTGTTCCTCTTCGCCCTGTTCCTGGCGATCACCTTTCCCTATGACGCGGTCCGGGCGCGCATCGCGTCCGAGGCCGACGCCGCGGGGCTCTGGGTGCGGATCGACTCGATGGGCCCGGCGTTCCTCGGGGTGAGCGCCCGCGGGGTGCGGGTGGGCGAGCGTCCCGACGGATTGGGGCCACCGGTCCAGACCGTTCGGGTGGACCGGCTCACGCTCCGGCCATCGATCTTCCCCTGGGGCGTGGGCTTCTCCGCCGCGCTGTTGGGCGGCGACGCCGGGGGGGCGATCGGGACGGGCAGCGCTCCGAGGCTCCGGCTGCACTTCGACCACCTGAGCCTCGCCAGGGCCGGGGTGGCGGCGCTCACCGGGGTGGACGTGGTGGGAACGCTCGACGGCGAGCTCTCGCTCGACATCCCCACCAGCGGCCCTCAGGGCGGCCAGCCCGACCTCTCGCAGGCCTCGGGACGGCTGCGGCTCGCCGGCAACGGGCTGGAGGTGAAGGGCGGCACCCTCACCGTGCCCCTGATGGGCCAGATGACCCCGGTGGACCTGCCTCCGGTCAACTTCGGGAAGCTCGACGCCGAGCTGCCCATCGAGCGGGGCATCGGCACGCTGAAGGCGCTCCGTCTGGAAGGCCCCGAGCTGGACATCCAGGCCTCCGGGACGGTGCGGCTCGCGCGGGCGCTGCCCTATTCCGAGCCCGACCTGAGCCTGCGGATCCGCCCCACGCCGGACTTCCTCCGCCGGATGGGGATGATCGCCGCCGGGTTCACCCAGCTCCCGGTGGACCCCCAGGACTCGGCGTACCGGAACGCGAAGCTCACGGGCTACCTCGGGAAACCAAGCTTCCGCCCCGGCCGCTGAGGCGGGGTTCACCCTGGTGAGACGACGTTGAACTCCTGGGCAGCCGGCTGCTAGCGTTGAGCGGCACGTTCGGGGGGGTCCGTCGGATGCCGGAACTTGTGTTTTTGCGGCGTGGCGAGGAGGTGCTTCGCTTCGCGCTCGATCGTCCGAGGATCGTCCTGGGGCGAGGGGACCGCTGTGACGTGGTCATTCCCGATCCCGAGGTGAGCCGGCAGCAGGCGGCGGTCGTCCTGGTGGGGGACTCCGCCACCGTGGAGGACCTCTCTGGCAAGGGCACGGTGGTCGGGGGAACCCGCGCACCGCGAGCGCCGCTGACCGACGGGGCGGAGATCGCGCTCGGGCAGTGGCGGGCCATCTTCCGGGCGCAGGCGGCGAGCGTCGAGCAGGCGCCGGAGACCGAGGTGCGGGGCACGGTCGCTCAGCCGCGGGCCGAAGGCTCGGAGCGCTGGCAGTCGGCGCAGATCCGTCTCCGGCACGGCGGCACCGACTCGGTGCACCGGCTGGTGGGCGAGGGCGCGACGATCGGGAAGGACCCGGGCAACGACCTGGTGCTGGAGGATCGCTTCACCTCCGGCAAGCACCTCCGCATCACCCGCCGCGGCGGCCGCTTCCTGGTGCTCGATCACGCGAGCACCAACGGCACCTGGCTCGGCGCGGTGCGACTGTTCGAGGCGGAGGTCCCGCTGCACACCCAGCTGCGCATCGGCGAGACCGACGTCCTGCTCGAGCCGGCCACTCCTGCGCGCAAGGACGCTCCCCCCGCGTGGCAGGGGCTGGTGGGTGACGACCCGGCGATGCACCTGCTCATCGACCTCATCGAGCGGGTCGCGCCCTCGGCGGCGGCGGTCACCATCCTCGGCGAGTCCGGCACCGGAAAGGAGCTGGTGGCCCGCGCGATCCACGCCCGCAGCTCGCGTGCCGAGCGTCCCTTCGTCCCGGTGAACTGCGCGGCGATCAGCAAGGAGCTCATCGAGAGCGAGCTGTTCGGCCACGAGAAGGGCGCCTTCACCGGCGCGATCGGCGCGCACAAGGGCGCCTTCGAGGAAGCAGACGGGGGCACCCTGTTCCTGGACGAGATCGGCGAGCTCCCGCTGGACCTTCAAGCCAAGCTGCTCCGGGCGCTGGAGTCCGGGGAGATCAAGCGGGTCGGCTCGAGCCGTCCGAGCCACGTCGACGTGCGCGTGGTGGCGGCGACCAACCGCGACCTCCTCGCCGCCAGCCGGATGGGCCAGTTCCGCGACGACCTGTACTACCGGCTCTGCGTCGTCCCACTGACCCTGCCGCCCCTCCGCAATCGCCGGGGGGACATCCCGGCGCTGGCCGAGTTTCTCTTGTCGCAGTTCTCGCCGCGCGGACAGACGGTGCGCTTCACCCCGGCGGCGTTGGCCCGGCTGCAGGGCCACTCCTGGCCGGGGAACGTCCGCGAGCTGCGCAACGTCGTTCATCGGGCGCTGCTCCTGCGCCGCGGGACGTCGATCGACGAGGCCGACCTCTCGTTGGATCCCGAGCCCTCCCCCCGTCAACGGAACGGGACCGGGTTCGCCGGGCACTACCTGCCCGGCCGCAAGCTCGACGAGCTGCTCGAGCTGGCCGAGCGGCAGATCGTCGAGTCGGCTCTGCGCCAGTTCAACAACAATCGCGAGCGGGTGGCGAAGGAGCTGGGGGTTGCGCGCTCCACGCTCTTCAAGCGGCTGAAGGACTGGGGCATGACCCGGCAGGACGAGAGCGAGCAGCCGCAGGACCAGGCGTAGGGCCGCCCGGAAGACGCCGTTCCCCCGGAGGCTCGGGCGAGCGTCCCTGCACCGGCCGGCAGCAAGAGCGACCCGTCCAGCACCGGCGGATCGGGCTCGACGGGCGGCAGCGGGTCGGGCAGCTCAGCGGCACGGGCAGGTCGTCGTCCCGGAAGGGTGGCCCCCCCACCTCGCCTCCGTGAAATAGACGGCGGGCCCGGAACGTCCTGACCCCGGGACCTTCCCGTGCCCGAACCCCTCCGCCCGCGCCTCGGCCTCGACGTCTGGCGACTCGTCGTTCTCACCGTCCTGGTGGTGGCGGGTCTCTGGTTCTGGAACGCCCCCTGGCTGGCACCGCTGCGGCTCCTGGTGGTGCTGGTGCACGAGACCGGGCACGCACTGGCCACCCTGCTCTTCGGGGGCCGGGTGGAGCGGGTCATCGTCGGGGCCGACGAGTCGGGTCAGTGCCTCTCCTCGCTCCCTGCGGGCTGGCTTCCGCAGATCGCCGTCTACTCGGCGGGGTACGTGGGCAGCGCCGTCTCCGGGGGGCTCCAGCTGGTCCTCGCCTTCCGCTTCCGGCTGCACCGGGCGGTGCTCTATGCCATGGGCGTCTGGGTGACGGCGATGGGGCTGATCTACGCCGGCAACGCGTTCACGGTCGGCTACTGCCTGGTGACGGGCGCGGTGCTCCTGGTGCTGGCCCGGGTGCTGCCCGCCGCGGCGGTGAGAGCGCTGGTGATGGTCCTCGCGGTGTTCACCGGCCTGTACGCGCTCTTCGACCTGCGCGACGACCTCTGGCGCCCGGGAGGCGGAGGGCCGAGCGACGCGGTGCTGCTGGCGGCGCAGACGCACGTCCCGGCGCTGCTCTGGTCCCTGCTCTGGTCCGCGGTGTCGGTGGCGCTGCTCGCCCTGGCGGCCTCGGCCTCATTGCGCCGGACGGCGCCCCAGCCGACGGATGCGCTGGAGGCGGTCAGGTCCGCGGCCGCATCCGGTATGCGACGAACGACGCCGCATCCTTGAACTGGAAGTAGGGGTTGCGGGCCGACTCGCGCTCCAGCGAGGAGACCTGGACGTCCCCGTAGTCGTGCCCCGGGAAGAGCCGGGTGGCGCCGGGCAGCTTCCGCAGGGTCTGGTACAGCGTGCCGTACATCTGCCCTGGGTCACCGCCGCGCAGGTCGCAGCGGCCGCACCCGTTGACGAAGAGCGTGTCGCCGGACAGGAGCGCATCCGCCGCGTACAGGCACTGCGAACCGGGCGTGTGACCGGGGGTATGAATGACCTTTGCGGTGACCCCACCGAGCGGGACCGGGTCTCCGGGCGCGAGGGGCTGGAGGGCGTCGGCGAAGGATTTGAGGTCGTCGGAGAACTCGATCTCGGTCCGGTGGGCGTAGACGGGGAGGTCCCGCCGGGCGAGCAGCTCCCCCACTCCGTTGGTGTGGTCCTTGTGGGAATGGGTGAGGAGAATCCCGCACAGCCGCTTGCCGTGGATGACGCAGGTCTTCTCGATCGCGTCCACGTCCCACGCCGGGTCCACGACCACCACGTCGCGCTGCCCCTCGGTCCCGACCAGGTACACGAAGTTCTGCATCGGCCCGAGCTGGAGCTGGTGCAGGAAGAGCTGACCGGGCATGGACCGAGCGACGACCTCCGGGGCGCATTGTGCCACACCGGAAGGTCCGCGCCTTCCACGGCCGGGCTTCCGGGCAGTCCGGGGCCACCCTGCCCCGGTCCGGAGGCCCGGGGCGACCGGACAGGGAGCGGCGAGGCCGGGGTCCGGCGCCCGGCGCGCCGAGAGGCTCTCATTGCGGACGCAATCAACTGAAGTCCGCCTCCATGGACGGCCTCGATCCTTCCCGGCCTGCCCCTGCCGGCACCTCCCCCATCGTCCAGCTTCTGAGTGACATCGTTCGCCCGTCGCGGGCATCGAGCGGTGCGCCGGGCGCGGAAGCGACTCCATCGTTACCCCTCCCCCAGCACGATGGAGGAGAAGCACGGATGGCGGCACCCAGGATCTTGATGGTTGCAACGTCGCACGCGGTGATGGGGGACACCGGGAAGCCCACCGGTCTGTGGCTGGAGGAGCTCGCCGTCCCCTCCATGCACTTCGCGGACGCCGGCGCCGAGGTGATGGTGGCCTCGATTCACGGGGGCAAGATTCCGGTAGACCGCCGGTCGATCCCGCCGTCCGGACCCGAGGCACCGGTGGTGGAGCGGTTCCTGGCCGACCCGACCAGAGCGCGCACGCTCGAGCAATCGGTCTCCATCGAGTCGGTGGACGCCACCCGCTTCGACGCGGTCTTCCTGCCCGGCGGTCACGGCACGATGTTCGACTTCCCGGTGAGCCTTGCCCTGGCCAGCGCCGTCTCCCGGGCCTGGACCTCGGGCCGGGTGGTGGCCGCGGTCTGTCATGGCCCGGCCGGGCTGGTGCGCGCGGTGGACTCGGACCGGCGGCCCATCGTCGCCGGGCGCCGGGTGACCGCCTTCACCAACGCCGAGGAGGAGGCGGTCGGCCTGGCCAAGGCGGTCCCCTTCCTGCTCCAGACCCGGCTCGAGTCGCTCGGGGCCAGGGTGGAGACCGCACCGAACTTCCAGGCCTTCGCCATCGCCGACGGGCGGCTGGTCACCGGACAGAACCCCGCCTCGGCCCGGAAGGCGGCGGATCTCACCTTGATGGCGATCGCCAACGTCCGCGAGAGGTTCTGAGCCCCGTCCGGCCGTCGGACAGGCGGGGCCCGGGTCAGCTCCGGGTCAGCTCGGGGGCCAGCCGGAGAGCTCGGCGCATGTTCTGGTGCGGGATGCCGACCTCGACATACGGCGCTCCGAAGGACACGTATCCCAGCCGGGCGTAGAACCCGACCGCAGCGTCCCGCGCGTGCAGGGTGACCTCCCGGAACCCCCTCGCGCTCACCTCGTCCTCGAGCGCGCGGACCAGGCGCGTTCCGAGCCCGGTCCCCTGCCGGTCGGGCTCGACGGCCATCTGGAAGAGGCGGCCGGTCGCGGGCCCCTCGGGGTGGAACAGCACGCAGCCGACGACCCGCCCGGCATCGAGCGCGATCAGGTGCAGGCTCTCGGCCTCGAAGGGGAAGGTCACGGCGTCGGGCCCCTGGCCGAGCGGCTTCCGGAGCACCCGCCAGCGGAGGTCCAATTCCTGGGGATACTCGGCCGCGTCGAGGCCGATGAATGCCAGCCGCTCGCCGCTCAGATGTCCAGCTCCTCGCCCTCGACCTCGCGCGCCCGCTCCATGATGAACTTGAAGCGCGCCGAGACGTCCTTGCCGAGCAGGTCGTTGATCACCCGGTCGGTCTCGAGCTCGTTGACGATACTGACCCGGAGCGACTGACGGCGCCTGGGATCGAGCGTGGTGGCCTTCAGGTCCTCGGCCGGCATCTCACCCAGCCCCTTGAACCGGGTGATGTTGGGCTTGGCGTTCCCCCTGGTCTTCTCCTCGAGGATGCGGTCCCGGTCCGGCTCGTCGATGGCCCAGTAGGTCTCCTTGCCGATGTCGATCCGGTACAGCGGCGGCTGGGCGATGTGCACCACTCCGTTCTGGATGAGCGGACGGAGGTGCCGGTAGAAGAACGTCAGGAGCAAGGTGGCGATGTGGTGGCCGTCGCTGTCGGCGTCCATCAGGAGGAAGACCCGCCCGTAGCGGAGCTTCTCCAGATTCAGGTCCGGACCGATGCCACAGCCCAGGGCGCTGACGATGTCCTGCAGCTCCTTGTTGCTCGCCACCTTGTCGATGGAGGCCTGCTCGGCGTTCAGCACCTTGCCGCGGAGCGGGAGGATGGCCTGGGTCCGGCGGTCACGGCCCTGCTTCGCCGAGCCGCCGGCCGAGTCGCCCTCGACGATGAACAGCTCGCTCTCGCTGGGGTCGGTCGATGCGCAGTCGGCGAGCTTTCCGGGGAGGTTGAGCTTGTGGCTCACCGCGCTCTTGCGGGTCACCTCGAGCGACGCCGCCCGGCTGGCCTCGCGCGCCCGGGCGGCCAGGGTGATGCGGGCCACCACGGACTCGGCCACCGACTGGTTGTCGTTCAGCCACTTCTCCAGCGCCGGCCGGACTGCGTTGTCCACCAGGCCGGCCATCTCCGGGTTGTTCAGCCGCCCCTTGGTCTGGCCCTGGAACTGCGGCTCGATCACGTAGCTGGAGAGGATGGCGACCATGCCCTCGCGGATGTCCTCCGCGGTGAGGGTCACGCCCTTGGGCGTCAGCTCGTGGGTCTCGATGTAGTTGCGGACCGCCTTCACCAGGCCGGAGCGAAGGCCTGCCTCGTGCGTCCCGCCGTTCGCGGTGGGAATGCCGTTGACGTAGCTGCGGACGTGCTCGTCGGTGGCCTCGGTCCAGGCCACGGCCAGCTCGAGCCGCGGCTCCTCGCGCGAGACGTAGAAGGGCGCGGCGCCCGCCGGCACCAGCGCCTTGCCCCGCTCGGCCACCACCTTGGCCAGGTACTCCTCGATGCCTCCGTCGTGCCGGTAGCTGATCTCGGTCGCGGGCGAGGCGGTCTGGTCGCGGAAGACCACCTCCATGCCCTTGTGGAGATAGCTCTTGGCCTCGAGCCGGTCGCGGATCAGCTCGGGATCGAACCGGATCTTCTCCCCGAAGATGTCGGCGTCGGGAGTGAAGGTGATCGCCGTGCCCGTCCCGCGCGCCGGCCCCGTGGACTTCAGCGAGGAGGTCGGCTTCCCCCGGGAGAAGGTCTGGACCCAGCGCTTCGACTCGCGCTTGACCTCGGCGACGAGCTTGCTGGAGAGCGCGTTGACCACCGAGCTGCCGACCCCGTGCAGACCACCGGAGTGCAGGTAGTTCCCCTGCTCGAACTTCCCGCCGGAGTGCAGGGTGGTGAGGATGATCTCCAGCGCCGGCTTGCGGTAGCGGGGGTGCACGTCCACCGGGATGCCACGGCCGTCGTCGGTGACGGTGACCGTCTTCCCGTCCTTGTGCAGCGTCACCTCGATCTTCTCGGCGTAGCCGTTGATCACCTCGTCGACGCTGTTGTCGACGATCTCCCAGAGCAGGTGGTGATAGCCCGTGTCGTCGGTGCCACCGATGTACATCGCCGGCCGCTTGCGGACCGGCTCCAGGCCCTCCAGGACCTGGATGTCGGCAGCGCCGTAGCTGCCGCCGCGGGCGGTGGCCTTCTTCGCGGTGGCCATGGTCAGCGCTCCTCCTTCTTCTCTTCAGGCAGCGGCGTCCACTGGAGCGGCGCGGGCAACAGCTTCACCGTCTCCTTCCGGGCCATCTCCCGGCCGCGGCCGCCGCGCGCGCTCACCTCGTACTTGGTGGGAGAGAGGACGAGCTTCCTGCCCTTCGACGTCTCGAGCTCCAGGCGGGCCTCCCTGTCCGCGGTGCAGAGGAACGCCAGCACCCGGTCCTCGGGCTCCACCTTGATCACCGTCACCCCGCGCCCGGGCCCCGCGAGCTCGTTGACCTCGCTGGCCTTCGTCACCAGCGCCCGGGCGTGCTCGGTCACCACCGCCAGGAGGTCGCGGCTCCCGGCCGGAACCACGCCCACCAGCTCATCCCCCTCGCCCGGCCGGGCGTAGCGGCGTCCGGAGCGCGTGGAGGCCTCGGTGTGCGGGGCGAGCGGGAACCGGAGCCCGTACCCCCGCCGGCTGACCCCGACGAGGAGCTCGGGCCGGGGCAGCCGCGGGTCGAGCGACAGGGCACCCACCACCCGCTCACCGTCGTCGAACTTGAAGAGCTTCTGCACCGGGTCGCCGTACCCGGTGGAGGCGGGCACGTCGTTGAAGCGCATCACGTAGGCCGAACCGAAGTTGGAGAAGAAGACCAGGTTGCTCTTGAGCGAGCCGGCGACCACCGCCATCACCTCGTCGCCCTCGCGGAGGCGGGTGGTGCTGGGGTCCTTCATCTCCCGGACGCGCTTCACCCACCCGTCGCGGGTGAGCACCACGTGGGCATCCTCCTCGGCGATGAACGCCTCCTCCGAGTACTCCACGTCGTCCCCACCGCCGCCGATCTTGGTGCGGCGCGCGTCGGCGTACTTCTCCTTCACCTGAGCCAGCTCGTCGGTCACCACCGCCCAGCGCTTGCGCACGTCCTTGAGCACTCCGGCCAGCCGGGCGGCCTCGGCTCGCTTCTCCTTGGCCTCCTTCTGGATGACCAGGATCTCCAGCCGGGCCAGCTTGTAGAGCTTCAGCTCGAGGATGGCCTCCACCTGCTCGGCGTCCAGCTCGAAGCGCTTCATCAGCTTGGCCGCGGCGTCCTGCTTGCCGTCGGACTTCCGGATGATGCGGATCATCTCGTCGAGCGCGTCGTAGACCTTCTCCAAGCCCTCCAGGACGTGGAGCCGCTTCTTGACCTGGGCGAGCTCGAACTCGTGCCGCTTGGTCACCACCTCGAAGCGGAAGTCCAGGAAGTGCTGGAGCATCGCCTTGAGGTCCAGCCGCTGTGGGGTCCCGACCTCGGGATCGTCGCCGGGGACCAGGGCGGTCATGTTCACGTTGAAGTTCGTCTGCAGCGGGGTGTGCTTGAACAGATACGCCATGACCATCTCCGCGCCCGCGTCCCGCTTGATCTCCAGCACGATCCGCACGTCGGCGGTGCTCTCGTCGCGGACGTCGGTGAGCGGAGACAGCTTCCGCTCGCGGACCAGGTCGCCGATCTTCGAGACCAGATTGGCCTTGTTCACCGCGTAGGGGATGGAGGTGATGACGATCTGCTGCCCGCCGCGCGGGAGCTGCTCCAGCTTCCACTCCCCGCGCACCCGCACCGAGCCCTGTCCGGCCTCGTAGATCTCCCGGAGCTCCTTCCTCGAGTTCAGGATCTGAGCGCCGGTGGGGAAGTCAGGGCCCTTGATGAACTTCAAGAGATCCTTGGTCTCCAGCTTGGGATCCTTCACCAGCGCAGTGAGCGCCTCGCACAGCTCGGTCAGGTTGTGTGGCGGGATGTTGGTGGCCATGCCCACCGCGATCCCGGTGGTGCCGTTCATCAGGAGCTGCGGGGCGAGCGCCGGCAGGACCACCGGCTCGGTCCTCGTTCCGGTGTAGTTCGGCCTGAACGGCACCGTCTCGCTCGAGATCTCCCGGACGAGGTCGGTGGCGATCGCCGTCATCCGGCACTCGGTGTACCGGTAGGCGGCCGCGGCGTCGCCGTCCAGCGAGCCGAAGTTTCCGTGCCCGTCGACCAGCGGGTACCGAAGCGAGAAGTCCTGCGCCATCCGGACCAGCGCGTCGTAGATGGCCTGGTCCCCGTGCGGATGGTAACGGCCCATGATCTGGCCGCAGACCTCGGCGCACTTCTGGTACTTCGCATCCGGGGTGAGCCGGAAGTCGGCGTACATGCCGTACACGATCCGGCGCTGCACCGGCTTCAGGCCGTCGCGCACGTCAGGCAGGGCCCGCGAGGTGATGACGCTCAGCGCGTAGTTGAGGTAGCGCCGGCGCGCCTCCTCGTGGAGCGCCGTGGGCGTGTCGCTCCCGCCGCCTCCACCGAGGGCCAGCTCTCCGTTCTTTCCCGGGGGCGCCTTGCCTCGCGCCTTCAATGCCGTGCTCTGTCGTGCCATCGCCTCGCTCCGGGCGCCCGCCTGCCGGGGAAGAAGGCGAGGAAATCCGCGCGGTTCTCCCCTGTAGCACCCTGACGCAGCCTCAGCATCCTAACGGCCGAGACCCACGTGGCAAGAAAGGGAGCCCGGATGAAGAAGTGTCCGCTCGGCTTCCGACCGCCGCTTTGTTGCTGCCGGGAGCCCCACACCTGGGCGAAGCAGTGGGGGTGACTCGCTCCGCCGCGCTCGCCCTCCTGCTCCTCCCCGGCCTCGTCCACGCGCAGGCCTCGGCCATCGGCGAGCTGCGGCCGACCCTCCCCCCGACCAACGCCGCGCTGGCCGACGAGGTGACCGCCCCGGAGGTCAATCCGGCGGGTCTGCAGTTCATCGGCGGCCCGATGCTCGTCTACCAGCACGAGCGAAACCTCCACCTGGACTCCATCGTCGACGGCCTCTACTTCGGCAGCACCTTCTTCGACTGGGTGGGGTTCGGCGTCGGCCTGGACTGGGTGCGCGGGCCGTACGCCGGCACGGAGCGCAGCGGCTACAAGAAGACCTCGTACACCTTTTCTCTCGGTGGCCAGTGGCTGAGCGCCGGGACGAGCTTCAACGTCTACACCCCCAACCTCGGGACGGCGCCCGGACCGAACACCTGGGACCTGGGCCTCGCCAGCCGCCCGATCCGCTCGCTCGCGCTCGGCCTGGCGCTGAAGGACATCGGCGACGAGGCGCACACCCGGACCTGGGAGCTGGCCTTCGGCGTCCGGCCCTGGGGCGACTGGCTGACCCTGGGCGCGAACTGGCAGTTCCCCGGGTTCAACTCCCTCGACCGGAGCCGGGTCGGCGCGGTGGTCCAGGCCGAGGTGGTGCGCGGGGTGGTGCTCGGGAGCTCGGTGACCAAGAGCTGGCGGGAGGCGGGTGAGCCGTGGTTCTGGCAGGTGTCGCTCACCCTCAACGGCGGGTACGCCGGTGCGGGCTACGCGCTCGGAGGGGGGCCGAACGGGACGGACCACGTCATCTCCGCGCGCCTCTCCGCCTCGCGCTACCGCGGGGTGGAGCTGTTCGGCGGCCGGGTGGGCCTCATCGACCTCGACTCCGCGCTCGCCGGCGGTGGCTCGGCGCTGGGGCTCTTCGGCATCCGCGAGGAGGACCCTTACCTGAGGTTGCTCCGCCGCCTGGAGCGTGCCGGCCAGGACCGCACCCTTGCGGGCCTGGTGGTGAAGATCGAGCGGCTACCCATCGGGATGGGCGAGGCCGAGGAGCTGCGCGCCCAGCTGATCCGGCTGCGTCAGCGGGGCAAGCGGGTGGCGGCGATGCTCCTCTCCGGAGGGGACAAGGAGTACCTGATCGCCACCGGGGCCGATCGCATCTGGGTGGCGCCCCAGTCGTTCCTCGAGGTGAACGGGCTCTCGGCCAGCGTCATCTTCCTCGGCGAGACGATGCAGAAGCTGGGCATCAAGTGGGACGTGGCGCGGGTGGGGCCCTACAAGGACGCCCCGGACGCGCTCACCCGGGCGAGCATGAGCCGCGAGCAGCGCGAGTCGCTCGACGCCTTCCTCGACGTCGAGGCCCGCCGCTACGAGGGCCTGGTCGCCGAGTCCCGCGCTCTCCCGGCGGAGCGGTTCCGGAAGGTGCTCGAGCAGGGGCTCCTCCCCCCACGGATGGCGGTGAAGGAGAAGCTCGCCGACGACGTGGTGGACCCGGCGCAGCTGGACCGGGCCGGCGCGGCGCTGGTGCCGGACGGCCGCTGGGTCGGCACCTACTGGCCTCCTCCGCCCGAGCGGCGCTGGGGAGAGCCGCGGCGCATCGCGGTGGTCCCGGTCATCGGCACCATCACCTCGGGACGGAGCCGGAGCGACCCCTTTGGCTTCTCCCGCTCCGCCGGCTCCGAGACGGTGCAGCGGGCCCTCCGGGACGCCGAGAACGACCCTCTGGTCGCGGCCATCGTCCTCCGGGTGGACAGTGGCGGCGGCGACGGGCTGGCCTCGGACATCATGTACCGGGCGGTGCTGCGCGCCCGGGCGCGGAAGCCGGTGGTGGCGACGATGGGCAGCTCCGCGGCCTCGGGCGGCTACTACGCGGCCATGGGTGCGGACTGGGTGCTGGCCGAGCCGACGACGCTCACCGGAAGCATCGGGGTGTTCGTGCTCAAGCCGGGGCTGGAAGGGCTGGGAAAGAAGCTCGGGGTCAACGTCGAGACCCTGAAGCGCGGACCGCTCTCGGACATCCTCGGGCTG
This sequence comes from Myxococcaceae bacterium, assembly GCA_035519675.1. GTDB lineage: Bacteria > Myxococcota > Myxococcia > Myxococcales > Myxococcaceae > RPRB01. The sequence continues at coordinate 40,807 of DATIWB010000001.1, forward strand.
TACCGCCCCTGGACGCCGGCCGAGCAGGCCGCGGCGCAGCGCTGGGTGGACGCCTTCTACGAGGACTTCGTGAACGAGGTGGCGCGGAGCCGGACCATGGATCCGGCGCGCGTGGACACGGTGGCGCGCGGCCGCATCTGGTCCGGCGAGGATGCCCGGGCGCGCGGCCTGGTGGACGCGCTCGGAGGACTGCCCGAGGCGGTCGCCGAGGCGCGGCGCCGCGCCGGGGTGCCCGAGGGCGAGGAGCTCTCGCTGGTGACCTACGGCGGTCCGGTGGGCCTCTTCGCCGCGCTGGCCGCAGAGAATGGCGTCCTCACCCAGCTGGGCGTCGCCGGCGAGCGCTCCGCCCCGGAGCCAGATGCGCTGCAGCGGCTCGCCCGCGAGGTCGGCGTCCCCTCGCTGTTCCTCCTCGAGCCGGGGATGAAGGCCGCTCTCCCCTTCGAGTTCCAGCTCCAGTAGACGTGCGCGAGGTGTCTCACATCGGTCGGTCCGGGGGGTTCCGGAGCGAACCAGGCCGTCTTCTGTTATAAGGCGAGCTGTCTCCGTCGGGTCGGGCCCACTTCCCGGGCTGGCCGGTGGGGACGGACTCCGGGGCTGGCCGGACCGGTCGGGGCTCGGGAGCGCATTCGTGCTCTCGCCCTGTCCTCCGCCTCGCCTCTCACCCCTCGAGAGCACTGGATGAGCAACGACAACGACACCACCGACACCCTCCCCGCTCCGGCCGCCGCGCCCGAGGCGCCCGAGTCGGAAGCAGACGACGGCGCGGACGACGACGGCCCCGACGAGGCCGAGGCCACGCCCGGCCCGACCGCCGGTCCGGGAGGAGGCCCCGCCCCCGCTCCGGGCCAGGCGCCCGTTCCCGGCCGCCGCCGCCGTCGTCGCCGCCGCCGCGGCCGCGGCGCTCCGGTCCTCTTCACTCCCGAGGGTCAGGCGTACCGGATGCTGACCGGCCCCGACGGGCAGCAGACCCAGGTCTTCCTCACGCCCCAGGAGTTGCAGCAGTGGCAGGCGCGCCAGCAGCAACAGCAGCAACCCCAGCCGGGCCAGCAGGCCCCGGCCAGTGCCCCGCGCCCCCCTGCTGCCCAGGCGCAGCCGAATCTGGTGGGGGTCGAGGGCGTGCTCGACACCGAGGCCAAGGGCCCGAACGCGTTCCTGCGGCAGATCCGGCGGAACCTCCTGCCCGGCCCCGACGATGCCGAGCTCCCCAAGAACCTGGTGCAGAAGCTCCGGCTGCGTCAGGGCCAGTACGTCACCGCGATGGCGCAGATGCGGGGCCAGAAGGGCCTGGTTCAACGGGTGGAGACCATCGACGGCCGGCCGGCGGAGGGCGCGCCACGGCTCCCCCACTTCAACGACCTCACCAGCATCGATCCGGTGGAGCGCATCCGGCTCGAGCACGGGCACAAGGAGATGGTGACCCGGGTGCTGGATCTCATCGCCCCGCTGGGGAAGGGGCAGCGCGCGCTGATCGTCTCCCCGCCCAAGGCCGGCAAGACCATCATGCTCCAGCGCATCGCCCAGGCGGTGCTCACCAACCATCCCGAGATGCACGTGATGGTGCTCCTGGTGGACGAGCGGCCGGAGGAGGTCACCGACATGCGCCGGAGCATCAAGGCCGAGGTGCTGGCCTCGAGCAGCGACCGGCCCACCGGGGACCACCTGAAGGTGGCCGAGCTCGCCCTGGAGCGGGCACGGCGCATGGTGGAGAGCGGGAAGGACGTGATGATCCTCCTCGACTCCATCACCCGGCTGGCGCGGGCCTTCAACAAGGAGGTCGACAGCTCCGGCCGCACCCTCACCGGCGGCGTGGACAGCCGTGCCCTCGAGCGGCCGAAGCGCATCTTCGGCGCAGCCCGGGCGACCGAGGAGGCCGGTTCGCTGACCATCGTCGGCACGGCGCTCATCGACACCGGGAGCCGGATGGACGAGGTGATCTTCGAGGAGTTCAAGGGGACCGGGAACAGCGAGATCACCCTCGACCGGCTCCTGGCCGAGAAGCGCATCTTCCCGGCGATCAACATCCCCCAGTCCGGCACGCGGAAGGAGGAGAAGCTCTTCACCCAGAAGGAGTACGAGAAGGTGAAGAAGCTCCGCCAGATGCTCTTCAGCGTGAAGCCGGTGGAGGCGATGGAAGCGCTGGTGAAGCGCCTGTCGCGCTACACCTACAACGAGGAGTTCCTCGACGAGCTGTAGCCGGAGGCCCGGACCATGCCCGCGCTGCCGATCATGCCGTTCATCGTGGTGGTGCTGCTGGCCTTGCCGGTCAAGCTCGCGCCGCGTTCGCTGGGATGGCTGGCCTTCGGGCTGTGGATGCTCGGCGGGGTGGTGCTGCTGTCGCTCGGGACGGCACGACTGCTCCAGGCAGCGCGCGGAGCGACGGCGCCGGGGGTCGTCGCGGTGGTCGCCGTCGCCGCTCTGGTCGCGGGCGCGGCGAAGGGCTGGTTCCTTCTGCGGAAGACCGCCCGGCGGAATCTCGACCGGCTCGCGGCCCTCACCGAGGAACGCCGTCCCATCCACGTCTACGGGACGCGGAGCTGGGTGGTGATCGGGCTCATGACCGCGCTCAGCGTCGGGATGACGCTGGGGGGCGTGCCCCCGCTATGGCGCGGGATGGTCAATCTGGCGATCGGCGCCGCGCTGGCCGCGAGCAGCTTGAATTACCTCGCGCCACTGCGCGCGGGGGTGCTGCGTTCGACAGTCTGAACCGCGCCGGCCGATGACCCGCGCCTACCCCCCCGGGCAGCTCGACCTGGGCCGTTGCCCCGCAGGTCATCCGATCGAGCGGGCACCCACTCCCGCAGACTCCTCGAGCGCCTGCTCCTCCCGCTGGTGTCGCCGGCGCCGGGCCTCCTCTTCCCGCCGCGCGATCAGCCGCTCCAGCACCGCCAGGCTCGCCTCGGCACGTTCGAGGGCTTCCCGGGCGTCCTCCGTCCACGCAGATCTCGAGGCGTGCTGGCGACGTGCCACGTCGCGTCCGAAGGCGAGGATCTCCAGCTCCCCGCGCAGGCGCGACTCGTGCCGGGCGTGGAGGACCGCGCTCCCGGCCACTCCGCCGGCGCCGAGCACCGAGAGCCGCGACTCGGCCCGACCGCCAACGCGGACGCGCTGCGACTCCCAGCGGGCGGTGGCTCGACCGAGCAGCTCCTCGGCGAGCCGGAGCTCGGACAGCCGCCGGGCGAAGGCCGCCTGCGCTCCGTCGCGGGCATCGGTCCGCATCCGCTGGAGCGCGCGCAGCCCGCTCATCCCTCCACCGCCTTCCGCATCCGCTCGAGCAGCTTCCCGGCCGGCTCGTCGCGCCCCTGCGCCAGGAAGTCCTCGAGCGCTGGCCGGCGGGCGATGGCCTCGTCGGTCAGGCCATCCGTCCCGGGCGCGTAGGCGCCGAGGAGGATGAGATCCCGCCTCTGCTCGTAGGCGGCGAGCAGCTCCCGGAAGCGCGCCGCGAGCCGCCGGTGCTCCTCGGTCGTGACCTGCGACATGACGCGCGAGAGCGACGCCAGCACGTCCACCGCTGGCCAGCGCCCACGCTCGGCGATGCGCCGGTCGAGCACCACGTGCCCGTCGAGGATGCCGCGCACCTCGTCGACGATGGGATCCTCCATGTCGTCCCCCGCCACCAGACAGGTGTAGAGCGCGGTGCAGTATCCGCGCGCCGAATTTCCCGTCCGCTCGAGCAGGCGAGGGAGCATCGAGAAGACCGAGGGGGGATACCCCTGCCGGGCGGGTGGCTCGCCGGCGGCCAGACCCACCTCGCGCTGCGCCCGGGCCAGGCGCGTCACCGAGTCGAGCAGGAAGAGCACGTTGCCTCCCTGCTCCCGGAACCATTCGGCGATGGCCGTGGCGACGAAGCCCGCGCGCAGCCGCAGCAGCGCCGGCTCGTCCGAGGTGGCGCACACCACCACGCTCCGCTTCAGGCCCTGCGGCCCGAGCGCGTCCTCCACGAACTCCCGCAGCTCGCGCCCGCGCTCGCCCACCAGCGCCACCACCGTGACGTCGGCGCGGGTATGCCGCACCATCTGCCCGAGCAAGGTGGACTTCCCCACCCCGGCGCCGGCGAACAGCCCGAGGCGCTGCCCGCGCCCCACCGTGCACAACCCATCGATGGCGCGAACCCCCAGCGGGAGCGGCAGGTCCACGCGCGCCCGGCGGAACGGCTCGGGGCACGGACGGTCCACCGACCAGCGCGACAGACCCGGCGGGGGTGGCTCACCGTCCAGGGGGCGACCGAGCCCGTCGAGCACTCGCCCCACGAGCCCCGGTCCCACGCCGATGGCGAGCGATTCACCCCGGCCCGCCACCTCCGCGCCCTCGCCCAGTCCAGCGGCGGTCCCGAGCGGAAGCAGCTGGACCCGCGACCCCGAGAACCCCACCACCTCGGCAAGCACCTGCGCCCGGGCATCGGTGATGGTCGCCACCTCTCCCACCCGGGCTCCTGGAAGCGTGGCCTCGAGGAGCAGCCCCCGGACAAGCTCCACGCGCCCTGTCATCCGGAAAGGTCGCACCGAGCGCATGGCGTCGAGGAGCGGGTGCCCGCTCATCCGGGCTCCTCGAGCCCCAGCGGCCCCCGGAAGGACGCCAGCATCGTCGAGAGCCGGCCGTCCACCTGGCCACAGCTCGAGACCGCGACGCAGCCTGCCTCCCGGATGGCCGGGTCCTCCACGACGTCGACCGTGCCCCTGGCGATCTCCGCCGAGAGCCGGTCCCGGATGGCCGGCGCGCTCGCCGGCGCCACCCGGAGGGAGATGGCCGCCGACCGCCGGAGCGGGGCCACGGCCTCGAGCACCGCACGAACCCAGCGGTCCGGGTCCGCCTCCCATGCATCGCCGAGCACCCGCCGGGTCATCGCCAGGGCGAGCTCGGACACGCTGCGCCGCAGCGCCTCCCCCTCCAGGGTCCGCAGCCGAGCCTGCTGGATCTCGACCAGCAGCCGCTGCGCGTAGGCGAGCCCCTCGTCCCGGCCAGCATCCCGAGCCGCGTTCCGGATGGAGTCCCCCTCGTGCTCCGCCTCGGCGATGAGCTCGGCCGCTCGTGTCTCGGCGGCGCGCAGGAGCTCCCGGGCCTGGTCGCCCGAGGTCAACAGAGGCGCGGGAAGGATGCGCGCCCGCGGTCGGGTCGAGGTCCAGGGTGTCTCCACCGTTCAGCTCCTGACCCGGGGAGGAGGCACGGCAGCCCCGGGTTCCTATGTTCCCCGGGCAGTGCAGAGGCCGTGCCCGACAGGAGGGAGCTCGGTGACCATCCGCATGCTGCTGACCGCGCTGTGCGTGGGGGGCCTGGCGACCGCCCAGCCGGACGGAGGTCCACGGCGGGCGACGCCGGACGCGGGGACCAAGGGAACGACCGTCCCGGACCGACCGGCTCCTCCGCCGGGGGGCGCCGAGCTCCCCGCCCCGCGGACACGGACCGCGACGCCACTGGGAACGGGGAGCGAGACACTGCCGCCCCCGCGGTCCACCGAGCCGAGGATGCCGGGGCCGCCGCTCGAGACTTCGCCGACCACGCAACCGCCACGCCCCACCCCGCAGTAGGGTCCTGGCGAGCCCCGGCTCCCCTCGGGGTGGTCAGTCGTCGTCCCAGCGCCTTCACCGAACTTCACGCGGCTGCAACGAGACCTCTGCCGAGAGCATCCTTCCCGACCGCTCTCGTTGACGCGGAACGTCCCGCCCGCTAGCACCCTCCCCGGCGCGAGGAGCCTCGGTGAGCGAGCCAATCGTCAGCATCGTCGACGTGGTCAAGGAGTACCAGCTCGGGACGACCGTGGTCCCCGCCCTGCGCGGCGTGTCGCTGGACGTGCACACCGGCGAGTTCATCTCCATCGCCGGTCCGTCCGGCAGCGGGAAGACCACCCTCCTCAACCTCATCGGCTGCGTGGACGTGGCGACCCGGGGCACGGTCCGTGTGGCAGGACACGACACCGCCGCGCTGAGCGAGCGAGAGCTGACGCGGCTCCGGCTCGACACCATCGGCTTCATCTTCCAGAGCTTCAACCTGGTGGGCGTGCTCAGCGTGTTCCAGAACGTCGAGTTCCCGCTCCTGCTCCAGGGACGGCTCCGGGGGCACGAGCGGCGCGCGCGGGTCATGACCCTCCTCGAGCAGGTGGGGCTGGCCGACCACGCCCGCCATCGCCCCAACGAGCTCTCGGGCGGGCAGCGGCAGCGGGTGGCGGTGGCGCGAGCGCTGGTGGGAAACCCGCAGATCGTCCTGGCCGACGAGCCCACCGCGAACCTGGACTCCGAGACCGGCGAACGGATCATCGACCTCATGAAGGAGATGAACCAGCGCGACGGGACCACCTTCATCTTCTCCACCCACGACGCCAAGGTCATGTCCCATGCCGACGCGGTGGTGAAGCTGGCCGACGGCCGGATCGTCGGGCGCGAGCGGACGGGCACCGCCCTGGCCGTGTCCGGAGGGCACTGAGGTGCTCGCCCGGCTCGCCATCCTCCTCCGCATCGCTGGCCGCAACCTGTTCCGGTCGCGGATCAACCTCCTCATCGGCTCGGTGATCCTCGGGGGCACGATGCTGGTGGTGGTGGGAGGGGCGCTGCTCAACAGCGTGGTCAGCTCGATGAGCCGGAGCATCATCGGGAGCGTCGCCGGGCACATCCAGGTCTACAGCGCGGCGAGCAAGGAGGAGTTCGCCATCTGGCCGATGGGGGGCAACGACCCCGACCTGAGCCCGATGGTGGACTGGGAGCGGAAGCAGCGGCTGCTGGAGTCGGTCCCCAACGTCAAGGCGGTCATTCCGATGGGGATCAACGCCGCGCTCATCACCAGCGGGAACACCGTCGACCTCACCCTGGAGGAGCTGCGCTCGGTGGTGCGCCAGCAGAAGGAGCACGGGAGCACCCCGGAGCTCGAGGCGAGGCGCGCCTCGCTCAAGGAGCACGTCCGGCAGATCGTCCGGGTGCTCCGGGCCGACCTGGTCCGGGTGGAGGACATCAACACCCCGCAGGCGGTCGACCCGGAGGCGCGCGCCGCCATCGAACGGGCCTCGTCGGACGCGTTCTGGGACGGTTTCGATCGCGACCCGTACGGATCGCTGGAGTTCCTGGAGAATCGCCTGGCCCCCCAGCTGTCCGACGCCGACCTGGTGCCGCTCCGGTATGTCGGCACCGACCTGGACGCCTTCGAGAAGAACTTCGACCGGATGGAGATCGTCGATGGGCAGCCGGTCCCGCCCGGCCACCGCGGCTTCCTGATGTCCAAGTTCGTCTACGAGGACCGGCTGAAGCTCCGGACCGCGCGGCGCCTGGACAAGATCAAGGACGCGCTCGACCTCAAGGGGAAGATCGCCCGGGATGAGACGCTCCAGCGCTACGTCCACGAGAACCGGACCCAGACCCGGGAGATCCTCCTCCAGCTCGACCGGCTGAAGACCGAAAAGGCCGTGGCGCTGCTGCAGCGCACGCTGGGCTCCTCGGAGAAGGACCTCGACCGGCTCCTCAACGCGTTCTTCGAGACCGACGACGACAACTTCTACGAGCGGTACCAGGTGTTCTACCGGGACCTCGCCCCACTCCTGCAGCTGTATCGACTCAAGGTGGGCGACATCCTGACCATCACCGCCTTCACCCGGAGCGGCTACGTCCAGAACCTCAATCTCAAGGTCTGGGGAACGTTCCAGTTCCGGGGGCTGGAGAAGTCGGCGCTGTCCGGAAACATAAATCTAATGGACATCGTGAGCTTCCGGGAGCTCTACGGCTACCTCAGCGCGGACCGGAAGGCGGAGATCGAGGCGATCAAGAAGGAGGGCGGCGCACGGGAGATCGACCGCAGCCGCGCCGAGGAGGAGCTGTTCGGCCAGGCCAGCCGAAAGATCGTCGCCGAAGCCACCCCGGGCATCATCGACGAGAAGGAGCAGTTCAAGGGTACCGGCGCAGAGCTGCGGCGAGAGGAGCTCGTCCGGCGGGTCTACAACCCGGCGGAGATCGGTCAAGGAGTGGTGCTCGACGCGGCCATCATCCTCAAGGATCCGCGCCACCTCCCGAAGACCCTGGCCGACATCCGCGCCCTCTCCGAGCGTGAGCACCTGGGGCTGAAGGTCCTCTCCTGGCGCGAGGCGGCCGGATTCCTCGGGCAGTTCATCCTCCTGGCCAACGTGGTGCTCCTGCTCGCGGTGGGGATCATCTTCATCGTCGCCATGGTCATCATCAACAACTCGGTGATGATGGCCACCCTCCAGCGGACGCCCGAGGTGGGGACGATGCGCGCCATCGGAGCGCCGCGGGGGTTCATCCTCGGGATGGTGCTGGTGGAGACCTTGACCCTGGGGCTGATCTTCGGAGGAGCCGGGGCCGCGCTCGGGTCGGGGGTGATCGCGCTGCTCCACTGGTGGGGAATCCCCGCGCAGAACGATACCCTCTACTTCTTCTTCTCCGGACCCCGGCTCTTCCCCACCCTCAGCCCGTGGAACATCGTGGTGGCGCTGGTCATCGTGATTCTGGTGACCGTCCTCTCCACCCTCTACCCGGCCTTCCTGGCCACCCGCGTCGCCCCGGTCCGGGCGATGCAGACCGACGAGTGAACGAGATGGGCCAGCTCTTCCTGATTGCGGTCCGAAATCTCATGACCCACGGCCGCCGAACCCTGCTGCTGGGTGGCGCCATCGTGGGGGTGACCACCCTCCTGGTGCTGCTGCTGGGGATGCTGAACGGGATCCGCTCCACCATCCTCGAGTCGGCCACCACCCTGATGACCGGACACGTGAACGTGGGCGGGTTCTTCAAGGTGACCGCCGGAGCCGGCGCCCCGGTGGTGACCCACTACCCGGAGATCCTGGCGCTCGTCCGCAAGGAGGTGCCGGAGCTCGACTACGTCGCCCAGCGAGGACGTGGCTGGGCCAAGGTGGTGAGCGACACCGGCTCGCTGCAGTCCGGGATCGGAGGAATCGACATCCTCCACGAGCCCAGGTTCAGGCGAGTGATCCAGCTGAAGGAGGGGTCCTTCGACGCGCTGGCCGAGCCGGGGACCATCCTCATCTTCGACCAGCAGGCGGAGAAGCTGGGCGTCCGGGTCGGGGATCAGCTGACCCTCAGCGCCTACACGGTCCGCGGAGTGGCCAACACCGTCGACGTCCGGATTGCCGCCATCGCGCGCAACGTGGGGCTCCTCAGCAGCTGGAACACCTTCGTCCCCGACTCCACCCTCCGCGGCCTCTACCAGATGAACGATCAGGCCACCGGGGCGCTGTTCCTCTACCTCCAGGACGTGAAGGACGTGCCACGGGTCCAGGAGCGGCTGCGCAGGGTGCTCGCTGCCGCCGGTTACCAGCTGATGGACCCCGACCCGCGCGCCTTCTGGTACAAGTTCGAGACGGTCAACCGCGAGGGCTGGACCGGCCAGAAGCTCGACGTGACCACCTGGGAGGACGAGATCTCGTTCATCCAGTGGACGGTCACCGCGATCACCTGGCTGTCGTACACGCTGATCGGGATCCTCCTGGTGATCATCGTGGTGGGCCTGATGAACACGATGTGGATCTCGATCCGGGAGCGTACCCGGGAGATCGGGACCCTCCGGGCCATCGGGATGCAGCGGGCGCGGGTGCTGGCGATGTTCATGACCGAGGCCTTCACCCTCGCCCTCACCGCCACCCTGGCTGGCACCGCGCTGGGCCTGGGCCTCTGCGCGCTGCTCAACCTCGCCCACCTCCATGCGCCGCTGGCGCTGCAGCTCTTCCTGATGCGCGAGGAGTTCCACCTCCTGGTGAAGCCCTCGGCGGTCGCCGGCGCCATCGGGCTCATCGCCGGCTCCACCACCGCGATCGCCCTCTTCCCCTCGTTCCTCGCCGCCCGGCTCCAGCCGGTGACGGCGATGCACCGCGTGGGCTGAGCGACAGGCAGATGAACGTCGCCACCTGCTCTCGATGGCTGCTCCTGACCGGGCTGGTGGGGCTGGTGTCGCCGGCCCTCGCCCATCCCCTGGACCACGACGCGCTGATGAAGGTGGTGCGGACCATCGACGACCGGCAGCGGAACTCCGGCGACTACCGCTCGCTGGCGTATTTGGAGCAGAAGGAGCGGGACAAGACCGACACTGCCCGCGAGGCCATCGTCTACCGGCGAAGCGCGGACCAGAAGCTGATGATCCTCTTCACCAAGCCCAAGGGCGAGGCAGGCAAGGGCTACCTCCGGCTGGACAAGAACCTCTGGAGCTACGATCCGACCACCGGGAAGTGGGACCGGCGCACCGAGCGCGAGCGCATCGCCGGCACCGACAGCCGGCGCGCGGACTTCGACGAGTCGCGGCTGGCGGAGGAGTACGACTCCACCTTCTCCGGTGAGGCGAAGCTGGGCAGCTTCGACACCTGGGTGATCGAGTGCAAGGTCAAGCCCGGGGTGGACGTGGCCTACCCGGTGGTGAAGCTCTGGGTCGACCAGCCCACCGGCAACGTGCTCAAGCGCCAGGAGTTCGCGCTCTCCGGGCGGCTGATGCGGACGCTCTACTATCCGACCTGGAAGAAGCTGTTCAGCGAGTCGAAGGGCGCGGACGTGTGGTACCCGGGCGAGATCCGCATCTACGACGAGGTGGAGAAGGCGAACAGCACCATCGTGGTGCTGAAGGAAGTGGACCTCCGTCCCCTCCAGGCCAACATCTTCACCAAGGCCTGGCTCGAGTCGAAGAGCCGATGAGCCGGTGGGTCGTGCTGGCGGCGGTGGTGCTGTCGCTCGCGGCGCGGGCCCAGCGGCCGGACGAGGAGGCGCTGTTCGGCGGTGCGGCAGACGGAGGGACCGCGTCGTCGCGCCCGAGCGAGGAGTCCCTCTTCGGCGGAGCGCCCGACGGGGGCCCCGGGAGCGGAGCGGCCTCCGCCGCCGGCGGTCAGGAGTCGCGCGGGCTCGACCTCACGCCCTCGGGCGACGCCTTCGCCAGCGGCCGGGTGAAGGAGGATCCGCTGAAGATCGGCGGCCTCTTCTACACCCGGGCGTTCATGCAGGTGCAGCAGGACCAGCCCTTCAACGAGTCCCGGGTGTCGTTCCCCACGCTGGTGGACGCCTACCTCGACGCGCGCCCGACCGACCGGCTCCGGGCCTTCGTCCTCGGCCGGCTGACCTACGATCCGTTCTTCTCGGCCACCGTGGGCGGGACGGCGCTCCCGGGGATTCCCGCCACCACCACCGCGAGCAACCCGGCGGTGCTGCTCGACCAGGCCTGGCTCGGCTTCGACATCGCCCACTCGGTCTTCGTCACCGCGGGACGGCAGCACGTCAAGTGGGGCGTGGCCCGCTTCTTCTCCCCGACTGATTTCCTCGCCAGCCAGCCCAGGGATCCGCTGGCGCTCTTCGACGCGCGGCTGGGGGTCACCATGGTCCGGGCGCAGATCCCCTGGGAGAGCGCAGGCTGGAACTTCACCGCCGTCGCGCTGTTCGAGCCGACGCAGAACGTGGGCGGCGGGTACTCGGGCAGCTCCTCGGTGGAGAACCCCGGCGGGTCGGGCGTCAACACCACCGACACCGGCACGCTCCTGCGCGACGTCGGCGGGGCGGCCCGCGTCGAGGTCGCATTCAAGAACGGGGCGTTCGGCCTCGACGGCCTGGTGCAGCGGAACCGCGCGGCGCGGGCGGGCGCCGACGTGACGATGTCTCTGGGCGACCTCGACGTCTACGGGGAGGTGGCGTGGAAGGAATACTCCGATGCCCCCACCAGCAGGAGCCTCTCCATCACCACCCAGGTCGACCCCTCCAAGATTCCGGGCGTTCCGCCGGGCACCTTTCCCCCGGGGACCATCCCGGTCACCAGCCAGGCGCAGGTGGAGGTGCCGGGGCGGGGCAGGCCGGTGGTGCAGGCCGCGGGGGGAGTGACCTACGCCATCAACTTCGAGGGGAACAAGAGCATCACCCTCGGCGCCGAGTACTTCTTCAACTCCGCCAGCTACTCGCGGGAGGAGTACTTGCCACTGCTCATCGTGCAGGGCTTCCAGCCGTTCTACGTGGGCAAGCACTACCTGGCGGTCAGCGCGACGCTGCTCGACACCACCGCCAAGACGACGTGGATCCTCTCGGGGATCAGCAACCTCAGCGACAGCAGCTACCTGGCCCGCCTCGACTTCGTGGTGACGGTGCTCAGCTACCTCTCGGTGGAGAGCTACCTGGCGGGGCACTTCGGGCGCACCGGGGGCGAGCTCCGGCTCGGCTTCCCCAGGACCGATCTCTCCACCGTGGCCGGGGTCAGCGGGGTACCGGCCGGTTCGTTCTTCGGTCCGCTGAACGCTCCCATCCTCGACGTGGGGGTGGGCCTGCGGCTGAGCATGTGACGTTGCAAACCTCGCCCGATGGGAGCAGTGGATGCCAGCATGGATCCCACCAAGCGGGCCGAGCGGAGCGAGCAGCGGCGCAACCAGACCTTCGCCGCCTTCATGACCTATCTACGCCGCGTGGGATCGATCTCCGAGGAGCTGGCGGAGCAGTCCGCGGTGGCGGTGCTCTGCGCCCTGGAGCGAAGGATCCTCCCCGAGGAGGCGAAGGACCTCGAGGCCCAGCTCCCGGCGAAGCTGCGCGATCTGATCACCCGCTGTGACCGGCACGCCGGCGTCCATCGGCGGGCGCTGGACCGGACCGAGTTCGTGGGGATGGTCGCCGACGAGCTGGGGGTGCCCCTGCCGACCGCCGAGCACCTGACCCTGGCGGTCTTTCACGCGCTCCGGGCCCAGGTGAGCGAGGGAGAGGCCCGGCAGGTGGAGTCGCAGCTGCCGGCTGATCTCAAGGAGCTCTGGAGCCGCTCGCTCCGCACGCACGCCTGACGCAGCAGGCCAGCGCCGCCGATGGGTTGGTCGCGGCGTCACGCCCGGCTCGCCGGGACGCAGGCACCGCCTGCTCGGCCGGACTCCCGCCGGGCCTGGCGCCCGCAGGCTGGCGAAGACCCTGTGATGCCTGGGGTTTTCAAGGTGTCAAACACCTCTGCAAGTGATGCTCATCCGGGTCAGTCGCCGGTGCGATGCGCCCACATTTGAGCCGGGTCAGCCACTTCCCGTACGCTGTGCGTTTGCCGCTCTGCGGCAGACCGGTCGGTCGGGAGGTCTTGGATGCCCCTGCCCTCGAGGCACGGACTGTACGAGCCCACGATGGAGCACGACGCCTGCGGGCTGGGCTTCGTGGCCCATCTGCGCGGCGAGAAGTCTCGCTCCATCGTCGAGCAGGGGCTGGACATCCTGGTGCGCCTGTCGCACCGCGCCGCGACCGGCGCGGATCCCCAGACCGGCGACGGCGCTGGCATCCTCCTGCAGCTGCCGGACGCGTTCTTCCGGAAGGAAGGCACCCGGCTCGGCTTCGAGATGCCCGAGCCCCGCTGCTACGCGGTGGGCCAGGTCTTCCTCCCCGCCGATCCGGCCGCCCGCGCGGCCTGCGAGCGCGTGTTCACCGAGGTCACCGAACGCGAGGGGCAGCGCATCCTCGGCTGGCGGGATGTCCCGGTCGACGCCTCGCGGCTGGGCTGGCTGGCCCGGCGCTCGATGCCGGTGCTCCGCCAGGTCTACATCGCCCGCCGCCGGGTGGTGCCCTCGGCGTTCGAGCGGAAGCTGTTCGTCATCCGGAAGCTGGTGGAGAACCACATCCGCGCCGAGGGCCTGGACCCCGAGCGGCGCTTCCACGTTCCCAGCCTCAGCTCCGAGACCATCGTTTACAAGGGTCTGATGCTCCCGGCGCAGCTGGCGAGCTTCTACCAGGACCTCCGGGACGAGGACGTTCAGAGCGGACTGGCGTTGGTCCACTCCCGCTTCAGCACCAACACCTTTCCCACCTGGGAGCTGGCGCAGCCGTTCCGGTTCATCGGTCACAACGGAGAGATCAACACCCTGCGCGGGAACCGGAATCACCTGAACGCCCGTCGCAGCCAGCTGTCGTCCGCCAAGTTTGGCGGCAGCCTCGACCGGCTCTTCCCCATCGTCCAGGCCGAGCAGTCCGACTCGGCGCAGTTCGACAACATGCTCGAGCTGCTGGTGCTCGGCGGCCGCAGCCTGCCGCACGCGATGATGCTGATGATCCCCGAGGCCTGGGAGAAGCACACCGCGATGGAGGACAACCGGCGGGCCTTCTACGAGTACAGCAGCGCCCTGCTCGAGCCCTGGGACGGGCCGGCGGCCATCGCCTTCACCGACGGCGCGCTGATCGGCGCCACCCTCGACCGCAACGGCCTCCGGCCGGCGCGCTGGCTGGTCACCGAGGACGACCGGGTCATCCTCGCCTCCGAGACCGGGGTCATCGACGTGCCGGCGGACCGCATCCGGAAGAAGGGGCGCCTCCAGCCGGGCCGGATGTTCCTGGTCGACACCGTCGAGGGCCGGATCCTCGAGGACGAGGAGGTGAAGCGCGACATCACCGGACGCTGGCCCTATCGCCAGTGGCTCAACCGGAACGTCTTCACCTTCGACGAGCTGCCCCGCGTTCCCGCCCCGCTCCGCCTCGAGGAGCACGAGCTGCGCGTCACCCAGCGGGCGTTCGGCTGGACCGACGAGGACGTGAAGCAGCTGGTCATCCCCATGGCCGAGACTGGCCACGAGCCCACCGGCTCGATGGGGAAGGACAGCCCGCTGGCGGTGCTGAGCGACCAGGCTCCGAGCCTGTTCCGCTACTTCCACCAGCTGTTCGCCCAGGTCACCAACCCGCCGATCGATCCCCACCGCGAGGCGCTGGTGATGAGCCTGGCCACCGCCACCGGACCGGACGGGAACACGCTCGAGGAGACGCCGGACCAGTGCCACCGGCTCACCCTCCCCGGACCCATCCTCACCAGCGGACAGCTGGCGCGTCTGTCCGAGAGTCACCACGAGGGCATGTTCCTCCCCCGACGGCTGGAGGCGCTGTTCGACCTCGATGGCGGCGAGGGCGCGCTCATGTCAGCGGTGGAGCGGCTGTGCCAGCAGGCGGTGGAGGCGGTGGACGAAGGCTGCGGGCTGCTGATCCTCAGCGACCGCGGAGTCGACGCGCGGCGGGCGCCCATCCCGGCGCTGCTGGCGCTCTCCGCGGTGCACCAGCGGCTCACCCGCGACGGCATCCGGATGCAGACCGGGCTGCTGGTGGAGACCGGCGAGGCGCGCGAGGTGCACGACTTCGCCGCGCTCTTCGGCTTCGGGGCCGCGGCGGTGAACCCGTACCTCGCCCTGGACACGGTGCGGGCCCTGGCCGACTCCGGGGAGATACCGCTCGACGAGACCGAGGCCCAGTCGCGCTACCTCAAGGCCATCGAGGAGGGGCTGCTCAAGGTGATGTCCAAGATGGGCATCTCCACCCTCCAGTCCTACCGGGGGGCCCAGATCTTCGAGGCGGTGGGCCTCGACCGGGCGGTGATCGATCGGCACTTCACCGGCACCCCCTCGCGGCTGGGAGGGGTGGGGTTCGCCGAGCTGCAGCGCGAGGCCGAGGAGCGCCACGCCCGGGGCTACGGACCGCAGGCCGGCCCGGCTCTGCCCATCGGCGGGCTGTACCAGTGGCGCCGGCAGGGTGAGCAGCACCGCTGGAACCCCTCGACGGTGGCGCTGCTCCAGGCGGCGGTGCAGGGCGCAGACTGGGAGGCCTACCGCAAGTTCAGCGCCGCGGCCGACGACGAGTCCCGCGGCGGGGCGACGCTGCGCGGGCTGCTCGAGCTCGCGGTGGCGAAGGAGCCGGTGCCCCTGGACGAGGTCGAGCCGCTCGAGGCCATCGTCCGGCGCTTCGTCACCGGGGCGATGAGCTTCGGGAGCATCAGCGCCGAGGCGCACGAGACGCTGGCCATCGCCATGAACCGCCTGGGCGGCCGGAGCAACTCGGGCGAGGGCGGCGAGGAGTCGCGCCGCTACGTCCCCGACGCCAACGGGGACCTGCGCCGGAGCGCGATCAAGCAGGTGGCCAGCGCCCGCTTCGGGGTCAGCGCCGAGTACCTGGTCAACGCCGACGAGCTGCAGATCAAGATCGCCCAGGGTGCCAAGCCCGGCGAGGGCGGCCAGCTGCCCGGTCACAAGGTGGACGAGCGCATCGCCCGGGTGCGCTGCTCCACCCCGGGGGTGACGCTCATCTCTCCCCCGCCCCACCACGACATCTACAGCATCGAGGACCTCTCCCAGCTCATCTACGACCTCCAGGCGGTGAACCCTCAGGCGCGCATCGGGGTGAAGCTGGTGAGCGAGGTGGGAGTGGGCACGGTGGCCGCCGGGGTCACCAAGGCCGGCGCGGGCTGCATCGTCATCGCCGGATACGAGGGCGGCACCGGCGCCTCGCCCATCTCCAGCATCCAGCACGCGGGGCTCCCCTGGGAGCTCGGCGTGGCCGAGGCCCACCAGACGCTGGTGGAGAACGGGATGCGGGGCCGGGTCCGGCTCCAGACCGACGGCGGGATGCGGACCGGCCGCGACGTGGTCGTCGCCGCACTGCTCGGGGCCGAGGAGTACGGGATGGCCACCGCGTCGCTCATCGCCATGGGCTGCGTGATGCTCCGCAAGTGCCACCTCAACACCTGCTCGGTGGGGATCGCCACCCAGGATCCGGTCCTCCGCGAGAGGTTCCAGGGCACCCCCGAGGGCGTGGTCCACTTCTTCCTCTTCGTCGCTCGCGAGGTTCGCGAGCTGCTCTCGAAGCTGGGGGCCCGGAGCCTGGAGGAGATCATCGGCCGCCGGGATCTGCTCCGCCGCCGTCAGGAGGTGCAGCACTGGAAGGCGCGCCGGCTCGACCTCGGGCCAATGCTGGCGATGCCCCGGGCTCCGGCGGACGCGCCCCGGCACTGCCTCCAGGTCCAGAAGAAGGACGTCTCGGACCACCTGGATCGCGTGCTCCTCCAGCGGGCGCGGCCCACGCTCGAGGGTGGGCCGCCCAGCCTCATCGTGGTGCCGGTGCGCAACGCCCACCGTGCGGTCGGCGCGATGCTCTCCGGGGAGATCGCCAGGGTGCGGGGCGCAGCCGGGCTTCCGGACGACAGCATCCGGGTCCGGCTCCAGGGCTCGGCCGGGCAAAGCTTCGGGGCGTTCCTCGCTGCCGGGGTGACCCTGGAGCTCGAGGGCGACGCCAACGACTACGTGGGCAAGGGCCTCTCGGGGGGCCGGGTCATCGTCCGCCCGCCGGCCGGGGCACGCTTTCCGCCCGAGGAGAACGTGATCATCGGGAACACGGTGCTCTACGGGGCCACCGGAGGCGAGCTGTACGCCTCGGGGCTGGCCGGCGAGCGCTTCGCGGTGCGGAACAGCGGCGCCTCGGCAGTGGTCGAGGGCGTGGGCGACCACGGCTGCGAGTACATGACCGGCGGGGTGGTGGTGGTGCTCGGGCCCACCGGCCGCAACTTCGGGGCGGGGATGAGCGGCGGGATGGCCTTCGTCCTCGACCGCGAGCGGCGCTTCCGCGAGCGCTGCAACACCGAGATGGTGGAGCTGGAGTCCCTGGTGGACGAGTCGGACATCTGGCTGGTCTACGGACTGGTGGAGAATCACCTCCGGCACACCGGGAGCCCGGTGGCGCGGCGGGTCCTCGACCACTGGACGCATCTGGTCCCGCAGATCGTGAAGGTGATGCCCACCGATTACCGGCGGGTGCTGCAGGCCCGGCGCGCGGCCCAGCGGCCGGCCACCCCCGCTCCGGCACGTGCGCGGCTCCGGGCGGTGGAGGGCTGAGAGCACTCATGGGCAAGACCACCGGATTCCTGGAGTGGCAGCGGGAGTCGCCCCCGAAGCGTCCGAAGTCGGAGCGGGTGCACGACACCCGGGAGTTCATCCTCCCCCAGCCCGACGAGCAGAGCCGGCGCCAGGCGGGCCGCTGCATGGACTGTGGCATCCCCTTCTGTCACCAGGGGTGTCCGCTGGGGAACCTCATCCCGGACTTCAACGACCTGGTCTGGCGCGGGCGCTGGGAGGAGGCCTTCGCCACGCTCTCCTCCACCAACGACTTCCCGGAGTTCACCGGCCGGCTGTGCCCCGCCCCTTGCGAGGCAGCGTGCGTGCTGGCCATCGACCAGGCGGCGGTGAGCATCGAGCAGATCGAGAAGGAGATCGCCGACCGCGCCTTCCAGGAGGGCTGGGTGCGCCCGCGGCCTCCGGCCTCGCGGACCGGCAAGACCGTGGCGGTGGTCGGCAGCGGGCCAGCAGGTCTTGCCGCAGCGGCGGGGCTGAACCGCGCGGGCCACACCGTCACCGTGTACGAGCGCTCGCCGGCGCCAGGCGGGCTGCTCCGGTTCGGCATTCCCGACTTCAAGCTGGAGAAGTCACTGGTCGAGCGGCGGGTGACGCTGCTCGAGGCCGAGGGCGTGACCTTCCGCTGCGGCGTGGACGTGGGCATGGCGCCGGGGTTCGACCAGCTCGCGACCGAGCACGACGCCCTGGTGCTGGCCCTCGGCGCGCGGCGCCCCCGCGATCTGGTCGTCCCCGGGCGCGAGCTCCCCGGTGTCGTCTGGGCCATGGATTACCTGGAGGCGCAGAACCGGCACGTCGCCGGCGCGCCGCTGCCGCCCGAGCTGTCCGCCTACGGCAAGCGGGTGGTGATCCTCGGCGGCGGTGACACCGGCTCGGACTGCCTCGGCACGGCGCACCGCCAGGGCGCGGCGCACGTCGAGCAGATCGAGCTGCTCCCCGCGCCGCCGCAGACCCGCGCGCCCGGGAACTGGTGGCCGGACTGGCCGGTGGTGTTCCGCACCTCCTCCAGCCAGGAAGAGGGCGGCGACCGCGAGTTCGGACTCTCCACCACCCGGCTCATCGGACGGAACGGGTGGCTGGCGGAGATGGAGCTGACCCGGGTGCGGCTGGAGAAGGACGAGGCTGGTCGAGGACGCATCGCGCCCGTCGCCGGGTCGGAGACCACGCGCCAGGTGGATCTGCTGGTGCTGGCGATGGGCTTCCTCGGGCCGGAGACGGCGGCGCTCGAGTCGCAGCTCGGGCTGGCGCTCGACGCCCGGGGCAACGTTCGAGTCGACACCCGGTTCCGCACCTCGCGTCCTGCCGTCTGGGCGGTGGGCGACACCCGGCGTGGGGCGAGCCTCATCGTCTGGGCCATCGCCGACGGGCGCGAGGCGGCGCGGGACATCGACGCGGTCCTGACCGGTGGCCCGTCGCGGCTGCCGACCCGCGGCGCCGATGCGCCGTTCACCGCACCAGCCTGACAGGCCGTCGAGAACCCTGCCTTGACCGCGGCGGCCATCACAGCCCGGTCGCGGTCCGGAACCAGGGAGGCGACGGGGGTCGCGTCGGGGTAGCGTTCCCGGGCGTGGCCGCCTCGCCCCTCGATCCTCGGCACGAGCGCCCGGACGGACGACTCTGGGCGGTGCGCCTGATCCCCGGCGAGGCCGCCGCCCGCCCGGTCGACAATCCCCTCGAGGCCGGCCCGGGCTGGGTCTGGGCGCACTTCGACCTGGTGAACGCGAACGCGAAGCAGGGGCTCGGCCTCTGCGAGCTTCCGGCCGAGGTGGCAACCCTCTTCGCCGAGACCGACGAGACGCCGCGCCTCCTGGCGGACGGCGACTGGCTCGCCGGCGTGCTGCCCGACTTCGAGCACAGCCCCGAGCCTGACGAGGTGCGGACCGGCGCCTTCCGGTTCTTCCTCCGCCAGAATCTTCTCGTCTCGGGACGGAGGGTGCCGGTCAGGGGCGTCCACGATGCCTGGCGTTCCCTCTCCTCCGGCGCGCTGCCGCCCCGGGCGGACGCGGGGTTCCAGCGGGTCCGCCGCGCCTTCCTCGACGAGGCCGCACGCCTGGCGAACGTGCTCCAGTCTGATCTGGACCGGGTGGAGGACGATCTCCTCGAGACCGAGGGCCACGCCCGGCGCCAAGCTCGCGCCGGCGCGCTCCTCGGCCGCGTCCGGCAGCGCATCGCCCGCCTGCAGCGCGCGGCCAAGCCTCTGGCCCGCCTGAAGCTCGAGGATGCCGCGCCGTCCTGGCTCGACGTCGATGGGCTGGAGGCGCTGCAGCGGCGCACGCTCGGGGTGCTCGACGACCTCGGCGCCGTGCAGGACCGCTCGCACGCGCTTCAGGACGAGCTGACCGCCCGTCAGAACGAGGAGACCAACCGGCGGCTCTACATCCTCTCGGTGGTGACGGTGGTGCTGGCGCCCACCACGCTCATCACCGGCTTCTTCGGCATGAACACCGGAGGACTTCCCTGGACCCAGTTCCCCCACGGCACGGCCCTCGCCGGCGCGCTGCTCGCCGGCTGCATCGGCCTCGTCCTGTGGATGCTGCGTCGGGCGGGGATGCTCTAGGTCAGGGCGGCCGCCGTCGAGGTCCAGGTCATGGTGTCGTCAGGCGGCAATGGTCGGCGAGGTCAGGGCGGCCGCGCTCAGTCGGGCGGCCGCCGTCGAGGTCCAGGTCATGGTGTCGTCAGGCGGCAATCGTCGGCGGGGTCAGGGCGGCCGCGCTCAGTCAGGGTGGGTGACCGTCCATGCCCTACGGGCTGCTAGCGCGCCGTCGTCCCGCCCAGCTCCCCGGCGATCTGTCGTGACAGCTGCTCCATCACCCGGCTGAGCGCGGGGGCCACCTCGGCCGGAGCACCCGACCCCGCGTTCTCGGTGAGCCGCGTCCGGTGCGTCCGCTCCGGCTGATCGACCCCGGCGGGCAGCACGAACCACACCGCGTCCAGGGCCACCTGCCCCGAGAGGTCCAGCCAGTTCACCGCGACCACCACCGTCCGCTCGGCGGCGAGCCCCGGCATGGCGTCCCCGAGCACCTGCGCGTCCGACACCTGCGCCCCCAGGTCCTGGACCAGCGTGTTCCGGAGCAGGGCATCCAGCGGCTCGACCCAGCGGTCGTACTCCTCCACCGCCACCGTGTGCTCGCCCGTCCGGCGAACCAGCTGGGGCCGGTCCACGCCCTCGGGCAAGGTCACCGGCGCCACCCGGACGCGGAGCGCCGGCCCGGCCCCGCCGCCGCCGCCCTGCCCCTCGGGGGGAGAGAGCGTGGAGAGGGTGTAGAACCGCGACGCCGGCGAGCTGCCGAGACACCCAGCGCCGCCAAGCACGACCAGCGCCAGGCACACCACCTTCCCCCGGGCGCTCACGGCCGCTTCCCCTGGATCAGCGCCTCGGGGTGCCGCTCCAGGTAGTCGGTCAGCAGGCGCACCGAGCGCGAGGCCTCGCGCAGATCGCGCACCGCCCGCGGCAGGTCGCCCGACCCGGTGGTGGAGCTCCCGAGGAGCCCCGAGGAGGCCGACAGCGTCCGCTCCAGCTGCGTCGACGCCGCCTGGAGGCTTTGCATCGTCGGCCCGATGTGGGTGCTCGCCTCGCGGCTCAGCAGGTCGAGGTTCTTGAGGGTGTCTGCCAGCTCGGGCGAGCGGAGCACCTGGTTCGCTCCCTGCACCATCTGCCGCGCATCGGCCAGGAGCCGGTTCGCGGACTCGGTGATGTCGTCGAACCCGTTCCCCGGCACGGTGGGGAGCTCCGGATGCTCTCCGCCGAAGCTCAGGCGGGCCCGCGGAGCGTGCGGATGGAAGGCGAGTGACACCACCTTGTGCCCGGTCAGCAGGCTCGCCGTCTCCAGCTCCGCACGGAGCCCCCGGGCGACCAGCACGGCCATCTGCCCGTCCGATGACTGCTGCAGCTGCTGACCTTCGGTGGGCAGCTCGCCCCGGTGGAGGAGCACCCGCTCGGGATCGAGCGTCAAGGTCAGCGGCACCCGCAGCCGCCCGGCGTCGCCTTCGAGGTGGACGTCGGTGACCTGCCCCACCCGGATGCCCAGCAGCTCCACCGGCGTCCCCAGGTCCACCCCGCGCACCGAGCCACCGAAGTGGACCAGGTACGAGACCTGCGGCCCGTAGGGCGTGACCTGGGCGGCGTCCTTGTCCGGGTAGAGCTCGAACTCGGTCTCCTTGGGGCTCGGAGGGTCGCTCGCCCCCTCGGGGCGGGTGTCGAAGGCGATTCCGCCCAGGATGACCGCCTGGAGCGACTCGGCCCGCGCCTTGAAGCCTGCGCCCCCGGTGCTGACCTCGATGCCCGAGGCGTTCCAGAAGCGAGTCTCGGGCCGGACGAGCTGGTCATGCGGCGCACGGACGAAGACGTTCACCGCCACGCTCTGGGAGTCCTGGGAAAGGGTCGCCCCCAGCACCTCGCCCACCGGCACGCCGCGGTAGTAGACCGGCGAGCCGCGGCTCAGCGAACCGAGGCTTCTGGCCCGCAGCACGAAGGTCCTCCCCTCGCCGGACGGCGGGAGCACCGGCGGCTCCTCCAGGCCCTCGAACCGCTCGGTCCGCCGTCCTGCCTCCGTTCCCGGCTCCATCTCGATGTACACCCCGGAGAAGAGGGTCCCCAGGCCCGAGACCCCGCCCACCCCGAGCCGCGGCCGCACCACCCAGAACCGGGTCCCGGTGGTCAGGTGGTCCGCGAGATCGCTGCGCATCCGGCCGTGCACTTCGACGTGGCTCAGGTCGCGGCTGAGGTCGAGGAACTCGACCAGGCCCACCTCGACGTTGCGGAGCATGATCCGCGTGCGCCCCGCCTCGACGCCCTCGGCGCTGGCAAAGGTGATGGTGATCAGCGGCCCGCGCTGGCTGTAGGTCCTGAACCCCAGCCAGCCGGCGATCGCCACCGCGGCGATCGGCACCAGCCAGATGGGCGCGAACCGCCGTCGCTGGACGCGCGCCTCGCGAACCTCGGTCATCCGGTCCTCCGCTCCACCGCGTCCCACATCAGCCGCGGGTCGAAGGCCTCGGCGGCGAACATGGTGACCACCACCACCGCGGCAAACGCCACCGCTCCCGCCTTCGCCTCCACCGTGGCCAGCACCCCGAACTGCACCAGCGCCACCAGGAGCGAGATCATGAAGATGTCGATGTTGGACCAGCGCCCGATGGCGTCGACCCAGCGGTAGAGGCGGGTCCGGAAGCGCAGCGCCCATCGCCAGCGCTGCCGGACCGAGACCACGAACCAGGTCAGGCTGACCAGCTTCAGCACCGGGACCAGGACGCTGGCGAAGAGGACGATCAGCGCCAGCGGCCAGTAGCCACGCCGCACCAGCTCACCGATGCCGGTGAGGATGGTGTTGGGGTTGGGCCGCCCCAGCCGACCCACCGCCATGATGGGGAGGATGTTGGCCGGCAAGTAGAGCGCCGCTCCGGCGATGACCAGAGCCACGGTGCGGTCGAGGCTGTCAGGCTTGCGACGCCGCAAGGGGGTCCGGCAGCGGGGGCAGCGCGCGCCCTCGGAGAGCCCGGTCACGAGGTCACACTGCGGACAGGCCAGCGTCGGCCCGGGCGACACGGGGCGCGGGGCCTGGATCGAGTCCCACACGTGCCGGCGATCCAGCGCCTGGTCGACCAGGAAGGTGAGGAAGGCCATCGCGGCCACCGCCCAGCCGCCGGTGCCGATCGACACCCGGCCCAGCTCCTCGAGGCGGGTGAAGGCCACGAACCCCCCCATGACGTAGACCTCGATCATCCCCCAGGGGCGGAGCCGCTCCGCCAGCCGGAACAGCGGGCCGAGCTCGCGTGCCCGGTTGCCACGCCGGACGTGGAACAGGACGTAGCAGACGGCGCCCAGCCAGAGGAGCGGGAAGACGATGGAGAAGAAGGCCACCACCAGCGCGAGGGCCGGCATGTGATCCGAGACCAGCGCCCGGGGCCCACCGACCAGGAGGTTGCTGCGGTGGCGCCCGGCGAGGCTGACCTCGACGATGGGGAAGGCGTTGGCCAGCAGGCCACAGAGGAGCCCGGCCAGCGCCAGGGCCAGGGGCGTCGAGTCGGGAGGCTCGCGGCGGTCGAGCACGGCGTCGCAGCGGCAGCACCGGGCCAGGGAGTGAAGCCCGAGCTGCGGCAGGCTCTGCACCTGCGCGCAGTCGTGACAGGCGACCTCCTCGGCCGCCCCGGTTGCCTCGAGGGGGGTGTCCACTCAGGGATCAGCAGGTAGGTCGTCCGCTCGCTCCTGCCACCCCCCGGTCGGAGGTCGACGTCCAGCGGCGAACGTCAGCCGCGCCGCCAGCCGACGCCGCGCGCCCAGTCCTCGAACTCGCGGCGGCGAGCAGCGGGGTCCGGCGGAGGGACGTCCCCCGGCTCGCGCGATGCCGTGTTCGCACTCTGGAGCGCATCGGCCATCGGAGGGAGGCCGAGCGCCGCGCGGCGAGCGTCGAGCTGCTCCGGCGCCTCCACCGGACCGGGCGACAGCCGGCCCGTGTCGTCCCAGTCGAGCAGCGTGCCGTAGAGCGACGGCCGACCCTCGAGGTGACGGACCCGGTCCTCGAGCATCGCGGCCTGCAACGGCGAGGCTTCGCCGCGGGCGGCCGCCTCACGCACCAGGGCGAGGAAGCGCCGCTGCAGCCCGGGCGTGGCGATGGCATGGTGCGCGACCCGCCAGGCGGCGGCGGCCCCGTCGGACCCTGCCATCGAGCGCCCGGGCCAGCCATGCACCTCGACCAGGCGGCCGAGACGCTCGGCGAGCACGCGGTGCACGGCCTCCATCCGCGGGTGGTAGCCACCGAAGAGTCCGCCGGTGGCGACGAGCTGGGCCCGCACCGCCTGGTCCTGCGCGTCCATGGCGAGGAGCTCGAGCCGCAGCGCCTCCTCCGGCGGCGGCGACAGCTTCCACCTGCGGTGCAGCCACAGCCACTGCTCGGGAGCCTCGCGGATGAGGCGCTCCAGCACCGCCGTCACCCGGGCGGTGTGCTCGAACAGGTCCCGGCCACGGTCGCCGCTGTCCAGCACCTCGAAGGGGCCCTCCACCCGGAACCGGAGCCGTCCGCCACCGCGGAGAGCCACCACCACCAGGGTCGGCGCGCCGGTCCGGAGCGCGGCCACGGAGAGCGCGGGCGTGGTCGCCGCCGGCCGGCCGAAGAAGGGCACGAAGAGCGCGTGCTTTCCGCCGATGGCCTGGTCGATCAGCATCGCCACCACCTCGTTCCGCCGGAGCGCCGCCACCATCGTCGAGAGCGCCCCCCTCCCCGGGATGAGCCGGAGCCCGGCCCGCTCACGCGCCTCGACCAGCCGGGCGTTGACCCCACCGCGCAGGGGGCGGACGACGGCGTGGAGCGGCACCCGCTGGGCCATCGCCGCGCCGAACAGCTCCCAGCTGCCGAGGTGGGCAGTGGCCACCAGCAGTCCCTTGCCACGCTCGAGCGCCCGCTCCACCGGTCCGAAGTCGTCCACCTCCACCTCGGCCAGCAGCTGCGCCGGCGGCGCCCCGAGCGTACGGAGCGCGTCCACCACCACCCGGGCCATGTTGGCGTAGGCGGCACGGGCGATGGCCCGACGCTCCTCCTCGGTGCGCTCGGGCAGGGCCCGGGCGAGGTTGTCGAGCGTCACCTTGCGCCGGATGCCCAGCGCGTAGGCGCACGCCGCCACCCCGCCGGCGAGGGCGGCGACGGCCCGGGAGGGAAGCGCCTGGAGGAGACGCACCAGCCCCCCCGCGGCCGCCCGGGAAAGGACAGTCGATCGCACGAGGGCGGGCCTCTCCACCAGGTTGCCTGCTAGCACGGGACCACCCCCGTGCTGGAGGCGTTCGGGCCGTGGCAGAGGAGCGCGTCGACGGGGGCCCGGCCCTCGCCTTCCGCGTGCCTCGACCCGGCCCCCAGCGCGTTAGACTCCCGCGGGCGATGATCGGACTCCTGCTCCTCTCTGCCGTGCTGGCTGCCCCGGACGCCGGAGCGCTGCCCCGGACCTCCGTCCCGCCACAGGCGGCACGTGGGGCCGACGCGGGTCTGCCCTCCGTCGCCGCGGACGCGGGCGTCCTCCGGGGCGACGCGCAGCGCCCCGCCCCCGACGCGGGGCCGGGGGCCCGTGATGGCGGCGCGCGCAGTACCGCCGTCGACGGCGCCCCGGAGCCACCGACCCGCGTCTCGGTCCAGGAGCCCGCGGCGCCCGACGCAGGCACCTCGCGGAAGAAGAAGGCCCGCGCCGACCGGACGGACGGTCAGGGAGATCCCCAGATGGACGCGCTGCTCGAGCAGTCGCGCGCCCAGACCGAGGCGCTCCAGCAGATCGCCGCCCAGCAGCGGGCGTCGGAGGAGGGGCGGGTCGCCGAGCAGCAGGCGCGGACGCAGCGGGCGATGCAGCTCGACGGTGCCCGCAGCTCCATCGACGGGACCGTCCAGTCGCTGCAGGCGAACGGTGACTGGAACGCGGCGGCGCTCCAGTCGACCCGGGTCAGCCTCCAGCAGACCGCCGCCGCGGCGACGGCCGCCGGCTCACCCGCGGAGGCCAGCCGCGCGGCCGAGGCGGCGCGCCTGGTCGAGGCCGCGGAGGCGGCGCTCGCCCAGAAGAACGCACAGCAGGCGCAGTACTACCTCCTGCAGGCCAACCAGTTGCTGCAGGGCGCGCAAAACGTGCGCTACTGAGAGTCTCCGACGCACGGCGACAGCGGAGCATCTGGCGGTCGGAGGGGATAGATTGGCCGGACGATGAATCCGGGCCTCCCCTTCGCCGGCGCCGCCGAGTCCGCTCCCACCGCGGGGGCCGAGGACATCGTCCAGCTCGACCAGAACCACCCCGGCTTTCGCGATCCGGAGTACCGCTCGCGCCGGAACCACATCGCGCAGCAGGCGCTCCACTGGCGGCCTGGCGACCCGGTCCCCGAGGTCCAGTACACCGACACCGAGCAGGGCGTGTGGCGCACGGTGTGGGAGCACCTCGCGCCGCTGCACAGCCGGCACGCGTCCGCCGAGTACAAGGTCTGCTCCGGTCAGATCTCCTTCTCCCGTCAGCGCATCCCCCAGCTCCGCGAGGTGAACCAGAAGCTCGCCGCCAGCCCCACCGGCTTTCAGATGGTCCCGGTGGCGGGGCTGGTCACCTCGCGCGCCTTTCTGGGAAATCTCAGGTTCGACCAGTTCCTCTCCACCCAGTACATCCGCCACCACACCGTCCCGCTGTACACGCCCGAGCCGGACATCGTGCACGAGCTGGTGGGGCACGCTGCCACCCTGGCGGACCCGGGCTTCGCCGAGCTCAACCGCGCCTTCGGCCGCGCCGCGGAGCGGGTGAACGAGGACGTGCTGAAGCAGATCGAGCGGGTCTACTGGTACACGCTGGAGTTCGGCGTGGCCAAGGAGGGCGACCACCTCAAGGCCTACGGCGCGGGCTTGCTCTCCTCGTTCGGGGAGCTGGAGCGGTTCCAGGCGCACGCCAAGCTTGTCCCCTTGAACATCGAGGCCATGACGGCGCGCCCGTACGACCCGACCGTCTACCAGGAGGTCCTGTTCGTCGCGCCCTCCTTCCAGGACGCCGTCCGGACGGTCACCCGCTGGCTGGACGACGTCGCGAAGTGATGTAAGCTCTTGTCTTGACGTCGAATTTGTTGGCGGCTGGCCGCGTCGTGAATTCTTCTGTCACTGACAAGGCATGGTCATCAGTTTGCGTGATGCCGTCACCGCGTTAGGTTGGTCCGACACTGGCAAATCGGCCCGTTCGGCAGTAGAGGGCCGCCGCCCGTTCGAACCAGCGCGGGCACCCCTCTCCATGCAGTCCCGTCGAGGAAGCAGACACACATCATGGCGTCCAACATCCCCATCGAGCGCGTTCGCAACATCGGCATCTCGGCCCACATCGACAGTGGGAAGACCACGCTGACCGAGCGCATTCTCTTCTACACCGGCCGGATCCACGAGATTCACGAGGTCCGTGGCAAGGACGGCGTCGGCGCCAAGATGGACTCGATGGACCTGGAGCGTGAGAAGGGCATCACCATCCAGTCCGCGGCCACGTTCTGCCTGTGGAAGGACATCAACATCAACATCATCGACACCCCGGGCCACGTGGACTTCACCATCGAGGTGGAGCGCGCGCTGCGGGTGCTCGACGGGGCGATCCTCGTCCTCTGCAGTGTCTCCGGGGTGCAGTCTCAGTCGATCACCGTGGATCGCCAGATGCGCCGCTACAAGGTTCCCCGCATCGCCTTCGTCAACAAGATGGACCGGGCCGGGGCGAACTACGCCCGCGTGGCGGCGCAGCTCAAGGAGAAGCTGAGCCACCACCCGGTGATGCTGCAGATCCCGATCGGCAACGAGGACCGGTTCCAGGGCATCGTCGACCCGATCGTGGGCAAGGCCTATTACTTCGACGGAGAGAACGGGGAGCACGTCCGCGAGGAGGAGATCCCGGCCGAGCTGGTGGAGCAGGCCAAGCGGGTTCGCCACGACATCATCGAGGGCGTGGCCAACGTGGACGATCACCTGGCCGAGCTGTTCATCGCCGACAAGCCCATCTCCAACGAGGAGCTCAAGGCCGCCATCCGCCGCGCCACCCTGGCGCTGAAGATGACTCCGGTCATGTGCGGCTCGGCGTACAAGAACAAGGGCGTCCAGCTGCTCCTTGACGCGGTCCGCGACTACCTCCCCAACCCGGCCGAGGTGGTGAACGAGGCGCTCGACCAGAAGAACAACGAGGCGAAGGTCGTCCTCGAGTCCAGCCCGGACAAGCCGTTCGTCGGCCTCGCCTTCAAGCTCGAGGACGGGCGCTACGGCCAGCTGACCTACATTCGCATCTACCAGGGGCGGATCGCCAAGGGCGACTTCATCTTCAACCAGTCGAACCAGAGGAAGGTGAAGATTCCCCGCATCGTCCGGATGCACAGCAACGAGATGATCGACGTCGGCGAGGCCAGCGCCGGGGACATCGTCGCGCTGTTCGGCGTGGAGTGCGCCTCGGGCGACACCTTCACCGACGGCCGGCTGTCGGTCACCATGACCTCGATGCACGTGCCGGACGCGGTGATCGACCTCGCCGTGGCACCGAAGGAGCGCACCGGGCAGGCCAACTTCTCCAAGGCCCTGAACCGGTTCACTAAGGAGGACCCGACGTTCCGGGTCCACCGCGACGAGGAGTCTGCCCAGACCATCATCAGCGGCATGGGGGAGCTGCACCTCGAGATCTACATCGAGCGGATGAAGCGCGAGTACAACTGCGAGGTGGTGGCCGGGAAGCCGCAGGTGGCCTACCGCGAGACCATCACCCAGCGCGGCGACTTCGCCTACACCCACAAGAAGCAGACCGGCGGCTCGGGTCAGTTCGGCCGTGTCTGCGGGTACCTCGAGCCGCTGCCGGCGGATTCGGTGGAGACCTACGAGTTCGTGGACGACATCGTCGGCGGTGCCATTCCCCGCGAGTTCATCCCCGCGGTGGACAAGGGCTTCCGCGAGGCGCTCAAGAAGGGCTCCCTGATCGGCTTCCCGGTCGTGGGTGTCCGCGCGGTCATCAACGACGGCGATAGCCACGACGTGGACAGCTCCGAGCAGGCGTTCAAGACCGCGGCGATCATGGCCTTCCGCGAGGGCTACGAGGCGGCCAAGCCGACCATCCTCGAGCCGATCATGAAGGTCGAGGTGTCTGCGCCCGAGGAGTTCCAGGGCTCGGTGGTCGGCCAGCTGAACCAGCGCCGCGGGACCATCCTCAGCACCGAGAACAGCGAGGGCTACCTGACGGCGGTGGCCGAGGTGCCGCTGAACAGCATGTTCGGCTACAGCACCGACCTGCGCTCCGCGACCCAGGGCAAGGGCGAGTTCACGATGGAGTTCGCCAAGTACGCCCCGGTCCCGCGAAACGAGCAGGAAGAGATGATGAAGGCCTACCGCGAGAAGCAGGCCGCCGAGCGGCGGTAGTCCGGCCGGCTCGGTTCATCGACCGCAGCACCGGAGGGCGCCCCGGAGCACATCCGGCGGCGCCCTCGGCGTTCCACCTCCCTGCCCATTCCCCCGGACCTGAGGTGACCGCGCCGCCTCAGTCGCGGAGCGGACCGGCGTCGGGCGGCCCCTTGGACTTGCTCCCGGATCCAGCCTTCCCGCTCGACTTCGGGGCGGGCGCCGTCGACGGGGTGGCGATCTCCTTCTGCAGACGGGCAGTGGCCACGGCCAGCGAGGCGCCGGTGGCGGCCACGCTGGTCTTCTTCTTCTTCGGCGCCTTCTTCTTGGTCTTGGCCGGCGCCGGCGGCGGGGTCTCGGGCACCGAGGCCAGGGGCGGGGTCAGCTCAGGCGTGAAGAGGCTCTCGGGCGTCACCTTGCGCGGCGGCGGGGGCGGCATCGGCGCGTCGTCCACCTTGGCGGTCATCTCCGGCTCCAGCGCAGCCCGGAAGGCGAGCCGGTTGCGCGGATCCTCCTGCTCCTCGTGCACCTCGACGCGCAGGTGGACCACCAGCCGCAGGCCGCGCTGGGCCTGGAACTCGACCTTGCCCGGGACCCGGTAGGCGAAGGACCCACTCCAGGGATAGGCGCCGGTCTTCGAGCCCCGGTAGCCGAACTGGGCGGTGATCACGTGGTTCCCCGGGACCACCGGCCCACGGAAGAACTCCTTCCCCCACCCGGGCTCCACCGGCCCGGGGAGCGCCCTGCCGTCGAGCTCCACCGTCCCCTCGAACAGCTCGAAGCGGGCGGGGGCCGGCCCGTCGGTGACCACCACCAGCTCCGGCTCCGGAATCGAGACTTGTGTTGCGAGCTCCGCCTCCAGCTCCTCGGCCGGCGAGCGCCCGGGCGTGGTGGCCGCCAGCGCCAGCGCCGGCAGCATCCAGCAGGCCAGAGGGAGCAGGGCTCGGGTCACCCCAGGAGGATGCCACTCTAGAGGTCGATCTGCATCCCCAGCTCCACCACCCTGCCCGGGGGGATGGAGAAGAAGTCGGCGGTGGCCCGCGCGGTGCACCGCCGCTGCACCACGAAGAGCAGACCGAGGATGATGCAGGTGATGGGGACCACCGAGATGGCCGGGGTGATGATCCCGTCGCCGTAGAGGAGCGCGGCCCCGAGGAGCGCGAGCAGGACCACCGCGGTGCGCTGCCGCATCTCCCAGCGGGTCTCGGCTCGGGGGATGAGGGCCAGCAGGGCGAAGATTCCGCCCTCGCCCTGGTTGTCGGCCCGCATGATGAAGCCGAGGTACTTCACCGCCACCACCAGGGTGAGCGACCAGATCATCAGGGACAGCACCCCGAGCACGTTCTCCGCGGTGGGGGCGACCCCGTGCTCCCGAAGCACTCACGTATCGCGTAGAGCGGACTGGTCCCGATGTCTCCGAAGACGATGCCCAGCGCGGCGATGGCCAGCTGCGCGCCGGGCCATCGCCTGGGCGCGGGTTCTGCGTCCCGGCTGACTACCCGCGGGTCACCGAATCAGGCCCGGGGCACCTTCGCCGCGGCCTCGGCAGCCTCGTGGGCGGCGATCTCCGCCCGCACCTTCTCCATGTCCAGCGCCTTGGCCTGGGCCACCACGTCCGCCAGCGCCGCGGGCGGGAGCGCACCGGCCTGCCGGAAGAGCAGGACCTTGTCGCGGAAGACCATCAGCGTCGGGATGCTCTGGATCTCGAAGGCGGCGGCGAGCTGCTGCTCCTCGTCGGTGTTGATCTTCCCGAAGACCACATCGGGGTTGTCGCCGGCGGCCTTCTCGAAGGTCGGCGCGAACCCACGGCAGGGCCCGCACCAGGGGGCCCAGAAGTCAAGGATGACGATGCCCCCGGCTTCGACCGTCTCCCGGAAGTTCTGGGTGGTGATGGTTCGCGCGGTGCTCATGGGACTGCAGTGCTAACCGATGCCCCGGGGCCTTGCAGCCAGCGGCTGCTCGCCGATCGCGCAAGCCGATCTTGACTCACTGCGTAAGGGCGTGGAATCGCGCCAATTCGCTTGGCGCATGGGCGGAAACCATCTACAAGCGGCCCTGATTTCCGAGTCAGTGGCCGCGGCTCGGATGACCCTTAGCGGAGGGGGTTTCCAGATGAAGAGGTTGCTGCTTCTCGCGCTCGCGGTGGCATTCGCCGCGTGCAGCCCTGACATTACCATCGGGCCGGACAACTCCACCAAGTACGTGGAAGCCGAGTTCGATCCCGCCCACAGCGTCATCCCGCTGCCCAACGACCTGGTCTTCCTCGACGCCAGCGGACAGCCCGACGTCCGGCTGCACGCGCCGGAGACCGGTGGGACGGACGCCCAGAACGAATTCAACCGGGACTACCTCAACCTCCTCGACGGGTTCCCGATGGAGTCGACGGCGTCGATGCTGTTCGACAAGCCCATCGACCCCGCGTCCATCCAGCTCTTCGGCCCAACCGGCGGCAACCTGGCGGTGTTCGACATCACCGACACGGCCAACCCGCTCCCGGTCAGCGCGGTGAACGTGACCACCGCCGCGGCGGCGAATGGGGGGATGGCGATGAACATCCTCCCCAAGAGCGGGTTCTGGACCCGCGGACACCACTACGCGGTGATGGTGCTCGGCGGCGCCAACGGCATCAAGGGCGCCAGCAGCGGGCAGACCGTCACCGGGTCGCCCACCTGGGCACTGGTCATCAGCAGCACGCCGCTGGTGACCTGCGACACCAACGGCAACAACTGTGTGCTCGGGACCAGCGCCATCCCCACCACCGAGAAGGATCCGGCCAAGCAGTACGAATCCCAGGTCAAGCTCGCCAAGCAGCTCGAGGGGCTCCGGCTGAACTACGCGCCGGTCATCAACGGCGCGCTGGCCGCAGTCCCCGGGCTCAACCGGACCGACATCGCGCTGGTGTGGACGTTCACCATCACCAGCCAGGCCGAGGTTACCTTCGACCCGGCCAACAGCATCATCCCCTTCCCCAACGACATCCTCTTCGTCGATCCAGCGACCGGACAGCTGGACACCAAGCTCCACCTCCCGGTTCCACCCGATGCCGGTGCGCTCACCGACCTCTATACCGGGCTGAACACGCTGGACGGCTTCTCCACCACCGCGCCGATCGTCACCGAGAACGGCGACGGCACCGGTCCGCTGGTCCAGGGCAAGGTGGACGTTGCCAGCGTCGGGCTGGGAACCACCGCGCCGATCAACATCATCCAGGCCGCCGCCGGGAAGGGCGCCCTGCCCACCACCGCCGGCGGGGCCATCAAGGCACACGCCTGCCTCAACTGCCCGGGCATCGTGATGACCCAGACGGATGGCGGACCCATCCTCCTGCCCGACGGTGGACCGAAGCCGGACACCCTGGCCGTCGTGCCCGACGTGCCGCTCACCGAGCGCACGCAGTATGTGCTGTACGTCACCACCGATCTCAAGGACACGCTGGGGAAGAACGTCATCCCCAGCCCGGTCTTCGCGCTGGTCCGCTCGTCCGCCCCGCTCTACGACGGCACCAAGAGCACGGTGAGCCTGTTGACCGACGCCCAGGCACAGCAGCTCGAGGCGCTCCGGGCCGGGCTCAAGCCGCTGTTCGAATCCCTCAAGAACGGGGGTCTGCCGCGGAAGAAGGTGGCCCTCGCCTGGGCCTTCACCACCCAGAGCACGGTGACCCAGCTGTCGCAGCTCCACGGAATCCCGTTCACGCCGCCGGCCTCGACGCAGGTCCCCTCCGTGCCGCTCTGGATCCAGGCCATCCCGCCTCCGGCCGGTGTACCCGCCACCAACGTGGGGGCCTGGTACATCGGCGAGATCGTCGACGTGTTCCTCCTCACCGACCCCCGCGGCGTCTTCAATCCCGCGGCGCCGGCGACTCCCTTCATCCCCTTCGTGATGAGCGTCCCGGCGGCGGCTGCTCCCGCGGGCGGCTACCCGGTGACCATGTACGGGCACGGCCTCACCCGCACCCGGACCGACGGCTTCGCGCTGGCCAGCGCGCTGGCCACCGCCGGTCAGGTGATGATCGCCATCGACGAGCCGTGGCACGGGGACCGGAACACCTGCAAGGGCTTCGGGAACTACCTGCTCTCCGCGGGGGTCCCGGCACAGGCGGCGCTCGACCTCTTCGCCTGCGTCAACCCCGCGCCGGGCACCGGCAACCCGACGCAGACCTGCAACACGGCCGGGCGCTGCCAGTCCATCGATCGCACCGGCGCGCTGGCCTGCGCTCCCTCGGGCCCGGGCATGGCGGACCAGGACAAGGGCTGCTTCCTCGCCGGCCAGGGCCACTGCGCCTCCGACGGCAAGTGCGAGAACGGCGCCTTCGCCTCGGTGTTCACGCCGGCGCCGGGGGTGAACATCCCGGTCAACGGCTGGAACCTGCTGAACCTGACCAACTTCTTCGCCACCCGGGACAACTTCCGGCAACAGGTGGTCAGCCACGGACAGCTGGCCCGGGTCATCCAGAGTAGCGCCACCGGCAACCTCGGCCAGCAGGCGGGGGGCATCACCCTCGACGGGACGAAGATCAGTTACGCCGGTCAGAGCCTCGGAGGCATCCTCGGAACGCTCTACTCGGCCGTCGCTCCGGAGGTGCGGAACGCCGCCCTGAACGTCCCCGGCGGAGATCCAGCGCTGATCCTCCTGACCTCGCCGGCGTTCGCGCAGCAGAAGGCTGCGTTCCAGGCCGGCCTGGCCGCACAGGGCGTCCCCACCAACTCGCCGACCTACGACACGTTCATCGGCATCGCCAAGTGGATCATCGACCCGGCCGATCCGCTGAACGCCGCGCCCTACCTCGCGCGGAACACCCGCTCCAGCGCCCAGGACCCGCTGGCCAACGCGGGGAGCACCCGGCGGGGGTACGTCCAGTGGATCGCCGACGACCAGGTCGTTCCCAACCCAAGCACCGTGGAGCTCATCCGCTCGGTGGTGGGCGACCCGACGGCCACCGGGGTGCTGCTCCGTCCGACCGACACCGGAGGCATCGCGAACTTCTGGGCGAAGCAGTTCCCGTCCAGCGGAGTCCCTGCGAACAACCACGGGTTCCTGCTCGGCAGCGCCGGAGCCGGAACCGCGGCCGCGGCGCAGGGTGAGATCGCCGGCTTCGTCGCCGGCGCGGCGCCGTTCTGACCCTCTTGGACACCCAGGAAAGGCACATGCACATGAAGAAGCTCATGTTCGCAGTGATGGGCCTGGCCGCGGTGGCCGGGGGCTCCGCCCGGGCAGCGGGCATCGCGGTCGACCTCCAGTCGGCGCGCGGCGTCGGAATGGCAGGGTCGCTGATCGGCGCGGTGGACGACGCCTCGGGCATCTACTTCAACCCCGCGGGCATCGCCCAGGGTCAGGGGCTGGAGTTCGTGATCGGCGCCGCCCCGATCATCCCCCAGTTCACGGTGACCAACCCGGCCGGAACCAAGCTCGACGGCGTCACCAACCTCATCACCCCGGCGCACCTCTACGCGACCTGGGGAATCAGCGACGAGTGGACAGTGGGGCTCGGCGTCATGACCCCGTACGGGCTGAAGGTCGAGTGGCCGGAGGGCTGGGAGGGGCGGGAGATCGTCAAGAAGGCGGACCTGAAGATCTACGACATCAACCCCACGGTCGCCTACCGCTACGGTCCGTTCCGGATCGGCGGCGGCATCCAGATCGTCCGGGCGACCGTCGAGCTGACCAAGGACATCAATCTCGGCTCCAACACCTTCGTGGGCGTCGACCTCGGGGCCGGCTCATGGGGGATCGGCGGGAACGTCGGAATCCAGTATGAGGCCGTGGAAAAGGTCCTCACCCTCGGCGCCACCTACCGCAGCACGGTGAACCTCAACTTCGACGGCAACGCGCACTTCTCCGACGTGCCGCCCTCGTACGCTGGCACCTTCAAGGACCAGGCGGCGCACACCCAGCTCAAGCTGCCCCACAACATCGGGTTCGGGGTCGCCGTCCGTCCCATTCCCGAGCTGGTCCTCGACGTGGACCTGAACTACTTCACCTGGCAGCAGGTCCAGGCGATCGACATCAAGTTCGACGATCCCCAGCTCAATACCTACGAGGCGAAGAACTGGGCCCACAGCTGGAACTACCGCATCGGGGCCGAGTACACGCTCAACGAGCACGTCCAGCTACGCGTCGGCATCCTCTACGACAAGACGCCGAGCCCGACCTACACCCTGCTGCCGGACATCCCGGACACCGACCGCATCAACATCGGGATCGGCGGCACCTACCGCTTCGGCGCCTTCCGCTTCGAGCTCGCCTACCAGTTCATCAAGTTCCTCGGCGACACGAGCACCTACCCCAATCCCAAGTACCAGTACGAGTACGGCGCCACGGCGCACGTCGTCGCCTTGACCTTCGGGTTCAAGATCTAGCGGGCCGCAGTTTCGCTCCGTCGCCGGGGCGTGCTTGAAAGGGGAGCCGTGAGCGAGTCTCCGGCTCCCCTTCCCTTTCCGGACAGCCTCTGCCACCGCTGCGCGGCGCCGCCGAGGTACGTCCGGACCGGG
This sequence comes from Myxococcaceae bacterium, assembly GCA_035519675.1. Lineage (GTDB taxonomy): Bacteria > Myxococcota > Myxococcia > Myxococcales > Myxococcaceae > RPRB01. The sequence continues at coordinate 76,713 of DATIWB010000001.1, forward strand.
CGGAGCATCTTCATCCTCTGCCCGCTGGTACCCGAGCGCTACCCTCGACAGCCGGTGCTCAGCTGTCCGTTCTTCCGGCCGAGGGAGCCGGGGGCCGGGGACCGCTGAGCGCCGAAGAGACGGGTGGGCTCTACCCGGTGAACCGTTCCCGGACGCGCCCCGCCCACTCCGGGTTCAGCTCGATGCAGGCCACGTCCCGCTCCAGCCGCGCAGCGGCCGCGGGGATGCTCCCGCTCCCGGCGAAGCAGTCGAGGACCAGCTCGCCCGGGCGCGACCACGTCCGCACCAGCGGCTCGAGCACCCCGAACGGCTTGTGGTTCGGATGGCTTCCCCAGCGCGCGGCCTCGCCGTCCTCGTCGTAGCCGGCCACCACCGACCAGGGGCGCGCGGCATCTCCGGGCCCGAGCGGCGCGAGCGGCTCGCGGCGGAGCACCAGCGCGACCTCGTACACCCGCGCCAGTCGCTCGTTCCCTCCGCCCTCGGTCGTGAGCTTCGCCCAGACGAACTCACCGGCGAGCACCGGAAAGCCGCCCTCGGCCGCGACCGCGCCGATGGGCCCCTTCCCCAGGAAATTGGTCCAGATCACGAGGGTGCCGCCCTCGGACACTGCCCGGGCAGCGGCGGGGAGCCACTCGGCGGTGAAGCGGCGGTAGGCGCGGACGTCCTCGAACCGATGGATGGGGTCGCGGTCGATCTTCCGTGTCGCCCGCCGCTCGCGCACGTCGCCGCCCTTCCTCCGCCGGGTGAGCAGGCAGTACGGCGGGTCGGTCAGGAGCAACGACGGTCGCCGGCCGGCGAGCGCCCGCGCCAGCACCGCCGGGTCCCGGGCGTCGCCGGTGACGCAGACGCCGCTCAGGGCGCGGCCCCCACCGCGGGTACGCCGGGGTGCAGCTCGCTCACCAGCTGCCCCACCGTCACCAGGGTGAAGCCCCGCTGCCGCAGCCCGGCGATGATGTCCGGCAAGGCCTCGGCGGTGTGGAACTTCATGTGGTTGATGTGCATCACCACGATGCTCCCGGGCCTGGCCTGTGAGAGTACCCAGTGGACCAGCCGCTCCTTGGTGGCGTGCGCATCCGGGTCGCCCGAGGGCAGGTCGTATTCCACGGTGGTGAGCCCGAGCTCGGCGGCGATGCGCACCACGCGCTGGTCGTACTCGCCGTAGGGCGGCCGGAAGAAGCGCGGGGTGTGGCCGGTGAGGGCCCTCACCTCGGCCTGGGTGCGGGTCAGCTCGGCGCGGATCCGCGCCTCGTCCTTGACCGCCGGCAGGTGGGGATGGGTGTAGGTGTGGTTGCCGAGCTCGAACTGCGGGTGGCTCGCCAACTCCTTCACCTGGGCGACCTCCTCCTTCGCCCAGCTGCCGCCGAGGAAGATGGTGGCCGGCGCGTTCGCCGCCAGCAGCTCGGCGGTGACCCGGGCGTCGTACTTGCTCGGGTCGCGGGTGGAGCAGGCGTCGAAGGTGAGCGCAATCTCCTTCCGGTCGCGCCGGCCGTGTGCCACCACCTCCGGCGTCACCGGCGGGAGCGGCGGCGCGGGTGGGGCGACGGCGGTGGCCAGGTCATGCTCGGCCTTGGCTGCGGCCTCCGGAGTGGGATGCCCCGTCTCGGCGAGGCGCTTCCCCGGCGGGGTACAGGCGACCAGCAGGCCGAGGCAGGCGCAGGCAGTTCTCACCTGCGCGGGGAGTCTGCCACGTCGGCATGCTCAGAGCTGGAAGCCGATCCGTCCTCCGAACGTCGCTCCGTTGTTGAGGTACGACACCTCCCCGCCCAGGAGCAGCCGTCCGAAGCGCCAGCCCGCCCCCATGCCCACGTGCACCCGGACCACGTCCCCCTTGAAGAAGAACCAGGGGCCGATGAAGCCGTCCACGTAGGCGGGGCCCACGTTCACCCGGAGCTTGAAATCGACCGGGATGCCCGCCGGAATGTCGCCCGAGGTGGTGAGAAAGAAGCCCGGCTTGAACCCGAGCTGAAACCCCGGCGCCACGCGCCAGAGCGCGTCCAGGCCGAAGCTGAAGATCCCCATCCCGGGGGACTGGGTCCAGTAGTCGGCCCCCGCGCCGAGGTCAAACTCCTGTGCCTCGGCAGCCCGGGGCGCCACTGCCAGCGCGCCCAGCAGCCCGAGGAGCAACCACCACCGTCTTCCATCTCTCACGTCGCCTCCATCCGGCCCGGCCAGGGGGAGTTAGGCCCTCGGCGGGGGAGGGGCAACCTACATCCTGCTCCCCACGCGCCTCGACGCCTCCGCGCGTGCTGTCGTAAAAGTTCCACTCTCCCCCCGTGCCGAGAGTCGCCCTCCTGACCCTGCTGGTGTCGCTCGGCGCGGCCGCGCAGGAGGACGCCGTTCACCAGCTGGCACGCGCGTACCTCGAGGCGCTCACCGGTGCCGGGGACGACGCCGCACGGGAGTCGCTGCTCGGTGGGGTGACGATGAACGCCTCCATCGCCACCATCGGAAGTTGGCGGATCATCGCCGAGGACCCGGTGCGCCGGGAGACGGGGGCGCTCCTGACCGCCTCCGAGATGATGTCCGAGCTCGACAAGGCGGGTCGGGCCACCCTGGCGAGCCTTCTGAATCAGTCCGGGGCACTCAGCAACGACGTCCAGGTCCGGGAGCTCTCCGAGGCCGAGGCGAACAAGCTGCTCGCCCCAACCCGCGAGCGGGCCAGCCGCTTCAACCGCACCCTGCCGGTCCTGGCGTACGTCGCCCGGGTCAGCAAGCCCGTCTACTGGCATCCCAAGAATCCCATTCGCCCGCTGCTGGCCCAGGCGGGGACGGACGGGACGTACACCCTCGAGGTCCACCGCATGACCATCGAGAGCCTCGAGGGACCGCGGAAGGAAGTGCGGCGCTGGCCGCTGCGCGTCCTCCGCTTCACCACCTCCAGGGGCCTGGACACCGGGTGGAAGATCCTCCCGGCCTCGGACTGGAACGGCGACTAGCACGCAAGGGCGCCCCGGGGCCGGCCGGCCCGTAGGCCCTCGGGAGTACGCGTTTCTCCTGGCGAAAACGCTGCCTTCTTGGTCCTTGTTGATTATCGAGTCAGTCGCGTAGGTTGCGCCCGACACGGCGCGTCAGCACGCCCCGAAGGAGCACTCCGATGAGCCTCATCCGAAAGGTCGCGGTCCTCGGCTCCGGCGTCATGGGGAGCGGCATCGCCGCCCACGTGGCCAACGCCGGCATCCCCGTCCTGATGCTGGACATGGTCCCGCCGGAAGCGGGTCCAGGCGAGGACCGGAGCAAGAAGGCCTTCCGGAACAAGTTCGCGCTCGCCGGCCTGGCAAACTTGAAGAAGGCCCGGCCGGCGCCCCTCTTCACCGCCGCCGCGCTCGACCTCATCGAGGTGGGCAACTTCGAGGACGACCTGCAGCGCATCGCCGGGTGCGACTGGGTGGTGGAGGTGGTGAAGGAGGACATGGGCGTCAAGCAGGCCCTGTTCGCCAGGGTGGAGCCGCACCTCAAGCCCGGGGCGGTCATCAGCTCCAACACTTCGGGCCTCTCGGTCACCGGCATGCTCCAGGGGCGCGGCCCGGCGTTCCGGAAGAGCTTCCTGGTCACTCACTTCTTCAACCCCGTCCGGTACATGAAGCTGCTGGAGCTGGTGGCCGGCCCGGACACCGACCCCGGGGTGCTGGCCCGCATGGCCCGCTTCGGCGAGGAGACGCTGGGCAAGGGCATCGTCTGGGCGAAGGACTCGACCAACTTCATCGCCAACCGGATCGGCACCTACGGGATGCTCCGGGTGCTGCGCGACATGCAGAAGGCGGAGCTCACCGTCGAGGAGGTGGACAAGATCTTCGGCCCGGCGATGGGCCGACCGAAGAGCGCGGTGTTCCGCACCACCGACATCGTGGGCCTCGACACCTTCGTCCACGTCGCCCAGAACTGCTACGACACCCTGACCCGGGACGAGGAGCGCGAGACCTTCCTGGTGCCCGAGTTCGTCAAGAAGATGGTCGCGGCGAAGATGCTCGGCGACAAGACGGGCGGCGGCTTCTACAAGAAGGTGAAGGGCAAGGACAAAGAGAGCGAGATCCAGGCGCTCGACCTGGCCACCCTCACCTACCGGCCACAGCAGAAGGTCCGCTTCGACTCGCTCGGCGCGGCCAAGGGCATCGACGACGTCCCCGAGCGCATCCGCACCGTGCTCACCGGGACCGACAAGGCAGCCAGGTTCGCCGAGCGGGTGACCCTGGACACGCTGGCCTATGCCAGCCGCCGCATCCCGGAGATCTCCGACGACCTGGTGAACATCGACCGGGCGCTCCGCTGGGGCTTCGCCTGGGACCTGGGACCCTTCCAGGTCTGGGACGCCTACGGGGTGCGCAAGGGCGTGGAGCGGATGAAGGAGCTGGGCCTGAAGCCCGCCGCCTGGGTGGAGCAGATGCTCGCCTCGGGACGGGAGAGCTTCTACGCCGTCGACGGGACCAGGGACACCGCCTGGGACATCCCGGCGAAGAAGCCGGCCCTGGTGAAGGAGAACCCCCGCACCCTGCGCGTCGAGCACCTCCGCCGGGGGAACAAGCGGCTGGAAGGGAACGACAGCGCGAGCATCTGGGACATGGGCGACGGGGCGCTGCTGCTCGAGTTCCACACCAAGATGAACTCCATCGACGACGGCATCGTCGCGATGATGAACAAGGCCCTCGACCGCGCCGAGGCGTCCGCCCGCGGGCTGGTCATCGGCAACGACGGGGTGAACTTCTCCGCCGGCGCCAACATCATGGCCCTGCTGATGGCCATCAAGAGCGACGACCTGGCCTCGGTGGAGAAGCTGGTGGCGGACTTCCAGGCGGCCAATCAGCGGATGCGGTACAGCCCCATCCCGGTGGTGGCCGCGCCGTTCGGCCTCACCCTGGGCGGCGGGGCCGAGGTGACGATGGGTGCCAACGCCATCCAGGCGGCGGCCGAGCTGTACATGGGCCTGGTCGAGGTGGGGGTGGGCCTCATCCCGGGGGGCGGGGGCAACCTCCAGCTGCTCCGGAATCTCTACGGCCCGTTCGCCACCGACCGCGACTTCGACCCGCTGCCCTTCCTGAAGAAGCTGTTCCTCACCATCGGCACGGCGAAGGTGGCCACCTCGGCAGAGGAGGCCCGGGACCTCGGCTTCGTCGGGCGCGCCGACGGCATCAGCCTCAACCGCGACTTCCTCCTCAGCGACGCCAAGGCGCGGGTGCTGGGGATGGCGGACTCGGGATTCCGGCCGCCGCGGCCCACCCACTTCCGCCTCCCCGGCCGGAGCGGCGCGGCGACGGTGGACATGATGCTCTACGACATGCAGGTGAACAACCAGATCTCCGAGTACGACCGGCACATCGGCCAGAAGCTCGCCCACGTCATCACCGGCGGGGACGTCTCGGCGTTCAGCCCGGTGAACGAGCAGCACCTGCTCGACCTGGAGCGCGAGGCCTTCCTCTCGCTCTGCGGCGAGGAGAAGACCCAGGACCGGATTGCCCAGATGCTGGAGACGGGAAAGCCGCTCCGGAACTAGAGCGTTAGGAGAACCAGACCATGGCTTCCCGAGTCGTCATCGCCAGCGCCGTTCGCACCCCCTTCACCCGCGCGCTCAAGGGCGAGTTCAAGGACACCCGTCCCGATACCCTGGCCGCCGAGGCCATCCGCGCCGCCGTCTCCGCCGTGCCCGGGCTCCAGCCGTCCGCGGTGGAGGACGTGGTGCTCGGCTGCGCGATGCCCGAGGCCGAGCAGGGCATGAACGTTGCCCGGCAGGCCGCGCTCCTCGCCGGACTGCCGGACAGCGTGCCGGCCATGACCATCAACCGCTTCTGCAGCTCGGGCGTGCAGTCCATCGCCCAGGTGGCCCAGTCGATCGCCGCGGGGATGTACGACGTCGCGGTGGCCGGCGGCACCGAGTCGATGAGCATGGTTCCGATGGGCGGGAACAAGGTCTCCGCCAATCCCGAGCTCATGGAGAGATACCCGGAAGTCTACACCTCGATGGGCGCCACCGCGGAGAACGTGGCCCGGCGCTTCGAGGTGAGCCGGGCCGACCAGGACGCCTTCGCCTGCGAGAGCCAGCGGCGCGCCGCCGAGGCCCGCAGGAAGGGCATCTTCAAGGAGGAGATCATCCCGGTGAAGACCGAGGTGTTCGACGACGGCGGGACGCCGCACGAGGTGACCGTCACCGAGGACACCATCCTCCGCCCCGACACCACGCTGGAGGGCCTGACCAAGCTGAAGCCGGCCTTCAACCCCCAGGGGACGGTCACCGCGGGCAACGCCTCGCCCCTGACCGACGGGGCCGGCGCGGCGGTGGTGATGTCCGAGGAGAAGGCGAAGGCGCTGGGGGTGAAGCCACTCGGGTACTTCATCGACTTCCAGGTGGCCGGGGTGCCCCCGGAGATCATGGGCATCGGCCCGGTTCCCGCGGTGCGGAAGCTCCTGGCGAAGAACAAGCTCGAGGTGAAGGACATCGACGTCTTCGAGCTGAACGAGGCCTTCGCCGCACAGGCGCTGTACTGCATCCGCGAGCTGGGCATCGACCGGGCGAAGGTGAATCCCAACGGCGGCGCCATCGCCCTCGGGCACCCGCTGGGCGTCTCCGGCACGCGGATGACCGCCACCCTGCTCCGGGAGCTGAAGCGGCGCGGCGGCCGGTACGGGGTGGTGACGATGTGCATCGGAGGAGGGATGGGCGCGGCGGCACTCTTCGAGGCCGCCTGATGCGGGCCGCCCTCCTGGCGACCCTCCCCATCGCGCTGATCGCCTGCTCGCACGGTGGCCCCGCTGCCACCCCGGGGGTCAGCGCTCAGGCCTTGGCTGCGGCAACCGCGGACGCAGGCGTCGCGCTCGTCTACCCGGTCGCGCGGAAGGTCGACGTGGTCGACGACTTTCACGGGACGAAGGTGGCCGACCCGTACCGCTGGCTCGAGGATCCCTCGAGCCCCGGCTACCGGGAGTGGATCGACGCCGAGAACACGCTCACCGAGCGTTTCCTCTCCGGCATCCCGGCCCGCGCGCCGCTGCGTGAGCGGCTGACCGCGCTCTGGGATTACGAGCGGTACGAGGTGCCTTTCCGCGAGGGCAACCGCGTCTTCTTCGAGCGCAATACCGGTCTCCAGGCCCAGAGCGTGCTCTACGTGGTGGACCTGCCCCGGTTCGAGCCCCGGGTCCTGCTGGATCCCAACACCCTGAGCAAGGATGGGACGGTGGCGCTGGCCGGGAGCGACGTTTCCCGTGACGGCGCGCTGCTCGCCTACGGGGTGGCCGAGGCCGGGAGCGACTGGGTGGAGTGGCGCGTCCGCAAGGTCGACACCGGCGAGGACCTGAGCGACCGGATCCGCTGGACCAAGACCGACTCGGTGGCCTGGACCCCTGACGGACGCGGCTTCTTCTACCCCCGCTACGACGCCCCCGGGGAGCAGGCCGTGCTCCGGGACGTGAACCGGCTGGAGAGGGTCTACTTTCACCGGCTGGGAACCTCGCAGTCGGCCGACAGGCTGATCTTCGAGCGCAAGGACCATCCAGACTGGTTCGTGGCGCCGGTGGTCTCCGACGACGGGCGATGGCTGGTGGTCCACGTCTTCCAGGGGGACGACCCCCGGAACGGGGTCTTCGTCCAGGACCTTCGCCAGCGCGGCGCGACGCTGCGCTCGCTGGCCAGCGTGCTCGAGGGCCAGGTTCGCTTCGTGGGGAGCCAGGGACCGGTGCTGTGGTTCCAGACCACGCTGGACGCGCCCCGCGGGAAGCTGGTGGCGGTCGACATGAGGGCGCCGGACCGCGCGCGATGGAGGACGCTGGTCTCCGAGACCGAGGCCCGGCTGGACACCGTGGCGGCGGTCGGCCGGCGCTTCGTCCTCCACTACCTCCAGGACGCGCACAGCGCGATCGAGATCCACGGCCTCGACGGAAAGCTCCAGCAGACGCTGAAGGTCCCGGCGATGGGCACGGCGAAGGGCTTCACCGGCCGGCTCACCCAGGACGAGAGCTACCTCTCCTTCCAGACCTATGCCTCGCCGCCGGCCATCCTCCGCCTCGAGCCGGAGAGCGGCGACCTGCGGGTCTTCCGGGCGCCCCAGCTGAAGTTCGAGCCCAGCGAGTTCGAGAGCAAGCAGGTCTTCTACGCCAGCAAGGACGGCACCCGGGTGCCGATGACCCTCACCTTCCGCAAGGGCAGCACCCCGGACGGACAGCGTCCGGTGTTGCTCTACGGCTACGGCGGGTTCGACATCTCCCTGACCCCGGAGTTCGCCCCCGCCTGGCTGGCGTGGATGGAGCGTGGCGGGGTGCTCGCGGTCCCCAACCTCCGCGGTGGCGGCGAGTACGGCGAGGCCTGGCATCGCGCCGGGATTCTCCTGAAGAAGCAGAACGTGTTCGACGACTTCATCGCTGCCGCGGAGTGGCTGGTGAGGGAGCGCTGGACGCAGCCGTCGCGGCTGGCCATCGAGGGCGGCTCCAACGGTGGCCTCCTGGTGGGCGCGGTGATGACCCAGCGCCCGGAGCTGTTCGGCTGCGCGCTGCCCATCGTGGGCGTGATGGACATGCTGCGCTTCCAGAAGTTCACCATCGGCTGGGGCTGGGCCTCGGACTACGGGACGTCGGACGACCCCGAGCAGTTCAAGGCGCTCCACGCCTACTCGCCGCTGCACAACCTCAAGCCGGGGACGGCCTACCCGCCCACCCTGGTCATGACCGCGGACCACGACGATCGGGTGGTCCCGGCGCACAGCTTCAAGTTCGCCGCCGCGCTCCAGGCTGCGCAGGCCGGCCCGGCGCCGGTGCTGATCCGGATCGAGACCCGCGCCGGCCACTCTGCGGGAAAGCCGACCACCAAGAAGATCGAGGAGGCGGCGGACATGCTCGCCTTCGCCACCTGGGCGCTCGGCCAGCCCGGCGGGCGCTGAGCGGGGCCCGGCACCAGCGGGCGGGCCAGTGACGGTCGCGCTCAGGCCGCAGCGTCGAGCTCCGGGGGGCGACCCTCGGACGCCGGCACCGGCGGCACGTAGGGCCAGCCTGGCAGCCCCTCCCGGCCCATGGCCTTCGCCAGGTAGTCCGCGGCGATGTTCGCGCTCTCCATGATGGTGAGCAGGCCGCTGCCGGGGTGCGTCCCGCCGCCCACCCAGTAGAGCCCCTCGACCTCTGGGTTCTTCACCTTCGGCCGGAGCGGCCCGAGCTGCAGCCAGCTGTGGGCGAGGTTGAACACCGCCCCCCGGAAGACGTTGAAGTCGTCGCGCCAGGTCTCGGCGGTGAAGGTCCGCCGCGCCCGGATGTGCCGGGCCACGTCGTGCATCCCCACCTTCGAGAGCCAGCCCGGGACCCGCTCGGCCAGCACCCGCTCCGTCCGTGCCCAGTCCACCAGCTGGTGGGTGTTGGGCGTGGGGACCAGGACGTACAGCGTGGAGTGCCCCGCCGGCGCGCCGCCCGGATCGGTGACGCAGGGGTTGCAGACGTAGAACGGGGGGTCCTCCTCGTCGACGAACCGGTCCTCGAGCGTGGCGACGTCGGTGCGCCGGGCGGCGTTCGACAGGTAGACGAGGTGGTGCGGCAGGTCGTCCCAGCGCCGGTCGAGGCCGAGGTAGAGCATGAAGGTGCTGCACGAGTACCGGGAACCCTCGAGCGCCCGGTCACTGAGCCGGGTTCCGTCCCGCCAATCCGGGTCCACCAGCCGCGTCGCCGCGTAGGGCAGGTCGGCGTTGATCACCACCGCGTCGGCCTCGATGCGCTCCCCGCTGGCCAGCTCGACCCCCCGGGTGTGCGCCGCGTCGATCCACACCTGCCGGACCGGGCTGGAGAAGCGGAATCGCGCGCCCAGGTCCTCGGCGCAACGCTGCATGCCGCGGGCGAGCTGCCGGAAGCCGCCCTGGACGTGCCACACCCCGAAGGCCAGCTCGAGGTAGGGGATGACCGAGAAGACGCTGGAGCACGTCGTCGGGTGCAGCCCGAGGTACTTCGAGGGATAGGCCAGCGCGTACGTCACCCGGTCGTCGTGGAAGACCTCGTCCAGGTGCGCGTAGAGGCTCTGCCAGGGCTTGAAGCGCAGGGCCGGCAGGAGCCGCCAGGGCGCGTAGTACCCGAGGTTCCCGGCCGGGGTGGCCATGAACCGCTCGTAGGCGATGGCGTACTTGTCCCGGCTGAGCTCCATCCAGCCGCGCATCGCCATCGGGAGCCGCCGGTCCAGCCTGGCGAGCGAGGCTTCGAAGCGGTCCTGGTGCCTCGAGGTGTCCAGCTGGGTGCCGTCCCAGAAGTGCACCCGGGTGTTGGGATCCACCGGAACGAGCGTCAGGTAGTCCCCGATGCGCTTGCCGGAGCGGGCGAAGATGCGCTCGAGCACGCCGGGGAGCTGGAGGATGGAGGGGCCGGTGTCCAGCGCGTACTCGCCGCGCTCGCCCAGGGTGAGACCCTTCATCCGGCCACCGGGGATGGGGTCCTTCTCCACCACCGTGACCTCGAGCCCCAGCCCGGCGAGGTTGATCGCCGCGGCCAGGCCGCCAGGTCCCGCTCCCACGACCACCACCCGCTTCGGGCCGCTCGTCGTCCCCATCGCCGGCCGGACTCTTAGCGCGTCGAGGCGGGCGGCGCTGCTGCCGCGAGCCGGCTAGGCGGCCTCGTGCCCGCCGCGGCGCCCGGCCGGGAGCGCCGGGATGTCGAGCTGCCGCACCAGAGACTCGACCGGTTCGAGCCGTGGGATGTCGGACTCGCCGCCCGCGCCAAGCTCGCGGAACTTCCGGGCGGTGACCAGCGCGCGCGCCTCGAGCGAGTTGATGGCCGAGTTGTACGCGTCCACCGAGCCACCGAGCCGCTGCCCCAGCGTGACCAAGTGCTTCACCACCGTCTGCAGCCGGTCGTGCAGCTCGCGGCCGAGCGCCTGGATGTCGCGGGCGTTCTTCGCCACCTGCTCCTGCCGCCAGCCGTAGGCCACGGCCCGGAGGAGGGCGATGAGGGTGGTGGGCGTGGCCAGGATGACGTTCTGCGCCGCCCCGAACTCGACCAGCTCGGGGTCCTTCTCCAGCGCGGCGAAGAGGAACGCCTCGCCGGGCATGAACATCACCACGAACTCGGGCGCGGACTCGAACTGCGCGGCGTAGCCCTTCTCGCTCAGCTTGCGGACGTGACGTCGCACGTCGGCGGCGTGGGCGGCGAGGCGGGACTGCTTCGTCGCCTCGTCCGCGGCCTGGTGCGCGTCGAGGTAGGCCTGGAGCGGCACCTTGCTGTCCACCACCACCTGCTTCTCGCCCGGGAGGTGAACGACCAGGTCGGGCCGGAGAGAGCCCCCCTCGACGTCCACCCGGGTCTGCTCGGTGAAGTCGCAGCGGTCCACCATGCCGGCGAGCTCGACCACGCGCCGCAGCTGGATCTCCCCCCAGCGGCCCCGGGTGTTGGGAGCCCGGAGCGCGCCGACCAGCCGCTCGGTCTGCTGGCGGAGCGCGTCCTGCGACTCGGCCAGGGCGCGGATCTGCGCCCCGAGCGCGCCCTGCGCCCGCTCCCGGCTCTGATCGAACTCGGCGAGCTTGCCGTCCACCTTCTCCAGCGCCTCGCGCAGGGGGGCGACGAGGACGTCGATGGCCGTCGAGCGGGCCTCGAGCTCACCCTTGGCGACCTCCTGCGTCTTCTCCAGCTGCGTCTTGGCGTACTCGAGGAAGCTCTGGGTGTTGGCCTGGAGCGCGTCGTGGGACAGCGCCTTGAAGCGCTCGGTCAGCTCCTCCTGCGTCGTCTGGACGAGGCGAAGCTTCTCGTCCATGGAACGCTGCTCCTCCTCGCGCGCGGCCCGCTCGGCGGCGAGCTCGGCAAACGCCTGCGCACGTGCCTCCTCCATTGCCTCGGCCCGTCTGACGGCTGCGGACAACTCCCGATTGCGGCGATCCAGCTCCTCGTCCCGGGCGCGCAGGCGCTCGACGAGCCCCATGCGCTCCGCCTCGCGGGCGGCACCGTCCCCGGCCACAGTCGCCGCCAGGCGGGCGCGGCCCAGGGTCCAGCCCACGGCCGCAGCCCCCGCCACGAGCAGCCCCGTTCCCGCCATCCACACCCAGTCCAGCGTCACGGCGCACCTGCCTCCAACCTCCCGGAACTCCCGGGGTCAGCCACCGTAGGAGGCCGGGCTGACGTCGGACGGGCTGCGCTGGTCAGGGGGCTGCGAGCCGGGGTAAGTCCCCCTGGCCATGCGAACGAAGCGAGCCCTGACCCTCGACGACGCGCGCCGCATGCTGCAGGCCAGCCGGGCCGAGGCCGAACAGCGGAAGTGGAACGTCACCATCGCCGTGGTGGATGATGGCGGTTTCCTCCTCGCCCTGGAACGCATGGACGGCGCCCCGCTGGCCAGCGCGGACATCGCCACCCGGAAGGCCTGGACGGCGGCGATGCTCCGCCTTCCCACCAAGGCCCTCGAGGAGGTGGTGAAGGAGCGCCCGGCCTTGGTCGGCTTCCCGGGGCAGCTCCGGGTCCAGGGCGGGCTGCCGATCCTGGTCGAGGGCGAGTGCGTCGGCGCGGTGGGCGTCTCCGGTGTCGCCTCGCACGAGGACGAGCAGGTCGCCCGCGCAGGCCTCGGCGCGCTGGCGGCCTGAGCGCGTCTCAGCCCGGCACGGCGCGCGGTCGCGAGGGGACCCACACCGCGGAGGCGATGGCCGCGGCCAGGCAGAGCACGGCGCACAGCACCGTCGCCCGGTGAAAGCCGGCGGTCAGACGCTCGGGGTCGAGGTGTCGCCCTGGCCCGGAGAGCCCCGCCGCCCAGGGCACCGCTGCCACGCCGAGCAGCCCCGCCAGCCGGGCGATGGCGTTGTTCACCCCCGAGGCGATCCCCGCCTGTTCGGGCCCCGCCGAGTCGAGCACCGCGACGGTGAGGGGCGCCACCGCCAGCGACAGCCCCAGGCCGAGGAGCACCGCACCCGGCAGGACCACCGTCCATGAGGCGTCGCGGGCGAGCAGCAGGAAGGACAAGAAGCCGAGCGCGGCGACGAGCGCTCCCAGCGCCATCGGCCACCGGCCTCCGCGCGCCTGTCCCCAGCGGCCGGAGATCGGAGAGAGGAGGAGCATCAGGATCGTGGCCGGGAGGAGCGTCAGTCCTGCGTGCACTGGCGAGAGCCCCAGGCCGATCTGCAGCTCAAGCATCAGCAGGAAGATGAGGCACCCCAGCGCCGCGTAGAGGAGCAAGGTCACGGCGTTGGTGGCGGCGAACGCCGCATCCCGGAAGAGCGACAGCGGCATCATCGCCTCTGGCCGGCGCTCGAGGCGCAGGAAGACGACCAGGCCCGCTGCACCGACCGCCGCCGAGACGAGCACCGATGCGGTCCAGCCGTGCGCCGGCCCCTCGATCAGGGCGTAGGTCACACCTCCGACGGCGATCGCTCCGGCCACCGTGCCGGCCAGGTCCAGGGGCTTGGCCTCCCGGGCGGGCGTCACGTCGGGCAGGTACCGCCGCGACGCCCAGAGTGCGACGGCGGCGAGCGGCAGGTTGAGGAGGAAGATGGCACGCCACCCGACCGTCATCACCAGCCAGCCGCCGACCAGCGGACCTGCCGCCGAGGTGACCCCCGACAGGCCGGTCCAGAGCCCCAGCGCCGCGCCCTGGTCCGACTCGTCGATGCTCGCCCGCACCAGCGCCAGGCTCAAGGGAACCAGGAGCGACGCCCCCAGTCCCTGAAGCGCCCGGGCCATGGTGAGCGCGAGGATTGTGGGGGCGAGGGCGCAGAGCAGCGAGGCGACGGCGAACCCCAGCACCCCGAGCTCGAACATCGGCTTGCGTCCCAGCCGATCTCCGAGGCTGCCTCCGGTCAACAGGAAGGCGCAGAGGGTCAGCAGGTATGCATCGAGCGTCCACTGCAGACCGGCGAGGTCAGCTCCCAGCGAGCGTGCCAGCGAAGGGAGGGCGACGTTGACCACCGTCGAGTCGAGGAACGCCATCCCGGAGCCGACGATCGACGCCAGGAGCACGCCGCGACCCTGCGGACTCGACAGCGGAACGCTCACCCCGGCTCCTCCGGCCGGAGGCGGAGGCCGAGCGGGACGACGAGCCGCTCCACGCCGTCGAACGCCGCCTCCACCGCCAGCGCCAGCGCCGCAGCGGGCAGCGCGCCCTCGAGGAGCAACCCGGTGTCGGCCAGGCGGATGCCGGTGAGGATGGGCTGCCCGAAACCCCCCGCGCCGACCAGCGCACCGAGCGTCGCCGTCCCCACCGCGATGACCGCCGACGTCTTCACCCCGGCGAGGATGGAGGGCGAGGCCAGCGGGAGCTCGACCCGCAGCAGCCGGAACATGCCGGGGAGCCCCAGCGCATCCGCCGACTCGCGGAGGTCCGGGGCGATGCCCGCCAGCCCGGCGTGGGTATTCCGGACGATGGGGAGCAGCCCGTAGAGGAACAGGGCGGCGATGGCCGGTCGCGTCCCGATGCCGAGGAGGGGGATCATCAGCACCAGCAAGGCCAGCGAGGGGATGGTCTGCACCACTCCCACCGTCGCCAGCACCGCCTGTCCGGCCCGGCGCCGGCGCGCGGCGAACACCCCCAGCGGCACCGCCACGGCGAGCGACAGGCCCAGCGACACGGCGACCAGAGTCAGGTGCTCCCCGAGCCGGGCGAGGATCCGCCGGGTGCGGCCGGGGGCCGCCGTCGGGGCAACCTCCGGGTCGGCCTCTCCCAGCCGGTCGCGGAGGAAGGCCGCGGCGACCTCCGGCTCGGGCACCCGCTGCAGCCGCGCCCGGGCGTTCATGGCGATCATCGCCGGAGCGTCGATGCGGTCCTGGAGCACCACCAGCGCCGCGCGGGCTCCCGGGACGCGTCGCTCGAGGTCGGCCCGCACCAGCAACACCGCGCGGTACTCGGGGAAGTGACGCCGGTCGTCCTCGAGCACGCGCAGCTGCTCGGCCTGGATCTCCGGGTCGGTCGAGTAGAGGTCCACCACGTCGAGCGCCCCGGCCCGGAGGCCGCGGTAGGCGAGCTCATGCTCCAGCCCACGGACGTCCCGCTGGGGCAGCCCGTACGCCCTCTGCAGCGCGCGCCAGCCGTCGGCGCGATCGATGAACTCGCTGCTGAAGCCGAGCCGGAGCTCCGGGCGAGTGCGGAGGTCGGAGATCCGCCGGATGCCGAGCCTCTCCGCACGGTCCTCGCGCATTCCCAGGGCGTACCCGTCCTCGAACCCCAGCGCCGGCCCGAGCTCGATGCCTGCCGCCGCCAGCGCTGGCCCCAGCGCGTCCGCCCGCACCCGTCCCCCGAAGATCTCCTCGGCGAGCGTCCCCGTGTACTCGGGGTAGACGTCCACCTCGCCCCGCACCAGCGCGTCCCAGACCACCCGCGTGCCGCCCAGCCCGCGCACGTGCTCGGCGCGCAGCCCGTGGCGCTGGAGCACCCCGGTCGCCAGCTCACCGACGATCACCGACTCGGTGAAGGCCTTGCTCCCCACCCGCACCGGCCGGGGATCGGCCACGGCCGAGAGCGCCAGGAGCAAGAGAACCTTCACCGCGCCGCCCCTCCGTGCCACCCTGCCAGGAAGCGCGACACCCACGGGTCCGCCGGCCGGGAGACGAGCTCCTCCATCGTCCCCACCTGGACCAGCGCTCCCTCGCGCATCAGCGCCACCCGGTCGCCGAGCAGCGCGGCCTCGTGCAGGTCATGGGTGACCAGCACCACCGTCGTTCCGAGCGCGCGGAAGACGCGCCGCAGCTCGTGCTGCAGCTCGCCACGGGTGACCGGGTCGAGCGCCCCCAGCGGCTCGTCCAGCAGCACCACCGCCGGGACCAGGAACACGGCCCGCATCAGGCTCACCCGCTGCCGCTGTCCACCCGAGAGCTGCACCGGCCAGCGGGCAAGGACGTCAGACTCGAGCCGGACCTGCCCGGCGAGCTCGTCGAGCCGGCGCCGGCGCCACTCCGCAGGCCGGCGGAGCGCCCGGGCGAGGAGCGTGACGTTGTCGGCCGCGGTGAGGTGCGGAAAGAGCCCGCCCGACTGGAGCCCGAACCCCATCCGGCGCCGGAGCTGGGGGCCGGTCCGGGGGGTCACCCGGGCGCCCTCGAAGAGGACCTCCCCGGAGTCGGGCGCCAGCAGTCCGGCCATCACGCGCAGCAGGGTGCTCTTCCCGCTCCCGCTCTCCCCGAGGAGCACGGTGGTCGCTCCGCGCGGGACCTCGAGCGACACCCCCCGGACGGCCAGCCGCCCAGCGAACCCACGGGACACGTCGCGCAGCAGGAGCACCGGCGTGGGGTCGGGGCCGGGAGGCGCTCCGTCGGATGCCGGACTCGGGATTCGCACCGGCCGGGCACTCTATGCGCCGGTCCGGCCCGGCGCTCCCTGGAATGGCGAAGGAGGGCGACCCGGCCGCCCCCGGTCAGTGGACCGCGCTGCGCTCCACGAACTGCTGCATGAAGCGCCGGTCCTGCTCCACCAGGGTGATGAAGCGGACGCCGAAGCCGGTGGGCTTGCTCGGGTCGCCGCCGCTGTTCTCCAGAATCACCCGGCCGCGCGAGCGCACCTCCCGGTGCTCCTCCTCGAAGCGGAAGATGACGTCCACCAGGGTCCCGAGCGGAAGTGACTTGGCGCAGGCGAGGAAGAAGCCGTCGCTCTTGAGGTTGGCCAGGGGATGGTCGGTGAACATCCGGCTGTTCCGCGCGGTGACCCGGATGGTGACCTCGACCCGGTCGTCGCGCCGCTCGAACCCCACGAACTCGTGCGGCTGGTAGCTGTATTGCCCCTCGTGCGCGGGCGGAGAGAGCGGGCCCGGACGGGGCAACGGGGTCAGGCTCCGGGGGACGACCGTGAACGGGCGTGCGGTCTGGGGCGGTGGGGCGGGGAGGGGCGTCAGCGGCTCGTCGTCCATCGGTGCCGGCGGGGGGACTGCCCGGACCACTGGCAGCGGCGAGACCGGGATGCCCGCCGCCAGCTCCTTCTCGATGTGCACCATCAGCCGGCTGAGGAACTGGAAGGCATCGGCGTACGCCTTGCGCAGATCGGGGTGGGCCTGGGCCCGCACCCGGTCCGGATAGAAGCGCTTCACCAGCTTGAAGAAGGCGTTCCGGTAGGCGTCGACCGAGGCGTTGCGGTCGAGCCGGAAGATCTCGTGAGGCGACCGCCCCTGCATCGCCCGGAGCTGCTCGCGCACCCGGGCCGCTTCCTGCCGCTCGGACTGGAGCAGCGCATCCGGCGCCGGCGCATTGAGCAGCAGCGCCATCACCTCCGGAAACCCGGCCGGGGCGCCCCAATTCCGTCCGTCGCGGGAGACGCGGGTGATCTCGGTCAGGCGCCCGGTGTTCACCAGGTCCTGGACCACGTCCAGGCTCACGGGCCCGAGCACCCGTCCTTCCGCGTCTCCAATCCAGTACTCGGGCATCGTCGAAGAGTTCCCCGGGGCGTGTCCTCAGGCCGCGAGCGCGCGCCCCACCGCGGAGGCGATCTCCACCGGGTGGAAGGGCTTGGTGATGTAACCGGAAGCGCCCGCCGCGAGGGCTTCGCTCACCAGCCGGTCGCTGTCCATTGAACTGATGACCAGCACCGGCGTCTCGGGCCACCGGTGGCGGATGAGGGCCAGCGCCTCCATCCCGCTCATCTCCGGCATCAGCAGATCCAGCAGGACGACCCGGGGGGGTGGACCGTCGAGGTCCAGCGCCGCCTGGCCGTTCTCGGCCTCCCGAAGCGGATGACCTTGGTCGGCAAGCATCTCGCGGAGCAGAGTCCGGACGAACGCGTCGTCGTCGACGATGAGGATCGGGCCCTCGGGCATGATCGTCGAACCGTGCCCGCCGCTCGCGTGAGACGTCAACCCCCGGTCACCTACCCGGCCCCACCGGACGGGGCGTGCGAGGCCACCGATTCGGACGCCGCCACCGGACCGTGCGGGTGGGGGTGGATCCCCAGCCGCCGCACCACCAGCTCATGCAGCGCGTAGACCGCCGGAGTCAACCCGATGGCGATGACCAGCTTGATGAGGTACTCGCCGACCGATTTGCTGGTGACCCACCCCAGGGGTCGAGGCTGGGCGTTCCCCACCGCGGGGAAGACGTACCAGAAGAGGAAGTTGATGACGAAGGTGTCCACCACCTGACTGGCAATGGTGGACCCGGTCGCGCGCAGCCACAGGTGCCTCGACTGGGTCAGCGCCTTCCAGAAGGCGAAGACGTGGATGTCGAGGAACTGGCCGCAGAGGTAGGCGATGATCGAGGCGACGAAGAGCTTCCCGCCCACCCCGAACACCTTGTTGAACTCGGCGTCGGTGTAGTAGCTGTTCGGGTCCGCCGCCGGCAGCTGCGAGACGTTCAGCACGATGAAGCTGAACACTGCCATCCACATCCCGAGCAGCGTCAGGAAGCGAGCACCCTTCGTCCCGTAGAACTCGTTGACGATGTCGGTCAGGAGGAAGGTCACCGGGAAGGCGAAGAGCCCCACCGAGACCGGCTGGCGGTAGCGCGTGCCGAACAGCTGGAGGTCGATGCCGAAGGCCTTTCCACCGGTGAGGTCGCCCAGCAGCAGGGCGGCGACGAAGATGCCGCTGAGGTACGTGTAGAGTTGCTGCTGGCGGGTCAGGCCCATGCGGAGTCCGCCTTCCTAGCCCCCCCGGGCGGCCCGCGCAC
Organism: Myxococcaceae bacterium; assembly: GCA_035519675.1. Taxonomy (GTDB): domain Bacteria; phylum Myxococcota; class Myxococcia; order Myxococcales; family Myxococcaceae; genus RPRB01. The sequence goes on from DATIWB010000001.1 coordinate 95,208, forward strand.
TGCCGATTCCGGGGTTCAGCGTTGCGCGTGTGCGCGGCGACGCCGTGCGTAGCGCTCGGTGACCTGCTCCACGTAGGCCCGGGTCTCGTCGGGCCAGGCCCCCCCGCTCCCGACGGCGCCGGGCCCGGCGTTGTACGCCGCGACCGCCAGGCGGACCGAGCGGAAGCGCCGCAGCTGCTCGGCCAGGTACCGCGCGCTCCCCTCCACGGCCTCCTCCGAGTCGAAGGGATCGCCTACCCCGAGCTGCCGCGCGGTGGAGGGAAGCAGCTGCCCCGGGCCCACCGCCCCCGTCGCGGAGATGCTGTGGACACGGCCCCCGCTCTCCACCTCCAGCAGCGCCTCGAGCAGCCCCGGCGGAAGCCCGTGCCGCCGTTCGGCCGCGGAGGCCAGCGGGGTGAGCGGCGGGTGCGCCCGGAGCGCGCACCGCGGACGGTGGAGCGCATACAGCCCCAGCGCCCGAACCCGCGCCCGGAGGTGGAAGGGCGAGAGCAGGAAGACGTCCGCCCCGCCGATGGCATTGACCGCGCCGTTGACCAGCGCCACCAGCACCCCCACCAGGAGCGCCGAGCGCCCCAGCGCCCGGCGGCTGGCCGGCGGCAGCGCGGACCATCCGTGGGCCAGCGCTCCCGTGGCGCGGGCGATCAGTCCTCGAGCTCGCCGTGCCAGTAGGCCACGTCCCGCAGGAACTTGCGCCAGGAGAGCGGCATCCCCGGCTCGTAGGTGAACGTCAGGTGGAACGTCTCGGGGAGCTTCTTCGGCTTCACCGGTGTGCTGAGCAGCGCCATCCCGGCCTGGGCCGGCGTGCGCCCGCCCTTTCGCTGGTTGCAGCCGAAGCAGCAGATCACCACGTTCTCCCAGGTGGTGTGGCCTCCCTGGGCGCGGGGGACGACGTGATCATACGTGGCGTCCTGGCGGCTGACCCGCTCGGCGCAGTACTGGCACTTCCCGTGATCGCGGGCGTAGACGTTTTCACGGCTGAACTTGATCGCCCGCTTCCGGTTGCGCACCGCGCGCAGGAACCGGATGACCGACGGCATCTTCACCGCAAACGTCACCGAGCGAACCAGCCGGTCCTCGTACTCCTCGACCACCTCCACCTTGCCGAGGAACAAGAGATTGATGGCCCGCTGCCACGAGACACGGGCAACTGGCTCGTACCCCGTGCTGAGAACCAGGGTCTCCATGGGCGCGGCATTGTAACCGCTCGGGCGCGCGACCGCTCTATGGTGCGGGCATGGCCCAGACGAGCCGGGTGGTGGTGCTGGTCCGCCACGGGGAGACCGAGTGGACGAAGTCCAAGCAGCACACCGGGAGGCAGGACATCCCGCTGACGGTGGAGGGGCGTCGAGAGGCCGAGCTCCTCCGGCACCGCCTGGCCGCCTGGCCCTTCGAGCGGGTGTTCGTCAGCCCGCTGTCACGGGCCCGTGACACCTGCGCGCTCGCCGGCCTGGGCGAACGGGCCGAGGTTCGGCCGGATCTCATGGAGTGGGACTACGGCGCGTATGAGGGCCGGACCCGGGCGGACATCCTCCGCGAGCGACCCGAGTGGAGCCTCTGGCGCGACGGGTGCCCGCAGGGGGAGACTGCGGAGCAGGTCGCCGTCCGCGCGGACCGGGTGATCTCGGAGCTGCGCGGTGTCGAGGGGGACGTGGTGCTCTTCGCTCATGGACATCTCTTGAGGATGCTGGCGACACGGTGGATCCACCAGCCGGCCGCGTTCGGGGAGCGGCTGGCACTGAGCACGGCCTCGGTGAGCGTGCTCGGCCGCGAGCATGCCTCCGAGGCCATCTGGCTCTGGAACGACGTCAGCCATCTGGCTCCGGGATGATGCTCGCCGCTCTCATCGCCGGGACCCTCCTGGCCTCTGGACCGGACGCCCCCGCGCTGGGGCCGCGCTCCGGGACGGGGGGGACACCGGACCTCCTCGCCCGCGCCGGCATCCCCGCGTCCGCGCGGGCGCTGTCCCCGCTGCTCGGCCTGGACACCACCGCCGCACCGCGGGGCACGCCGCGGCCGGGATTTCTCTTGCTGGGCGGGGCGGCGGCGCTGGCCGGGCTCGCTCTGACGCTCCCGACGGTGACCCACCCTGGTTGCGCACAGGCCGGTCGCTGCGCCGACGGGACCCAGGCGCTGGTGGCGGGGAGCCTGTTCCTGGTGGGGGCGGGCCTGGCCGCGGCGGCCGGAGGCGCGGCACCGCAGCCGGGTGGGGGCGTGCGGGTGGCCGGCCTCACCGGCGCCGAGGTCCGCGAACGGCTGGGGCTCGACGTGCCACTCGGTACAGCCGGACCGGGGCGCGCCGTCCTCCGCTGGTCGCCCTTCCGGCTCCGGCGGGGAGGCGGGGTGCGGGTGGGGGTGGCGTTCTAGACGGCGGTCAGTGGAGCGTGCGCGGCGGCGGCCGCGGCGCAGCAGCGGGCCCGAGCTGGGCCTCCAGGGCGCTCCGGAGCTCGGTCATCTCCAGCGGCTTCTGCAGCCGGGCCACGATGCGCTTGCTGTCCAGGGCGATGCGATCGAGGACGCCGTGCCCCGAGACGAGCATCACCCGGACGTCGGTGGTCTCGCCGCGGCGATCGAGCGCGTGCAGGAACTCGACGCCGTTCATCACCGGCATCATCAGATCGAGCAGCACCACGCAGGGGCTGGGTGCGGCCTCCAGCAGCTCCAGCGCCTCGGCGCCGTTCTCCGCCGACACCACGTCGTACCCGTCCGAGCGGAGGCGATCCTGGAGCGACTGGCGGAACAGCGCCTGGTCGTCGACCACCATCACCGTCAAGGGAGCAGCACGGGCCACGGGGCGTTCCTACTCGGACTCCGGGCGCTCTGGCGAGGGGGGTCTCAAGGTGACCAGGGTCACCCCCCACCCGCCCCGGCCTTCGCCGGCCACGGAGTGGTGAAGCACGTCGGCACGGCGATCGAGGAGGGCCCGCACCCGCCGCCCGAGCTCCCCGGTCCCCTTCCCGTGGACGATTTCCAGCTGCAGCACCCCGGCGGCGCGACACTCGCCGAGGTAGGCGTCCAGCAGCGCCGGAACGTCACGGGGGTGGAAGAGGTGCAGGTCCAGCCGGCCGTCGAGCGGCAGGGGGACCGGCGGCTCCTCATCCACTGCCGCCTCCGGCCCTGCCGACGAGGAAGCGCGCCAGCGCCTCTGCCTTGGGCACCAGGGTGTCCACCTCGATCTGCTCGTCGACGGTGTGAAAGCCCTTCCCTCGGGGCCCGAGCCCGTCGATGGAGGCGATGCCCATCGAGGACGAGGTGCTCGCGTCGCTGGCCCCACCGATGAGCCCGGCCTCGACCGCCCCGAGCCCCGAGGCGCGGGCAGCCCGGGCGTACTCCTCCATCAATGCGACGTTGGCCGGGCTGCGCTCCAGCGGGTCGCGGTTCACGCCGCCGGACAGCTCGAGGCGTGTTCCGGGGACCGAGGCCGCGGCGCGCTCGGCCGCCTCGCGCAGCCGCTGCACCAGGGCTTCCCCGTCGGAGCGGGTGAGGTAGCGGATGTCGGCGTGGGCCTCGGCGTGCTCGGGCACGGTGTTCTTGCCGATCCCGCCGGAGATGGCCCCCACGTTCACGGTGACGCCACGGTCGTAGTCGGTGAGCTGCTGGGCCGCGTCCACCCACCGGGCGATGGCCCAGATGGCGTTCTTGCCCTCGGCGTGCGCGTTGCCGGCGTGCGCCGCCTTGCCTTGCCCGACGACGCTCACGTTTCCCGTGCCCTTCCGCCGGGTGATGATCGCGTCCTGGGCCCGCCCCGACTCGAAGACCAGCGCCGCGGCGCTCCCCTGGATGGCCCCGCGGATGACGCCCGCACCCTCGGGCGAGCCCACCTCCTCGTCGGAGACGACCACCACCCGCAGCGGGGGGAGTGCCCCGAGGCCGCCGGGGAAGGCCTCGGAGAGGCCTCGCAGCGCGAACGCCACCACCACCAGCCCACCCTTCATGTCCAGCACCCCCGGGCCGCGGCGCAGCGCCCCGTCCACCCGGTAGCCCTCGAAGGTCCCGGGCGGGAAGACGGTGTCGAGGTGACCGATGAGAGCGATGGGCTGTCCCCGGGCGTTCCCGGCGGTCCGGAACACCCAGTGGTGCGCGTACCGGGTGCTCGGGACGACGGACGCCTCCACGCCCGGAAGGTTCATCAGGTCCCCGAGCCGTCGTCCGACCTCGAGCCCGCCCTCGCGGTTGCCGGTGAAGGAGTTGACCTCCACCAGCTCGCGCAACGCCTTCTCCAGGGCGTCCTGGCGACCACGCCACCATCCGGTCCAGCTGTCAGCGTTCATCGACTGCCAGGTTTAGCCGAACCGAGCCGTGGCGTCCTGCAGCTCCTCGGCGCTGATGCCCAGCAGGTAGAGGATGGCGTCCAGCCCGGTGGCGGAGAGCGAGGTGTCGGCGCGCTCGCGGAGGGTCTTCTTCGCCCGGAAGGCGATGCCCAGGCCGGCCTTCTCCAGCATCGGAACGTCGTTGGCGCCGTCGCCGACGGCGATGGTCTGGTCGAGCAGCACGCCCTCGGCCTGGGCGATGACCTCCAGCAGCTCGGCCTTGCGCTTGCCGTTGACGATCGGCCCGATGACCCGGCCGGTGAGCTTCCCGCCGGCGACCTCCAGGGTGTTGGAGTAGGCGTAGTCGATGCCCAGCCGCGCCTTGAGCGCCTCGGCCGCCACCGAGAAGCCGCCGGAGATGACCGCGGTTCGGTAACCCAGCCGCTTGAGCACCCGGATCAGCGTCTCGGCGCCCTCGGTGAGCGGGAGCTCGGAGGCGATGCGCCGGAGCACCGAGACGTCGAGACCCTCGAGCAGCCCCAGCCGCTGCCGGAGCGACTCGTCGTAGTCCATCTCGCCCTGCATCGCCCGCTCGGTGATCGCCGCCACCCGGTCCGCCACGCCGTGTGCCCGGGCCAGCTCGTCGATCACCTCGATGCGGATGAGGGTGCTGTCCATGTCCATCACCACCAGCCGCTTGCTGCGGCGGAACAGCCCCTCCCGCTGGAGCGCGACGTCGAAGCTCTCCTGCATCCCCAGCTCGAGCAGCGCCCGTTTCAGGGGCTCGGGGTCCGCCCCTGGCGGCAGGCCGAGGAGGATCTCCACCGAGCCCAGCTCGCCCTTGGACAGCTGGTGGATGCGCTCGATGTTCCCCTGGTGGTCGGCGAGCGTGCTGGCCACCGCGTGGAGCTCGCGGGCTCCGAGCGAGCGGCCGATGGCCGTCACCACGAAGCGCTGGGTGTCCGGGCGCGTGCCGGGGTCGTCCTGATCCACCGGCGCGAAGTCCAGCTCGACGCCGAGCGACTTGGCGGCGAAGAGCAGATCCTTGAGCAGCCCATCGTCGTCGTCGAGGGCGAGCAGGAGCGCCAGCGTCAGCTGTCCCTGGACCACCACCTGCTCGATGTCGAGGAGGGAAGCAGTGCTGGTGGCGATGATGCCGGTGAGCCGGGCGGTGATGCCCGGCTGGTCAGCGCCGGTGACCGTCACCAGGACGTGCGAGCGAGCCATGGCCGATCCTGGGAAGTACCATGCTCTGCTAGCGTGGAGAGGATTTGATGAACGACGTGGTCACCAGCATTGCCGGCGAGCTGGAGGTGCACGTGGTGCAGCCGGAGGCCGGAGCCCGGCCGCCGCTGCTGGTGGTGTTCTGTCACGGGTACGGGGCCTCGGGAGAGGACTTGTTGCCCTTCGTCGGCGAGCTGCTGGAGCGTGAGCGGCGACTGGCCCCGGTCCGCTTCGCCTTCCCTGCCGGGCCGCTCAGCCTGGGCGCGGCGCCGTGGGGGGAGTCGCGGGCGTGGTGGCCGCTCGACTGGATGAAGCTCTCCACCCTCTCCCGCACGCCTGGGGGCCGGGAGCAGCTGCGGAACGAGGTGCCCGAGGGGCTGGTCTCCGCGCGGCGGAAGCTGCAGGGGTGCATCGATGCGCTGCTCGCCGGGTCGGGGCTCGGACCCGAGCGGGTGGTGCTCGGTGGATTCAGCCAGGGCGGGATGCTGGCCACCGACCTCGCGCTGCACTGGGAGCACCGGCCCGCGGCGCTGGTCGCCCTGAGCGCGGTGCCGGTCACCGCCGACACCTGGCGGAAGCTCGCCCCGCGCCGTGCCGGTCTCCCGGTCATCCTCTCCCATGGACGGCAGGACCCGGTGCTCCCCTACTCCGAGGGCCAGGCGCTGCGCGACCTCCTCACCGAAGCGGGGCTGGGCGTCGAGTTCATCCCCTTCGACGGTCCCCACACCGTCTACCCGGACGCGCTGGACCGGGCGGCGCGTCTCCTCGGCACCCTGCTCCCGGCCTGACCCATGCCCACCGCCTTCAAGCGCTTCACCGGCACCGACCGCTACCTCACCAACCCCGCGCTGCAGGCCGCGGTGAACTGCGCGCTGGCCCTCGAGCGGCCGCTGCTGGTCAAGGGCGAGCCGGGCACCGGCAAGACGTTGCTCGCCGACGCCATCGCCAGCGCGCTCGGGCTTCCGCTCCTTACCTGGCACGTGAAGAGCACCACCCGTGCCCAGGACGGCCTCTACGTCTACGACACCGTGCAGCGGCTGCACGACAGTCGGTTCGGCGATGGCGACGTGAAGGACGTGGCCCACTACATCCGCTGGGGTCCCCTCGGGCGGGCGTTCCGCTCCAGGACGCGGGTGGTGCTGCTGATCGACGAGGTGGACAAGGCAGATCTCGAGTTCCCCAACGACCTGCTCCACGAGCTGGACCGGATGCGCTTCCGGGTGATGGAGACCGACGAGGAGATCGTCGCCGCCGAGCGGCCGGTGGTGGTCATCACCAGCAACAACGAGAAGGAGCTGCCGGACGCCTTCCTCCGCCGCTGCGTGTTCCACTTCATCGACTTCCCGGACACCGAGCTGATGAAGCGCATCGTCCGGGTCCACCACCCCTCGCTGGAGGACGACCTGGTCGACCAGGCGCTGGAGGTCTTCTTCCAGCTGCGCGCGCTCACCCGGCTCCGCAAGCGCCCGAGCACCAGCGAGCTGGTGGACTGGCTGGCGGTGCTCCAGGCAGCGGGTGTCGAGAACGTGAAGCTCGAGGCCCAGCTGCCCTTCGTGGGCGCGCTGCTCAAGAAGGAGCAGGACCTGGAGGCGTTCGCCGAGGCGGCGGGGGCGCGCCGGGCGCGGGGGTGAGCCACGAGATGTTCGTCGGGTTCCTCTACGAGCTGAGGCGGCGGAAGGTCCCGGTGGGGGCACAGGAGGCGCTGGCGCTCGCCCGGGCGCTGGAGGCTGGCCTGCACGACAGCTCGCTGGAGGGCTTCTACGACGTGGCGCGGGCGCTGTGCGTCCACACCGAGACGCACCTCGACGCCTTCGACCAGGCGTTCCTCGCGCACTTCAAGGGCATCGAGGAGAAGGGCCAGGCGCTGGCCGAGGAGCTGCTCCAGTGGCTCCGGGAGGCGGCCAGCAAGCCTCCCCGGGAGCGCACCCGGGAGGAGTCGGCGGCGCTGGAGGGGCTGGACGTGGCGACGTTGCAGGCGCTGTTCGAGCGGCGGATGCGGGAGCAGCGCGAGCGTCACGACGGCGGCAACCGGTGGATCGGCACCCGGGGCACCTCGCCCTTCGGACACGCCGGAAAGGGCGGGGCGCCCGAGGGGTTCCGGATCGATGGCGAGGGCGGCGGCCGGAGCGCGCTGAAGACCGCGGACGCGCGGCTGTACCGCGGCTACCGGGACGACCAGGTGCTGGACACCCGGGCGATGGGGATGGCGCTGCGCAAGCTCCGGGCCTTCACCCGCGAGGGGGCGCCGGACGAGCTGGACCTCGAGGAGACCATCGACGCCACGGCCAGGAACGCGGGCGAGCTGGAGGTGGTGCTCCGGCCTCCGCGGCGCCCGGACACCCGGGTGCTGCTCCTCCTCGACGTGGGCGGCTCGATGACCCCCCACGCCCACCTGGTCGATCGCCTCTTCAGCGCGGCGAAGCAGGCCACCCACTTCAAGGAGCTGCGGACCCATTACTTCCACAACTGCGTCTACGGCCGGGTGTACCGGACCGAGCGCTTCTCGGACCCCATCCCGCTGCCGAGTCTCCTGGCCGACTGTGGCCCCCACTGGAAGCTGGTGATGGTGGGCGACGCGCTGATGGCGCCCTACGAGCTGATGCTGCGCTCGAGCGGCACGGACCTCTTCGACCCCGAGGGGCCGGAGGGAATCGTGTGGCTGATGGAGCTGGCCGAGCACTTCCACCGGCACGTCTGGCTGAACCCCGAGCCGCAGGGCGCGTGGTGGGCCCAGACGGTCCGCACCATCCGCAAGGTGTTCCCGATGTTCCCGCTGACGCTCGGCGGGCTGGGCGAGGCGGTGACCCACCTGGCCCGACGTGGAGCGGCACGGGCCTGAGCATGGACAGGCGGGTGTAGGCTCCCCCGGGCCCGTCCCCGCCTCCGCGCGGCTGAACGGCGGGCAAGGAGCGCATCGCATGCCGCTCGCCAGAATCGTGTCGGCTCCCTCGGTCCTGAACATCTCCGATCTCCGGCGCGCCGCGAGGCGACGGCTTCCGCGGGTGGTGTTCGATTACGTCGATGGCGGGGCGGAGGCCGAGACCACGCTCAGGGCCAACCCTTCGATCTACGACGAGGTCCTCTTCCGTCCTCGCGCCGCGGTGGCCGCACCCCGGGCGAGCCTGGAGACCACGGTGCTGGGGACGCGTCTGGCACTGCCCTTCCTCCTCGCTCCGGTGGGCAGCACCCGGCTGCTGTTCCCCAAGGGCGAATGCGAGGCGGCGCGGGCGGCCGGGGCGGCGGGCACCGGGTACATCCTCTCCACCCTGGCCGGGACCCGGCTGGAGGAGGTCAAGGCGGCGACCACCGGCCCCTGCTGGTACCAGGTCTACCTGGTGGGCGGCCGCGAGGTGGCCAGCGCGGCCATCGAGCGCGCCCGCGCCGCGGGGTACGGCGCGCTGGTGTTGACGGTCGACACCGCCATCTCCGGTCTCCGCGAGCGGGACCATCGCAACGGGATCACCGAGCTGCTCGGGGCGAACCCCTTCGCCAAGCTCCGGTACGGCTGGCAGTTCCTCTGCCGGCCACGCTGGCTGGTCCGCTACCTCTCCGACGGCGGGCTGATGCAGTTCCCCAACGTCGTGCTCCCGGACGGGCCGATGCGCTACGCGGCGGTGGGCAAGGCGCTCGAGCAGTCGGTGGTCACCTGGCAGGACCTGGCCTGGATCCGCGAGCTGTGGAAGGGTCCCATGGTCATCAAGGGCATCCTCACCGCCGACGATGGGAGACGGGCGGTGGACGAGGGAGCCGATGCGGTGGTCGTCTCCAACCACGGAGGGCGGCAGCTGGACGGGGTCTTTCCATCGCTCCGGGCGCTTCCGGAGATCGTCGCGGCGGTGGGGGGACGCACCGAGGTGCTGATGGATGGAGGCATCCGGCGAGGCGGCGACATCCTCAAGGCGCTCCTCCTCGGCGCCCGGGCGGTGCTCATCGGGAGGGCCTATGCCTGGGGCCTGGGGGCGGCGGGTGGCGCCGGAGTGAGCCGGGCGATCGAGATCCTCACCGCCGATCTCCACCGGACGTTGCGCCTGCTGGGGTGTGGCTCACTCTCCGAGCTCGATCCGTCGATGATCGAGCTGCCGGTCGGGTTCGAGCGGGCCCGGCGACCCCTCGCTGCCCTCAGCACGGGCTCGATTCGCTCCGAGGTGGGCGCAGGGGTCGCTCTGAACGAGGCCGGCTGAACGCGGAGTTGCGCTCCCCGAGGGGTCGGGCATGCTCGGGGCGTTCGAGCAGGAGTGACTCGATGATCCGATCCATCGCGCGAGCGTCCCCCCTCGTCGTCCTGGTGATCGCTTCCGCGGTCGCCGCGGGGGAGCCGAGCGACGCGGCCGGGGTGCAGGCAGCGGAGGCCTGGCTGAAGCTCGTCGACGCCGGCCAGTACGGCGCCTCCTGGGACGAGGCGGCGCCGATGTTCCGCGAGCGGGTCAGCCGGGCCGAGTGGGAGAAGATGGCGGCGGCGGCGCGCCGGCCGCTCGGCAAGGTGCTGTCGAGGAAGCTGTCGGCGAAGCAGGTGGCCCACACGCTGCCCGGTGCGCCCGACGGGACCTACGTGGTCCTGGTCTACGAGACCCGGTTCGAGCACAAGGAGAAAGGGTCGGAGAACGTCACGGTGATGCTCGATCCGCAGGGCCGATTCCGTGCCGCCGGCTACTTCATCCGCTGACCCGCTCGGGCTCGGACCGGACGCGGCGCTCCTGGTGCTGACCGGCGCCGGCGTGTCGGCCGAGAGCGGGCTGCCCACCTACCGGGGCTCGGGAGGGCTGTGGCGCTCGCACGCCTTCGAGCGGCTCGCCTCGCCCGAGGGCTTCCACGCCGACCCGGCGCTGGTGTGGCGCTTCTACTCGGAGCGGCGGGAGGTCGCCCTGAAGGCTCGGCCCAACGCGGGGCACCGCGCGCTCGCAGAGGTGGAGCGGCGGATGGGCGAGCGCTTCCTGCTGGTGACGCAGAACGTGGATGGACTGCACCGGCGCGCGGGCAGCGAGCGACTGCTGGAGATCCACGGCCGGCTGCTCGGCACCCGCTGCTCCCGGTGCGCCCGGCCGGAGACGCCGGACGAGACGGCCTACCCGGAGGGAACGGTGCCCGGGTGCGAGCGCTGCGGCGGGCCGCTCCGTCCGGCGGTGGTGTGGTTCGGCGAGGCGCTGGATCCGACGCACCTCGACGCGGTGGACGCGTTCCTCGAGCGCTGGGGCGGACGGCGTCTGGTCTTCCTCGCCGCGGGGACGTCGGGGGCGGTGTGGCCGGCGGCCGGATTCGTGGACCTCGCCCGATCCCGGGGTGCGGAGACCTGGCTGGTGAACGCCGAGCCGGCGGACAACGCCGGCCGGTTCGACCACGTCCGGGAAGGCCCGAGCGGGACGCTGCTTCCATCCCTGCTCGGGGCCTGAACGAGCGCCGTCAGCCGAGCCCGCCGGGCGGGTGCCCGACGCGCACGCTGTTCGGCCCCACAGCGACGTGCGAACGCGACAGCCAGTGGCAGTGCGCGCAGTAGCTGTAGCTGGTGCCAGGAGTCATCCGCACGGCCAGCTCCCCACCGCACAGCGGACAGCCGGTCGGAAGGGTGAAGTCGGCGGTCTCTTCCTGACGATCGAAGGTGCCATTCAACATGAGAGCTGTACGTAACGCAGGCGCGGGGGCGCGCAAGCCGACGGAAGGATTCGAGTTCCAGGTGGGGCCGATTCAGGGGTCGGTCGGCGCCGCGCCCTGCGCAGCACCCCGGGCTCGGGGCTCAATCGCGCCGGAACCTCATCGGCGTGAACTCCGCCTGGAACGCCTGCGTCGAGTCGATGATCCCGTTGGACTCGAGCTTCCGGATGAGGTTGCGCACCTTGTGCTGCCACGCGGGCGTGAGCCGGCCCCGCTCGTACATCCCGTGGTACCTCACCGGATTGGGGATGATGGTCGCCAGGAACGCGGCCTGCTGCACGCCGAGGTTCCGCGGGTTCACTCCGAAGTAGTGCCGCGAGGCCTCGCCGAGACCGTACAGCCCGGGGCCCCACTCGATGATGTTCAGGTAGATCTCCATCAGCCGCGCCTTGGGCAGCGAGGCCTCCAGCGCCACCGTGAACAGCGCCTCCCGGACCTTCCGGGCGAAGGTGCGCTCGCGGGAGAGGAAGAGGTTCTTCGCCAGCTGCTGGGTCAGGGTGGACGCCCCGCGCACCCGGCTGCCCTCGGCGGCGTCGATGATGCTCTCCTTCATCTCGTCGAAGTCGAAGCCGGAGTGGAACCAGAAGCCGGCGTCCTCGCTGGTGGTCACCGCCCGCGAGACGTACCGGGGCAGGTCCGAGATCGGGACGAAGTTCGGGTTCTGCGGCCCCACCCAGATCTCCCGGCTGTGCCCGGCCGCGTCCACCGGCCGGTAGATGAAGGGGCCACGGAGGAAGAACGGCGTCGCCTTGGAGGCGGCACGGAGGCCCGTCAGATCCAGCTTGACGTCGAGGAGCCACTGCTCGGGATCGCGCACCGGGCCCGACACCCGGACCCGCGCGTCGAGCAGCCCGGGGATCCGCGGCGCCTCGTCTCCGAGGCTGAACTGTGGAGGCAGGGCGTCGACCGCGTCCTGGTACCGGAGCTGGTCCACCCGCGCCTCGGCACGGAACCGGGGTGCCCGCGTGCCCTCGTACACGCCCTCGAGGTTGACCCGCAGCGAGTCGTTCTCGCCGAAGCCGATGTGGCCGTCGCGGAGCCGCACCTCGCGGGCGCCGCGGTCCCAGTCCACCGTTCCCGCGCCCGACAGGCGCCAGGGCCCGACCGGCTCGGAGGCCAGCCGGCTCCCCTCGAGGAAGAGACCGTCGATCCGGCCGGAGACCTCCAGCTCCCCACGCTTGAGGTCCGCTGGAAGCAGCCCGTTGATGCGCGCGGTGACCGAGCCTGCGGTGGCCCGCACTCCCACCCGTTGCCCGAGCAGCTCGATGAGGGGCCGCAGTGGCATCCCCTCCAGCCCGGCCTCGACCTGAAACGGCTGCTCGCGGGCCCAGCGCACGATCGAGCGTGCCTCGCCGCCGCCGTCGCGCTGGACCGCCACCTCCAGCACCCGCCCCGACGCGGCGCCCGAGATCTCCACCTGCGCGTCCCAGGCGCCGAGGTCCAGCGGGTGTCCGTCCTGGCTGGAGACCAGCTCGACGCGGAGGTCCTGCACCTCGAGACGCGGCAGACGCGAGCCGACCGAGGCCGGCGCAGGCACGTCCCCGGAAGGAGGAGGAGCCTTCGATTGCAGCCGCCTGGCGAGGGCGCGGAGGCCCTCGAGCTGGGTCCCCGGGCGCACCACCACCGTGCGCATCTGGACCAGGCCCGGCTCGAGCCGGCCGGCGAGCAGCGCCGTCCACCGCGGCCGCACCCGTACCCGCTCCATCTCCAGCACCACCGGGGCCCCCGGCTCGGGCGAGATGCGCACCGGCCCGAAGCTGAGACGCAACCCCCAGTCCACGTCGCTGTGGCTACCCAGCTCCACCCCTCCGAGCCGCGCGGCGAGCGCGGCCTCGACCCGGTCCCGAAGGCGCGAGCGCACCATGGTCGAGTTGAGGACCGAGTGGAGAATGGTGATCGCGCTGAGCAGCGCGAGCGCCACCACCGCCGCCCGCTGCAGCCAGCGGCGACGGCGCGCACGCCGCCGGGCACGGGGCGGACGCGGCACGGGTGTGCGCGCCCACGCTGAGCTGGTCGGCGTGGAAGGGGCAGGTCGCATCGGAAGCGGGTACGAGGTGGAATCCTAATGTCCTGACAGGACTTGCGTCTGCCTGCCCTCCCGCTCCGGAGGCACACTCCCGTCCGAAAGTTCGCTTGCGCGTGCGCACATGGTGGGCGTTAGGGTGTCGCCATGACGACCCGCGCCCCCATCGCCCTCATGGCCGCCGTGGGACTGTTCGCCCTGGCCGGCTGCAACCAGTACGACCAGCTGATCGCCAAGGACCAGGTCTGCGACGCCAGGTGGGCGGACTACCAGGCACAGCTGCAGCGCCGGGCCGACCTGGTGCCGAACCTGGTTGCCACGGTGAAGGCCTCGGCCCAGCACGAGGAGAAGACGCTCGCCGAGGTGACCGAGGCGCGGGCACGCGCCACCGGCATCACCCTCAGTGCCGAGGACCTTCAGGACCCGGAGAAGGTCGCCGCCTTCCAGAAGGCTCAGGATCAGCTCAAGGGTGCGCTTTCCCGGCTGCTCGTGGCCAACGAGGCATACCCCGACCTCAAGGCCAACGCGCAGTTCCACGACCTCCAGGTCCAGCTGGAGGGGACCGAGAACCGCATCCTCCGCTCGCGCGAGCAGTACAATGAGGCCGTGCGGGACTACAACACCGAGCTCGGGAAGATCCGGGGTGCGGTGGTCAAGCGGGCGACCGGTGGCACGTTCAAGCCGCGGGTGTACTTCCAGGCTTCATCGGACGCGCAGCAGGCGCCCAAGGTGACCTTCTGATGCGGGCGCGGGCCTGGGGCCCGCTCGTTGCGACCCTGCTCCTCCTCCTCGCCGGTCCAGCCCGGGCGTTCAACGTCCCGAAGCAGACCGACTACGTCACCGACACCGCCGGAGTGCTCAGCCCGGCGGAGCTGGCCGACCTGAACAACCGACTCGGCGACTACGAGCGGAGGACCACCAATCAGATCTTCGTCCTGGTGACCCCTTCGCTCGAGGGCGAGCAGATCGAGGACGTGGGCTACCAGCTCATCCAGACCTGGCATCCCGGCCAGAAGGGCAAGGACAACGGGGTGGTCCTGGTCATCGCCACCGGTGAGCGGCGCATCCGCATCGAGACCGGCAAGGGCGTCGGCGGCGATCTGACCGATCTCCAGTCCAACGACATCATCCGGCGGCGCATCGCCCCGCTGATGCGCGAGGGCCGGGTCCACGACGCCATCGCGGCCGGCATCGACGGCATCGCCGAGGCGCTCTCGGGCACGGCCACCACGCCCCGGCAACCCGGGCAGCGGCGGCCGGCCGACTGGCAGCAACCGCCCGTCGTGCTGCCACACTGGTTCGACCTCTGCTTCTGGGGCTTCATCCTCTTCGTGGTGGTGATGCTGCTCCTTCGCGCCAGCCGTCATCCGCGGCGACGGACGTACTGGGGCGGCCCCCCGTGGATCGGTGGAGGCGGCTGGGGCGGCGGAGGCGGCGGCGGCGGAGGCGGCTGGGACGGAGGGGGAGGCGGCAGCGGCTTCGGCGGAGGCGGCGGGGGCGAGGGCGGAGGCGGCGGCTCCAGCGACAGCTACTGAAAAAAAACGAGGCGCCGTGGGGAGGGGAGAGTGAACCCACGGCGCCCCGTGGCCCCAGGACCGCAGGCCGCCTCGACCTCGCACGCAGGCCAGTGCAGCCGGCATGCCGGGTCAGGGGCGGCGATTTGCCTGGGACAACGGCACCAGCAGGCCCGGATGCAACACGTTGCACCCCGGGCAGGTGTTGCACCCCCCGGTGTTGCACCCCCGGTGTTGCACCCGGGAGGTCAGCCGGCGCGGAAGCTCGCCGGGTCCAGATGGAACCGCCGGCACCACCGCTGGATCTGCATCCGCGCCACGCCCATCTGCCGCGCAACCGCGCTGACGTTCCCGCGATGGGCGCGAAGCAGCTCGATGAGCTCGGTCCGCCGCGTCACGTCCGCCTCGCTCAGCGGGCGCGTCGTTCGACCGGCCATCGGATCCGGGCGGGCCTCCGGGGCCGTACGCACCGGTTCGGGCAGGTGGATGAGCTCGATGCGTCCGTGCCCGGCCAGCGCCACCGCCAGGGCCAGCGCCTTCTCCAGCTCGCGGACGTTGTGCGGCCAGCTCCAGCGGAACAGCGCCCGAGCTGCCTCGCGCGAGAAGCGCACGCCGGGGTCGGCCCCGGCCCTGCGCAGCAAGGTGGGGATGAGCAGGCCCAGGTCCGCCCGTCGGTCCCGCAGCGGCGGCAGCTCCACCTCCAGCCCGGTGAGCCGAGCGAAGAGGTCACCGCGGAAGATGCCCTCCTCCACCAGCGCCGACAGGTCCCGGTGGGTGGCCGTGACCACTCGCAGATCCACCCGGACCGGCTGCGCCGCGCCCACCGGCTGCACCTCGTTCTCCTGGAGCACCCGGAGCAGCTTCACTTGCAGCCCCGCCGGCAGCTCGCCCACCTCGTCGAGCAGGAGCGTGCCCCCGCTCGAGGCACGGATCAGGCCTGGCCGGTCCTCCACCGCACCGGTGAAGGCGCCTCGCCGCACACCGAACAGCTCGCTCTCGGCCAGCTGCTCCGGGAGCGCGCCGCAGTTCACCGCCACGAACGGCCCGGAGCGTCCGGACCAGACGTGGAGCGCGCGGGCGGCGAGCTCCTTCCCGGTGCCGGTCTCGCCCTGCAGCATCACCGGCACCCGGGTGGGGGCGACCCGCGCCAGCGCCGACCAGGCAGCGAGCAGGTCCGGGTGGAAGCTCTGACAGCCCAGCTCCGCGGCTCCGGGCGGGAGCGACGGAGGGGGCTCGTCGGCCGCGGCGTGCTCCTCGAACACCAGGAAGGTCTGCCCGCACTCGATGGCGTCCCCGGGGTTGAGGACTGCCCGGCGCTGCTGCGTTCCCTGGACGCGCAGGCCATTCTTGCTCCCCGCATCCTCGACGACCCACCGCCCGAGCACCCGCCGCAGCCGGGCGTGGAGCGCCGACATCCGATCGTCCGCGAAGCTGAGGCGGACCACGCCCGGAGGCGCCTCGGGTGGCGTCCGGCCCAGCCACACCTCGGAGGCACCGGTCAGATCGGCTGCGCGCGGCGCCTCGAACGGCCGGTCACAGCAGAGCGCCAGCACGAGCTGGCTGGTCCGCGCAGGGCGGGACGACGGCCGGCCATCGGTCTCGGACCTGGTTGCGTTGGAGCGGGACACGTCAGAAGCCGATGTCGCTGAGCCCCATGTTTTCCATCGGCGCCATCCTCAGCTCGTCCCGCCGCGTGTCGAGGAGGTTGCCACGGGGCTTGTTGATCGGCCCCTCGCGCACCGAGATCCAGTCGTTCACCGCCTCCCGGAGCTCGACGACGGTCGAGTCCTGATCGACCACCGCGTCGAGCGCAGCCTTGCTCTGGCGCGCCAGGGACAGCGCACGGGTCTGCGCCTCGGTGGCGTCGCTGGAGTTCCAGATCGCCTGGGCGAGCGCGAACCGGGTCTGCGCGATCTCCGGCGGGCTCCGGTTGTTGCGGATCTGCTGATCCAGCCGCCGCTCGATCGTGGCGATGGCCTGTCCCGAGGGATCCACGTAGTCCAGCCCCGAGCCACCCGAAGGAGCGATCGACGCGACCTGCAGCGGAGAGGACGCCGAAGCGACGGCGCCCGCGGACGGGACCCTCGCCCCGGCCCCGGGAGCCGGCGAGAGGGCCAGGAGCGGCGCCTGGGTGCCACCTTCCCGCGGCTCGGTGAGCGCCCGGTACAGCGCCTGGACCAGGCCGCGCAGCTCGGCGAGCCGGTCGAGCTCGAGCCCAGGTGCGTGCGCCGGCGCAGCGGCCACACCGGACTCGGGGGGCCGGCGGCCGATGGTGAGCACCTCCGGACCGCGTGGCGGCGTCGTGGAAGGGGTCACGACGGGGGCGACCGACGCTCCGGTCCGCCCTGTCCAGGCCTCGCGGCTCGGCACCCCGGCCGGCCCGGACTGCGGGGCCGCGGTGCTCACCAGCCCCACCCGGTCGGCGGGATCCAGCCCATCGGCCTGGAACTCGTACGCCGGCGGAAGCCAGATGGCCGCCTCCGCGGTGGCAACTGGCGCTGCGCCTGCCCGGATCATCGCCAGGAGCAGGACCCCCATCGAGGCGGCCACGGCGCCGACTCCACCCAGCGTGCCCCTGGCCTGCACTCCCGGCGAGGCGAGGGCGTCGATGAGGGAGGCGAGCGAGGCCGGACGCTGCCCGCGCTCCGGGCTCAAGGACGCGGTGAGGGCCCGCCGGAGCCGCGGCGCAATGGCCGCCGACCGCGGCACCTCCGCCCCCGGCCCGCGGGCCAGCCGCTCCTCGAGCGCCTCGCGCGAGGCTCCGCGGCTTCCGTACGGGCGGTGCCCCACCAGCGCCTCGTGGAGCGCCACCGCGAGGCTGAACTGGTCGGCCCGGGCGTCCAGGGGCTCGCCCCGGTGCTGCTCCAGCGGCATGTACCCGGGCGTGCCTGGCTGGAGCGTC
This sequence comes from Myxococcaceae bacterium, assembly GCA_035519675.1. Classification (GTDB taxonomy): domain Bacteria; phylum Myxococcota; class Myxococcia; order Myxococcales; family Myxococcaceae; genus RPRB01. Next base: position 112,764 of record DATIWB010000001.1, read on the forward strand.
TCGCGTGCGGCCTCGGCCCCGGCGCTCCCGGCGGTGATGGCCAGACCGAGGTCCGCCACCCGGAGTCGCCCGTCGCGGCCCACCAGGAGGTTCTCCGGCTTGACGTCCCGGTGCACCAGGCCGGCATCGTGGATGGCCTGCAGCCCGCGCGCGGCCTGGAGGAACATCCCGCGGATCTCCGACGGACTTCGGGGCGCGCGATCGAGCCAGCTGCGGAGGGTCTCGCCCTCCACGTGCTCCAGCGCGACGTAGACCTCCTCCTCCCAGGTGCCGACGTCGTGCACTGCCAGCACGTTGGGATGGGACACGCGGGCCAGCGCCTGGGCCTCGGAGACGAGCCGCTCGCGCCGGGAGTCGGTGTCCTTCCCCGAGGGGCGAAGGAGCTTCAGCGAGACGCGCCGGTCCAGCGCGAAGTCGTGCGCCCGGTAGACGACGCCCATGCCCCCGCTTCCCAGACAGTCCAGGACGACGTAGCGACCGAGGGTGGCCCCGCGTGGGAGGCGCGGGACCGGACCACCTACCCCGTCGTCAGGCGTGGCGCTCGCCGTGCGTCCGTCGACGGACGCCTGGCGATACACCTCTCCTGGCGGGGCCTCTCGAGCCATTGCTGTCTCCCGGAGGAAACGGCCGGCAAAACTGTAACTCGCCCCCCTCGGGAGCGGCAAACCGGGCCGTTCACCGTCCGACGACCGGATCGGGCCGGCTCGCTGCATTCCCTGCACCCCGGGCGGAAGGTCCGGTGCGTCCGGGACCGCTGCTAGGGTGCAGGCCCCCCGTGCTCAACGGCATCTTCTTCGTCCTCATCGCGGGCTCCGTCCTCACCGCCGCCTTCAACGGCACGATGCCCCGGGTCACCGAGGCCTCTCTCGCCGCGGCGCGCGGTGCCGTCGAGCTCGCGCTCGGCCTCATTGGCCAGATGGCGCTCTGGCTCGGCTTCTTCGGAATCGTCCGCGAGGGCGGACTGATGCGCTCCATCGCGCGGGGCCTCCGCCCCCTGATGCGACGGCTCTTCCCCGAGGTGCCGGAGGACCATCCGGCGATGGGGCCGATGATCCTCAACCTGGCGGCGAACATGCTCGGACTGGGGAATGCCGCCACGCCCTTCGGGCTGAAGGCGATGGCCGAGCTGAACACGCTCAACCGCCACCCCGGGGTGGCCACCAACCCGATGGCGCTGTTCCTGTCGCTGAACGCGGCGGGGGTGGCCATCCTTCCTCTCGGAGCGGTGGCAGTGCGCGCAGCGCTGGGCTCCAAAGACCCCGCCGGCATCGTCCTTCCCTCCTTCCTCTCCACCTTCTCCGCGGCAGCGACCGCCGTGGTGGTGGCCAAGCTGCTCGAGCGCAGGCCGCGCTTTGCCCCGGAGCGTTACTCGCCGCCCGCCGCACAGGACCCCGTTGCCCGAAAGGAGCCCGACGCGGCCGCCCTCGCGGCGGCCGAGAAGCTCGCCCAGGCGCACGCCCCGGCGACGCCGACCCGGCGGCTGTTCGCACTGCTGGTACTCGTGGCGTTCGTGGTGGCGGTGGTGCGGGCAGCCCGGGGACTCGTCGAGACGCATACCGGATTCGAGGTCTTCCGGTCATTCATGAGCGAGTGGCTCCTGCCGTTCCTCATGCTGATCATCGTGCTCTTCGGGATCGCGCGGAAGGTGAAGATCTACGAGGTCTTCGTCGTGGCGGCGAAGGAGGGCTTCCAGATCGCCGTCACCATCATTCCCTTCCTCGTCGCCATCCTGGTCGGCATCGCCATGTTCCGCGCCTCGGGAGCGATGGACGCGCTCGCCCGGGTCCTGGGGCCGGTCACCGCCCGGATCGGCTTTCCCGTCGAGGCGCTCCCGATGGCCCTCATCAAACCCCTGTCCGGCACCGGCGCGCTCGGGGTGATGAGCGAGACGATGAAGACGTACGGACCCGACTCGTTCATCGGATACCTGGTCTGTCTCCTCAATGCCGGGACCGACACGACGTTCTACGTTCTCGCGGTGTACTTCGGCAGCGTCCAGGTCCGGGTGCTGCGGCACACCCTCGTGGCCTGCCTCGCCGCGGACCTCGCCGGTTACGTGGCCGCCACCGCCCTCTGCCACCTCTTCTTCGGCTGGGCGCCTCGCTAGAGAATCGCGCGCTCGACGGCGGCGAAGGTCGCCTCCGGGGCGTCGACGTGGAGCCAGTGGCCAGCGTCGGGGATCTCCTCCAGCGTCACCGCAGGGGCGAGCGCCGCGAGTCGCTCCCGCGCCGCGGGTTGGACCACGCCCGAGCGGCCACCCACCACGAACCCCAGCCGGTGTCCCGGCGGGACCGAGCCGACGACGTCCCAGTCGTCCTCGGCGAGCACGCTCCGGAAGAGCGAGGTGAGCCCCGGCAGGTCCAGCGGGAGCACGAAGCCACGCCCCCCGGGCTGGAGCGCCATCGCCAGCCACTGGGCGATGGCCCGGGACTGCCCCCCGGCCTCGACCGCGTTCACGAACTCGCCCCGCGTCGCGTACTCGCGGGGGAGCCGGGCGAGGAGCGCCAGCACGTCCCGGCTCTGCTCGGACCCGAGCCCGTCGGGGCGCGCCGCGGGGGAGGCATCGAGCACCACCGCGCCCGGAAACCGCTGCCCGCTGGCGCGCTGGGCGGCGAGGACCACCTTGCCGCCGAGCGAGTGTCCCACCACCGCCTCCACCGGCCCGGGGAGCGCGGGGACGAGCGCCAGCACGTCGCCGGCGGCAGCGGCAACCGTGTGGGGCGGAGCGAAGCCGGCGCGGGAGTCGCCATGGAGACGCAGATCCACCAGCACCGCGCCCCAGGTCGGGTGCGTCTCCACCCACCTCCTGCCGAAGGAGCGCCAGTTTCCGCCCCGCCCGAGGAGGCCATGGAGGAACAGCACCCAGCGCTCCGGGGCGCGCGGACCGCCGGTCAACTCGGTGTGCGCGAGGGTGGCCATGGCGCCCCCGGAACTAGCACGGAGGGACTGGCCTGCTAAGGTGGTGACCCCGTGTCGACAACTGCCGAGTTCGAGGCGGAGTGGCGCCGCTCTCGACCCTCCAAGCTCCCGTGGATCCTCCTGGTCGCCGCAGTGGTCGTGGGCGGCTGGAGCTCCTGCACCCTCAAGGGCGCGAAGGACGAGGCCGAGGCCGCGCTCAAGAAGGAGAGCGAGCGGTCCGCGGCGCTCGAGGGCAAGGTCAAGGACCTGGCCAAGACCCAGGCCGCGCTGGAGATGAAGGTTCGCGACCTCGAGCGGGAGAAGGCCCTGCTCGCGGAGCGGAAGGCCGAGCCGGTGAAGGTCGACGACCCGAAGGCCGCGGCGAAGAAGACGACCACCACCTCCACGAAGTCGACGGCCTCGAGCAAGAAGGCCACGTCCAAGAAGAAGAAGTAGGCGGCTCCGCTGGGCCGACGGCGAATCAGCGCTGGCCCGTAGCAGTTCTCGCCTTGCTCGTCCTCGGGAGCGCCTCGGCGACGGACCGGGCTCCCGCGGGCGTCCGCTCCTCGGGCTCGTTCTAGCCGGCGCGCTGCCGCGGCTCGGCGGCGAGGATCTCCCGGAGGATCGGCGCGGTCGCGGTGGCGGTGCGGGCCACCTCGGCCGGCGAGCCCTGGGCCACGATCCGTCCGCCGGCCTCGCCGCCCTCGGGCCCGAGCTCCACCACGTGGTCCGCCGCGGCGATCACCACCGGGTGGTGCTCGATGACCACCAACGTGTCGCCGCGGGCGACGAGCTGGTCCAGGACCCGGAGGAGCTTCGCCACGTCGGCGAGGTGCAGCCCGGTGGTGGGCTCGTCGAGCACGTAGAGCGTGGGCTCGTGCCGCGCGGTGGCGGTGAGCTCGGCGGCGAGCTTCAGCCGCTGCGCCTCGCCGCCGGACAGCGTGTGGCTCCCCTGCCCGAGCTGGAGATAGCCCACTCCGAGCTCCGACAGGCAGCGCAGCGGCCCGGCCACCCGGGGGAGGACCGAGAAGGCCTCCAGCGCCTCGTCCACCGTGAGGCGGAGCGTCTCGCCCACGTTGAGCCCGCGCCAGCGCACCTCCAGCGTCGCCGGCTCGAACCGCGCCCCCTCGCAGGCCTCGCAGGGCGTGGTGACGTCGGGGAGGAACGACATCTCGTGGCTGATGCTCCCCTGCCCCGCGCACGCCGGGCAGCGCCCACCGCCGGCCGAGTTGAAGGAGAAGCGAGCCGGACCGAAGCCCCGCGTCCGGGCCTCGGGCGTGCCGGCGAACACCCGGCGCAGCTCGTCCCAGATGCCGAGGAAGGTGGCCGGGACGCTCCGGGGAGTGCGACCGATGGGTGACTGATCCACCGCCAGCACCCGGCGGAGCGGGCCGAGCCCGGACAGCCGCCGGAACGGACCGGGAGGCGGCGTGGTGCGGCCGAGCGCCTCGCGCACCGCGGGGAACAGGACCCGGCGGACCAGGGTGCTCTTCCCGGAGCCGGACACGCCGGCCACCACCGTCATCCGGCCCAGCGGGAGCGCGAGGTCCACCCCGCGCAGGTTGTGGCACCGCGCCCCGTCGAGCCTGAGCCAGTCGCGCGCCTGCGGGCGCGTTGGCCGGAGACCACGCACCGGAAGCTGGAGCGCGCGGGCCGTGGGTGAGGCGTCGGAGGCCAGCACCTCCCGCGGTGGACCGGAGGCGACGATGCGACCTCCCAGACGACCTCCCCCGGGGCCGAGGTCCACCAGGTGGTCGGCGGCACGCAGGGTGTCGAGGTCGTGCTCGACGACCAGCACCGTGCTCCCGGTGTCGACCAGCATCCGGAGATTCTCCAGCAGCCGGCCGGTGTCGCGGGGGTGGAGCCCGATGGTCGGCTCGTCGAGCACGTAGAGCGCCCCGGTGAGCCCGGCGCCGGCCTGGGCCGAGAGCCGGAGCCGCTGCATCTCGCCCCCGCTGAGCGTGGCGGCCGCTCGATCCAGCGACAGGTACCCGAGGCCCACCCGCTCCAGGAACTCGAGCCGGCGCACCAGCTCGCCCAGGGCCGCGCCCCCGATGCGGGCCGCGTCACCGGAGAGCGACCAGCGGCGGACCTCCTCCAGCGCCCGCACCACCGGCTGCTGCACCACCTCCGGATAGCGGCGCCCGAAGAGCCGCACCGCCCGCGGCACCGGCTGGAGCCGCGTCCCCGCGCAGGTCGGGCAAGGGTCGGTCGACTCGCCCTCGACCCCGGCGCCCTCGAGACCCGTGCCCTCACAGGCCTCGCAGCGGCCCTGCGCGGTGTTGAAGGAGAACCAGCGGGGGTCGAGCTCGGGGAGGGCGGTGCCGCACCGGGGGCAGCTGCGCTCGGACGAGAGCAGCTTCTCCCGTACCGCGCGCAGCACCTTCACCGCACCCTGGCCCCAGCGGAGCGCCTGCCGGAACGCCTCCTCCGGGATGTCCACCGCCGGTCCGGCCCACACCACGAGGTCGATGGTGTGCTCGCGGCTCCTGGCCAGCCTGGGCGGGGCGTCGGTCGAGACCCGCTCGCCGTCGCAGACGGCCTCCTTCACCCCGGCACGGGCCGCGGCGGTGAAGACGTCGAGGTAGGTCCCCTTGCGCGCCCGCACCACCGGCGCGAGGAGCTCGACGGTACCACGCAGTGCCCGGGCCTCGGCCAGGAGCTGCTCGGCGGAGCGCGGGGCGATGGCGGTGTCGTCGTTCGGGCAGTGCGGCGTCCCCAGCTTGGCGAAGAGCAGCCGGAGGTAGTGCGCCACCTCGGTCACGGTGGCGACGGTGCTGGTGGCGCCGGCACGGGCGGTGCGCTGCTCGAGGGCCACGGCCGGGGGCAACCCGCGAATCCGCTCGACGTCCGGGCGGGGCAAGGTGGGGAGGAACTGCCGGGCGTACGGGCTGAGGGTCTCGGTGAAGCGGCGCTGCGCCTCGGCGAAGATCACGTCGAAGGCGAGCGTGGACTTGCCCGAGCCGCTCGGGCCGGTGAGCACGACGAGCTTGCCGAGCGGGAGGCGGCAGCTGACGTCGGCGAGGTTGTGCTCGCGGGCGTGCTCCACCACCAGCCACTTCCCGCCCTCGTCGGCCGCCGTGGGCGAAGGCGCGGGGTGGACCGACCCCGCGGCGCGGAGCGCCTCACCGGTGCGGGTGGCGGCGCGGGCCAGGTCCTCGGGCCGCCCTTCGGCCACCACCCTCCCACCCTCCCGTCCACCCCCGGGGCCGAGCTCGACCAGCCAGTCCGAGGCGCGGAGGAGGTCCAGGTCGTGGTCGACGGCCAGCACGCTCGCGCCGGCGTCCACCAGAGCGTGGAGCGCCTCGAGCACCTGCGCCACGTCCTCGCCGTGGAGCCCGGCGCTCGGCTCGTCGAGCACGTAGAGGACGCCCTCCTGCGCGCCGCCGAGCGCACGGGCGAGCTTCACCCGCTGGGCCTCGCCTCCGGAGAGGGTCGAGAGCGGCTGGCCGATCGGGAGGTACCCGAGCCCCAGCCGCCGGAGGGGCCCGAGCGCCTCGGCGATGGCGCGGTCGTCGGAGAAGGCCTCCAGCGCCTGGTCCACGGTCATCGCCAGCACGTCCGAGACCGCGTGGCCCCTCAGCCGGACCTCGAGCACCTCGGACTTGAAGCGCCGACCGCGGCAGCTCGGACAGGTGAGCGCCACGTCCGCGAGGAACTGCATCTCCACCGTCTCGCTGCCCTCGCCGGAGCACGCCTCGCAGCGACCACCGTCGACGTTGAAGGAGAAGTGGGCCGCACCGAAGCCGCGGAGCACCGCGTCCGGCTCGGCGGCGAAGCGCTTCCGGAACGCGTCCCAGGCCTTGGTGTACGTCGCCGCGTTCCCCCGCGAGGTGCGGCCCAGCGGCGCCTGGTCGACCAGGACCACGCGGGTCAGCGGCAGCCCCGGCACCACGGAGCGGACCGTCCCCGGCGGCTCGAGGCCGGCCTGGCCCAGGGCGCGAGCCAGGCTCCGGTGGACGACCTCCTCGGCGAGGGTGCTCTTCCCGGAGCCGCTCGGCCCACAGACCGCGGCGAGGACGCCGAGCGGAAGCCGGACGTTCACCTCGGCCAGGTTGTTGGCGGTGGCGCCGCGGACGTCGATCCACCCGGCCGGCGCGCGGCGGGGCCGCTCGTGCGCGCGGCCGCCGGCGAGGACCCGGCCGGTGGGCAGGTCCTTGCGCCGGGCGAGCGCGGCAGGGGTGCCGTCGAAGCACAGCCGGCCACCCTCCGGCCCGGCACCGGGGCCGAGCTCGAGGACGCGGTCGCTGGCGCGGATCAGCGCCGGGTCGTGCTCCAGCACCAGCACCGCGTTGCCCCGCCGGGCGAGCTCGCCCAGGGCGGTGGTGAGCGGCGGGAGGTCCGAGGGGTGCAGCCCGACCGACGGCTCGTCGAGGACGAACAGCGCCCCGGTCAACCCGGTGCCGAGCGCGGCGGTCAGCGAGACCCGCTGGGCCTCGCCTCCGGAGAGGGTTCGGCTCTGGCGGTCGAGGCCGAGGTAGCCCAGGCCCACCCGGGCCAGCCATCCCAGCCGACTCACCAGCTCGCGGCGGGCCAGCTCACCCTGCCCGCTGCGGGCGGCGAGCAGCTCCAGGCGGCGGTGCGCCTCCGCCACCTCCAGCCGGTGCCAAGCGGCGAGATCGAGCCCGCCCACCCGGTAGCGCAGCGCCTGGGGGTTGAGGCGGGCGCCACCGCACGTGCTGCAGAGCGTGTACGCGCGGTAGCGGCTGAGCAGCACCCGCACGTGCATCTTGTAGGTGCGCGACTCCATCCAGCGGAACCAGGCCCGCAGACCGGGGTACCGGCCGCCTCGGTAGTCGCCCTCGCCCTCGAGCACCGCCTCGCGCTGCTCGGGCCGGAGCTCGCGCCAGGGGACGTCGAGCGGGATGCGGCTGGCTTTCGCGTAGCGGACCAGCTGGCTGCGCTCCCACTCGCTCGAGCGCCCGTTCCACGGCCGGAGGGCTCCGTCCTCGATGCTCAGCGCCTCGTCGGGGATGACCTTGGCCCAGTCGATGTCGAGGGTGCGGCCGAAGCCGCGGCAGGCGGGACAGGCGCCCACCGCAGACTGGTAGCTGAAGAGCCCGGGACGGGCAGGCTCGAAGCCGCGGGCGCAGAGGGGGCACACCAGCCCCTGCCTCACCGCCCGCCGCTGCCCCGCGTTCCAGAGGTGCGCCTCGCCGTGCCCCTCGGCCCAGGCCTGCTCGAGCGAGGCAGCCAGACGGCCCCGGGCCTTCCTGGACAGGGTGAGCCGGTCGACGACGACGTCCGCCTGGCCCGCGGCGCCCATCGCCTCCGCCGGACGGAGCTCCTCGAGCGGGCGCACCTCGCCGCCGACGAGCAGGCGGCGGAACCCATCCCTGAGGAGCCGCGCGCGGACGCCGAGGAAGGTCTCGGTGTCCGGCATCCGGACCGGGAAGGTCAGGACCACCGGGGCCCCGGCATGCTCGCTCACCAGCGCCTCCGCGGCCGAGTCCGGATCGCGGCGGACTGCCTCCACGGCGTGGTCGGGGCAGAGCGGGAGCGCCTCCCGGGTGAAGAGCGCCGAGAAGTAGGCCTCGAGGTCGGCCAGGGTGGCGACGGTGGACCGCGAGCTCTTGACGCTGGTGCGCCGGTCGACGGCGATGCCCGCGGCCACCGGCTCGAGGCGGTCCATGGGGGGCCGCTCCAGCCGTTCCAGGAACTGCCGGGCGTAGGGGCTGAAGCTCTCGACGAAGCGCCGCTGGCCCTCGGCGTAGAGCGTATCCACGGCGAGGCTGCTCTTGCCGCTACCGGAGACACCGGTGACGGCGGTGAGCTGGCCCGCGGCGAGCTCGACGCTGACGCCCGCCAGGTTGTGGGTGCGGGCACCCTCGAGATGGATCCGGTGCATGGACGGGGAGGGGCGGTGCTAACAGGAGCACAGGCCCTCTGCACCCCCCGAGAGCCATCGCCGTCGCCGTCCCCGACCAGGCAGGCGACCGCGCACCCTCAAGGGACTGCCTGGTCCATCCCGCGCCGGTGCGGATGAGTCGCGGGCCGTGTACAGGGAGGGTGGACATGGAGCCTCCTTCTCCGGACGGCCGTCGCGAGGCGGCCCGGGCCGCGCTCGCGCTGGACGACGAGGCGCTGCTCGGAGCCTGCGAGGTCTCCACCTTCGTCGGCGGAGGCCCCGGGGGCCAGCATCGCAACAAGACTGCCTCTGCCGTCCGCCTCGTCCATCCTCCGACCGGAGTGACCGTCACCGCGACCGAGCGACGCAGCCAGGCGCAGAACCGCGGCACGGCCCTCGAGCGACTGCGTGCCGCCCTGTTCGCCCTCACCCGGGTGCAGAAGCCGAGGCGCCCCACCCGGCCGTCCCGCGGGGCGAAAGAGCGCCGGCTCGAGGCCAAGAAGCGGCTGGGACGACGCAAGGCGGAGCGGCGGGAACCGGGCCGGTGGTGAGCCGGCGGTGTGGGCGCCAGGTCCGCGGGGGCCCGCACCCGAGGTCGATGCCCTCGTTCAGCGCCCGGTGGCGGCGGCCTCCGGACGGAACCGGGTGCGGATCCGGTGCTTCACCGTCTCCAGGGCGTCGGCGACCGACACCCGAGCCTTCTCCCCGAAGGCCACCACGAACTCGTGCCGATCGAGGTCGGCCAGCTTGCGCCGCTCCTGGACCGGGCGCCGGGCCTGCTGGAGCCGCACCGCCGTCAGTGGCACCGGGATGCCGTGCCGCTCGAGCACGTCGGCCCAGAACCGGCGCTTGAGCTGGCCCACCGTCATTCGCTCCAGCTGCACCGGGAGCAGCTGCACCGAGACCGATGCCGCGCCCATCCGAAAGCTCCACTCGGAGAGCAATTCCAGATCTAGGAAGGCGGTGTTCAACACCGACTGGACGTCCTCTCCCCGGGGCAGGAAGTAGCTCCGGACCAGGTGGCCGCATCGAGGGCAGGAGCTGGCGTGCAGGTCGTCCAGCCCGCGGAGGCGGTAGAGCGGGACGGCGAAGATCTCCTCCTGACACCCGGGACAGCCGGTGCGCTCGCCGAGGGTGGACAGCACCCGCCGGAACTCGACCCGGAGCGCGTGCGTGCGGAGCGTCAGCGGCACGGCGTCGCGCAGCAGCGCGCTCCGGAAGCGGAGCCCGCTCTGCACCAGCCGCTCCCCGGCCCGTCGGACCCCGAACTCGACCAGGTCCGCCGCCTCCACCAGTGCGCGCTCCAGCGTCCGGGGCTTCTCGTCGCGGGTGCCCAGGTGCTCGAACCGGAGGGCGAGATCCTCGTAGGTCCGCAGCCCGTCCAGAGGATGTGGCACCAGCTCGCTGGCGTAGGCGAAGAGCACCAGGCGCGCCGCCGCGGGCGAGCTCCGGGCCAGCGCAGCGATCCGCTCCGCCTCCGCCCTCGCCTCCGGAGCAGCCCGGGTCGCCTCCAGGGCCTCGAGCGAGAGACGGACCAGCCGCTGGCGGCCGAGCGGGTCGAAGGCCCGGTCCAGCGACCTCTTGCCCTCGGTGGCCAGCGACCTTCGGTTTGCTCGTCTCACCGCATCCTCCAGCGCCCCCGCAGCATCGCGCACGTCGCCGAGCGCCACCTCGCACCGCGAGGCCAGCTCGGCGCGGAGCGCGTCGAAGAAGTCACGTCCGTCCTCCCCCGGCAGGCGCGATCGGCGGAGGAGCTCGGCCGTGGCGCACCCGCGGAGCGACGCGAGGTCGAGCCGCAGGCCATCGCGCGCCGACTCGAACCGCGCCCGGCGTTCCTCCAGCAGCCGGACCTCCTCCTCGAGCGACACCGCGGGCTCGGGCAGCTCCGAGCCGAGTGCCTGGTCCGCCAGCGCCTCCAGCCCCGCGCGGTCGCCCGCCCGGTACAGTGCGTTGATCCGGGCCATCAGCGCGGCGTGACGGACCTGCTCCTCCTCGGTCCGGGCCAGGTCGGGATGGAAGCGACGCGCCAGCCGCCGGTAGAGGGACTTGAGGTCCGCCGCCGGGGCAGGCTCCGGGGCAGGCTCCTCGTCGGCCAGCTCGGCCTCCCGCGACTCCTGGTGCAGCTCGCGGGTGCGCTGCCGCTCGATGCGGCGGGCCCGGGCGGCGCGCTGGCCCGGCGCGGCCTCGACCAGCATCTCCGCCCAGCGCTCGAGCTGGCGGACGACGGAGGCGATGCGGTGAAAGAGACGCTGCTCGTCGGCGAGCTCGGCCCGGTGCCGGACCTCGAAGGCGGCCAGCTGTCCCCGGAGCGTCTCGCACTCCAGCTCCAGCTGGGCCACCTCGTCACGGAGAGCGTCCAGCTCGGCGAACAGGCGCTGGAGGCGCTCGCGGAGAGGAGAGGCGGCGAGGACGATGGCGGCAGGTCGGGCGCGAGACACTTGGGCTCGGACGCGCGAGTCTACAGGACTTCCTCCCGCCCCCGTTCGCTCAGCGCTCGCGTGGGTCGGGGTGCCCCTTGCGCTCCTCGGGATCGACCTTCGCCGGAGCTCGTGGGCGGGGCGACGCGGCTTCGGCCCGCGGTGGGGCCTGCGCTCCGGTGGGCCGTGCCGCAGGGGCGGCGTTCTGGGCGGAAAGCGGCGCCGGAGGTGCCGCGGGCCTGGTCGCGGGCACGCTGACCGGTGGGCGGGGGGTGACTTCGGCCCGCGGAACGGGGCGAAGGACAGGGCCCTCGTTGCCCGATCGATCGGCGCCGTTGGACCACGGGCGGGGTCCGCCCTGGTCGCTGCCCATCGCCTCGGGCCGGAGTACGGGCTGCACCACCGGTTGTCCGGGCGAGGGGGGCGGCAGCCGGCGCACCGAGACGGTACTCGTGCCCGGCTGGACCGGGACGGGCCTGCCCACCGGCTCACCCCCGACCGTGGCGGGCTGGCTCACCCCGTGCGCCGGAACCTCAGCGGGAACGGAGGCGTTCCGGACGGGAGGCGGAGGCGCGACGACCACCGGGTGCACCGAGGCCGCGTCGTGGGCGATGACCGGCGCCTGGGCGGTCACTGGCCGCCCCTCACGCGTCACCCCGGCCGGCGCGACCACCTCGACCACCCCGCCGCGCGACACGGGACGGACCACCATCCCCGGCCGCACGACGGGCGGAGCGCTCAGCACCACCGCCGGCGGCGTGCCCACCGGCGCAGGCACGATGACCCCCGGCTGCGAGCCGGGCGGCGGCGGCACGAAGACACCGTGCGGGCCGATGGGCCGCGCGTAGCCGACGTGCACCACCCTCACCGGGACGAGCGGGACGTAGACCGTGGGAGGCGGTGGGACGAAGACCCGCACCGTGGGTCGCCAGAAGCCGGCGACGAAGACCACCGCGTCGCCGCGGTACTCGTAGTACGGCTCGGAGTAGACCCACCCCGGCGTGGGCGGTCGCGCCCAGTGCCCGCGGGCCCAGACCCACTCACCGTTCCACCAGCTCCAGTGGCCTCCGACCCACACCGCCTCGAACCACGGCCGCGGAGGCGGCGGATCCCAGAGCATCGGCGGAGGAGCCCAGGGGATCGCCACCGGCGCCGGCTGCTCCAGCGGAGGCTCGATGGACACGGCCACCCAGCCGGAATCCTGCTCCACCACGGGCGGCGGCGGTGGCGGCGGGCGGTACGCCACGGGAGGGGGCGGCGGCTCGCGGTACTCTCGGACCACACAGCCCGAGGCGAGCACCGCGCATCCCATGAAGAGCATCCTGCGCATCGTCGGTCTCCGTCCTTCCTTGCCTGTGGCGAGACGCCGCGCCGCCTCCCGCTATTCACCCCCGTGAACGGGCTGGGCGAAGGACTAGGCTACCGCTCGATGGGGACCCGCATCCGCTGCAACGGCGTCGAGCTCGCGGTGGAGGACTGGGGTGGACGCGGGCCACCGGTGCTGTTCTCCCACGGCCTGCTCTACTCGATGCGGATGTGGGACGCGCAGATCGCCGCGCTGCGGACTGCCTTCCGCTGCGTCGCCTACGACCACCGCGGTCAAGGCCTGAGCGAGACGCCCGCCGCCGGCCTGGACATGGACACCCTGACCGACGACGTGGTGGCGCTCATCGATTCGCTGCAGGCCGGCCCGGTGCACTTCGTCGGGATGTCGATGGGCGGATTCGTGGGGATGCGTCTGGCGGCGCGGCGCCCCGAGCTGGTGCGGTCGCTGGCGCTGGTCGACACCTCGGCGCGACCGGAACCTCCGGAGACGGTGCCGCGCTACCGCCGGATGGAGTGGGTGGCGCGCTGGCTCGGCGTCCGGCCGGTGGTGGGCCGGGTCCTGGCGATCATGCACGGAGAGAGCGCCCGGCGCGATCCGGCCCGCGCCGCGGACCTGCGCCGATGGCGCGAGCATCTGCTGTCCCTCGACCGGGTGGCGATGCCACGCGCGGTGGAGGGTGTGCTCCGGCGCGAGGGCGTCGAGCGGCTCCTTCCCCGCATCCGCTGCCCGACCCTGGTGATGGTGGGCGAGGAGGACACGGCGACCGTGCCGGCCAGGGCGGCGGAGATCGCCGCGGGAGTCCCCGGCGCGCGGCTGGTGCGCATTCCCCGCGCCGGCCACATGTCACCCATCGACGCCCCGGAGGCGGTCACCGCCGAGCTGCGGACCTTTCTCGCGGCGCAGCGGTGACAGCGATTCCAACCTCGGGGGGCACGCGGCCGCCGGCGCGCGCCCGCGACCGGGTCAGCGCGACGAGGAAGGCGACCACCAGCGGCCCGGCAACGACCGCCCATTCACCCGCGTCACCTAACCCGGCCAGCGCCTGCTACTTCTTCCCGTAGTTGGTAGCGAGGTAATCGACAATCCTCGTCATCTCCTCTGGCTCCATCGGAGCGCCGAAGGCCTTGACCATCTTGTTGACCTCGGCCTCCCAGCCCTTGCGGTCCAGGAATGGCGAGTTCATCGGGATGTAGTCCTGGCTGTGGCAGGCGGCGCAGCGGCCGAGGACCAGGTCCCGGGCCGGCCCCTCCTTGAGCTTGCCCCGGTTCTCGTCGGGGTACCCCGGGGCGGCGAGGAGGGCGAGGACGATCAGCGTGCTCATCGGCGTGCCCCTATCCGACCCGGACCGTGACCCGGGAGACGACGTTGTTGTGGTACCCGGCGGGGTTGAAGATCAGCTCCGAAACCTGCGAGGCGCCCATCCGGTTGGTGGCCTTGGCCAGGATGGTCACCTCGCCCTTGGCGCCGGCCTTGAACCCGTGGCGGAAGCCGCGGAAACCGAACCGGCCGACGTCCGGGTCGAGCGTCGCGGTCTGCCAGCCACGCCCGCCGTCGGCGGAGACCTCCACTGCCTGGATGCCGCTCCCGTTGTCCCAGGCGATGCCCTTGACCTCCACCGGCTGTCCAGGGCGAAGGCGCTGGCCCTCGCGCGGGCTGGTGAGCAGCGAGTTCACCACGATGTCGGTGATCGGCGTGTTGACCTCGGTCTCCTGCGAGAGGAACCGGTCCACCACCGGGAACTTGCCCTTGGGGATCCGGTAGGCGGTGGACATCCAGAAATTCTTGAACGGCTGCGACACCACCTGGACCGTGACGATGTGCTTCATCCAGTAGGTCGCAGTCCATCCGGGGACGATCATCCGCACCGGCGCTCCGTTGAAGTGGGGCAGCGGCTCGCCGTTCATCTGCCAGACCAGCAGCGTGTTCTCGTCCATGGCCTTCCAGACCGGGATGCTCTTGACGAAGTCCGGAGTCGCCTCCAGCGAGCCGTGGTCGGCGCCGTTGGCCACGACCTCCAGGGCCTCCTTCTTCACCCCGGCCCTGGCCAGCACGTCCTTGAGGCGCACGCCCTTCCAGCGCGCGTTCCCCATGGCCCCGATCCCCCACTCCACGCCCGCCACGTGCGGCTGGGACAGCCCGCGGCGGTTGCCCGAGCACTGGCACACGGCGGCGAGCTCGACCTGCTCGAAGTCACGCTGCAGCCCGGGCAGGTCCAGGGTGAAGGGCTTCTCGACCGAGTCCCCACCGATTTGCAGCTTCCACTCCGCAGCCGGCACCTGGGGAATCTGTGGCAGGTGGTACCGGATGAAGAAGGCATCATTCGGGGTGAAGACCTGCTCGAAGACCTCGAGGGGCGTCTCGAAGTTCGGCGGACGGTAGGTTCGCTTGATCAGGGGACGCTTGCCCGGGAGCGCCTCGAGGAACGAGGTCTCCAGCGTCCCTTCCGGGAGGCCCACCGGACCGACGGGGACTGGCTCGGCGGCGCGCAGCGACGGCGGCAGCAGGGCGCCGGATCCGAGCAGCGCTGCTCCCCCTGCCAGCTCCTTGAGAAACTGCCGCCTGCTTCTCATGTCGCACCTCCCCGGGTGGCGAGTCCAGCAAGCCGAAGGAAGCGTTCCGGAGGCGGACGACGGTGTCAACGAAAGACCGGCACGGTCCGGCGCCAGGTGGTTGCCGGGGCAACGGTCCCAGGGATGTGAGGAGCTGGGATTCCCACCCCCGGGGCTTCAGCGGGCGGCGAGCAGCACCGGGCCGAGCGAGGGCAGGAAGATCACCACCGCGAGCGCGGCGGCGAGGACCCCGATCCGTGCCACCTCCAGCCCCACCGCCCAGCGCCGCCCCTCGAGGAGCGCCGCTCCGGCCACCAGCGAGGCCAGCACCCAGGCCACCGCGGTGGCCAGGGCGGGGATGGAGAGCGCCTGGTGCCAGGTGAGGAGCCCGACGGAGACGAGGACGATCAGCACCAGCTGGGCGAAGACGTACCCGACGCGGCGGGGGCCGGGGTGCACGTCGAACTTGGGGAGGGCCTCCGGATCCACCCCGCGCCGCGGAGGAACCGGGCCGAGCCAGTGGGGATGCCAGGCCGGCGAAGCGAACAGATACCGGACCGCCTCGCGCATCGAGGGCGCGCGCCGGACCGCCTGCACCAGCGCCCAGAGCGGCTGAACCTGCGCCCAGACCGGGTCGAAGCTCCGGAGGGGATGGCTGACCCCGTAGACCACCGGAGCCCCCTCCCGGCGGAGCGTGCCGAACATCTGGTCCCAGCAGATGAAGGTCGCGGCGTAGTTGCGGTCGAGGTACTCCGGGTTGACGCCGTGGTGCACCCGGTGCAGCGAGGGCGTGTTCACCACCTGCTCCAGGAAGCCCACCCGATCCACCAGCTCGGTGTGGATCCAGAACTGGTACAGCGTGCTCAGCGCGTTGACGATGAAGAACACCAGCACCGGCACGCCCAGCACCGCCAGGGGCAGGTAGAACGGCATGACCGTCACCGGTGAGAGCACCGCCTGCCGGAGCGCCACCGCGAGGTTGTAGTCCTCGCTCTGGTGATGGACGACGTGCACGGCCCAGAGGACGTTCACCTCGTGGGAGAGCCGGTGCCACCAGTAGTAGGCGAGGTCCACCCCGACGATGGCGAGGACCCACGGCCAGACGCTGCCCGGGGCGAAGGTCCAGAGCCGGGCGTGGGCGTACACGAAGCCGTAGAGCGCCAGCAGGGAGGCCTCGAAGAGGAGGAGGACCACCCGCTGGGTCACGCCGCAGCCCAGGTCGGCGAAGCTGTCGGTGAAGCGATAGACCCGTCGCCGACGGGCACGGGCGACGAGCAGCTCCAGCCCGATGAGGAGGAAGAAGACCGGAATGGCCAGCGCGATCGGATCCAGCGTCATGAATCGCCCGTGCAGAGTCTAACCGAGGTTGACTCGCCGGCAGGAGGATGCCCACCGTTCCCCACGCGGCCATGAGCAAGGCCTTCACCCGCGAGGACGACACCCTTCCGTCACCGGTACCCGTGCGCCGGGTCCCGACCGGGCCGCGTCCGCTCACCGCCGACGGGCACGCCCGGCTGCTCCGGGAGCGTGCCGCTCTCGAGGGTTCGGCCGACCCGGGTGCGGCGGAGCGTCGGGGCGAGCTCGATGCGCTGCTGGAACGTGCGGTTCCGGCGGCGCCCGAGGCCGGGGCCGACGGGCGGGCGGTGCTCGGCGCGTTCCTCGAGGTGGAGGACGCCGAGGGCGCCCGTCGCGCGCTGCGGCTCGTGGGCGGAGACGAGGCGGACGCGGGGCGCGGCTGGGTGCGCATCGACTCGCCGCTGGGGGCGGCGCTGCTCGGACGGCGCGCCGGCGAGACGGTCCTGGTCGAGCGTCCGCGGGACACCCTGGAGCTCCACGTCCTGCGAGTGTTCGCGGCCAGTCCCGACCGCGGCTGACGCCCTGGACCCCCTCGTGCTCTAAAAAGTTGCCACTGACTACATCACCGAGTTACCACCAGCCACATCAGGAGGTCGGCCATGTCCGTCCGCCGTCTCGCGCTGCTGGTCCTCGGTCTCGTCTCGCTCCTGGTCGGCTGCGCCAAGCCGGCCTCCGCACCCACCGCCCTCCCTCCCATCGCCGTGCGCACCGTGCCGGTCGTCCGGGAGAAGGTGCTCCGCCCCATCCGCGCCGCCGGGCGGCTCGGCGGCAAGCAGGAGATGGCCCTGGCCTTCCGGAGCGGTGGCACCGTCGACCGCATCCTGGTCCGCGAGGGCCAGGCGGTCCGCAAGGGACAGGTGCTGGCGACGCTGGACACGCTGGACGCCGACGCTGTCCTGGTCCAGGCGACCGCCGCCTACGACAAGGCAGAGCGAGATCGGGCGCGCACCGAGCGGCTGGCGACCGCGGGAGCCGTCGCCCGGGTCAGCCTGCAAGACGCCGAGACCTCGCTCGAGGTGGCGCGCGCCGCGCTCCGCCAGGCGCGCCACGCCCGGGTGGTCTCCGAGCTGCGAGCCCCCGACGACGGACAGGTGCAGCGGCGCCTGGTCGAGGCACATGAGCAGGTGGGCGCGGGGACGCCGGTGCTGCTGGTCCGCGGCGCGACCCGCGGCTGGGTGGTGAAGCTGGGCCTCAGCGATCGCGACGCCGTCCAGGTGCGGCTCGGCGATGCGGCGGTGGTGCGGTTCGACGCCTTCCCCGACCGGACCTTCTCCGCCAAGGTGACCGAGATCGCCGGCGGGGCCTCTCCGCAGACCGGGACCTTCGAGGTGGAGGTCGCGGTGGATCCGGCGGGGGCCAACCTCCTCTCGGGGCTGGTGGCCAAGGTGGAGATCGTCCCCGGCGCGCCGCCCGAGCTCTGGGCGGTGCCGGTGGAGGCGCTGGTCGAGGGCAGTGGCCGGACGGCGGCGGTGTACACCGTCTCCGCGGGCGACAACCGGGCCCGCCGGGTTCCGGTCACCATCGGCTTCATCGAGGGGCCGCGCGTCGCGGTGCTGGAGGGCCTCGACCAGGTCGCCGAGGTGGTGACCGACGGTGCACCCTATCTCCGCCCGGGCCTGCCCGTGGCGCGGGTCCAGTGAGGTCGGCCATGAACCTCGCCGCGTTCTCCGTCCGTCGCTGGCAGTTCACGGTGGTGGTGTTCGGGATGCTCGCCGCGCTGGGCGGCTCGTCGCTGCTCAGCATTCCCAAGGCCGAGGATCCGAGCTTCCCCTACCCCAACTTCGCGATCGCCGTCATCTACCCCGGCGCGGTGCCGACCGACCTCGAGAAGCTGGTGGTGGATCCCATCGAGGCCAAGCTCAAGGCGCTGGAGGACGTCAAGACGCTGAAGGCGGAGATGAGCGATGGGCTCGCCGTCCTGAATCTGGAGTTCAACGCCGGGACCGACCCCGACCGCAAGTACGACGACGTGCTGCGCGAGCTGAACGCGCTCCGCCCCACCCTCCCCGCCGATCTGCAGAGCATCGAGGTCAAGAAGTTCAACGCCTCCAACGTGAACATCCTCCAGGCCGCGCTGGTCTCGGACACCGCCTCGTACCGCGAGCTCCAGGAGATGGCCGACCGGCTGAAGAAGCGCCTGGACACGGTGCCGGGGACGAAGGACGCCTCGCGCTGGGCGTACCCGGTGCAAGAGGTCCGCGTGGCGCTGGATCTGGAAAGGCTCGCGGCGCTGGGCATCACCCCCCTCCAGATCATCGGAGCCATCCAGGCGACCAACGCCAACATCCCCGCGGGGAGCGTCGACGTGGGCAAGCGCAAGTTCAACGTGAAGACCAGCGGGGACTACGCCTCCATCGCCCAGGTGGAGGACACGGTGGTGGCGGCGCGGGGCGAGGCGCTGGTCCGGCTGCGCGACGTGGCGCAGGTGGAGCTCCGGGACTCGGAACCGACCCACCTCGGACGCTTCGACGGCCGGCGCGCGGTCTTCGTCACCGTCGCCCAGCGGGACGGTCAGAACATCTTCCAGACCCGGAAGGGGCTGGAGAAGCAGCTCGCCGACTTCGGCAGCGAGCTCCCCGGTTCGGTGCGGCTGGAGGTGGGCTTCGATCAGGCGCGCAACGTCGCCCACCGGCTGGACGGGTTCGTTCGCGACTTCGGGCTGGCCATCGCCCTGGTCCTGCTCACCCTGCTGCCGCTGGGGTGGCGGGCGGCGCTGGTGGTGATGATCTCCATCCCGCTCTCGCTGGCGATCGGCGTCGCCGCGCTGCACCTCACCGGGTTCAGCATCAACCAGCTGAGCATCGTGGGCTTCGTCATTGCCCTCGGGCTGCTGGTCGACGACTCGATCGTGGTGGTGGAGAACATCACCCGCTTCCTCCGGGAGGGGCACTCCCGGACCGAGGCCGCGGTGGAGGCCACCCGGCAGATCGGCGTCTCGGTGCTCGGCTGCACCGCGACCCTGGTCTTCGCCTTCCTCCCGCTGCTCTTCCTCCCCGGAGCGCCCGGGCTCTTCATCCGCAGCATGCCGATGGCGGTGGTGTTCACCGTGCTGGCCTCGCTCTTCGTCTCCCTGACCATCATTCCCTTCCTCGCCAGCCTGATGCTCCGCCGGGAGGAGCACCCGGAGGGGAACTGGTTCCTCCGCACGCTGAACCGGGCAGTGGACCTCTCCTACCGGCGGGTGCTGCACCGGGCGCTGGCCCGCCCGTGGCTCACCGTGGGCGTCGCCGCGGCGCTCTTCGCCGGGAGCGTGGCCCTGGTCCCGCTCATCGGGTTCAGCCTCTTCCCCAAGGCGGGGCTGCCGCAGTTCAGGGTGATGGTGGAGACCCCGGACGGGAGCAACCTGGGCGCGACCGACCAGGCGGTGCGCTTCGTGGAGGACCAGCTCACCGGCCGCCGGGAGGTGCGCTCGGTGATGGCCAACGTGGGCGAGGGCAACCCGCGCATCTATTACAACGTCTCTCCCAAGAACCAGAAGGCGAACACCGCCGAGGTGTTCGTCACCACCGCCGACCTGCATCCGGCGGAGATGGCCCGGTTCATCGCCGAGCTGCGCGGACGCTTCTCCCGGTACCCCGGGGCGAAGATCGAGCTCAAGGAGTTCGAGAACGGGCCGCCGCTGGACGCCCCGGTCGCGGTGCGGGTCATCGGGGAGCGCTTCGAGGTGCTCGAGCCGCTGGCGGCCGAGGTGGAGAAGCTGCTCCTCGAGACTCCGGGAACGACGTACGTCCGGAACCCCAGCACCGAGCGAAAGGCAGACCTCAGGGTGGCCATCGATCGGGAGAAGGCCGGGCTGCAGGGCGTGGCCCTGGTCGACCTCGACCGGAGCGTCCGGATGGGGCTGGCGGGGATCGAGGTGGGCCGCTACCGCGCCGAGGGCCAGGTGGACGAGGCGTACAAGATCAACGTGATGCTTCCCCGCGCCGACGAGCGGCCCAGCCTCGACGCGCTGGACCGGGTCTACGTCCCGAGCGCGCTGGGTGGCCAGGTCCCCCTGGGCCAGCTCTCCCACCTCGAGCTCGAGGGCTCGCCCACCACCATCAACCACTACAACAAGGAGCGGAGCATCACCCTCACCTCGGACGTGCTCCCCGGGTACAACACCGACAAGGTGACCCGGAGCGTCCTGGCGAAGGTGGCGAGCCTGAAGCTCCCGCCGGGGTACCGCATCGTGCCCGCCGGCGAGTACGAGAGCCGGCAGGAGAGCTTCGGCGGGCTCGGCTCGGCGATCATCGTCGCGGCGTTCGGCGTCCTGGCGGTGCTGGTGCTCGAGTTCCGGACCTTCAAGAGCACGGCGATCGTCGCCTCGGTGATCCCCCTGGGCATCATCGGCGGGGTACTCGCCCTGGGGCTCACCGGCAACACCCTGAGCTTCACCGCGGCGATCGGCTTCATCGCCCTCATCGGCATCGAGGTGAAGAACTCCATTCTCCTGGTGGACTTCACCAACCAGCTCCGGGCGAAGGGCACGGGACTCCGCGAGGCCATCGAGCAAGCGGGGAAGACGCGCTTCATCCCCATCCTCCTCACCACCGCCACCGCGCTGGGAGGCCTCCTGCCGCTGGCGCTGGAGAACTCGTCGCTCTACTCCCCGCTGGCCTGGGTGATCATCGGCGGCCTGCTCAGCTCGACCCTCCTCACCCGGCTGGTGACCCCGGTGGTCTACGAGCTGCTCGCGCCGGAGGTCGAGCTCGAGCCGGCAGCGGCCAGCCCCGCTCCCGAACAGCTCGCGGAGCGGATCGCCGCCTGAGTGTGATGGCCAGCCCCGCGGGGACGTGAGACGGTCGGCGCATGGCCGACCTGACCCTGTGGGTGGACGCGTTCTGGATCAGTCCCTACGCCTTCTCGTCCTTCGTGGCGCTGGAGGAGAAGAAGCTCGCCTTCGACGTGGAGGAGGTGGCGATGCACCGGGCGGAATCTCGCGCGCCCGAGTACGCCCGCCGGTCGCTGACCGCGCGGATCCCCATGCTCCGGCACGGGGACTTCCACCTCTCCGAGTCGAGCGCCATCGCCGAGTACCTGGAGGAGGCGTTCCCCGGCTCGCCGCGTCTGCTTCCCCAGGACCTCCAGCAGCGGGCCCGCGCCCGGCAGGTCATGGCCTGGGTGCGGAGCGATCTGATGCCCATCCGCGAGGAGCGCTCCGCGGAGACCCTGTTCTACGCCCCGGCCACCGAGCCGCTCTCCAGCAAGGCGCAGCAGGCCGCGGCCAAGCTCCTCGCGGCCACCGACGCGCTCCTCGCCCCGGGGGCGACCTCGCTGTTCGGGAAGTTCACCATCGCCGACGCCGATTTGACCTTCATGCTCCAGCGGCTGGGGAAGAGCGGTCACCCGCTCGGGGACAAGGTGCAGCGCCTCGTGGACGCGGTCTGGTCACGACCGAGCGTGCGGAAGTGGGTCGAACGGAAGCGGCCGGCCTTCGTCCCGTACTAGCCGCCAAGTAGCCCGGGCCTCATCCCTCCGGCGCGGGGCGCTCCGCCTCGAACGGCCCGTGCAGCTTCACCGGCGCCTGCCGCGCGCGGAGCTTGAGGTTCAGCAGCTCCACCCCGAGCGAGAAGGCCATCGCGAAGTACACGTAGCCCTTGGGGATGTGCTGGCCCATTCCGTCCGCCACCAGCACCACGCCGATCAGGATCAGGAACGACAGGGCGAGGATCTTGAGACTGGGGTGCCGCTCGACGAAGGCGCTGATCGACCTGGCGAAGACCAGCATCACCAGCACCGCGATGACCACCGCGGCGACCATGATCGACAGCGCCCGGGCCATTCCCAGCGCGGTGATCACCGAGTCGATCGAGAACACCAGGTCCAGCAGGACGATCTGGGTCACCACCGCGGCGAAGGCCACCCGCATGGGCCGGCGGGGCCCCGAGTGGTCGACCTCCATCCGGTCGAAGATCTCGTGGGTCGCCTTCCCCACCAGGAACAGGCCGCCGCCGATGAGGATCAGGTCGCGCCCGCTGAAGCCCTCGCCGAAGACGGTGAACAGGTCCCGCTGCAGGGTCACCAGCCAGGACATCGCCAGCAGCAGCAGGACCCGCATCAGGAGCGCCAGCCCGAGCCCCAGCCGGCGAGCCAGCGGCTGACGCTCCGGCGGCAGCTTGGCGGTCATGATCGAGAGGAAGACCAGGTTGTCGATCCCCAGCACCACCTCGAGGGCGGTGAGCGTCAGCAAGCTGATCCAGCCGTCGAGGCGCAGAAAGGGTGCGAGGTCGAACATGGGATCGGCAACGTAACCACCGGTGGGTCAGAACTGCTCTTCCTCGGGAGGGGGCGGCTCCTCCCCCGTCCCGCCTTCCCCACCCTGCCGGGCCTGCTCCGCCTCGATGGCCGCCAGCAGCGCCCGCTCCTTGTCGTGGAAGCGGGCCTTGCCCGGGTCGGCCAGCGTCCGGCGCGCTCCCGTGGCGTAGAACTCGAGATCCTGAGCGTTCGCTCCCTGGATGGGCATGCCGCGACTGCGGCCGTACGGTGGGAAGACCGTCGGCGGTTCGCCCGGGGACCCGGAAGGCGCACGCCGCGAAGGAGCGGCACGGACCCCACCCTCGCCACCGATGGTGAGCTCGGTCAGACGCACGCTGAAGCCATCACCGCGGCGCACGGCGGTTCCGACCTGCACCTGCTCGACGGTGCCATCCGCACGCGTGACCGACACCGTCACCGGCATCTCGTTCTCGCGCATGGCCCGTGGCATCCCACCCTCCAGAAGCCGCTGTCAACGGCGCACGCCGGTCCCGGTTTCAGGCGGCCCGAGCCCGGACCACGTTCCCCAGCCGCTCCAGGGCCCGCTCGACGACTTCCATCGACGGGCCAAAAGAAAACCGAGCGTGCCCGCGGAACCGCGAGGCCCGACCGCGCCGTCGCTTTCCGGGATTGATGTCGAAGAACTCTCCGGGCACGGTGATCACCCGCTGCTCCAGCGCGGCACGGAACAATCCCATCCCGTCGTTGAGCGGCGGTGGCAGGTCCGCCAGATCGCCCCAGACGTAGAACGTCGCCTCCGGGGCGCGGTCCACCCGGATGCCGAGCGCCTGCAGGCCCTCCAGGAGTCGCTCCCGCTTGGGACGGAAGGCGTCGTGGATCGCCTGCAGCTCGCTGCGCACCAGGCCCGGCTCGAACAGCGGAAGCGCCGCCCGCTGGAGCGGCTTGCTCCCCCCGCCGTCGAGGAACGAGCCGGCGCTGCTCAGCGCGTCGATGACCGGACGCGGCCCCACCGTCCAGGTCACCCGCCATCCCGGGTAGCGCCAGTTCTTGGTGAGCCCATCGAAGAGGACGACCGGGTCCCGGTTCACGTCCCGCACGTGCGCCGCCGCGCTCACCGGAGCCGGGGCCCCAGGGTCGGTGGTCCAGACGTAGTGGGAGTAGAACTCGTCGATGAGCAGCGCGCAGTCGAGGCCCCGGGCCAGCTCCACCCAGGCCTCCATCTCCGCGCCCTGCACCACCTTGCCGGTGGGGTTGGAGGGGTTGGAGAGCAGCACTGCCGAGAGGCCCAGTCCGAGGATCTCCTTCTTCAGCGCATCCGGACCGAAGGCGTAGCCCCGTTCGGGGTCGAGCAGGATGGGGATGGCGGTGAAGGCCTTGAAGACGTCGAGCAGCTCCTCGTAGGCGGTGTAGTCGGGCAAGAAGTGCCCGAGGTTGATCGGCCCCAGGCTCGCCGCGGCACGGGTCAGCGAGGTCCGCCCGCCCCCCGACACGCTGACGTTCTCCGCCGAGTACTGCGAGGGGAGCCCCCGCCGGTAGGCCCGGTTGTAGTGCGAGGCGATGGCTTCCCGGAGCTCCCACAGGCCGGCGACGGGCGCGTACTCCTGGTCCGCCGGGTCCACCGCGACGGCGTGAATCCGGGGCGGCGCGCCGGGGAGCTCACCGGTCTCCGGCTGACCCTGGCCGAGGTTGCACCAGTCGGGGCTGGCCGGATCGAAGCCCCGCTTCTGGGCCTCGGTGGTGACGAAGATGACGCCGGTGCGGGGCACCGGTCGGAACGCCTGGGGGGCGCTCTCGCTGCTCGACATGAAGGCCCACGACTCTATCACCCCGGCTGCCACCGGCGTGCATCGAGCCAATCCGGTGCTGACATCCGAATCAAGCCGAGGGACGATGCGGGCCTCTTCACGCCGGAGGGGGAAACCGTGGACCGCGTCGACCGCAGGACGATCCTGAAGAGCATCGCGGTGATGGCCGCCGCCTCGGCCTTTCCGGCCTGCGGCGACGGGGGCGAGGAGATCGGCACCGAGGCCGATGCCACCCTGCGCTTTCCCCAGGGAGTGGCCTCGGGAGATCCACGGCAGAACACCGTCGTCCTCTGGACCCGGGTGGTGAACGCCGGGCGGACCCCGGTGGACCTGCCGCTCCGGCTCGAGGTGGCGGTCGACCCGGACTTCACCCAGCTGGTGGTGCAGAAGGACGATCTTCCGGCAACCCTGGCCCACGACGGGTGCATCAAGGTCCGCGTGAAGCGCCTCTCGCCCGCCTCCACCTACTACTACCGGTTCAGCGTGGTGATGGGCCAGACGCGGTACCGCTCGACGACGGGTCGGACCCGGACCGCGCCCGAGGCCTCGGCGGACGTCCAGGTCCGCTTCGCCGTCGCCAACTGCCAGGACTACGTGGGCCGGTACTGGAACAGCTACCAGCAGCTGCTCACCACCGCGCCACACCACCTCGACTTCTTCCTCTCCATCGGCGACTACATCTACGAGACCACCGCGGCGAGCTTCCAGAGCCCCGCCTCGAGTCGGAAGGTGGCCTTCAGCAACACCTCCGAGGCGATCGACCTCGGCAGCGGGAACTTCGCGGCGAGGAGCGTGGGGAACTACCGCGACCTCTACCGCACCTACCGCAGCGACCCGCTGCTCCAGCAGGTCCACGCCCGCTGGCCGATCATCGTCACCTGGGACGACCACGAGTACTCCGACGACTGCTGGGGCTCAGTGGCCACCTACTTCAACGGCCGGAAGAACGAGCGCGACGACGAGCGGCGCCGCAACGCCGAGCAGGCGTTCTTCGAGTACCTGCCGGTCGACGAGGGCACGCCGGGGAGCGACCCGAGCGCCGACGTGGTGACGACGGAGCGCGCGCAGCTCTACCCGAACCAGAAGCTGTGGCGGAGGTTCACCTTCGGCAAGCACCTCGAGCTGGTGATGACCGACTTCCGCAGCTTCCGCCCGGACCATCCCATCCCGGAGGACGCGTTCCCCGGGACGGTGGTCGCCGACCAGGCGACGCTGGTGGGCCTCCTCGGCCAGGCGCGATTCGACGCCAGCTTCCCGGTGGGCGTCGCCGAGTACCTCGACGTGGATCAGCCGGCGCAGGACGCGCTCAAGTCGGCGCTGCTCGGCGTGGCCGCGGCCGGCGCGGTGCAGGCGGGCCTGTCCCCGGCCGATGCCGCGGCGTGGGCCCGGCGCGTCATCCACGGGAACCTGGCAGTGCTGGTCATCAACCAGATGCTCGCCGCCTTCAACCAGGCGCCCATCGACCCCAGCGGGCTGCCCCGCGGTCTGTTCTACGCGCTGATCGGCAAGCAGTCGTTCTTCAGCCAGTACGGGGCGCGCTACGTGGTGGTGAAGGACAGCTACGACCTCTACACCGCCCTGCTGTATGCCAAGACCGCGAAGGCAAGCGAGAACGCGTTCGGCACCGAGCAGGAGGGCTTCATCCTCGACCGGCTCACCAGGTCCACCGCCACCCACAAGGTGCTGGTGAGCAGCGTGTCGCTCATCTCGATGCAGCTCGACCTGACCCACCTGCCCGGGGTGCCGGTGCAGTTCGCGCGGAACTTCTACTTCGACGTGGACCAGTGGGACGGGTTCCCCAACAAGCGCGCCGAGCTCTACGCGAAGCTCTCCGGGGTGCAGAACCTGATCGCGCTCTCGGGTGACATCCATGGCTCGTTCGCCGGGAACGAGAAGGCCAGTGCGCCGAAGATCGCCCTGCTGACCTCGCCGGCCATCAGCTCCCAGACGCTGGGCGAGGAGGTCGGCAGCGCGGTGACCACCTTCAGCTCCGACCCCGCCTTCCAGCCCGGCGGTGCGGTGTACAACGCGCTGGTGGGTGGGCTCCCGCTGCTCCTTCAGGCGAGCACCGGTGGGGCGATCAAGTTCGTCAACACCGACGCGCACGGCTTCCTCACCCTGGCGTTCGACGGGAGCAAGGCGCGGGCGACGTTCAGCCTCATCCCGGCGAGCGAGGTGACGGTGGACTACTCGAAGCAACCGGCCTCCGCGCTACAGGCGAAGGTCAACACCGTGGCCTTCGACGTGGCGGGCGGGCAGCTGACGTCCGTACCGTAGGTCAGGGCGGCCGCACCCAGCTAGGGCGGCCGCAGTCGAGGTCCAGGTCGAGGTGTCGTCAGGCGGGCTCAGGCACGCTCCGGACGCGCGGCAGCGGCGGCTCCGGCCACTCCCCCTCGAGGGCCGGATGGCCCGGTTCACTGGAGGCACGGAGCCGGAGCCCTCCGGCGGAGAAGCCGGGCCCGGGCCGGGCGCCGCGGGCGAGCCGCTCCACCACGCTCCAGCACAGCCCGACCGCCTCGGACTCCGCCTCGGCGGGCACCCGGTGGAGTCGCAGGTCCGGCCGGCCGAACTTCCGCAGCCCGCGCGTCTCCACCAGCCCGCTCCGGGCCCGCACCGAGACGTGCGCCCGCACCGCTGGACGCACCCCGGTGAGGACCTCGCCGCGGAAGCCGGCCGGAGTCCACCAGCGCTGCGCCTCGACGTCGAGCACCGCCGCCGCGCCGGCCTCCAGCAGGGCGGCCAGCACCGACTCGGCGTCGCGGAGATGACCGAGGTCGGGCGGATCGGCCCGCTGCCCGCGGAGCACCGCGAAGTCCGGCGCGCCCCGCACCAGGGCGGCGAGCGCCGGCTGACCGTCCTCTCCGGCGTCGGTGGCTCCCACCAGAGGCTCGACCCACTGCCGCGCCTCGCCCTGCGGGTGCACGGTGAGCGACAGGCCGGAGGGCGTGGGCGGGAGCCGCACCGGGCCGAGCGCTCCGAAGACGAGGTAGAAGAGCGAGGCGTCCCCGCCACCGGGCTCGAAGGCAGGCCTCGACCAGTCTTCCTTCGCGACGGCCATCAGACCGGGCCTCTCGTCTTCTGAACCCCGCACGGGCAGAGATGTTCCGTGGCTACCGGACCCGCTCGACGGGGCGCGCACGGGCCGGTGAACTCCGGGTGCCCGTCCTGTGTCGGAGGCGACGGTCCCCCCCGCCCCAACACCCTCAGCCCGAGGGTCGCAGCCGCTCCAGGCACACCCGGTGATGCCGCAGAACGCTGCGGGCGTAGGCGCCGGTGCTGTAACCCCGCCGCAACTTGGGGCTCTTCAGCTGCAGCTCGGGGACCGCGGCAGCGGGCAGGGGACTGCCGAGCTGCTCGCGGTGGATGCGCCGGAGCGCGAGGTAGCTGGGGGTCTCCTCGAAGCCCTGCTCCTTGCCCCTCTCGAGGTCCTGCCGGAGTCGCCCCTCGGGCAACGCCGGGACGAAGCGCTCGCGGAAGACGCGGAAGGCCCGCAGCGTCTCGCTGTCCTCGGCCGTGGGCCGCCCGTCCGGGCCGTAGGCCAGGAGGTCCCCGTCGGTGGCGAGCGGAAGCCCGGTGAGCTGGGCCAGCCCCCGCTGCACCGCGGCGTTGCGGGAGGCGTACTGGCCGGCGTTGTAGTCGGCGAACCGGTAGAGCACGTCCCCGTCGGTCAGCGGGTAGCCCCAGAGCCGGGGAACCCCGAAGCGGAGCCCCCCGGCACGGGTGTAGAGCGCATCGCGCACCGCCTCCTCCTCGCCGGGCCAGCCGCGGCTCCGCGCGTAGTCCACCGCCCAGCGGACGCTCACCTGCATCGAGCCCGCAGTGGTGACGGGGTTCAGGTCCTCGAGCCGGCGGCCCCGGAAGAGCGTGTCGAGCAGGTTGGCGGTGGCGAGCATCGCCGGGTGCTCGCGCCGCTCCGCCTCGAGCATGTCTCGGAACAGGAGATCCAGCTCACGCTCGGTCCGTAGCCGCCGGATGCGCTGATCGAACGTGCGCTTGTCGCCCGCTGCCCGGGCCTTGAGGAGCCGCTCCATCGCCGGGGGGCCGAGGGGGCCGAAGCGCTCCGCCTCCTCCTTCAACCGGGTCCGGACCAGCGCGCCCAGGTTCGCCACCGGCGGGTCGGCCTGGAAGCCTGACTCCTGCTGCAGCACCGCCACCACCCCGCAGACCCGGACCGCGTCCGGGACCAGACCCGCGTCGGCGAAGGCGGCGAGGGTGTCCTTCGCCCATCCGTCCGGGTCGCCCACTCCCTCCGGGAAGGCGGCCCGGACCTGGGCGGGCCCGAGCGGAGGCGGCGGCCGCGCCGGGGGCGGAGGGGGTGGCGGCGCCTCGTGGCATGCCGTGGCCGCCGCGAGCAGCACCGCGGTCGCCCACCCACGGGAGCGAAACACGGGCTGCCCAGGGGGAGGAACACAGCGAGCGGCGCTCGACATCACGTCGGCCCGACGTTACCCCCGGTCCCTCCGGCTTCCTGCATGACCTGGCGCGCGCTCAATCCCTGGTCTGGCCTGGCGGGTCTTGCCCGAGACAGCTGGCTGCTCGCCCTGGCCACCCTGGTGAACCGCGCCGGGACGATGGTCATCCCTTTCCTGGCGCTCCACTTCACCCGGAACCTCGGGTTCTCGGCCGCCCAGGCGGGGCTGGCGCTGGCGGCGTACGGCATCGTCTCGCTCCTCACCTCACCCTTCGCCGGGCGGCTCGCGGATCGGATCGGCGCCCAGCGCATCCTCACCCTGTCGCTGACGCTCGGCGGGCTCGGGTTCTGGGCCCTGCCGCTGCTCCGGACACTGCCCCAGGTGCTGGCCGGGATGGTGGTGCTCTCGGCGGTGTCGGAGGCGATGCGTCCGGCGACCCTGGCGCTGGTGAGCGACCTGGCCCGGCCGGAGCACCGCCGGCAGGCCTTCGCGCTCAACCGTCTGGCCATCAATCTCGGGATGAGCGTCGGTCCGGCGCTCGGAGGCGTCCTCGCCGCCCACTCGTTCCAGATGCTGTTCTGGGTCGACGGGGCGACGTCGATCGCCGCGGCGCTGGTGCTGCTGCTGTTCCCCCTGCGAGTGCATTCGGTCGAGGCACACGCCGGAGCGCCGCCGTCGCTCGGGGCCATCGCCGATCGCCGCCTGCGCTACGTCGTCCTCTGCCTGCTCCCCGTGCTGCTGGTCTTCTTCCAGCACGAGGGGCCACTGCCGGTGTGGATGGTGGACCAGCTCGGGCTCTCCACCCGGAGCTTCGGCCTGCTCTTCACCCTGAACACCTTGCTGATCGTGTTCCTCGAGGTGCGGCTGAACACGGTGACCGCGCACTGGAGCCCGGCCCGCGCACTCTCGGTGGGCTCGGCGCTGTGCACGGTGGGCTTCGGTGCCCTGGCGTTCCTCACCAGCTACTGGGGAATCGTGGCCACGGTGGTGGTCTGGACCTTCGGGGAGATGATCCTCTTCCCCTCGATGGCGGCGTACGTCTCGGAGCTCGCCCCGCCGGCGCGGCGGGGCGAGTACATGGGCTTCTACTCGATGACCTTCGGCATCGGGTTCACGGTCGGGCCGTGGGCCGGGCTGAGCGTGCTCGGTGCCGCCGGCGCGCGGGCGCTGTGGCTCTCGTGCCTCGCGGTGGGCGCAGTGTCGACCTTGCTGCTGGCCCGGATCCGCTCCGAGGCCCGGGCGCCCGTGGCGAGCCAGGTTCCCGCGACGGGGTGAGGCGGCGCCCCGCTCAGGCGACCGCCCCCACCGGAGGCCGCTGGGCCGGCTCGCTCGGGGCAGGAACCTCCGAGCCCGGTGGCGCGGGAACCTCCGGCCGGAGCGCGTGCCCACGGGTGCGCCGGGCGAGCGCCCGGGCTCTCCGCAGGAGCTCGGAGAAGCCGCAGAGCTCGGCCTCGAACTCGAGCTGCGACCTCTCGGAGCTGTCGAGGAAGCGCCGCAGGGTGAGGAGCGAGTCCCCGCGCCGGTTCATCCCCGGGTCGCAGGTCGTCGCGCTCTCCACCTGGGCCTCCTCGAGCCACGGCAGGTGTGAGGCGCGGAAGTACCCGCTGGGGTAGCAGAAGTGCCGGAGCGCGCGCCCGGTCACCGGCTCCAGCACCGCGCGGTTGTCCCGCAGCTCACGGAGCGCCAGCTCGCGCGCCGCCGGGAAGCGGTGCCGGTGGGTGTGGAGCTGGACGTCCAGCCCCTCGCCCGCGGCGACCCGCAGCTCCTCGGCGCTGGCCAGCGACAGCCAGCGGCCCGCGCGGACCGGCCCGAGGTCCACCCCCAGGGCGGCGGCCACCCGGTCGGCCAGCGTCTGCCGCTCCGGCTCGGACATCCGCTCCTCGGCGTGGCGGATCAGCCGCCACATCGCCTCGGTGCGCTCCGGGCCGGGCACCATCCGCACCGTCCCCACCATTCCCAGCCCGAGCTGCGACAGCTCCAGCACCGGCTCCCTGCCCTGCTGGAAGGCCCACTGGACGAGGAGGCGGAAGACCGGCGTGCCGCTCTGCACGTGGTAGGTGGTGGCGTAGAGCGTCGCCGGGAAGCCGTGCCGCTGCAGCGCGGGCCAGCCGTGGCGGAGCGTGCCGAAGAAGCCGTCGTCGATGGTGAGGGCGACGGCGGCAGGCGGCAGGGTGCCGGCGCGGAGCCTGTGGACGGCCTCCTCGAGCGGCAGGACCGGATACCGGTGCAGCGCGAGGAGCCGGCGCTCGAGGTCGTCGGGGGAGAGGAACAGCCCGGGGAAGACCCGCTGCTCGCCGGCCAGCGACGTGCCGTGCCAGCAGACGATGCGCAGCGCGTCCCGTGTCAGCAGGCGCGACAGCCGGAAGAGCCCCGTCGCCCGCGCCCCGGCGTAGAGCGACTGCTTGAGCCGGGGACGCATCCGCCGGGCCACCGTGGTCCCGGTCTCGGCTGCCCAGCGCACCGTCTCCCGCACCGCCAGCGCTCGGTCTCCGGGGAACCAGAGGTCCGAGTGGATGCGCGGGTCGATCGAGAGCGCCGCGAAGCACGCCACCGTCCGGAGCTTGTCCCGGCGTGACACCCTGACATCCCGCATCACGCTCCACAGATGCATCAGCTCGCCGGGGACGGTCTGGCGGCAGCGCACCCCGGCGCTCCAGCTCGGCTCGGGCTCGCGCGCCCCGAGCCAGGAGTCGACGAGGAGTCGCGGGAAGTCGACCCCCGCGGCCAGCGCCAGGTGCAGCGAGCCCCAGAAGCGCGCGTTCAGCTCCAGCAGCCGGAAGTCGCCGCTGGCCGGGTCGCGGCGGTACTCGAGCATCGCCACCCCGTTCCAGCCGATCCGCCGGAGCACCGAGAGGGCATGGGCCTCCATCTCGGGGAAGCGCACGCTCTCGCGGAACGAGGACATCCCACCGGTGTGCGGCACCTCGTGGAGCCGCCGGTGCGCGAACCGGGCACGGGGGTGCCCGTTGACCATGAGGAGGAACACCCCCACCCCGACCCCGGGCACGTGGCCCTGGACCAGGAGCCTCCGGTAATGCGGCAGCCAGCGTCCGAGCTCGGCACGGGCCTCGGTGGCGCCGTCGACCCGGAGCACCCGGCTCGGAGCGCCGGCCTGCCCGTGCACCCCGTCGGCCTTCAGCCACAGGGGCCGCCCGAGCCGCTCCAGCTGCTCCACGGGCGGCACCTCGCGCTCGACCACCTGGCTCGGCGGAAGGCGCGGGTCACCCTCCAGCGCCGACACCAGATCCGCCTTGCTGAAGGCCAGCTCGAGCAGCGACGGGTCGAAGAACGGCAAGAGATCTCGGAACTCGCCAAGCGCCGGACGGAGCCCGAGGAGGAAGAGCTCGGAGGGCACGATGGCCCGGATGCCGAGCGTGCGCACCGTGTCGCGGACCCAGGGGACGAACTCCCCGGAGGCGGGTGGCGGCTGGACGCGGGCGGTGCGGACGAAGCGCGAGTGCAGGCCGAGCGCGCCCGCGGACTCGGCGCAGGCATGCACCGGGTAGCCGGCCCGCCCGAGCGAGCGGATGACCCCGAGCGAGCCGAGCGACCCCGCCTGCGGGACCAGGACCGGGACGCTCCGGCGGTCAACCCTCCGCACGCCGGCGCTCCAGCGTCCGGACCAGCGCTTCCACCGCCTCGTCGATGCAGCCGAAGCAGGTGTCGAAGTACGCCTCGGGCAGGCCATAGGGGTCGGCGAGCACCGGGCGCGGGGAGCGGCACCAGAGCCCGAGCAAGGTGACCTGGGCCCGCGGATGCGCCCGCTTCAGGGCGCGGGCCTGGTGCGGCTCCATGGCCACCAGGAGGTCGCCCGCCGTCGGACGGATGTCCCTGGCGCGGCGCGAGGCGCGCGGGAGCAGCTCGATGCCCCGGCGACGCGCCGCCCGGACCGCCGTGGCGTCCGGCGGCGAGCGCCCGTCCGCGCTCAGCCCGAACGAGACGGCCTCGACCCCGAGCGCCCGGGCACGTGCCTCGGCGTAGCGGCTCCGGCAGACGTTTCCGGCGCAGACGAACACCAGGCGGAGCACGCGGCTCGCATCGAAGGTCTGGAGGTCGGCGTAGAGGCCGAGCCGGCGCAGCCAGGAGGTCGCCTGGTGACGGACCCAGGCCTGCTTCCGCCCATGCTGCTGCCTCACGCCCCTCGACCAGACCGTCAGCGCGCCCGTCACGGTACCGGGAAGCTAGGTCCGCCGGGCCGTGCGGCAAGCCGCCCCGGGGGCCGGGCTGTCCGCCGGAGGACCGTGCCCCGGCACGGACGCCCCAGGCTCCCTAGGTTGGTGCCCGCCCGTGGGCACCCTGCTCTGCGTCGCCAACTTCCCGGCCAGCACCGGGTACGCCTGGACCTTCATCGGCCGGATGTTCGCCGAGGTGGCCAACGCGCTCGCCCGCGAGGGGATCCGCACCCGCGTGGCCTACCCGGTGCTCGACGCCCGGCCCGACGCGCTGGCCGGGAGTGCCGCCGACGTCCTGGGCCTCGATCTCTCGCTCTCCTCGCCGCGGTCGATCCGCGCCGCGGTGGACCTCGTCCGGCGTGAGCGCGTCCGTGCGGTGTGGCTCATCGACCGCCCGGTGGTCTCGCCGGCCTACGCCGTGCTCCACGCGGCCGGGGTGCGCCGGGTGGTGGTGCACGACCACAGCTCCGGCACCCGTCCGGTGCATGGCGGGGTGCGTAGCGTCGCCAAGCGGCTCGCGACCCGCCTCCCCTGGGCGGCGGCAGACGCCGTGGTGGCGGTGAGCGAGTACGTCGCCCACCGGCAGCGCACCGCGGGCGGAGTTCCTCCCGCGCGGATTCACCTGGTGCCGAATCCGGTCTCGATTCCCGAGGCGCTGTCGCCACGGGCCGAGGTCCGCGCCGGGCTCGGGCTCGTCCCCGGACGGCGGCTGGTCGCGGCGGCCGGGCGACTGACAGCGGAGAAGGGGTTCGCCGACCTGCTCGAGGCGGCGGACCGCTTGCCCGAGGACGTGGACCTGCTCGTTCTCGGCGACGGACCGGAGCGGTCCCGACTCGAGGCGCTGCGGGCCCAGCTGCGAACCGGCGCCCGCGTCCGCCTCGTGGGACCGCGCCCGGACGCTGCGGAGTGCGTCGCCGCCGCCGACGTGTGCGTCGTGCCCTCCCGGTGGGAGGAGGCCTTCTGTCTCGCCGCGGCCGAGCCGCTGGCGCGCGGCCGGCCGCTGGTCGCCACCCGGGTGGGTGCCATTCCCGAGCTGGTCCACGACGAGGTGACCGGGCTTCTCGTCCCACCTGAGTCGCCGCCCGCGCTGGCGGGGGCCATCCGGCGGCTGCTGGACACGCCGGATCTCTGCGCGGCGCTGGGTCAGGCCGGACGCGCCCACCTCGTCGCCAGGCACGGGTGGCCACGGGCCGTCGCCGGAATGGCGTCGGTGCTCGCGCCGGCGTTCGGTGCCCACCGGGATGTGGGCAGCAGCGTACCCGTGCCCAAACGTTGACGCGGGTGCCGAAAGGCGATGTCGTCAGGGCCCTCCCCGAACGAGAGAGAGAATGCGCATCCCGCTCGTGGTGTTCCTCGCCCCCGTGGCCCTCGCGATCGCCTGCAGCGACGAGGGGCCCATCCAGAACGTCGGCCCGAAGCTCACCATCTCCCCGGGGACGGTCAGCGTGGAGACGGGCGCGGACCCGATCACCTTGCAGGCGGTTCCGCAGAACGGCGACCTCACCGGGAACGTCACCTGGGAGGTGTTCACCGGGAACGCCGGAACGCTCGCGCCGAGCAACGGTCAGACGGTCCTCTTCACCCCCACCGACCTCGGCTCCACGGGTGGGCCGGTGGTGATCAAGGCCACGGCGACCGTGGGCGGCACGCTCCAGCCCGCCACCGCCGCGGTCCAGGTGACACCCTCGACCCACGGCCGCATTGCGCTGGGCATCGACCCCGGCGGGGCGGTCGGCTCGGTGGACATCACCGACCCCACCGGGGGAAGCAAGGTGACCTTCGTCGCCAGCGGGCCCACGGTGCTCCGGAGCAAGATCATCGACGCCGGCACCTACGTCGTCACTGCCGACGCGGGCATCGCGGTCCCCGGCACCATCGTCGACGGCATCTGGGACGGGACGGTGCAGTTCGACGGGGGCACCCCGGCCCGCTCGGTCCAGGTCCCGGTCAAGCCGAACCAGGAGACCACCGTCGCGGTGACCTTCGCCCTCCGAGGTGGCCTGGGGCGGCTATGGGTACCGGCGGACGGGGCGATCCGCAGCTACACCGAGACCCAGCTGCTGGTGGACCGCGCGAGCGAGAACGGCCTGAGCGTGGGGGGAGCGCGCGCGCTCGCCTTCGACGCCGACGGGAACCTCTGGGCCACGTTCTCCGACGGGGTGCGCATGTTCACTCCCGAGACGCTGGCCAGTGACGGGAGCACGCCCAGCAGGACCATCTCCCTGGCCGACGCCACCGGCATCGCCATCCGGGGCGACACCATCGCCGTGGCGAGCTGCAGCGGGAACTCGGTCTCGACCTTCTCGCGCAGCGACGCCAACGCCACGCCCTCGAAGATCATCACCGTGACCTGCCCCTGGGGCATCAGCTACGACAGCGGGAACACCGGGAAGCTCTGGGTGGCCTCCAAGCAGGCCGGGGTGAACGGCCACGTCTTTCGCTACCCCGCCGGCGGCGGCACGGCGGAGAGCGGGGTTGGCGCCGCAGTGGCCGACGCCTACGGCATCGTGGTGGACGCGAGCAACCCGCCGAAGGTCTGGGCGAGCAGCTGCAGCGGGAACTTCATCCAGCAGGTCAGCCCGACGGTGGGCAGTGCCCTCGCGCTGCCGGACTTCGCTTGCCCGGGCGGCATGGCCTTCGACAAGCTGGGCAACCTCTGGGTGATCTCCGGCGGGAACCAGAGCAACCCCAGCGGGAACCTGGTGCAGGTGTCCGAGTCCAGCGGCGTCGTTCAGCTCAACTCGCTCACCCAGGTGACGTTCGGCGGGCTGGCGTTCGATCCCGGCGCAGCCGGCCTCCCCGTTCACCAGTAGCGGAACCGGCGCCGAGGCGCTTGCCAACCGGCGCGGCAAGGCACACCTCGTCAGCACCGATGACAGGCCGAGCGAAGTCGAACCGATGATCCGCGGCCTGCGCCTGTGGAAGCGCCCGCTCGCGCTGGCGCTCTCGCTGCTCTCCGTCTGGGCCGTCTGGCTGGGACTGGTCAAGGCCCAGAACGTCTTCCTCCTCGGGTTCCTGGCGATCCTCGTCGCGGCGATGTTCTCCTTCCCGGTGGGCTGGCTCTCCCGGGTGATGCCCCGGGCGGTGGCGGTGGTGGTCACCGTGCTGCTCACCTTCGGGATGGTGGGCGGGGTGGTGGCGATCGCCGCACCGGTGGTGGTCGACCAGGGCAAGCAGCTCCTCGACGGCCTCCCCGATGCGACGCGGAAGGCGGAGAACTGGCTCCGTCGCGCCCAGCGAGACAGGACCGTGCGCCAGCTCACCAACGGCAAGGACGTGGCCGGGATGGTGAAGGCCAAGGTCCCGCAGGCGATGGAGACCGTGGCCACCTTCACCCCGATGGCGGTGGGGCACGTGGTGGAGCTGGTCTCCACCTTCGTCCTGCTGATCGTCCTCGCGGCCTTCCTGGTGTACTGCCCTTCACTCTACGAGCGAGGGATCCGCTCGCTGCTCCCTCGCAGCTTCGAGCCGGCGTTCGACGAGCTGTGGACGCGGCTCGGGCGCGGGCTCCGGGGGTGGGTCGGGGGGACTGTGACGGCGATGTTCCTGATGGGCTCGGTGACGGCGGTGGGCCTGTTCTTCGCCGGCATCCAGGGCTGGGCGCTGCTCGGCCTGCTGACCTTCTTCGGGACCTTCGTGCCCTACGTGGGCGCGGTGTCCAGCTCGGTGCCGGGGCTCCTCATCGGGCTCTCGCAGTCACCGCACCATTTCCTGCTGGCGCTGGGGGTGTACGTCGGGGTGCACGTCATCGAGGGCTACCTGGTGCAGCCCTACGTGATGCGGCGGGCGGTGGAGGCGAACCCGGCGCTGCTCCTGTTCTTCCAGGCGATCATGGGCGCGCTCTTCGGGCTCCTGGGCCTGATGGTGGCGACCCCGCTGCTCACCGTCATCCAGATCATCGTCACCACGCTCTGGATCGAGGGACGGCTGCGCAAGAAGCCGCCGACCGACGCGACAGCTGAGGAGTCGACGCCTTCGACCGGCGCGGCCGTTCCGGCGCTCCAATGAGCGAGGCCGGGGCGGCACCGCTCCGGGGCGGCCGCGGTGCTCTCAGCGCGCGGGGCGAGAACCGCCGGATGGGGTGCGGCCCGGCTGCACCCGGAAGCGCAGCCCGTACTGCCGTGCGCACGGGTTGGAGCAGAACCACCCCGCCACCGGATCCAGGACGGCTCCGGCGAGGAACAGCTCCTCGTTCGTGGTCGCGGGAATGACGGTGCGGCACCACAGGCAGGTGGTGCCCTCCTTCTCCTCGTCGCGCGCTGACCGGCGCTTCAGGAAGCGCAGCATGCCGGCACGCTGTAACTTGGCCGCACGAGCGGCAAGAGGGCGGGGGAAGCCCTGCTCAGCGGTGGACGCTTGACTGGTCCCCTGGGTCATCCTCGACCCGTCTGACTCTGGCCCAGGCCACGACCGCCCGGACGCAGACGGCTCCGAGCAGGAAGGCGAAGAGGCCACGGGCCAGCGGTCCGCGCGGGAGGAGGACCAGCGCCAGCAGGCCGAGGAGGAGCACCGCTCCGGCGAACCTGGAGGGCAGCCCGGACCGGGCCAACCCTTCGCGCGCGGCGACCTGCCGGGCGATCTCCTCGCCCAGGGCCTGGCGCTCCTGCTGGAGCCGACGCGCTGCCTCGAGCTCCTGCTGCCGTGTGCGCCGATGCTCCGCCTCGTGCCGGGCGAGCTCCTCGCGGTGCGCGTCCCAGAGCGCGGTGTTGAAGGCCACCGCCTCCAGCGTGTCCAGCGCGGTGCCGCACCCACAGCGCCTCGACCCGAGCGGGGAGTCCACGCCGCACGCCGGGCAGCGGACGAAGGGCTGGGCGTCCGATCGGGGCAGAAGCTCGAGCGGCGCCTCGACCGGCGGGGCGAAGCGTTCCAGCCCTGCCGGGTGTACCTCGGGGAGCGGCGCGCTCGGCTCGATCGCCTGGAAGCGGTCTCCGGTGGCGGGGCGGGAGGCGCCGCTGGTGGTGCGCGAGCGCTCCAGCCGCTGGAACCGGGTGAGGAACTTCACCGGCTCACCGCGCGGGAGGCGGGCCGGGTGCGCTCGCGGGCCCACTCGCGGATCCGCGAGATCTCCTCACGCAGGGTCACCGCCAGCGGGACGGTCTCGGAGATGGCCCGGGCGAGGTGGACGTCCCCGAGCTGGGTGCGGGCATCGAACGCAGCATGGAGGCCCTCGACCACCACCTGCTCCAGCTCGGCGCCGCTGAACTGCTCGGCCCGGGCCGCGAGGCCGGCGAGGTCGAACGTCTCCGGGGCACGGGCGCGCCGGGCGAGGTGGATGCGGAGGATCTCCTGGCGCTCGGCGGCGTCGGGCAGGTCGATGAAGAAGATCTCGTCGAAGCGGCCCTTGCGGAGCAGCTCGGGTGGAAGGCCCTCGACGCGGTTGGCGGTGGCGACCACGAAGACCGGCGCGGTCTTCTCCTGGAGCCAGGTGAGGAAGGTGCCCAGCACCCGGGCGGTGGTGCCGCCGTCGCTGACGTTGGACGAGGCCGAGCCGGAGAGCGCCTTGTCGATCTCGTCCAGCCAGAGCACGGCCGGGGCGGCGCTCTCGGCGACCCGGATGGCGCGGCGGAGATTCTCCTCGCTCGAGCCCACCAGCCCGCTGAAGACCCGGCCCATGTCCAGCCGGAGCAGCGGCAGCGCCCACTGGGAGGCGATGGCCTTGGCGGTGAGGCTCTTGCCGCAGCCCTGGACGCCGAGGAGCAGCAGCCCCTTCGGTTCGGGCAGCCCGAAGGCGTGGGCCTCGGCGGTGAAGGCGCGGGCGCGACGGTGCAGCCAGTCCTTCAGGCTCTGTAGCCCGCCCACCGCGGCCAGCGAGTGGTCCACCGGGTAGTACTCGAGGAGACCGCTCTTGCGGATGACCTGCCGCTTCTCGTCCATCACCCGCTGGATGTCGGATGCGTCGAGCCGGTCGTCGTCGGCGATGGCCTTGGCAAAGGCGTTCTCCGCCTCCTGGAGCGTGAGCCCCAGCGCGGCCTTGATCAGCTGCTCTCCCTCCTCGCGCTTGAGGTCCACCGCGACGCGGCCGGCCTTGCGGAGGACGCCCACGATGTCGCGGAGCAGGTCGGCCAGCTCGGCGAAGGTGGGGAGCGGGACGTCGAGGACCGCGATCTCCTTTTCCAGCTCCACCGGCAGCTGGAGCACCGGGGCGAGGACGATCACCGTGGTGTAGCTGCTCTTCAGCGCTTGGCCGAGCTCGCGGAGCGCGCGGACCAGGCGACGGTCGTCCAGCCAGGCGTGCAGGTCCTTGAGCACGACCAGCGCCGGTTCCTGAAGCCCGCGGAGCGCCTGCAGCGCGGCGAACGGATCCTCGGTCTGATCGGCGAGCACGACGCCCCGGGTCTCGTCGAGGCGGTGGAGCCCGCGCACTGCGGACCACCCGATGAGCGACTTGCCGTGGCCGCTGGCGATGCCCCGGAGCAGCTCGTCGACCCGCGCCTCCTCGGACGAGACGAGCCACACCAGCGGGTACCGGGCACGGATGAGCGTGTCCAGCTCGCCGACGAACCGGGGCCGGCGAGGTGGGGCGACGGGACGCTCTGCGGTCTGCGGCACGGGGTGCCCCGCAGCATAGACGAGCGGCCTCCGTCCGAAACCTTGCGGCCGGTCTGCGGGCCGCGTTGAGACCTCGACCACATCTCGCTACCTGGCGGCGGGGGACATCTGCGCGCTGTGCCGGCGCTTCACCCTGGGGTTCGCCGCCGGCACCTGCTGCGGGAGCTGGTGGCCGATGGAATGGTCGACCGGCTTGCGCGTACGTACGACAGCGAGTCCTTCCAGCGCGCGATCCCCTGGATCGTCGGGGCGGCGCTGACGGGTCCACCTCGCAGGAGGCACCTGCCGCGTATGCCGAACCGAGGAACGAGGGAGTGGAGCCGGAGGGCAACGAGTCCCGGGTGGCGCGAAGGGGGTCGATGTCTGGTCTTGGTCCTGGGGGTGCTGTCCGCGTTCCAGGCCAGGGCCGGAGAGACGTGGGCCATCGAGCACGCGCGGGTGATGCCCTCGGCGACCGCTGCAGCGATCGAGGACGGCACGGTCGTGGTGCGGGACGGGAAGATCGCCGCGCTCGGTCCCGCGAAGTCGACCCCGGTTCCCGCCGGAGCACGCCGGGTGGATGGCGGCGGAGGGACGGTACTCCCGGGCTTCTGGAACGTGCACGTTCACTTCACGGACGAGCGCTTCACCGATGCGGAGCACCGGCCGGCGGAGGCGCTGAGCGAGGCGTGCCGGGACATGCTGACCTCGCATGGATTCACGACAGTGGTGGATCTCGGGTCCTGGCCACAGAACACAGTCGCCTTGAGGACCAGGGCGCCGGCGCTGGACTGCCCGCGCATCCTGACCACCGGCCTCTCGATGTACCCGGTGGGCGGCGTGCCCATCTACGTGCGGAAGGCGCTCGGGGACGCGGTGGCGGACGGCCTGCCGCAGCCGAAGACGGGGGCGGAGGCAGCGCACCTGGTGCAGGAGGACGTCCGGCTCGGAGCGCGAGGGGTGAAGCTCTTCGTCGGGACGTGGCTCGGCGGGAGCAAGACCGGACTGATGGATGCGGCGGTGGTGCGGGGTGCGGTGGCCGAGGCCCGCAAGCACGGGCTGGTGGTCTTCGCGCATCCGGGAACGACGGAGGGGATCAACGTGGCCCTCGAGGGAGGCGTGAACGTGCTCGCGCACACGGCGCCCGAAGGTGGCCCCTGGACGCCCGCGCTGATCGACCGGATGCTGGCGAAGAAGGTGTCGCTCGCGCCGACGTTGAGCCTGTGGCGGGTGGAGATGACCCGGGGCGGCGTGCCCAAGGAGGCCGCGGAGCGGTTCATCCAGACGGGGGCGGATCAGCTCCGTGCCTTCGTCGCGCGCGGGGGCGACGTCGTGTTCGGGACGGACGTCGGCTACATCCCGGAGAAGGATGCGGACGAGGAGGTCGGGCGGATGGCAAGTGCGGGGATGGACTGGCGCGCCATCTTGGTGAGCCTCACCTCGGCGCCGGCCCGCCGGATGAAGGACACGACGCGGGCGGCGCTCCGGGTGGGGGCGCCCGCGGACCTGGTGCTGGTGGACGGGAGCCCCGAAGTCGACGTGCAGGCCCTGGCGCGGGTCCGGCAGACGTGGGTGGCGGGGAAGTCCGTCTTCGCCCGCTAGTCGCGTCTCAACCCCCCAAGACTGCAGCCGAAAAATTGGGGGTGTCGCTACAGACCGGTAGTCTGTTGGTGGGCGATGTACGGGAGGAGCAGGTAGTGGACGACCTCGACAGGGCCAGGCTTCAGGACTTCTACGACGAGCTGGAGCGCTTCCGGGCGGTGTTCGCCAAGGCGCAGGCGCTGGTGGCGCCGATGATCGGCGAGGACGCCAGTCGACTGGAGGCGATGGGGAAGGCGATCCGGAAGCTGTACGGCCCCGCGGTCGAGCCGCTGATGGCGCACGTGGACGAGGTGCTGGGCCAGGCGAAGCGGATGGTGGAGGCACTCCCCGAGAACCCGTTGCATCGGGCGTTCGAGCGCCGCACCGGCGCCGATCGCCGCAAGTCCGACCGCGCGCTGCTCGGCCCTTCCTTCCGCGCGCCGACCGGGGTGACCAAGCCGGTCATCGAGTCCGTTCCCCTTCCCGCGCCGGACCGGCGCTTCGACGATGCGAACCTCCCCACGGTGCGGACCCGTGCGCTACGGGCCCGCGAGATCCCGGTCGCCGCGTCACGGAGCGTGACCAACGGCGCTCACCCCGCCGAGGAGGACAGCCCGGCCCGCGCTGCGATCCGCGGATTCGCGGCGAGCAACGGCCCCGACCCCCGTCCCCCGCGCCCCCCGACCGTGGCTCAGACGGCGCCCAGCGTCCGCCGCGAGATCCCCCGCCCGCCTGCACCGGAGTCCGAGATTCGGATCACCTACGAGGACCCCGGCGGCTGGGGCGTGCTGTAGCTTCCCCGCAGCGCTCAGCCCGCGCGGAGGCTCCGGCGCTCGAGCTCAGCGGACGATCGGCCGGTCCTCGAGGTTCGGGGCGAGCGGTCCGTTCAGCACGTCGTGGAACGGCTGCTGGAGCGCGGGCTCGCCCGGAACCGCCATCACGATCGACCGGTCGGCGGTGGTCTCGTCCCACCACGCGAAACCGTGCAGCTCCGGCCAGCGGCCGCCGAGCAGGTCCTGCAGCGTCTGCCTCACCCACCCGCCCGGATCGCACTGTGTCGACCCTGCAGACGTCCCCAGCTCGAAGACGAACAGCGGCTTGCTCGTCGCGGCTGCGCCCAGCTCGGCCTCGCGGTCAGCGAGCAGCTGGCTGATGTCGCGGCAACGCGGGTCGCCCGCCCCGTAGTTCTGGTAGAGCGAGAACCCGATCCAGTCGACCACGTCGTCGCCCGGGTAGTACGCGCCGGCGTTGTTGCGCGGGTCGTCGCCCGGCCAGTTCTCGCCGTTGATGTGCAGCGCCCAGGTGATGTTGGTCGCCCCCGCGGCGCGCATCACCTCGACGATGTGCCGGTACGCCTTCCGGAACTTCTCCGGTCCCGCGTCCAGCCCGCCGTTGTACGGGGCGCTCCAGGGGTTCCAGTCGCCGTTCACCTCGGTCCCGTACTGCACGACGAGCGGCGCGCCGAACGCCTTCGCCCCGTCCGCCCAGGCACGCAGGTCCGCGTCGAACTGACCGGCGATGATGTTGTCCAGCGTGTACAGCGGGTCAGTCACCAGCTGCCGCTGCTGGCTGCGCAGGTGCAGCCGGATGAACGGCACGGCCCCGCGGGCGCGGATGCCCTCCGCGGTCACCCGGGGGAACGCCTTGGTCTGGTACCACTCATTGCTGAGGTAGACGTAGGCCAGCGGCCTGCCCACCGCGTCCCGGTATGCGTCGGCGGCCTGCATCGAGATGTCGCTGTCCGGCAGCGTGCTCCCTGCGGGGAAGACCCCGTGGTACAGCCGGCCGGCCGGCGGCACGTCGATCCGCCGTCCCGTCCCGCCGCCCCCATCCGCAGGGCTCCCGCCGTCCGAGGGGAGACCCGCGTCGGTCCCGGCGTCGAGCGAGGGGCCCCCATCCGCCGGCGGCAGTCCGTCGGGCGCCCCCGAGTCGCGTGGCCCGGCGTCCACCGCCCCGGCGCCGCGCCCTTCGCCGCAGGCGACCGCGAGCCCGAGCACGCACAGACACGCCCACCCCAGCCCCCGTCCCTTTCGCGTCGTCGCCACCGTGAGCGCGAAGCTGTGGCGTGACCAGGTGAGGCGCCACCCGGACAGGTGTCGAGGCGGCGCAACAGAGGCGCCGCCAGGAACGATTTCGGCTCGCGGACATCGTCCTTGT
Source organism: Myxococcaceae bacterium (assembly GCA_035519675.1). Lineage (GTDB taxonomy): Bacteria > Myxococcota > Myxococcia > Myxococcales > Myxococcaceae > RPRB01. The sequence continues at coordinate 156,012 of DATIWB010000001.1, forward strand.
TCCGCCGTCGAATCGGTTTCGCGGCGCGCGCGGGTCCGTTGCGCTAGAAGACGCCGTCCTGCCGCTGACGGAGGTTGCAAGAGTGAAGGTTCTGGTCGTCGTCCAGGCGCGAACGGGCTCCACCCGGCTGCCGGGCAAGGTGCTGATGCCGCTCGCCGGGAAGCCGCTGCTGGTCCGCATGCTGGAGAGGCTCCAGGCCGCCCGGACCCCGGCGCAGATCATCGTCGCCACCACCACCGCCGCCTCGGACGACCCGGTGGTCGAGCTGGCGAAGCAGGCCGGCGTCGCCTGCGTCCGCGGCCATCCCACCGACCTGCTCGACCGGCACATCGCCGCCGTGCGCACCACCGACTGCGAGGCGGTCTCGAAGATCCCCTCCGACTGCCCGCTGATCGATCCCCCGGTGGTCGACCGGATCATCGGCGCGTTCCTGGAAGATCCCTCGGTCGACTACGTCTCCAACCTCCACCCCGCCACCTGGCCGGACGGCTACGACGTGGAGGTCATGCGCCGCGACACCCTGGAGACCGCCTGGCGCGAGGCGAAGCTCCCGATGGAGCGCGAGCACACCACCCCGTTCATCTGGGAGCGCCCCGAGCGGTTCAAGCTCAAGAACGTCGTCTGGGACCGCGACCTCCAGATGACCCACCGGCTGACCATCGACTACGCCGAGGACTACGAGCTCATCCGCCGCGTGTACGACGCACTGTCCGTCGAGGGGGAGCCGCCGTTCGGGCTTCAGGCGATCCTCGACTATCTGCAGGCGCACCCCGAGGTCTTCGCCCTCAACCAGAAGTTCGCCGGGGTGAACTGGTACCGGCACCACCTGGGCGAGCTGAAGACGGTCGACGCCTCGCGCACCCGGATCCCCGAGCACGAGCGCAAGGCGCCCCCGAAGTAGCCGACGGCCCCCGCTGTCAGGCCAGCCGGGCGAAGCCGGTGTGCTTCACCGGTCCGAGCAGCCTCGAGCGCACGTCGCCCTTCGCCCGCGCATCGGCGATGCGGCCAAACGCGGCCTCGACCGCGTCCAGGTACGCGGACAGGTGCTGCTCCTCGTGCCGCACCGTCGGATAGAAGCGGTCCGAGGCGAGGAAGCCGCGGCCCAGCATCTCCTGGATGAAGAGGGTCATCAGGGCCGGCGCGTCCTTGTCCTGGATGCCGAAGCTCGCCAGCGCCGGGATGCCAGTCACGATCAGGGGCACGCCGGTGCGCTCGGCCGCCTTCTTCCAGCCCTCCTGCACCCGGGTGCCGATCTCGGTGAGCGTCTTCCCGGCGTCGATGCGGCGGTGCTTGCTGGTCGAGGCGAGCGCCGCGGCCGGGCCGACCCGCTCGGTGAAGTAGGCGCTGGAGATGAAGGTCTTCTGCACCGCCTCCATCACCGACCGGCGGCCGACGATGGCCGCCATCGCGAAACCGTTGGAGAGCGCCTTGGCGTAGGTCGCCATGTCCGGCTCGATGCCGTAGACCAGGTGCACCCCACCGGTGTTCATCCGGAAGCCGGCGGTGATCTCGTCGAACAGGAGCACCGAGTCGTTCCTGGTGGCGATCTCCCGCGCGCCCTCGAGGAAGCCCGGAATGCGCCCTGCGCCACGGACCGGCTCCATCACGATGGCGGCGAGCTTGTTCCCCCGCGCGGCGACGATCTTCCGCAACGCGTCCAGGTCACCGTAGGCGAAGGGGTGAGTGGTTCCAGCCAGACCCTTCGGCACACCGTTGGGCTCGAGGCCCGGCAAGAGGTGGCCCTGGAGCCCGTCGCCACCGGCCAGGTTCACCGACAGGTACCAGTCGTGCCAGCCGTGGTAGCCGCAGAAGGCGACCTCGTCACGGCCGGTGGCGGCGCGGGCGATGCGCACCGCCTTGGCCATCACCTCGCCGCCGCTCCGGGCGTAGCTCACCATGTCCGCCCAGGGGTGGAGCTCGAGCAGCAGCTCGGCCAGCGAGACGTCCTCGGGAGGGTTGAGGGTGCACATCGGGCCGGACTTCACCGCGTCGATGACCGCCTTCTCCACGTCCGGGTCGGCGTAGCCGAGGGTCGAGGCGCCGATGCCCACCATGGTGAAATCCAGGTAGCGACGGCCGTCCAGGTCCCACACCTCGCAGCCCGAGGCGCGCGAGTAGTACGCGGGCCACAGCTCCGGCAGGTACATCTCGGCGCGCTTGCCGAGAAGCTGCGCCCCGCCGGGGAGGATCTGCTTCGCCCGCGCGTACAGACGCTGCCCGGTGCCGTTCTTGAAGTCCTCGATGCCCATCGTCGTGTCTTTCTCCGTCAGGACGCGATTCGTTGCGCGCCCGATCCGACCTCCGGCGCCCGGCCCCGAGCGCGGAGGATTCCCCGTATCACGTCCGCGATCTCCCCGGCGGCGCGCCGGTTCTGTACCGGTAGCAGCGCCTCGACCTGTTCCAGGGGAAGGTTGGTGTGGACCTCCTTGCCCAGGGCCAGACCGCAGAAGGTGAGCGAGCTGTGCTCGGTGATCAGCACCTCGCAGTTGGCCACCATCTCCTCGGCATTGCCGTCGGCGTAGACCAGCGCCTTCGGTGCGATGGCCAGGATCTCCCGGGTGGCCCGCTCCGCGTTCTCGTTGGGATGGAGCTTGAAGATGAGCTGCCGGCCGGCGGCGATGTGCACCGACCGCTCGAGCAGCGCCGGCCGGTCCACCGCCATCATCGTCTCGCGGCCGTCGCTGGTGCAGACCAGCACGTACCCCCGGTGGGGGAAGGTGTTGTCGCGGAACCGGGCGAAGTCGTCGAAGTTGGGGATGCCGGTCACCACCAGCTTCCCCGGGGGAATCCCCTCGGCCATGAACTGCGTGCGGTACCCCTCGCTGGCCACGCAGAACTTCTCGTACTGCTGGGTGAGCCCGAACACGGCGGTGGTGGCGAGCGGCCTCGGCATCAACCGGGTGACGCGCCAGACCCAGGTGCGCCAGTTGGGCTGCTCCATGATGCCCTCCTGCACCAGCACCATCGGAGTCCGGGCCAGGGCGCGCGGGAGGACCGCGTCGTTGGGGCACACCCAGAGGTCGTAGTCGTTGCGCTCCGCTCCCAGGTCGATTCTCTGGCCGTTCGCGTTCAGCTCGTCGGCACAGATGCCACGCCGCTTGTGGCCGTTGATGGCGGGCTCGAGCAACCCGACCTTGAGGAGCGCCACGTGGTGCGGCCAGTCCGAGTAGTAGGGGCTGAACCAGGCCTCCACCTCGGGCAGCGCCCGGGCGATCTGCTGCATCTGCCCGGTCTGGTTGGGTGAGCCGCAGACGAAGAGCACCCGCGGCACCCGGCCAACCGGCGTCTTGCGATGCCGAGGCATCACCCGCATCGCGCCGGGCCCGGCCCGCAGCATCCGCCGGGCCGTCCAGATGGCCAGCGCCGCCCCGAGAGCGGCCCCGACCGCCAGCCCAAGGCCGATTTCACCAGGAGCGAAGACCGACGCCACGGCCCCGCCGACGCCCAGACCGAACCCGGCAAGCACCCAGAACAGGAGGGTGGGCAGCCCGTACCGGAGCGAGGCCGGCTTCCCGGTGATACCGGCCCAGCGCTCGGGATCGCGCGGGTAGATGCGGGGACGGTCGTATTCCGGGGTACGGACCCAGGCCGCCACGGCCACCACGCCAGCGAGCGCTGCGAGAAGGAGGAACGGGACGGTCATCGGCGGGAGATGACACCCCTTTCACCAGCAAAGTGGCCCACGTCAAGTCGGCGTCCAGGCGAGGGGGACGAGGGGTGAGAAATTTGCTGCGCAGCGTGTCGCCCGCTGATAACTCCTTGGACTTTGCTCCCCACGGTCTTCATCGTTCTCTGGGCGTTCCTGATGATCGCCCTCGAGCGCCGGTTCCCGTACGAGCCGCAGCCGTTCCTCCGCCGCGAGTTCTGGACGGATCTGCTCTGGTTCAGCACCGTCTTCTCGGTGCTCATGGGGTTCCTGGCGGCCAAGTTCGTCATCCCTTCGATCGACCACCTCACCGGCTGGAGCCAGACCCGGGGAATCCGCGGGTGGCCCCTCTGGTCACAGATCATGGTGTCCCTCTTTACCCACGACCTGTTCATCTACCTCTTTCACCGGTGGATGCACGTGAACCCTTATCTGTGGCGTCTGCACGAGGCCCACCACTCGACACCCGACGTCGACTGGGTGGGTGGCTCGCGCGGGCACGTGTTCGAGAACCTGATCACCGGGACGGCGGAGCTGGCGCCCATCGTGCTGTTCATGTCTCCCGAGGTGGCGGCCATCAAGTCGGTCATCGATGCCTGCTGGGGGATGTGGATCCACTCCAACATCGACTGGGACATGGGGAAGCTGAAGTACGTGATCAACGGGCCGTACTTGCACCGGTGGCATCACGCCCGCGAGGTCCATGACGTGAACTTCGCCACGAAGTTCGCGTTCTGGGACTGGCTGCTCGGAACGGCTTACCTGCCTGACCGGAAGCCAGAGAGCTACGGTCTGGACGTGGAGTGGCCGCAGAACATCGTCGTCCAGCAGGCATTCGCCTTCCGGAAGTTTCGCCCCAAGGCAGTGCTCCGGCCCCGTGGGCCGAAGGAAGCGGCCAGGTTGCACCAGGGCGACCCGGAGTTCGTGCGTCCGGCCGAGGAGTACACGCGCCGGATGCAGTCGCAGTCGCGGCCGACCGAACGCCCGGCAGCGCCAGGCATCGCGGCGTAAGTTCGCTCAGGACGGATGGACGGTGACGGCCCTTCGTTCGGCCCGGAGGACCCTGTGACGCGGGCCTTTGACCGGGCGAGCATCTCGAGTCGGCGCGCAGTCGTCGCCCTGGCGGTGGCCGCCCTCGCGGCGGTGCTTCTCTGGACCCGGCCCGATCTGGCCCTCCGGACCGCGGTGGGCCTCACCGCCCACACCCTCTGCGGTGCGGCGTTCACCCAGCACGTGGACGTCGACGCCACCTTCGGCGAGCTCGTCCAGCCGATGGCCTCCGTCGCCGGGCCCTTCCTCCGGTATGAGGTCGATCGGCAGGGGAGCACCGTCTCCGCGAGCATCCTGGGGCTGCTGACCAGGAAGGCGGAGTGGACCGAGGGCTATGGCTGTCGGCTGATCATCGACTCCCGGTACCGCTCGCCTCCCCCCGTCGCGCCCGGGGGAGTGTCTCCGAACGATGAGCCCTGGCCTCCGACGCTGGTCCCTTCGGTCGATCCGCGCCTGCGTGCAGCCGTGGAAGAACTGTTCCGCGAACCCGGCGACCACCACCGCTACCTGAAGGCCCTGGTGATCGTGAAGGAGAGGCGGATCATCGCCGAGCGCTACGCGCCCGGATTCGGTGTGGAGACGCCGCTGCTCAGCTACTCGGTGGCCAAGTCCTTCACCAACGCGTTCCTCGGCATCCTGGTGCGCCAGGGCCGGCTCCGGGTGGACCAGGCGGTCGGCGCACCGGAATGGTCAGGCCCCGGCGATCCCCGCCACGCGATCACCCTCGAGGATCTCCTGCGGATGGAGTCCGGAACCAGCGCGGTGGAGACCGGATCCGGCTTCGATCCGGCATCGCAGATGCTCTACGTGCACGATGACATGGCGGGCTACGTCGCGAGCTTCGCGCTCGCGCGCCCGCCCCGCACCGCCTGGGAGTACACCTCGGCCAACACCCTCGTCCTCGACCGGGCGCTCGGGGCGGCGGTGGGCGGTGGCGCTCCCGGTTTCCGGGCCTTTGCGGAGCGCGAGCTGTTCCAGCCGCTGCACATGAACGGCGTGACGCTCGAGTTCGATGGAACGGGGGTGTTCGTGGGGTCGACCCACGTCTACGCACCGGCGCGGGCCTTCGCCCGGTTCGGGCTGCTGTACCTGAACGACGGCGTGGCGCCCGACGGCCGGCGCATCCTGCCCGAGGGCTGGGTCGGGTTCTCCCGCCGCTCGACGCTGGGCGCCCCGTACGGAGCCGGGTTCTGGACCAACGACGGGCCGAGCCGGCAGGCGGCGCGGCTGGTGGATCTCGGATTGCCGAAGGACGGCTTCTTCGCCTCGGGCAACCGGGGCCAGAGAATCTATGTCGTGCCCTCCGAGCGGATGGTGATGGTGCGCTTCGGATACACCGCGGGGGACACCTTCGACATCGCCGCGGACCTCGCCGTGCTCAGGACCGCGATCGAGGTCTCGAGGCGTCCGAGCACCGATTGAGATTGCTGCACCGGGAGCGCGATGGGGCAACACCCGCTCCGACCCCTGCCGATGGTCCGCCTTCGCTGAGGCGGTGGTAGAGCCCGCACCTCCGCCGGGCGCTCCTGACTCGATGTGACCTGGAGGGAAGCCGACTACAACCTGCCGGCCGCGGCCTTGAGCAGCGCGCTCACCTGGTCCTTCTGGGCCCGCGCGTCCTTCGACTCGAACGTCACGGTGAGCACCTTGCCCTTGACGAAGGCCGTCGCTTCCACCCGGATCGGGTCATCCGATGCCCAGGTCGCAGCATCGCCGACGCCGTTGATGACCCCCGCGACCGCAGGCGCGTGCGCCATCTTCACTCGTGCGAGCAACGATTCCTTCAGCGTCTCCAGATCGGTTCCCGGAAACGCCTTCGACGTCTCGGTCACGCTGACGTTGATCGAGGACCTGCCGGCGTGCACGTTTCCGCCGGTTCCCCAGGTGTACTGGCAATGACGGGAGCCGAGCGCGTCCGTACTGGCGACAGCACTGACCTTTGCGCCGCCAGCAAGGGCCTGGATCTCGGCGGTCTTCAGGATGTTGCACCCATCGGCCGGCATCTCTGCTGCCAGCGAGGACCCGATGGCTCCCATATTGGCGAGCACCACTCCGACGACGAAGGTGTGCGTTCTCATTTGCCGCCGATTCTATCTCCGGCGGGGCACCACCTTCGCCGAGCCCTTTCCGCCAGCCTCGTCCTGCCCCCACCGGCCCGGCGACTCGGGTCCTCTGCCCGGGCTCCGCCACGAAAGCCCCGTTTGTTCCTCCTTGGACCTGGCGCGATCCTGGGACGAGGAGTCCCGGGGGCGGACGGTTCAATTCTGGGGCCAAGACTAGTTAAGGAAGTTGCTTAACTACTTTCCGAAACTGGTTAAGGAACTTCCTTCACCAGTTCTGGTTCTCCTCGTTCTCTGAGGCCGTCCGCCACCGTGAGCACGGGCTGCCCCGGGGAACGGGAGTTGCACGTGCTTCCCGGGCCGTGACGCTCCTCCAGGACCTCCGCCACACCCTCCGCGGGCTCCGCAAGGCCCCGGGATTCACCGCGGTGGCGGTCCTCACCATCGCGCTCGGTGTGGGCGCCAACACGGCGCTCTTCTCGATGGTGAACGGGGTGCTGCTCAGCCCGCTTCCCTTCCCCGAGCCGGACCGCCTGGTGGGAGTGCACGCCTCGAAGCCCAACTTCGCCCGGGGCTCGATCTCGTACCCGAACTTTCGCGACTGGCGGCGCGCGAATTCCGTCTTCTCCGAGCTGGGCGTCTCGCGAAACACGAGCTTCATCGTCACCGAGCAGGGCCCGCCGGATCAGCTGGTGGGGACCTTCCTCTCCTCGAACTTCCTGCCGTTGCTTGGCGTCCACACGCTGCTCGGGCGCGACCTCGCCGCCGGTGAAGACGAGGTCGGCTCGGCTCCGGTGGTGCTGATCAGCGCAGGGCTGTGGCAGCGACGCTTCGGTTCCAGTCGCGACGTCCTCGGCAAGACCCTCACCCTCGACGGAAGGCCGTACACCATCGTGGGCGTCCTTCCCCCGTTTCCGCTCTCCGCACCGAACCTCCCGCGAACGAGCGACGTCTACGTCCCCATCGGCCAGTGGCCGAACGACCTGCTCCTCTCCCGTGGGGCGGGGCTCGGCATCCACGGCATCGGGCGACTGAAGCCCGGGGTCACGTTCGCCCAGGCGCAGGCGGACATGGACGGCGTCACCCGCGCTCTCGCCGAGACCTACCCCGAGGCGAACAAGGGCGTGGGCGCGACGCTGGTCCCGCTGAAGGAGCAGGTGGTCGGCCCGGTCCGCCCGGTGCTCCTGGTGCTCTTCGCCGCGGTCGCCCTCGTGCTGCTGATCGCCTGCGTCAACGTGGCGAATCTCCTGCTCGCCCGCTGCAGCGGGAGGGCGCGCGAGTTCGCAGTCCGCGTCGCGCTCGGGGCCGGACGGGGGCGGGTGGTGCAGCAGCTGCTCACCGAGAGCATCGTGCTCGGGGCGCTGGGCGGCGTCCTGGGGATCCTGCTCGCCGTGCTCGGCACCGGTTCCCTCGTCGGTCTCTCCGGCGATGGGCTTCCACGGACCTCGGAGGTCCACGTCGATGCGCGGGTGCTGGGGTTCACGCTGCTGCTCTCGCTTCTCTCCGGCACCCTCTTCGGGCTCGCCCCGGCGCTGGCCACCGTCCGGGCCTCGCCCCACGAGTCGTTCCGGGGAACGGCCGGCCTCCCTGGTGGACACCGCCGCTCGCAGGACGTCTTCGTGGTGCTCGAGGTGGCGCTGGCGCTGGTCCTCCTGGTGGGCGCCGGCCTGATGGTCCGGACCCTGACCCGGCTCTGGAGCGTCGACCCCGGCTTCGATCCGGAGCGGGTCCTCACCTTCGGCGTCTCCCTCCCCCCGGCGATGACCCGGGAGTCGCCGGAGGCGATCCGGGCTGCGCTCCGCGACCTCGAGACGACGACCGGCTCGACCTCGGGAGTGCGGGCGGTGTCCCTGTTCGGCGGCGCCTTTCCCCTCGCCGGCGACGATGAGGAGCTCTTCTGGCTCGACGGCCAACCCCGTCCCACGAGCCAGCACGACATGAAGTGGACGCTGAGCTACGTCGTCGGCCCGGGCTACCTGGACACGATGGCGATCCGCCTGCTCCGGGGCCGCTTCCTCGGCCCGCAGGATGAGCCCCGGAGCGCACCGGTGGCGGTGGTGGACGACGTCTTCGCCCGGACGTACTTCCCCGACGGCGAGGTGGTCGGCCGGCGCATCCACCTCGAACGAAGGCCGGAGCCGATCGAGATCGTGGGCGTGGTCGGGCACGTCAAGCAGTGGGGGCTGGACACCGATGACCGGAACTCGCTCCGCGCCCAGCTCTATGTCCCGTGGACCCAGGCGTCCGACGGACTGACCGCGCTGCTCGCCACCGGCGTGGGGGTCGCCGTCCGGACCGAGGGGGAGCCCCGGCAGACCCTGGTCCCCCTGCGGGGTTCCATCGGACGGATGGGGAGCCAGTACGCCGTGTTCGGGGCGCAGACGATGCCGGAGATCGTCACCGATTCACTGGGCCGCCAGCGCTTCGCGATGGTCCTCTTCGCCATCTTCGGCGGGCTCGCGCTGGTCCTGGCGAGCATCGGCATCTACGGAGTGGTCTCGTATCTGGTCGGGCAGCGGACGGGCGAGCTCGGCCTCCGCATGGCCCTCGGCGCACAGCGGGGAGACATCCTCCGGATGGTCCTCGCCGGCGGTGGGCGACTGACGGTCGTCGGGATCGTCCTGGGAACCGGGTGCGCGCTCGGCCTCACCCGGCTGATGGAGGGACTGCTCTACCAGGTGAAGCCCGCCGATCCGCCGACCTTCATCGCGGTCGGGGTGGGGCTCCTCGGTGTGGCGCTCGCCGCCTGCGCGGTGCCGGCCCGGCGCGCCTCGCGCGTCGATCCGATGGTCGCCTTGCGGCAGGGGTAGCCCTGGAGCGGGCCGCTAGTGGGTGGCGGCCTTCTTCTTGCCCTTGGCCTTCTCCCAGACGTTCTTGCAGGACTTGCTCAGCGAGGCCTCGTTGTCCTTGAGGCACTGCATCACCCGGCCCTCGCCTCGCTCCACCGTGGCGCAGAGCTTGTCCGCGTCCGGCTTGCACGCCTTGTAGAAGGCAGTGAGCTTCTTGCTCACGTCGTCCTTGCAGGCCGGGGAGAGCTGGTCCGTCTTGCCCTCGAGGCAGGCGAGGATGCGGCCGTGCCCGGGTTCGACTCCAGGGCAGATCTTCTCCAGGTCTGCCTTGCAGGGCTTTCCGGGCTCGGAGCTCTGGGCGAAGGCAACGGGAGCGGCAAGCAAGACGCCGGAGCCGACCAGCGCCGACCACCAGGACAGATGACGGGACAGCATGGATCTCCTCGCTCCTGGCGGAAGCGAGCACACGGAGTCCCCGGGCAAGCACCTCTCGCCGTGCCGCTGAGTCGCGCGGCAAGGGTGGATTGTCCACACCTTTCGTGAATCGTCCTCGCCGCCCGTCCAGCGCTCGACGGTCAGCGTGGCGCAGCCGAGGCGCTGGCCGCATGGCAACCCGAGGCCGGGCAGCGCCGGATGAAGACCCCGGCGAGGTGACCCGAGTCGACGCTGTTCGGCGGAGCCCAGGCCTGTGGGGGCACCGGAGCGACCAGGGCGTCCGCCCCGAGCGCGCAGCCCTGATCGAAGAGCGCCCGGATCGAGGTGTCGGTGGTATTGTCGGAGAACCCCTGGCCGAGCACCTCGTACGGCGTCTGCGGTGGAAGCAGGAGGACTTCGATCCGGCAAGACCCCGACGCGTACGAGGGGATCGGGGGCGTCCGGGTGACCGTCGCGCCGCAGCCTGACACGACCGTCAGGAGCGTCAGGAGCCTGGGCCAACCGATGCGCATGCAACGATGGTAGCGGACCGCGCCTGGCCGATCGAGTCGCAGGGGACGCGCATCGCTGCGCCGCCGGGCGCGAAGCTCGAGGTTGCGGCTCGCAACCGCTCGAGATCGCTCGCAGAAAAAAATCCGCATCGCGGTTGTCGATCCGCGGCGCGCTGATCGTCGCTCGGGTGCAGCAACCGAGTCACAAGGAGACAGCCGATGAAGGTCATGATGTTGGCGAAGGCGACCAAGCAAACCGAAGCGAGCCAGCCGCCGACCGCCGAGGCGCTGCTGGCGATGCACAAGTTCAACGAAGAGCTGGAGAAGGCCGGCGTGCTGCTCGATCTCGGCGGCCTCACGCCGACCAGCCGCGGGGTGCGCGTGCGGTACAGCCGGGGCAAGTGCACGGTGATCGATGGGCCGTTCCCCGAAAGCAAGGAGCTGATCGCCGGCTACTCGCTGCTCGAAGTCAAGACGCTCGCCGAGGCGGTCGAGTGGGCCAAGCGCGCGCCGTTTGGTGTCGGCGTGCGCGACGGCGAGGAGCTGGAGGTCGAGATCCGGCCGCTGTTCGACCCGGCGGACTTCGACGTGCCGGGCGAGGCCGAGGAGCGCGCAAAGCGGCTCGGCGAGAAGCTCGGCAAGGCGTAGCCGCCGCGCGGCGCGGTAAGCTCGCGGAGTGACCGATCCCCACGCCGCGATCGCCGCCGTGTTTCGCATCGAGTTCCCGCGCCTCGTCGCCGGGCTCGCGCGGCTCACGCGCGAGGTCGGGCGCGCCGAGGAGCTCGCGCAGGACGCGCTGGTCGTCGCGCTCGAGCGCTGGCCGACCGAGGGCGTGCCGGATAACCCGGGCGCATGGCTGATGACGACCGCGAAGCGGCGCGCGCTCGACGGCGTGCGCCACGCGCGCATTGTCGATGCCAAGCACGTGCAGCTCGCGCGCGATCGCGACGCCGACCCGCGCGACGTCGCCGGCGAGCTCGCCGACGCCCTCGACGACGCCGTCGGCGACGACCTGCTGCGGCTGGTGTTCACCGCGTGTCACCCGGTGCTGCCGACCGAGGCGCGGGTTGCGCTCACCCTGCGGTTCGTCGGCGGGCTCGCGACCTCGGAAATCGCGCGCGCGTTCCTCGTCCCCGAGTCGACGATCGCCCAGCGGATCGTCCGCGCCAAGCGCACCCTCGCCGAGGCGCGCGTGCCCTTCGAGGTGCCGCGCGCCGCCGAGCGCGAAGAGCGCCTCGAGTCGGTGCTCGAGGTGATCTATCTGGTGTTCAACGAGGGCCACGTCGCGACCGCGGGCGCGAGCTTGACGCGGCCCGAGCTGTGCCACGATGCGCTGCGCATCGCGCGCGTGCTCGCCGGCCTCGCGCCCGACGAGCCCGAAGTTCACGGGTTGGTCGCGCTGCTCGAGCTCTCGGCGTCGCGGCTCGCCGCTCGCATCGATCGCGACGGCGCGCCGGTGTTGCTCGCGGATCAGGATCGCGCGCGCTGGGATCGCGTGCTCGTTCGCCGCGGGCTCGCGGCGCTTGCCCGGGCAGAGGAGCTCGTCGCGACGCAAGGTGCCGCCGCCGGTCCGTACCAGCTCCAAGCCGCGATCGCCGCGCATCACGCGCGCGCCGCGACCGCCGAGGCGACGGAGTGGCCGCGGATCGCCGCGCTCTACGCGCTGCTCGCCCAGCGCGCGCCGTCGCCGATCGTCGAGCTCAATCGCGCGGTCGCGGTCGCGATGGCGTTCGGGCCCGGCGCCGGCCTCGAGCTCGTCGACGCGCTCGTCGCCGACGGCGCGCTCGCCGCGTATCACCTGCTGCCTGCGGTGCGCGGCGACCTGCTCGCGAAGCTCGGACGCGGCGACGAGGCGCGCACGGAATTTCAGCGCGCGGCGGAGCTGACCCGCAACGAGCGCGAGCGCGACGTCCTGCTCGCGAGAGCTCGCGATTCTGCGGTCAGCGCGTCGCGTCGTTCGTGAACCCGCGGCGGTGGCCCTCGAGGATGAAGAAGTCAGCTCGAAGGCCGGGGGCCACGACCCGGGCCGCGTCCTCCCGCGCGCCGGTCTGCCCGCCGCTGTCTACTGGCCGCAGGTGTCTCGCTGCCCGACGTGATGATGCGCGAGGGCATCCATCCGGAGACGCCCCGGGTTCCCTTCACGCCCGGCTGGGATCTGGTCGGAGTGGTGGACCGCGTCGGGGAGGGGGTCACCGGATTCGAGCCCGCCGAGGTCGTTGCAGCGCTGCCGATCCACGGCGCTTGGGCGGAGTTCGTCTGCCTCCGGCGAGATCAGCTGGTCTCGGTGCCACCGGGGCTGGACCCCGCCGAGGCGGTGAGCCTGATCCTGAACTACGTCACCGCGTACCAGATGCTGCATCGCTCCGCGAAGGTCAGGGAGGGCCAGCGGGTGCTGATCCACGGGGCATCGGGCGGTGTCGGCACGGCACTCCTGCAGCTCGGCCGGCTCGCCGGCCTGCAGATGTACGGGACCGGCTCGGCGCGAGGCGCTTCCGCCATCACCAGCCTGGGCGGTGTTCCAATCGACTATCAGCACGAGGACTTCGTCGAGAGGATCCACCGCCTGACCGGGGACGGCGTGGACGTGGTCTTCGACGGACTCGGTGGAGATCAGATCTGGCGATCGGCCAAGACGCTGCGTCCTGGCGGAAGGGTCGTGGCCTACGGCCTGACCGCGTCGCTCGAGGGCGGACGGCTGGCGGCGGGCCGGTCGGGTGGTGGTCGTCACCGGCTCCGGGCCATCGCGATGTTCGGGCTGTACAGCGTGCGCGGTCTGTTCCTGGCAGGCCGACGGCGAGTGGTTCCCTACAGCATCCAGTGGCTCGAGCGGTTGAGGCCGGAACTGTTCCGACGAGATCTCGCGGCGCTCTTCGAGCTCCTGCGAAGGAGGCAGATCGAGCCGCTCATCGCGGCGCGCTTTCCCCTGGCCGAGGCGAGGCACGCGCAGGAAGTGCTCGGGAAGGGGGGCGTCGTCGGGAAGATCGTCCTCGTCGCCTGACGTCCATCGAGCGGACCGATGAGGCGAGCCGGTCCCGCCAGGCCGTTCCTCGGGCCGTCAGCTCGCGCCGCTCGGGCGAGCGAGCGGGGCCGGGGCCGGGGCCGGGGCGCGGCCGTAGCGCATGGTGGCGTAGCCGGTGAGCACACCCACGAGCGTGCCGGGGAGGAGGATCTCCAGGTAGTGGCCGTGCTGCATCAGGGCGATGACCAGCGCCAGCAGTGCGCCCACGATCGTTCCGAAGACCAGCGTCGGCCCCATCCGGTTCACCTTGCGCGCGAAGAAGCCGATCAGCAGGCCGGCGATCAGCCCCTTGATGGTGGAGCCCACCACGATGCCCGCCAGCATCGGGCGGACCTCCGGCGTGAACCAGGCCGTCAGCCCATCGAGACTCCCCAGCAGCGCTCCCACCACCAGTGCAGTCACTACCCGTGTCATGCGTCGTTCCTCCTGGACCCTGGACCTCTTCAGCGCGCGGCCGGATTCCTTTAGGTGCGCCGGACCAGAAAGAGGAGCACTCGCACCACCGCATAGGTGAGGAGGAGGGCCAGGGCGACCCGGTGGCGGCGGGCCTGTCGCACCGTCCAGCGCCAGGGGCCCTCTGGCAGGACGCTCACTGCCTCACCGGCGAGGTGGCGCTCCACGTCGGCCGCCAGCGCCGCGACCTCCGGGTACCGGTCGCCCGGGGCCTGGGCCATCGCCCGGGCGGCAATGGCCCCCAGGGGCGCCGGAAGGTCCTCGCCGCTCCCTGCGCCGCGGAGGAGGAACTGGAGGAGCGCTCCCAACGAGTAGACGTCGGCCCGGGGGTCGTCGGCGCCCGGCGCACCGGCGGCCTGCTCTGGCGCCATGTACCCCGGGGTTCCCAGCGCGGCACCCGGAGCAGTGTCCCCGGGCTGCCCGGTCACCCCGTGCCCCGCGGGCCCCTCGCGCACGCCCACTCGCTTGGCCAGACCCCAATCCAGCACCAGCACCTCGCCGAACGGACCGAGCATCACGTTCTGGGGCTTGAGGTCGCGATGGACGATGCCCCGGGCGTGGGCGAAGGCCACCGTCTCGGCCAGCTTGAGGAAGATCCGCAGCCGCTCGGCCAGCGTCAGGGTCCGCACCGACGCGGCGTCCAGCCGGGTCCCCACCACCCGCTTCATCGCGTAGAAGGTCCGCCCGTCGACCAGCGTTCCCACGGCGTGGATCGGCACCACCCCCGGATGTTCCAGGGTCGCCAGCACCTCCGCCTCACGGCGCAGCCGCTGCTCGGCGTCCTCGCCCGGGAGATCGAGGATCTTGAGCGCCAGGCGCCGCTGCAGCGCGGACTCCTCCACCTCGTACACCGAGCCCATCCCGCCGCGGCCGAGGAGCCCCACCAGCCGGTAGCCGGTCCCCTCCAGATCAGGCTCGCGCAGTACCCGCTGCAGCCGTTCCACGGCCAGGTCGTCGAGCGCGGTCATTCAGGGCTCCACCCCGAGCAGGGCGCGCGCCTCCTGGCGGAACTCCGTCTCGTCCTGGGTGAGATCGCGCAGGACCTCCAGCGTCTGCTGGCGCAGGATCCGCCGGGCGAACGAAAGGCGGTTGGTGACCTCGGTGACCGAGAGCCCGAGGCGCTGGCCCAGCTCGGCATACGAGGGTCGCTCGCCGCCCGGAGGGTCGAGGTCGAAGCCCTCCAGCACCGCCCAGTGCGGCTCCTTCCCCCGGGCGAGCAGGGTGCTCCGGGTGCGGTCCACCGCCAGGGAGAGGACGCTCCTCCGCCACTCCTGCTCGAACAGCGCCTCCGGTGAATCGCCTCCCGGCGCCTCCAGCACCTCCGCCACCGACTCCAGCGCAACGGGGAGCTGCCCGCCGCCGCGCTTCTCTCGCCGCCGGGCGGCGTCGGCATTGCGCACCATGGCGTCGATGCAGAGGCGGAGGTAGGTCCGGAGCCGGGCCCGCCGGCCGTCGTAGGCCACGAGCAGGTCCCGCTCCGACGCCGCGCGGAAGAACTCCTGGGCCAGCTCGGAGGCCTCGTCGGGCGAGCGGCGCCAGCGAATCGCCAGATACCTCTGGACCGGGCGGAGGTAGGCCAGGGCCAGCGTCTCCTGCGCCGCCCGTCGCCGCCCGGGGTCGTCGCCGCGGAGCGCGTCGAGGACCGAGTGGCGGGTGGGAGGGAAGAGGCTCATCGCCATCGCCAGTGTCCCACGCTCGACCGGCGCTCCCTAGCCCGGCGAGGGGAGAAGGTGGCCGGCTGCGCCGCCAGGAGCGAAGACCATCCCCCAGGTCGCTCGAGATCTCGATCTGACCGAATCGGCGCTCCGGGGTTGGGTGGAGCAAACCCGCGCCTGTCCTGCGCCTGCTCCACGCTCGAAGCGTCCTCGGTACGCGTGGGCGCGGCCCCGAGGCCACCACCTGGACCTCGTGCTCCTTGACAAGCTCCTCGAGGACGACCGGGAGCGGGTGGCGTGCCCCATGCCCTCGCCGACGACTCCGTGGAGGACGCGCACGGCTCAGATCCAGAGGTCGATGCGGACGCCGAACGTGAGCCAGACGTGCAGGGCCTGGTTGCGAATCGTCTCCGAGCCGGTCCCGTTGCCGAGGACGGCGTCGAGATGGGAGTAGACGCCCAGCCCGAGGTCCATGTAGGGCCCGATGCCCACCACGTTCCCGAAGAAGTAGAGGACGGCTCCGGTGAGCTTTCCCTCGAATCCGGAGAAGGCGAACGAGGTGTCTTGCGTATCGAGGCTGAGCTTTTCCCACCCGCCGCCCAGCCCGATGAATGCCCACCAGCCTCGAAGGCCCGAACCCCAGTACTGGATCTGGGCGCCCAGGTGGAGCGCGTTCCCGGTGCAGTCGGCCGTCGGGGTGCAGCGCTGGGAGCGGTCCAGGAAGGCGAACTCCCCGTAGCCGACGACGTGCCAGTGGCCCCAGAGCGCGACTCCGACCTCGGCACGGACGGGGAAACCGCCCTTCATGGCGTTGTTGACGTCGATCTCGTCCGACTTGAACAGGGTTCCGAACGGGACGGCGTAACCGCCTCCGACGCTGAGCACCGCGGCCACCGGAGCCGCGTCGTCGTAGCGACCCGGCGCACTGGCCAGCGCGAGCCCTGCAAGGACCTGGACGAGTGCCATGGTTCCCCCCTGACCTCGCACTCCAGCACCTTGTGGCCGCTCGACGGAACGGGAAAGATGCTCGGTCGAGGGAGAGACGATGCGCCGACGAGGGGGGAAGCGCCGCGACCGGTCCTGGGTGTGCGCCTTCCTTGCGCTCGCGTCCTGCGCCAGTCACACCGACGAGGACGCGAAGGCGTGTGCCGGCTACGTCTGCTCCGCCGGGCAATGCCAGGCGGGCCCGAGCGGACCGGAGTGCGTCTGCGGCGCGGCCGAACAGGCGATGCACCTCGCCTGCACGCTTCTCCGCGTAGACCAGGGCACGGACGACGACCGTGACCATGCCCGGTCCATCGCCCTGAACGCGGACGTCCCCGGGGAGATCGGCGTTCCTGCCGCCAACCGCACCCAGGACGTGGACGTCTACCGCTTCGAGGCCTCGGCAGGCCGGGTGTACCTGATCGAGGTGACCAGCGGTCCGTCTCTCGAGGTCCGGATCGAGGACTCCGCGGGCAACTATCAGACGAGCGGCAGTGGCACCTCGCTGCGCCTCGCCACGCCCTCCGCCGGAGAGACGGAGTACGTCACCGTCAAGTCGACGGACTCCCACGAGATCGGGCAATACCTGCTCCGGATCACCGATCTCGCCGCGGCCGCCGAGTCGAGCACGCTAGGGCCGGCTCCGGCCTCGGTCGAGGGAACGATTGCCCCGGCGGGCAATGTGGACGGCTACGCGCTCGTCGTCGACGCGGGCGTGATCTACGACATTGGCTGCACGTTCGAGCCGGCGCTTCCCGGCTCGGCCGCGCTCCCGGTCCCCGGAAACCCCACCCGCTTCAGGGCCCAGTCGGGTGCGCGCTACGGAGTGAGCGTCGGTGGCGGGCAGACCGGCGTCGGCAGGTACCGGTGTGAGCTCACCGAGGCCGCCGTCCAGGACGACGTGGGCGATACCGTCGAGACTGCGCTCCTCCTGCCGGAAGCCCCCGCGAGCTTCGATGGCAGGGGAGATGTTGCGTTCGACAACGACGTGTTCGGCGTTCATGCGCGCCCAGGTAAGTATCTCTGGGCCCACACCACGGCGTGCTACGCCGGGTTCACCACGTCGCCGTTTGTGAGAGGAGGATTCGTGACGGACGCGCATCCCGGTCTCATCGGAGACGAGCTGGCGTACCTCGTGATCTACTGCGAGTCTCCGGGCACGTACCACCTCACGCTCGAGGAGCTGACCGACCTGGAGGGCAACACCCCGGCGACCGCCACTCCGATCGCCCCCGGGATCATCCAGGGGCGGCTCGAGGGTCCTCAGGACGTGGACGTCTTCATGTTCCAGGCAGCGGCGCATCACGTCTACGCACTGGAGGGGACGGGGCTCTTCGGCCCAAGTGATCTACCCGTCTGGAACGTCACGGGACCCTCGCTCGAGCAGGGCGCCGTGCAAATGGACGGAGGGTTCGCCCGAACCTTCTCGGTCGCGACCTCCGGACCGGCCTTCGTGTCCGTCGGCTGGCGGCGGGACGGGTCGTTCAGCCCGCCGATCTCCTACGCTGTGCCGCTGGAAGACACCGGAGCCCTGGATCCCGAGCCGGGCACGCCCGAGGACGCGATTCCGTCGACGGTCGGAGTCACCATCCACGGCGCATCGAACTTCGGTGGTGACGTGGACTGTTACGCCTTCACGCTGCCGCCTGCGCAGGGCTTCACCGCGGAACCGAGCATCGGGGTAACGACGCTCTTCGCTCCGGACGGAGGGTCGACGACGTACTTGGGGCAGTTCCAGTTCGACAGTGATGTCGGCGGCCGTCACATCCTCTGTCTCCAGACCACGACCGGTACTGGCGGCGGGATTGACGGCCCGTCGATCCCCGAGCTGGGCGACTACCCGTACACCCTGCTCGTGCATCCCTGAGCGCTCACGGCGGCGTGTACTTCCATACGTACCTCACGCCGGAGAAGCCCTGCCGCGCGCCGCCCTGCGTCCGGAAGCCGCCCATCACGTAGATCGCGTCGCCCACCGCCACGGCGCTGTGACCGGTGAGCTCGATGGGCATGTCGGGCAGCGCCTCCCGGTGGCCGGTGGCCGGATCGAACCGGCTCACCGTCTTGTAGACCGTGTTCACCGGCACCTGTCCGCCGATCACTAGAGCTTCCCGTCGAGCACCGCGCTCCCGCCGCCGCTCCGCGGGGTGGGGAGATCCTCCAGCGGGCTCCAGGCGTCGGTTCCCGGGTCGTACACCTCGGTGCTGGCGAGGGCGGAGAGCAGAGGCGATCCGGAAACGCAACCGGGGCGCGCACGCAGCCGGCGATGCGCCGGGTGCAGCGCTTCGCCACCCCGTCGATTTCGACGGCACGCCGGGGAATCTCACCGGCCACGGATCAGTGCGCGCAGAAGCGCGCAACAGCGCCCGGTTGCTGGCCCCAGGGCGCGCACGAGCACGCATTCGGCGGCAGCGCGTGTAGTGGGGAAGTAGCAGCCCCGGAGGAGGCCGACTCGGTGAGCATGGCACTCGCGGAGGTCGCTGCGCGGTGGCGAGCGCTGCGGAGCCCCGAGCAGCCTCGTCAGTCACTCCTGAAGTTGCTCCTTCTGATGGAGCGCATCCGGCTCCCGCGCTCTCCAGACGCAACGCGCGACGTCGCTGACGCCACCGGGGCAACGGCGTCTTCTCCTCGTCCTGGTTCGAGCGGACCTCGGTCAGCGTCCACTCGGTGAGCAGGAGCATCTCGCTGGCGCTCTCCGGCGCCGCCCGCAATGGCTGCGCGATCCCCGGGCGAGGATGCACGTGCTGCGCGAAAGGCGCCGCGGCAGACCGGGTCATTGCGATTGCATCGACGGGCCAACCACAGCCGCCGGAGCAAACCCGCTCGCGTCGCGTCGCCCGAGTAAGCGCGACCGCTAACTCGGGAATCTTCGAGCATCACAGCCATGTCCCGTGCACCCGCTCGAGCTCCCACGGCTCTCGACTTGCATGCTCCAGCGAGCCGGGGAGGTGCCTCATGGCTCGGATTGAAGCGGAGCTGATGGCACGGGGCGCCGCGTCGCGCGCGCCCGCGTTTGAGGCCCCACATCCGGGTCGGGCACCGGTCGTCACGGGTCTCCGCAAGTCCATGATCCGTCTGGGTCTCTGGGGACGGCTCGCCCGGCGATCCCTCGAGCTCTATGGCAGCCCGGGAAAGACGTTGAGCGCACTGCGCGCGGTGGCGAGCACCCGCCGCAAGGTCGCCGGAGGTCTGCCTCCTCGGAAGTACGTCGTCTCGAGGGGTCGCGCCTTCTTCTCACTGCACGCCCCGGGATATCCGTCCCGGGCGTTCGATCGGTATGCCGAGCTGGAACTGAACCGTGCCGTTCCCCTGCGCCCGGGCACCGACCTGCAGTTTGCCTTCATCGCGATCACTCGCCGGTGCGGGTTGCAGTGCGTCCACTGCTCCGAATGGGAGACCCTGCGACAGCCCGACGTCCTCTCGGTGAAGGACCTCTGCGAGATCGCCGAGCGCCTCCGAGCCGCAGGGGCGGTGCAGATCCTCCTCACCGGAGGCGAGCCTCTCTTGCGGCTCGATGCCGCGGAGGCCATCTGCCGGACCGTCCACGAGGACTGCGACGTCTGGGCGCTGACCTCCGGCGTACCCCTGACCGCGGAGGTGGCCCGCCGCTTCCGTGACGCCGGGGCCACGGGGGTGAGGGTCAGCCTGGACCATGTGGACCCCGCAAAGCACGACCGCTTCCGAGGCGTCCCCGGAACGTTTGCCCGCGCCGTCGCTGGTGCGCAGAGTGCGCGGGAGGCAGGTCTGCTGGTGGCCCTGGAACTCACCGCGACCCGCGACTTCGTCACCCCCGATAACCTCGAGCGCTACGCGACCCTGGCCCGGGACCTCGGCGCAGGGTTCATCGAGGTGCTCGATCCACGATCGGTGGGCCGCTGGACCGGGGAAGCCGTGGCCCTACCGCCTGAGCAGATCGCGCTGCTCGAGGCCTTCGACCGGACGATGAACCTGGAGCGCCCGGACATGCCCCTCGTGGACTACCCGGGAATCGGACAGCGCCGGGACGGGTGCTGGGGCGCCGGTGACCGGTACCTCTTCGTCGACGCCGCCGGCTCCGTGCACGCCTGCCCGTTCTGCCACGGCGAGGTGGGCCGGTGTCCCGACGAGTCACTGCGGACGCTGAGAGGGCGTCTCCGGGCCCAGGGCTGCCAGGCCTATCCGCGGGCCCGAACCGACGGCCGGATCTAGAACGTGCTCCAGCTCTCGCACCGCGGTTCCGACGCCATCCTCCGAGCGGATGCACTCCCCGAGCGCGCGCGCGGTTTGACCCAGGCGGTAGTCCTCCAGCGCCCGCCGGATCGCGCGCGCGAGCCGCCCGACACTCAGCCTGCGCTCGGGGATGGGCGCCGGCCCCGCGCCGAGGCGTCGCACCCGCTCGGCCCAGAACGGCTGGTCGAAGGCGAAGGGCACCACCACCGAGGGCACGCCGGCCCGCAGCGCGGATGCCGTCGTGCCAGCTCCGCCGTGGTGCACCACGGCGGCCGCCCGCGGGAAGAGCCACGCGTGGGGAGCGTGCTCCATCGCCAGGATCTGCGAAGGGAGCTCCTCGGGCCGAAGGCCTCCCCACCCCGAGAGCAGGATGCCGCGGGCCCCGGTCTCCACCAGCGCCTCCACGACGATGCGGGCGGTCCTCACCGGATTTCGGGTGCTCATGCTCCCGAAGCCCACGACCACCGGAGGCGAGCCCTGGTCGAGGAATCGCTGGAGCTGCGGCGGAGGCTTCCAGCCGGTCGGGTCGTCCAGGAACCAGTACCCGGTGAACCGGGCGCGGCGCCACCCGGCGGGGGGGGAGACGACGGCCGGGCTGATGCCGAAGAGCAAGATCCGGGAACTGGACGCCATCCTGGCCAGGGGCGGGAAGCGGCCCGCGCCGGTACTCGCCATCGCCCGATCCGCCATTGGCCGGATCGAGCGCCACACCAGCCAGGCCGCGAGCGCGTGCGAGGTCCAGTTGTAACCGGGCAGCCACGCGAGGCCCTGAGGGAGAAGCGGGTCGGGGAACTCGGAGGTGGGCCCGATGGGAATCAGGTGGGCGCCGAAGTGGGGGATCCCGAGCCTGGCCGCGGCGGCGTACCCCGGGAAGGCGCCCAGCCCGGAGCAGCCCACAGCGTCGGCGCCCTCACAGGCGGCCAGCGCGTCAGCGAACACCGCCCGGGCGGTCTCCTCGGCGATCGCGCCGAACCGGCGCCAGGCCCGGAAGGGGTCCGCGGCGCGAAACGCATCCCTGAACCGCTCCGAGGCGAGCAGCGCTCGCGGATCGGCCGCCCTGGTCGGAGCCAGGTCGAGACCGAGCCTGCTCGCCATGGGCGAGAAGGACTCGTGGGCGAGGATGCGCACGGTGTGCCCGGCGCGCTTGAGGCCGAGGGCGAAGATCGGAGCGACGTCCCCGAGCGAACCCACGGTCACCAGCGCGAGGTGCATGTGCCCCGTTGCCCGCGGCTCCTCGCTCCGGCGGACCGCCACCCGCCGCGAAGGGCGGGCCTTCGGATCGGCGAGGAGCCGTCGATGGTCACGCTAGCACGGGCAACTCGCCGTTCGATCTCCCCTGAAGACCGAGGTCACCGGTCATGAATCTCCTGAATCTTGCCTGGAAGAGCCCGGGCCATCACGCGCCGGTGCGGCGCCGATGGTACCGGGTGGTCACGATCCTCACCCTGATCGCCTTCGTCTCTGCCTGCTCGACCTGGGAGGTCGTGCCGCTGACCCAGCTCGAGTCGGGAAGGACCATCGACCCGAAGACGCGGATCCGGATCACGCGCGCAAGCGGCGAGCGGGTGGTCCTCACGGTCGACTCACTGTCGTTCCCCAACGTGACGGGGACCGAGATCGAGGAGGAGAGCTACGACCCGGCCACCGGTGTCCGCGGTACTCGCCCCAAGACGGACGAGGAAGGGAAGCCGTCGGTGATCACGGTGGACCTGCGTCAGGTTCAGCAGGTAGAGGTGTGGAGCTTCAGCGGCTGGCGCACGGTCATCCTCGTACTTGGGGTGGTCATCATCATCGCGGGCATCGCCGCGCTGGTCGTCGCGCTCACCAAGACGTCCTGTCCGTTCGTCTACGTCGACACCGGAGATGGGCCGAAGCTCGTCGGCGAGTCCTACTCCGGTGCGACCTCGCGGGCCGTGCAGCGTGACGACCTGATGCCGCTCCCCTCTCTGGGAGCCCGGGCATCGGTGACCCTTTCCAACGAGGCCCAGGAGGTCCAGTTCACGGATCTGGCGGAGCTCGTCCTAGTCGACCGCCGCCCGGAGCAGCGCGCGGTCGCGACCCACGAGGCCGGGCTTCTTCTCCTCGGTCCGCCGTCTCCGTCGCTGTCGGCCGTGGATCTCGATGGAGCCGACGTCGCGAGCCTCGTCCGCGATCGGGACGCCCGGCTCTGGGTCACGGACCTCTCGGCGGCCTCACACCGGCGCGATCCGCCGCAGCGCGAGGGTCTCGTGCTGTCGTTCACCCGTCCGGCTGGCGACGCCCCGTTGGCGCTCGAGCTGGACGCAGGAAACACCGCATGGCTCGACCTGGTCATGGGTCGGTTCTTCGCCCTTTTGGGCGACCGGATCGAGCCATACCTCGATCAGGCCGACCGGCCAGAGGCGCGGGAACCGACGCTCGAGTGGCGCGAGCGAGAGGGCGTGGATCTACGGGTCGAGGTGGAGAAGGCCGGTCGCTGGGAGCGAGTGGCGGTGGTGCCCACCGTGGGCCCGGTCTCGCTCCGGCATCTCGCCGTGCCCATGCCTCCTGTCGAGGGTCAGGTGGTCCGGGTCCGTCTGAGCAGCGGCGTGGGCTTCTGGCAGGTGGACCGCGTCGCGCTCGGCACCGTCCAGTCGGGTGAGGTTCGCTCGGCACGGCTCGCGCCCAGCCGCGCCATCCAGTCGGACGGGACCGACGCCCGAGCGGCCCTTGCGTCCCCCGACGGGAAGTACCAGGTCCTGCCCAAGCGCGGCACGTTCGTGACCCTTGACTTCCAGCTCCCGGCTCCGGCCCCTGGACTCGTCCGTGACGCCTTCCTCCGTACCTCGGGGTACTACCGCATCATCCAGCCGCCCAGCTCGGAGCTCTCCAAGGGCACGCTGTACCGCCTGCGCGACGAGCCGGGAGCCCTGTCCCGGTTCTCACTCGACCTCTATCGACGCTACGAGGAGGCAGCGGCCAAGGCGCCGCCGGTGAGCGGACCGCGTTGATCGGCCTACCGGAGACCCGCGCTCTAGGACTTCGATGGCCTTCCGCTTGAACTCCGACGCCAGGTGGATGTACCGCATCGTCGTGCTCAGCGACTTGTGGCCCATCCCGTTCATCGCCGGTCCGATGCCAAAGCCGCACGCGCTGATCTCGGCATCGCTCTTTCTCGCGTCCGCGCTCGCCAGGGCGGAGTCCCCAGCAC
Organism: Myxococcaceae bacterium; assembly: GCA_035519675.1. Taxonomy (GTDB): domain Bacteria; phylum Myxococcota; class Myxococcia; order Myxococcales; family Myxococcaceae; genus RPRB01. Next base: position 179,969 of record DATIWB010000001.1, read on the forward strand.
CGGGCGGGTCTGAGACTGTCGTCATCCACAACGGTCCCATTGCGCTCCATGCGCTTGTGTTTCGCCCGCAGGGCTCGGAACCGTTCCCCGCCATCTTGCTCAATCACGGCAGTGGCCGGACGGCGGAAGATCTGAAACGGCTCGGACCCTACGAGGGGAATCCCGAGAAACTCGGACCGCTCTTCGCCCGTCATGGCTACGTGTTCCTCTATCCATTCCGGCGCGGTGTCGGGCCTTCCACCGACCAAGGGCCCAGCGCCTTCGATCTGATGAACAGAGAATCAGCCGCACACGGGCAGGACGCCCGCAACGCGCTGCAGTTGGGGTTGTTGGAAGGCCGGGAAATGAGGGACGCCCTCGCGGCGCTCAACTTCTTACGTGTGCTCCCTGGGGTGAGTGCGCGCAACATCGGCGTGATCGGCCACTCGTTTGGAGGCTCGCTCACCGTACTCATGGCGGAGCGAGAACCTGACCTGCGCGCAATCGTGCTCTTCTCTGCAGCGGGCTACAGCTTCGACCGCTCTCCGGAATTGCGCCAGCGACTCCTGGCCGCGCTTCCCCGAATCGCTGCGCCGATCTTCTTCATTTACGCGGAGAATGACTATTCACTTTCGTCCGGCAAAGCGCTGGACCTGAGACTCGAGCAACTCGGCAAGACGCACCGATTGAAGATCTACCCACCCATCGGGCACACCGTGAACGACGGGCACGACTTCCTCCATCTCGGCATGAGCACTTGGGAACCCGATGTGTTTGCCTTTCTGGACAAGCACGTGCGGAACTGATGCCCAACTCCCTGGCGTTGCCGTTCGGGGCGAGTCCTGCCGCGTAGCGAATGGATAGCGATTGCCGCCCCAAATGCGCGGCAACCGCTCGACTTCGTTGTGGAGGCGGCGGGAATCGAAGCCGTGCTGGCGAAGCCTCTTCGGTGAGCACGTGCGCGCAGAAGCCCGCAACAGCGCCCGGTTGCTGGCCCCAGAGCGCGCACGGGCACGCGTTCGGCGGCACCACGTGTAGTACGGAAGTAGCGGCCCCTGGCGAGGCCGACTCGGTGAGCACGGCACTTGCGGAGGTGCCCGGTGGCGGGCGCTGCGGAGCCCGGGCGGCTGTGCTGGCGGGAGTCGCCTGCGTCTGGATCGGTGACGGCCCGGAGAGACTGCCCCGGCATCAGAGCAGACGAATGGCGCCGCAGACCCGGAACGAACTGAGTCGTTGGACAGCAGAAGCGGGGGGCGAAGTCAGGGCTGGCTTGCCGGTGGCGTCCACCGCTGAGCTGCGTTGATCGCCTTGAAAAATCCAGCCGGGTACTCAATGAAGCCGCCGGTGAGGAGCACCTCTCCTGACGGCAATACGACTGCGGCTGCACCTCCAAGGAGATAGTGCGGCATCAGGCCGGCGGAGGCCCACGTCTCGTGCTCGGGATCGAAGATCTCCGCCTCCGGGGCTCGATAATAGTCGGCGGTACCTCCATCGGTCGGACGCCACACGTCGTTGCCCCCCGCCAGCATCACCTTGCCCCCGATGGCAACCGGCGAGGCCGCGAGGCGTGGATGGAGCATCGACGTCGTCGGTTCCCAGACCTCCTCCTCATGGTGGTACCGCCAGGCCAGCGGAACTGGCTCCTGCGTACAGACGGGGACCTGATTCACGCAGCCGCCCGCCCGGAGCACGTCGCCGCCCGGAAGCCCGGCAACCGCGCTCCACACTCGCGGGACGGGGAACTTGCCCACCTCGCGCCACGTCCCGGACGAGGGCTGGTAGAGCTGGGTGGTGAGGTTGATGTCGGCCCCGCTGCCCACCGCTCGATATCCGCCCACGGAGAGGATCTCTCCGGAGGGCAGCGGGACCAAGTCTTCGAGCCACGCGCCGGCCGGCATGCTCCCGGTGCTCTCGGTGAGTCTGGTGGTTGGATCGAGCAGCTCCGATTCGGTGCCGAAGGGTCCCATCGCATTCTCGGCGCTTCCGGCCGCGAGGACCCGCCCGTCCGGAAGCAGGGTGATGGCTCCGGGGGGATGGGTGAAGGTTCCCGCGGACGACCATGAGTTCGTCCTCGGGTCATAGATCTCGGCCGTTCGCTCCGGAATGCCGATGATCCAGGTCCCATGCCTCTGCGTGAACTCGAGACCTCGGCAGCCTCCCCCGACGAGCACGCGCCCATCCCGGAGCAGAAAGGCCTGGTGCAGGTTCCGCGGTGTTGTCATCTCAGGAAGGAGCTTCCACGAGTTGCTCGCTGGGTCGTAGAGTTCCGCGGAGGGGAGCGCGTCCAAGACGGGGACATCGCTTACCGGGAGGGTGAGGATTCCACCCGTCACCAAGACGCGCCCGTCCGACAGCATAGTCGCCGTGTGGAAGAACCGCGCCTCGTGCATTGACGCAACGGAGCGCCAGGGCGTGGCGGTCGGAGCCGGCACTGGTGTCCCGCAGGCAAAGAGCCCGAGCACTGCGAGGATTCGAGGGGTAGTCCCGACCAGTTGCATCCTTCGCCTCCCGTCCTCAGCCGGAGGGCGCCGGGTCGTGGTAGTTCACTCGCGCGCGCTCGGAGCAGGCATCGGCTTCGAACTCCTCGGTGTACCCACAGGCATGACACAGCTCATGCGCCAGTGTGGAGATCTCACCGGGAATCACCCAGGCGGCACCGTAGAGTAACTCGATGCGAGGAGGTGGACCGAGCCAGGTGCAACCTTTGGCCGGCCCCGCTCCAGGCCGGCAGTCCAGGATCCACTTGATGGTCCAGGTGATCGACCCGCCTTGGCGAAGTGCGCTGCACTCGGGAAGAGAAGCGACTGCATCGATCACCACCAGGGTCTGCTCGTGCAGCAATCCTGACGACTCGGAATCAATCCAGAGATCGGAAGCTTTCGAACAGTCGATGGAGCTCAGCAATGCCAGGCCGACCACGAACGCGAAGCGCGGAAGGAGGATCGGGCGCCGATCCCAACCGCGAACCATTCGTCTCCAGCACGTCCCGTGGGCGAGTTTAGTCATCACGTCCGAGGCTCCCCGCCTACAGGTTGCCGCCCGGACAGCCGCAGCCAAGCCTTTCTGAAATTTCTTGCATCTTTCGTGCTTGAAACTGCCGCGATCTCCGGAGCGCCGGGAGGCAGCGCAGTGCGTGTTCATGTGGGAAGGCGGAGTGAGAGCAGCAGCAAGTCAAAGACGAAAGGGCAGAGTGGGAGAGGCCGGCTCTGGACGGCCTTCCGACGGACGCAGGTGGCCGTCCTAACTTCGTGAACAACGTGACGAACGGGAGCGCATCGAGCGTTTGGAGCATTCCTCGGCCCGCAACGCCTGCGCTGAGCCCGGAGGGCAGTGCACGGGCTGCGCCCCCCGACTCTCCTCCGCGTCGCACGTCGGCGGAGTGCATCGGGGGAGCCAAGGTTGGCTGGACCGGAGTCGGCTTGATCCGATCTCGTGGACAGTCTGACTACGCCACTGCCCTCTCGTGACCGTCTCCCAAACCTGTACGGAAGTCGACTTGAGGATTTCGCTCGGTTGAGCCTTGCTGGAGAGGAAGGACGCCGATGCGCAAATCGCGATTCACCGAAGAGCAGATCGCCTACGCCATCCGCCAGGTCGACCAGGGGACGCCGGCGGCTGAGCTGTGCCGGAAGATGGGGATCAGCGAGCGCCCCTTCTACACCTGGAAGAAGAAGTACGCCGGGATGCGGACCATCGAGCCGGGGGGAGGTCAGACACAGTATCCGCCTCTCGGAAAGTGTCCACCGGACCGGATCAAGCCCACAGCACCGTAGAGAGGAATCCCCCAGCCCCTCCCCGTTCTCTCCAAAGCAGCAGGACGAGCCCGTCGTGTCCGTTCAGCCCTCGCGTCCGGACACCCGCCGCCACAGGAGGCTCAGATCCACGGGCACCTCCAACGGTGGCAGCTGCACCGTCGCCGTGCCCGCGTGCGTGTCCAGGCTCTGCGGCCCGAGGACGTGCAGCTGCTTCGTGGAGGGGTCGAGCATCCAGACATGCTCGACGCCGTGCCGGAAGTACGCCGGGGCCTTCCGTTCCCAGTCGTGCTCGCGCGTGACGGACGAGAGAACCTCGCAGACCCACACGGGAGCGGTTCCCCATGAACCCGTCCTCGCGGATGGGCAGGTAGGGCAGCTGCCAGGCGGCGAGGTCCGGGACGAGGGCGTCGGGCTCGAGGCGCAGCTCGGGTGACCGACCTCGAGCAGTTTCGAGGGTTCACCCGAAGAACAGCCATGGAGGCGGCGGGAATCGAACCCGCGTCCGGAAGCCTTCCGCCCTGAGACCCTACGTGCGTAGTCCGCGATTTCTAGTCGGGCGGAGGACGGGCACGGACGCCCTTCCAACCACCCCATCCCGGAACACTCTCGCCGTCCAGGGTCCGGGCCCTCCCGGACGGCCAGCCCGCATTCTGACGGTCATCCCCGAGCCCACGGGCCGAGACCCGGATGACCGCGCACTAGGACTGTTTAAGCAGCCAGCGCGAGCTCAACGTTGTCGTTGGCTTTTGTGTCGTTGCCTTCGTGATTTACGAGTGACAGGCCCACTCGGCACGCGTCCAAGGGCTTCTGTGCCCCCGTCGAAACCAGGGCGCCCCCTTCAGCACCACTCACACTAACCGCTCGCCCGCCGGGGTCAACCGGAGGTGGGTGTGACGCCCACCTCGCAAGTGGCCGTTTTTTCCGGAAGTGCGCCGAGTTGCGGTAACCCTTGGTCCTGGATGAGGGGCGCCGCGCTCACGGCCGGTCTCGTCGCTACCCTGGTGGCGGCGCCCGCGGCTGCCCAGCTTCCCGACCCCTACGTTCGCGGGTTCGACGCCGTTCCGCAGAAGGCCACGCCGCTGTCGTCGTCGGCGTTCGTCGTCGAGGGCGCGCGCGCTGCCCCGGCCGGCAGCTGGCACGGCGAGCTGCTGTTCGACTGGAACGTGCAGATCCTCGCCTACCGGGACGGCGATCAGAAGAAGGGCAACTTCATCCCCTGGCGAGTGGACGGACACCTGCTCGGCGCGTGGACCGTGCTGCCGTTCCTGGAGCTCGGAGGCGACCTCCAGGTCACCTTCGCCCAGGGAGACAACTTCCAGGCGATCGCCAGCGAGCTGCAGCTCGGCGGCCCGGCGTTCACCAGCGTCTCCGGCGGGCTCGGGGATCTCCGGTTGGTCCCGCGCCTCTTCACCCCGGCGAGCTGGAAGTTGCCGATCGACCTCGCCCTCGTCCCCGAGCTGCGCTTTCCCACCGGCAGCGCGGACAGCTTCCTCGGCGGCCGGGACTTCATCTTCGCCCCGCGCGCCAACCTCGAGGCCGCCCTCGGGCCGGTGCGCCTCCTTCTCAACCTCGGACTCCGCTACCGGAGCACGGCGAGGTACCTCCAGCTGATCGTCGAGAACGAGCTGACCGGCGGCGGCGCGGTCGTCTGGACCCTGCCCACCGGCAACGTCTTCCGGCGTCCCGAGCTCATCGCCGAGACCACCTTCTCCACCCCGCTCTCTCAGCCGTTCGCCGGAAACGTGGGCACCAGCAGCGCCTCGGCGAGCACGCCCTGGGAGTTCCTGATCGGGGCGCGGACGGTGTTCGGCAAGCACTGGGGCGGGGAGATCGCCATGGGGCGTGGGTTCTCCACCACCGCCGGCTACGGCCGCGAGGCGTTCCGGATGCTCGCCTCGGTGCGCTTCGAGTTCGAGCCCGAGCCTCCGAAGAAGGACCGCGACCACGACGGGGTCCCGGACGAGCTCGACCGCTGCCCGGACGAGCCCGGCGACGGACCCGACGGCTGCCCCGACCTAGACTGGGACAAGGACGGCATCCCCAACGTCGACGACCGCTGCCCGCGCGAGCCGGGCACCCGCGAGCTCGATGGCTGCCCCGACCGGGACCTGGACGGCATCCCCGACCCCGAGGACAAGTGCCCTGACCAGCCGGGGCCCGCGGAGAACGACGGGTGCCCGGTGGCCGGTCCGCTGGTCACGCTCGAGTCCGACCGGGTCCGGCTCAACGGCAGCGTCCACTTCGACACCGACAAGGCGATCATCAAGCCCGAGTCGTTCCCGCTCCTCGACGAGGTGGTGGGAGTGCTCACCAAGAACCCGCAGCTGAAGCACGTCCGGGTGGAGGGCCACACCGACAACCGGGGAACCGCGCCCTACAACCTCGACCTCTCCCGCCGGCGCGCGGCGTCGGTGGTCGAGTACCTCGTCGAGCACGGCATCGCTCGAAAGCGTCTGGTGAGCGCCGGGTACGGATTCGAGCGCCCCATCGCCGACAACAGCACCGCGCTGGGCCGGGCCAAGAACCGGCGGGTCGAGTTCCGGCTGCTCGAGGATGAGGCCACCGGCAAGCCGTCGAAGTGATGCTGCCCCTGGAGGTCTCCCATGCCCGACGCCGCCCCGCCCCGCCTCGACGACTACCTGCTCCTCGGCCGCAGTGGCCTGCGCGTGTCCCGCCTCTGCCTGGGAACGATGACCTTCGGCACCGAGTGGGGCTGGGGCTCGCCGGAGTCGGCGGCCCGGGAGATCTTCGACCGTTACTTCGACGCCGGGGGGAACTTCGTCGACACCGCGGACGGCTACACCGGGGGAACCAGCGAGACCCTGGTGGGGAAGTTCATCCGTGACCGGGGCAACCGGGACCGGGTGGTGCTGGCGACGAAGTTCACCTTCGGCGCCGAGCCAGGGAACCCCAACGCCGGCGGCAACGGACGGAAGAACATCCAGCGCGCGCTGGAGGGGTCGCTCCGGCGGCTCCAGACCGACTGCATCGACCTGTACTGGATGCACGCCTGGGACGGCCTCACCCCGATGGAGGAGGTGCTGTCCACGCTCGATGCCCTGGTGCGCTCGGGGAAGATCCGCGCGGTGGGCCTCTCGGACGTGCCGGCGTGGTACCTGGCCCGCGCCCAGACCATCGCCGAGTTCCGCGGCTGGGAGCCGATCTGCGCGCTGCAGCTCGAGTACTCGCTGGTGGAGCGCAACATCGAGCGCGAGCACGTCCCCGCGGCGCTGGCGCTGGGCGTGGGCATCTGCCCCTGGAGCCCGCTGGCGAGCGGCATGCTCAGCGGGAAGTACCGGCGGGACCGGTCGCTGGAGGGCCAGGGCCGGCTCGGGGCCCTGCAGCAGTCGAAGAATCCCGGCTTCCTGAAGCTCTTCACCGACCGGAATTGGCAGATCGTCGAGGTGCTGGTCGCGGTGGCGGCCGAGGTTGGCCGGTCGCCGGCGCAGGTGGCGCTCAACTGGGTGGCGCACCGTCCCGGCGTGGCCTCGACCATCATCGGGGCCAGCAAGCCCTCGCAGCTGGACGACAACCTCGCCGCGCTGTCGTTCGAGCTGCCCGAGGCGCTGCGCAGGAAGCTGGAGGAGGTGACCCGTCCCGAGACCGTGCACCCGTACCACTTCTTCGAGCCGGAGATACGGCAGATGATCACCGGCGGGACGCGGGTGTCGGCGCACTAGCAGGGTGTTGAGGAAAGCCGCCGGACGGCTCCGGCGGCCACCGACTTGAGGGGTCGGCGAGGCTTTGCTGCCCCGAGGTCGACGCCTTCTTCGCCGTTCCGACCGTCCCCGGCTACGCCGGGTGCAGCCGGGCCATGCGGAGGAGGTTGTAGGCGGCGCCGACGATGTGCGCCGAGAGCTGCGTCCTCGCTCGGCCTCGGTGCCTCGTCCTGCGGAAGCCACCGATGGTCTTCATCCACCCGAAGACTTCCTCGATCCGCTTCCGGGCTCGCTGGCTGATGGCGTACCCGGGATGTCGCGCGGTGCGCCCGTCGACAGCCGACCTCCGCCGCGTGTCCGACGTTTGTGCCACGTGCGGCGTGACGTCGAGCTCGCGACAGCCTGCGACGAAGCTCGCCACGTCGTAGCCCTTGTCGGCGCCGAGCGTGACTCGGCCAGGCCGTCGCTCCTTCAGCCGAGCCAGCATCGTGAGTGCCGAGCGGCGCTCGGCGAAGCCATCGGCGGGCTCGACGACGAGGTCCACGAGGAGCCCGTTCCGATTCTCCATCAGCGCATTTGCCGAGTACGACAGCCGTGCTTCTCGGCGGTCGCCCTTCCTCGCGAGGAGCGCCTCCGGGTCCGTCTTCGACTCGTGCGTCTCGTTGCTGCGCTTCTCACCATGGAAGTTGACGGTGGGGTTCCCTGGGTCGTCCGGCGGCTTCTGCTTCCCCTCGCCCTTCGGGCGGAAGCTCTTCAGCGACGCCCAGGCGTCGATGAGCGTGCCGTCCACCGAGAAGTGCTCGTCGCTCATCAGCTTCGCCTTCCGGGCCTGCTCGACGACGGCCGCAAAGAAGCGGCCTGCCACCTCGTGCTCGAGCAACCGGTCCCGGTTCGCCGAGAAGGTGCTGTGGTCCGGGCTCGGCTCCTCCATCTCCATGTCGAGGAACCACCGGAAGAGCAGGTTGTAATCGAGCTGCTCGCAGAGCAGTCGCTCGCTCCGGACCGAGTACAGCGCCATGAGCAGCATGCCCTTCAGCAGCCGCTCGGGCGGAATCGAGGGTCGACCGACCTTGCTGTACATCGCGTCGAACGTCGACGAGAGCGCCGCCAGGGCACCGTCCGCGAGGTCCTTCACCCGCCGGAGCGGGTGGTCCGACGGCACTCGGTCCGCCGGCGTCCTCAGGCTCAACATCGACGTCTGCTTCGTGACCTCGCCGCGCATCAGGGCCTCCCGGGCCCACGAGATCATGACCGCTTGCGGGATGTCGATCCCGCAGCGGCCTTTTTCAACGCCCTGCTAGCCTCCCGCGGCCCGTTCATGCTCAGTCCCGGGCCAGCAGCTCCTCGATGCGCGCGCGCCAGGTCCGCTCGCTGGCGGCGCCCAGATAGCTGGCGTGGAGCTGACCCTTGCGGTCGATGAGCACCATGGTGGGGATGGCCGAGACCGCGTAGGCGTCCGCGGTCCCGTCGTCGGCGAAGGCGGCGTAGCGGGCGAGCGACGGCACGCGCTGGTCGATGAACATCCCCACCTGCACCTTGGCGACGCTCGGGTCGTCGCGGCTGGCGGCGAGGAACACCACCCCCCGCGGCTCGTACTCGGTGGCCAACTTCAGCAGAGTGGGCATCTCGGCGATGCACGGCCCGCACCACGTCGCCCAGAAGTCGAGCATCACCACCTTGCCCCGCAGCTCGGAGGAGCTGACCGACCCGCCCCCGAACTTCTCCAGGTGGAACGGTGGGGCAGACCGCTGCCCGGACTGCGCCGGCCGGGAGCTGTGCGCCTCCTGGATGCCGGACCAGAGCAGCCCGGCGATGCCCAGCGCGAGCAGCGCCACCGGGAGCACCGGGAAGCGGCGGGGAGAGGCCCCGGCCAGCTCGCCCGCGGTCTCCTCCGGTCCACCTTCGGTCGTCACGCGATCCTCCGCACCAGCGCGTCCAGCCTCCGCCGCACCCAGCTCCGGGTGCGGGGCCGATGGGCGAGCCACCGCACCATCCAGGGTGAGCAGCGGTCGTAACACGCGACGGCGGCCCGGCCCATCCTCGTTGGCAGCAGGACCTCGTCGCGCCACCAGCGGAGGACGTCCAGCTCCGGCGCACCTTCGCCGTAGGCCTGGGTGGCGATCCAGCAGGGACCGGTCCGGCGCCGCCAGAGCGTCCGGCCCGAGGAGAGGTTGGTGACGCCCCGGAGCACCGGCCCTTCGGTGTAGAGGAAGGCGAGGAGGTCCCCGCGTGCGGCGTGGAGCGGCTCGGGCGACCCGTCGTCGAACTCGACCCGCGAGCCACCCCCACCGAGTGGCTCGAGCCGGAACGAGAGCCGGCGTCCGAACGGAGCGGCCGTGACGCGCACCTCGCGCGACTCGGCCAGGTAGGCGGAGAACGGTTGCCGGCACGCAACGCAAGAGAAGGCGTGCAGCGCGTAGGTCGGCGGGAAGCTGATCTCCTGCTCCGCCCGGCAGCCAGGGTGGGCGCAGGCGATGCGGGCACGGACCGTCGGCGCCGGCCGTGGATCGTAGCGGGAGAGGCGCGTCCTGGGGTCCCACACCGGACGTTCCAGCTCGTCCTCCCGGACCCACGCCCGGCGGCGGGTGCGGCTCTCCCGTTCGAGGAGGCTGGCACGGGCCCAGGCCTCCTCCGCCTGCGCGATGCGGCCCTCGGTGGTGGCGGCCAGCGCCTCGGCATGCGCCTGGACCGCGCCAACCAGCGGCTCATCGGCCTCCTCGAGGCGGGAAGCCCGCTGGAGGGCCCAGCCGCGACCGAGCAGCCCGATGCCCTCGTCGAGTAGCTGCGCCGCCTCGGCGCGTGCGGGATCCCCCGCGCGTGGGTAGAGCGGCGGTTCGGGGATGCGGGCGAGCCACTCGGTGCTCTCGCCGCGGAAGGCGTCCAGAGGGCCCGGGCCGGGCGGCGGAGGCCCCAGCGCTCGGGCCCGTTCGGTGGCTGCGGCGAAGGCCTGTTCCGGGGTCACGGGCGGGCTGTCACTGCCCGATTCGCCGGGCGGGGGGAAGCCCCCCGCCACAGTGGTGCGTCAACCCGCCGGAGTTCCTCCAGAAACGAAGCGGAGCCCGCTGAAGTCTCACCCCCTGAAGGGTCGGTGTCCTGGAAATTGTGGGCTCAAGTACGTCGATGTAAGACAGATGCCCGGAGGTTCCGATGGGCTTGGTTCGGTCCTGCGTGTGGACGGTGGGGGCGGTGGGCCTGGGCATCGCGCTGGCGACGGTGGAGGTCGGCGGCAAGACGCCGCTGTCAGCCGCCCGTGCGGCGTGGGCGACGAGCGAGGCGGGCGACTGGCTCCGAGAGCACGCCGACGAGGCGGTGGACCGCGCGCGTGGCGCGCTGGGACAGCCGCAGAAGCCCAGGGAGCGGCACAGCGACGCGGATCGCGCCGCGCTCGACCGGATCATCGCCAAGCGCAGCGCCCGCTGAACACTCGGGACTACCGCCAGCACCCAGCGCACCCTACGTTTGTCGGCGGGGCGGCGGTCGGGGGCAGGCGATGGTTCGGGCGTGGGCGGTGTGGGTGACCGCGTGCGGGCTGGTGGCGGCGGTACCAGCGCACGCGCGGCCGCCAGGGCATGAGGCGAAGCAGCGACGGGTCTGGTCGGAGCGATCGACCCTGGTCCAGGTGGCGCGCGCCGCGATTCCGGCCGTCGTCTCCATCACCACCCAGGAAGTTCCCGACCCCTCCGGCGGGCCGCAGAAGGGCATCGGCTCGGGCTTCATCATCTCGCCCGACGGGTACGTGCTGACCGCGGCGCACGTGGTGGACGACGCGGTGAGCCTCACCGTCACCCTGCTCGACAACCGCGGCTGGCCCGAGGAGGTTTCAGCCACCCTGGTGGGCTCCGACGCTCTGACCGACTGCGCGCTGCTGAAGCTGGAGACGAATCGCCGCCTTCCCAGCCTCTCGCTCGGCAGCGCAGAGGACGTGGAGATCGCCGACTGGGTGGTGGTCATCGGCAGTCCCTACGGGCTCGAACGATCGGTCTCGGTGGGCGTGGTGAGCGCCAAGGGGCGCACCGACATCATCCCCGGCTCGCGCACCAGCTTCGTCGACTTCATCCAGACCGACGCCGCCATCAATCCCGGCAACTCGGGCGGCCCGGTGCTGGGCATCGATGGCAAGGTGGTGGGCATCGCCAACGCGGTGAACACCAGCGGCCAGGGCATCGGCTTCGCCATCCCGGTGGACGTGGCGCGCGCGGTGGTCGACGAGCTCCGGCTGCACGGACGGGTGCGGCGCGGCTGGCTCGGGCTCTCCGTCGTGGACCTGACGCCGGAGATCGCGAAGAGCTTCGGACGCCCGAGCTACAGCGGAGTCATGGTCTCGGACGTCGTGGCCGACAGCCCCGCGCAGCGTGCCGGGCTCCGGGCGGGTGACATCATCCTCGAGGTGAACCGGACCCCGGTCCAGCGGGCCCAGGCGCTCCGGTGGAAGGTGGCACAGGCCGGGCCCGGGAGCCCGCTCCGCGTGCGGGTGACCCGCGCCGGGCATCCGGTCCTGGTCGCCATCACACCGATCTCCATGCCCGCCCTTGCCACCGTGTCTCCGCACGGCACGCTCCCGCCCACCACACCGGCGGCGGCCAGCGCGGGCAGCGGCATGGACGGCGCCCCCGCGCCTTGAAGCGCCGCTCGATGGCCGCCAGCCGCGGTCCCGCTCTGACCTTCACTCCGCCGGAAGGAGGCGGGTGGAAGTGCCGGGCGACACGAGCCACAGCTGCCACGAGGCGCGAGTGACCGCGACGTGCAGCCGCCTCCGCCCGTCGTCCGAGAGCGGCCACGCGGACTCCACCGCGTCCGGGACCACCACGTAGTCCCACTCCAGGCCCTTCACGCTGTCCACATCGGTGACGTCGAGGCCGGGCTCGAAGCTGAACCGGCCGTCGAGCACCAGTCGGCTGGAGGGAAGCTCGGCGACGACGCCGGCGAGCCGCCGTGCGGTGGCCGTGTCGTGACAGATGACCGCCACCGCGGCGTGGGGCTCGGCGTCGAGCAGCTCGCGCAGCGCGCCGGCGAGGAAGAGGTGTGCCTGGGGCTCGCCCGGGAAGGAGAAGCGGCCCACCGGCGCTCCGTCGCGCGCGGCGCGGACCGGCTGCGGCGGGGCGAGTGGACCGAGGATGGCCCTGGCCAGGTCGGCGATGGGCCTGGGGCAGCGGTACGAGACCGGAAGCCGGACCCGGGCCGCTCCGGTCGCTCCCAGGGTCTGCAGCGCGCGGTCCCACCCGGCGAAGCTCGGCGAGGTCTGCTGCGCCTCGTCCCCGGCCACCGTGACCGAGCGGGTGCCGCGCAGCAGGCTGGCCAGGGTCTCCAGGTCGAAGAGCGAGAAGTCCTCGGCCTCGTCGAGCACCAGATGAGAGGCCTCGGGCAAGGAGAGCTGGCCGCGCCAGGCGGCGAGGGCCAGCAGCAGCGGCAGGTCCTCGACGTCGAGCGTCCCGGCCAGCGCGTCCTCGGTGCCCTCGTCGACCGGGCGCCCGTCCACCGCCTCCTTCCGGGACTCGTCGGTGATGGAGGCGAGGAACCGGCTGGTGGGGTCCGCCAGCTGACGCATCGTGTGCCGCACCGTGTCCTCGACCACGGTCCGCGGCAAGGTGCCTCCGGCGCGGGCGACGACGCCGTGGAGAAAGGTGCGGTCGGTGAGCGGGAGGGACAGCTCGCGGCGGAGCCGCTTCCAGCTCGGGACGCCGGTGGTGCGCCGGCGGCCGAGCCGCTCCCGGAGCGCATCGTGGAGCGCGGGATGGCGCTTCAGCGCAATCACCAGCGCCGGGGGGTCGTCGACGATGCGCGGCAGCGGGCCGAAGACCCGCCGCCCGAGCTCGAGGAACGCCGCGTCGAGCGTCTGGACCCGCGCTGCACCGCCGCCGAGCGGCGCCAGCAGCCGGGCCGACAGCCGCGCCAGCCCCTCCTCGGGGACGACGACCCGCGCCCTCCCGAGCGGGACCCGCTCCGGCTCTGCGGCGGCGAGGCGTGCCAGCCGGTGGAGGGCCACGGTGGTCTTCCCGCTGCCGGCGCTGCCGAGGACCACCAGCGGCTCGTCGGCCGGGGCGCGCACCGCCGCGTACTGGTCGGCATCGAGGAGCGCGGTGACGTCGGCCCGTGTGCCTCGCTCCTCGGCGCCGACCCCGAGACCGAGGTGGCCGGCCCGCGGCGCGGTGCCTGCTCCGCCGGCGGCGAGCCCCTCGCTGCCGCCGATGGCCCAGCTCCCGTCCGGCCGCCGGCGGGCCTGGAAGCCCTCGCCGAGGATCTGCAGGAGGCGGCCCCGGTGCACGACCAGGACGCGCCGGACCTCCACCACCCCGCTCGCCTCGCGGCCGGGGAACGACTCCTCGAACGGATCGCCCTCACGGTAGCGGTAGAACAGCTGGGCAACGGGCGCGACCCGCCAGTCCACCACCCACACGTCCGCCTCGGGGTCGACGAAGGTGGCGTGGCCGAGCAGGTAGTCCCGCCGGCGACCGGCCTCGTTGATGGCCAGGTGCGCGACGTAAGGGGAGGCGGGGTCCGGGAGCACCGGAGGCGCACGGCCGCCGAGCTGGTGCTGGACGGCCAGCTCGTGGAGGAGCGGGGCGGCGTCCTCCTCGCGGGCGGAGGCCGCGTCCTCGCGGAGCGTCTGGAGCGTCTCCCGGCTGGGTCCTGCGGCGCGGGCCCGACGGGAGTGCGCCGAGCCCAGCGCGGTCCGGACGCGCTCCAGGAGTGCCTCCTCCTCGGCGATGGCCCGCTGTGGATCGACCGCTGGCATTCGTGGGCGGGGGGCGGATGTGCCGCCCGCCCCCGGCGGTGTCAACCCTTTCGTCCACCCCTGCTTGCAGCGCCCGCCACCGTCCCGCTATGGAGCGGCGAATGCCTGCCACCACCACCGCCAAGAAGAAGGGCTGGGCCCGCACCGCCAAGGGCAGCCCGGAGAACGCCTGCAGCGTGGAGGGGTGCAAGCGCCCCTACCGCGCGAAGGGCTACTGCTACTTCCACTTCAAGAAGTGGCGCCAGGGCGAGCTGCCGCACAGCCGGTACCGAACGTGTAGCAAGGCCGACTGCCGGCTGAAGGCCGTGCGCCACGGTCTGTGCGAGAAGCACGAGGCCGAGACCTACGGGACCAAGGGCGGCGAGTCCGCCGCCTGACGTCCGGCCCGATGTCTCCGCTCCCGGAGCTGCACACCCCCCGCGCGCGGCTCCGTGAGGTTCGCCTGGAGGACGCCGAGGCGCTGCTCGCCATCTACGGCGACGCGGCCGGGGTGCGTTACCTCGGGCGCCCGGTGCAGACGCTGGAGCAGGTGCAGACCCGCGTGGCGCGGATGCGCGAGGACATCGAGCGCGGCGAGGCGGCGTTCTGGGTGATGACCGAACCAGGTGCCGACCGGGCGCTCGCCTACCTCGGCTTCTTCCGCTGGGACGCGCCTCACCAGTCGGCCGAGCTGGGCTACGTGCTCGCCCCCGCACGGTGGGGCCAGGGGCTGATGCGCGAGGTGCTGCCGGTCCTCGTCCGGCACGGCTTCGAGGTGCTGGGGCTGCACCGGATGGAGGCCCGCATCGACCCGGGGAACGTGGCGTCGATCCGGCTCGCCGAGCGGCTCGGCTTCCGACTCGAGGGCCGGCTCCGCGACCGGACGCTCAACGAGGACGGGACCCGGGAGGCGCTGCTCGTCTTCGGGCTGCTCCGACCGGAGTTCCAGGCGCCGCGATGATGCGCTGGCCGCCCCCAGCTCGCTGAGCGAGGGAGCCTTCGCCCCTGCAGTTGCAGAACGCCGCTGCCGTTGTCACCTCATCCGCAGGGCGAGGGCGGCGGGATCGGGGTCTGCAGATGAACGGGGCGACGGTGTCGTTCGTGATGTTCTGGACGGCGGTGGGAGGCAGCACGCTGCTGGTCCTCCTGGCGCGGAGCCTCCGTCCTAGTCGCCCGGGGCTCCCGCGGCGCGCGCCACCTGCTTCCAGGCCGCCGCCCAGAGCTCCGCCTCCCGGCGTGAGAGCTGCGCTCGATCGAGCGCCCGCAGCATCTCGTCGAGCACGGGGAGGGGCGACTGTGGATTCAGCCCGTCGGCCGCACGCAGGGCGCGCTCCATCCTCCGGCGCAGCACCTCGCGGAGCGCCTGCGGCGCGCCCGGGTCAGGAGTGACCACGGGCGTCGGCGCCCCGTCCGCCCGCGACGCGAGGTACAGGAGGACCGCCGCGGCCTGCGCCACGTTCATCGACGGCTGGGGTCCTGGCGCCGGGATGCAGGCCACGTCCTGGCAGAGGGCCAGCTCCTCGTCGGACAGCCCCCGCCGCTCGCCCCCGAAGACCAGCGCCACCGGACCCCGCGCCGCGGCCACGCGCAGCCGCTCCACTCCCTCCTCGGGCTGCAGGGGTGCCCGGCCGCGCAACGCGTCGCGGCCGCTGGTTCCAAGGACGTAGACGGCGTCTGCCACGGCATCCTCGAGCCGCGCGGTGTGCTCCGCCACCTCCAGCACGTGCTCGGCATGCACCGCCGTTCGCTGAGCGGCAGCGAGGTCTTCCAGTCGTGGGTCGGACAGCCGGAGCACCGGGAACTCGAAGTTGGCCAGCAGGCGGGCCACGGCACCAAGATTCTCGGGCGACTGGATCTGATGCAGCACGACGCGTAGCTGGCGACGGAGCAACATGCCGGTGGCGCCCTCCACTCGTGACTTTCCCCCCCAATCGGGCCGTTGGTAAGGTGGTTGACCGCTTTCCCGCGATGAGACGTCTCTCCCTGCTCCTGCCCGTCGTCCTGCTCGCCGCCTGCGGCGAGGTAGGCATGGGTGTGCCGCCCCCGAGCCAGCCTTCGGTCCGCCAGGTGCTGCTCGAGCCGCCCGAGCAGGTCGAGGCGCTCCCCGTCCAGGCGCGGGCCGAGCTGTTCCGCTCCCTCCTGCGGGCGAGCGGCGACGGCACCCCGGACGGGCTGCTGGCGCTCTTTCCCCTCGTCCAGAACGGGACGGTGCGCGCTGCGCCCCCGCTCGAGGGCCGGCTCGACCTCCTCGACGGCGCTGACGGCGGTGAGCCGCTGGTCCTCAATCTGGACGCGGCCCTCGCGGAGCGCTGGCCGCTCGAGCGCCACGATGCCTTGCAGGGGCTCAGCGAGCGCGAGGCCGCGGAGATCGTCGCCCGCTCCCTGGCAGTGCGCTGGGGACTCCGGCCACGGGCCGCGCTCCGGGTCGAGCGCGCCGCGGGCGCTCCCTACGCCGCGGCCTACGCCGAGGGTGTGCTCCGCCTGAATCCCGCCCTCCTCTACCTCGCGGCGGCCCCGGCCGACGCGCGCTGAGGCACCCGGACTTGGTGGACCCCCTCCTCTCCGAGCAGCTCGGGCACACCCTGGCCGAGACCCACCTCGACGGCCTCGGTGAGCGCTACCGGGGCAAGGTGCGCGACGTGTACCGGCAGCGCGACCGGGTCTTCCTGGTCGCCACCGACCGGCTCAGCGCCTTCGACCGCGTCCTCACCACCATCCCCTTCAAGGGCGAGGTGCTGAACCGCATCGCCCAGTTCTGGTTCGAGAAGACCAAGGACGTCGTGCCCAACCACGTCCTCGACGCGCCAGATCCCAACGTCACCGTCGCCCGGGCGACGAAGCCCTATCCAGTCGAGGTGGTGGTCCGCGGCTACCTGACCGGAAGCCTCTGGCGTGACGTCGAGAAGGGCGCCCACACCGCCTACGGCCTCGACATCCCGCCGGAGATGAAGAAGGACGCCCCGTTCCCCGAACCCATCCTCACCCCGTCGACCAAGGCGCCGGTGGGCGAGCACGACGAGCCGCTGTCGGAGGCCGAGGTCGTCCGCCGTGGCATCGTGCCCGCACGCGAGTGGGCCCGCATCCGCGAGTCGGCGCTGGCGCTGTTCCGCGCCGGACAGGCGTGGTGCCGCACCCGCGGGCTGCTGCTGGTGGACACCAAGTACGAGTTCGGGGCGGTGGGCGGCGCGCTGTACGTCATCGACGAGATGCACACCCCGGACAGCTCCCGGTTCTGGCGGGCCTCCAGCTACGCCGAGCGGTTCGCCGCCGGGGCGGACCAGGCCATGCTCGACAAGGAGAATGTCCGGCAGTGGCTGATTCGCGAGAAGGGCTTCAGCGGTCACGGCCCGCTCCCGGTCATCCCCGAGGACGTCCGGGTGAAGACCGCGGAGCTGTACCTGGGCGCCTACGCGGAGATCACCGGGACGGCCCTGAAGCCGGTCGTGGGCGACGTCGAGGCGCGAATCCGGAAGAACTTACAGATGCACGGGTACCTCTGAACACTCGCCCATCTGCGCGACCACCGGGTCAAGCGCCGGGGAAGATGGGTGAAACGGACCCGCCGTTCTGGACACCCTTGGTCAGGACGGCCTGCTCGGCGAAGCAAACCCCGCGGAACTCCGGACTTTGAAATCTGGCCCGCCGATTGCTTCGAAGGGGCATCGGTCGGTCCGGAGGTTCACGGCGAGATGCGCGGTGTCATCACCAATCGAGACGTGGTTCGCCACCTCGGGCTCATCTACCGGGAGTTCGGCACCCGCTGCGTCTTCCGCTGCCTCTGGGTGCTCGCCACCCGCCGGACCACGACCTTCCTCGACGTGGTGAGTCAGCGCACTTAACCGAGACCGGGCCCCGGGCCGCCGCGCGCCTCCGCCCCGAACACCCGCTCGAAGATGGCGTCCACGTTGCGGAGGTGCTCGTCCAGCGAGAAGCAGGCGGCGATCTCCTCCTGCGTCATGAGCTTGCCGAGCTCCTTGTCCTGCGAGAGCGCGGTCCGGAAATCCAGACCCTCCTCGTACACGCGCATCGCGTTGCGCTGGACGATGACGTACGCGGCCTGACGGTCGACCCCCCTGCGGGCCAGCTCGAGCAGGACACGCTGGCTGTGCACCACCCCCCCGAGCGCCGCGAGATTCTTGCGCATCTGCTCGGGCGATACCCGCAACTGCTCCACCAGCCCGGTGAAGCGGTGCAGCATGAAGTCGAGCGTCACGGTGGCATCCGGCCCGATGACCCGTTCGACACTGGAGTGTGAGATGTCACGCTCGTGCCACAGCGGCACGTCCTCCAGCGCGCAGAGCGCGTAGCCCCGCATCAGCCGTGCGAGCCCGGTCAGGTTCTCGGACAGGATGGGGTTGCGCTTGTGCGGCATCGCCGAGCTGCCCTTCTGCCCCGCCCCGAACGGCTCCTCCACCTCGCGGACCTCGGTGCGCTGGAGGTGGCGGATCTCCACCGCGAACTTCTCGAGGCTGGAGGCCAGGAGCGCCAGAGCGCCGAAGTACTCGGCGTGCCGGTCGCGCTGGATGACCTGGCTCGAGGCCGGGGCGGCAGAGAGGCCCAGCACCCGGCAGGCATGCTCCTCCACCGAGGGTGGCAG
The DNA here is from genome assembly GCA_035519675.1 of Myxococcaceae bacterium. Taxonomy (GTDB): domain Bacteria; phylum Myxococcota; class Myxococcia; order Myxococcales; family Myxococcaceae; genus RPRB01. Next base: position 198,671 of record DATIWB010000001.1, read on the forward strand.
ATGGGCGAAGGTGCCCACCGCACCGGAGAT
>DATIWB010000002.1:0-119608 GCA_035519675.1 Myxococcaceae bacterium
CTCCTTCTGCTGCAGACCGCTCTGCTCGAACTCGGCCAGGAGCGCGATCCACTCCTCGGAACTGGGTCGTCGGGGCATGGCGCCCGACTCTGCCGCTCAGGAGCCGCGGCTCAAGGCGTCCGTCGTCGAGCGGTTACGGCGCACTTGCGCATCCGCCGACGTGGATCCCGGCCGCGGCTGCCCGCGTACTTGGCTGCAGCCGCCCCGACGAACTGAATGTCGGCGCACTTGCGCATCCGCCGACGTGGATCCCGGCCGCGGCTGCCCTGACCCTGAGCTACGACTTCTTGGCGTGCTGCGCGCGCAGCGACGCCTTCACCGACGGCCGCACGAAGACGATGCCGTCGCTGTGGCCCGGAACGGCGCCCTTGACCAGGAGGAGGTTCTTCTCGGCGTCCACGTCCACCACGGTGAGGTTCTGGGTGGTGACCTGCTCCACGCCGTAGTGCCCGGGCATCTTCTTGTTGGGGTAGACGCGCCCGGGCGTCTTTCGCTGCCCGATCGCGCCTGGGTGGCGGCGGTACTCGTGGGTTCCGTGCGTCTGGCCGAAGCCCCGGAAGTTCCAGCGCTTCATCACGCCCTGGAAACCCCGGCCCTTGGTGATGCCGGTGACATCGACCAGCTGGCCCTTCTCGAAGAGTCCGACGCTCACCGCCTCGCCGACGTTGAAGCCGGCGGCCTCGTCCAGGCTGATGCGGAACTCCTTGAGGACGCGACGTGGCTCGACCCCGGCCTTCTTGAAGGAGCCCTTCTGCGCGGCGGTCAGACGCTTCTCCTTGGCCTGGCCAAAGCCGAGGGTCACGGCCGAGTACTGGTCGCGCTCCGGGGTGCGCTTGCCCACGACCGTGCAGGTGGAGGCGTCGATGACCGTGACCGGGACGAGGTTGCCGTCCGCGTCGAACACCTGGGTCATCCCGATTTTCTTGCCGATCAAGCCCTTCACGGTCGCTGCTCCTCGAAACAGGGGTCCCGGGAAAGGGGGGTGGCCCGGGAAGCGGGGCTACATAACAGCTTGCCGGGGGGCGTCAAGACGGGAGGAATCGCTGGAGCGCGGCGTCCAGCCGGGGGGCACTGTCGGTGGGAAGTGCCGCTCCCTGGAGCCACGCCTCGGGCCGTCCTGAGCGGTCGAGGCGAATGAGCGCGGGCACGGTGTGCACCGACCGTCCGAGGACCGGGCCGGGAGGAAGGGAATCGACGTCCACCTCGACCAGCCACCAGCCGGCGAGCACCGTCCGGTTGCTCTCCCGGGCGAAGGCCGCGTCGAGCGCCCGGCACGGCTCGCACCACGGCGCGCCGAGCTCCACCAGCACGCGCGCGCCGGAACGCGCCGCCTCCTGCGACAGCGCCCGGAGCTGGGGGGCGAGCCGGCGCGGATCGACCTGGACCCGACGAATGAGCGGCGCGCGCGGCGCCGAGGGCTCCGCAACAGGAGCGCCGGCCGGCAGCTCCTCGGTCAACGGGGGCGGGCCGGCATCCGCGGCGGCCATCAGGAAGAGCGCAACGAGCTGGAGCATCGCCTCGAGGAGAACACGGCAGGTGAGCCGCTGCATCCCGCCCCCCGCCGGAGCAGACCGCTGCCACTCGACCGGTCCCGCTCCGCGGGCGGATGCGGGAACGAGCGCTCCGACGGGGGGCGCCGCGGGAGCGCGAGCCCACCCGGGTGCCCGCGTCCGACCGCGCTGACACCCCCGGAACGTCGACCGCCGTTGCGCGGGACCGCCAGGTTGCACGCCACGTCCCGAAGCGACCTCCCGAGCCGGTGGGGGTCTCCCCCAGACGTCTCCTGAGCGGAGACACCCGTCCTGCCCGACATCCCCTCCCGCCTCGGAGATCGTTTGGGATCGCCAGGTCTTCCGCTGGGGAGGCCGCAACCAAGGCGTTGCCGTTCGCTCGTGGGGTGCAGCACCCGGCTCAGCGCCGGGGCGGATCCACCCGGGCCCGCGGCGGCCCGGTCCACGCCCCCCGCGTCCGGGGGAGGCGCCGGCCAGCCTTCACCAGCGCGAGCGCGAAGTGCAGGAGCGCCAGGCCCAGGAGCAGATGGACCCACTGGCCCACCGCGCCGCCGGCCACGTCGCCCAGCGCCCAGAGCATCAGGAGGATGCAGCCGTTGGTCCAGAGCACGGCGCATCGTGGGGCGCTCGGTCCCACCGGACCAGTCCCTCCCTCCCCGAGTGTCCCCCGGGCAGCGGTGAAGTGTCCGTCAGTCGATGCGGCGCCGCGCTCCGGCAGTGGAGGTGGGCCGTCGCCGTCACCACGTTGGGCCCATGCCGACGCAGCGGGCGGTCATCGTCCTGGAGCTCAACGAGCTGAGTCCGGTCCTCATGCGGCGCTTCATCGACGCCGGCCAGCTGCCGAACTTCCGGCGGCTGCACGACGAGGCCGGGGTGTGGATCACCGACGCGCAGGAGCGTCCACCGTTTCTCGAACCGTGGATCCAGTGGATCACCGTCCACTCGGGGGAGCCCTACCGCGAGCACGGGGTCTTCAACCTGGACGAGGGCCACCGGACGGCGGCCCCGCGCCTGTGGGACGTGCTCTCCGCCGCCGGGCTGGACGCGTGGATCTGCGGCAGCATGAACGTGGCGGCCCGACCCGGATTCCGGGGGTGGATGCTCCCCGACCCGTGGACGACGCACGTGCCGCCCCGGCCCGACGCGCTCCTCACGTTCTTCGACTTCGTCCGCCGGCACGTGCTCGAATACACCAACGACCAGGTCCCGGTGACCCACGCCGACCGTCTGCGCTTCGTGGCCTTCATGGCCCGGCACGGGCTGTCCGCGGCCACGGTGTGGGCCATCGTCCGGCAGCTCGCCGGAGAGCGGCTCGACCCCCGCTCGCGCTGGCGACGCGCGGTGCTCCTGGATCGCCTGCAGTTCGACCTGTTCCGGTGGCACTGGCGGCGGGCACGCCCGGCGTTCTCCACCTTCTTCCTGAACAGCACCGCCCACTTCCAGCACTTCTACTGGCGCAACCTGGAGCCGGATCTCTTCCGGGTCAGGCCCGGCGCGGACGAGCAGCGCGCCCTCTCGGACGCGGTGCTCTTCGGCTACCAGCAGATGGACCGGTTGGTGGGTGAGTGTCTGCAGATGGTCGGCCTTGAGGCGACGGTGGTGCTCTGTACCGCGCTCTCGCAGCAGCCGTGCCTCAGCTACGAAGAGAGCGGGGGCAAGGTCATCTACCGGCCCCGCGACTTCGAGGCGCTCCTGTCGTTCGCCGGCGTCCGCTCGCCGCACCGGGTGGCGCCGGTGATGGCCGAGGAGTTCCACGTCTACCTCGAGAGCGAGCTCGCCGCGGTGGAGGCGGAGGGACGGCTCGCCGCGCTGCGGGTGGGCGACCGGCCCGCGCTGGTCGTCCGCCGCGACGGCGTGGGGCTGTTCTGCGGCTGCAAGGTTCACGGCGCGCTCGGCACGGACACCGCCGTGTCCGGTCCGGCCGGCACCGCGCGATTCTTCGAGCTCTTCTACCAGGTGGAGGGCGTGAAGAGCGGCAGGCACCATCCCGAGGGCATGCTGTGGATCCGCACCCCGGAGCGCTCGCATGCCGTTCACCGCGAGACGATGCCGCTCACCGCGGTGTTCCCGATGCTGCTCGACCTGCTGGGAGTGCCGGCCCCGCGCGCTCGGAGGGCACAGACGCCGGCGGTTGGAGCGCCGCCGGAAATATCGACCGGCCCGAGGGCGGGCGTCGTGGCGCAGACGATGTGAGGCCGCGGATCCACCACGGTGAGAGATGGCACACCAGGTGCTAGGGCGCGACCGCGCAGTGAGCACCGCATCCGGGCACAGGCGAGGGCGCGAGGACGGGATGGGACGATTGTGGCTGATGGCACTGAGCGTCGGTCTGGTGAGCAACGCCGGAGCGGGGGCCGGCGAGCCGCCCACGCGGGCGATCGAGCACCGCGACCCGGGTGACGTCGAGAACCTCCAGCACCTTCTGGCCAAGCGGGAGGCGGAGCTGGCGACGATGCGCGACCGCCTCCGGGTGATCGAGGACGAGGAGCGCTGGTACACCGAGGCAGACGGCCTGGGCATCCCCGAGCTGCTCAGCCGGTCGGCGCTCACCGAGCGCGCGCAGCGACGGGTCGCCATCGCCATCATGCGGGAGGCCGAGGCCAACGGGCTGGACCCGCTGCTGGTGGTGGCAGTCATCCGGACCGAGAGCGGATTCAACGCCTACGCCGTCTCCGGCGTGGGAGCGATGGGCCTGATGCAGATGATGCCCACCACCGGCAGCTTCCTCGCCACGCAGCGGGGCACCACGCTCCGGCACCGGCAGTCGCTCTTCGATGCCGAGCTGAACATCGAGCTGGGCACCGCCTACCTGGCTTCCCTCCTCCGGGAGTTCGGGGCGGTCGAGGCGGCGCTCCTCGCTTACAACGGCGGCCCGGCCTACGCCCGTCGGGTGCTGCGGAACCCGGCGGCGCAGAAGCGTTTCATCGCCGGATACCCACGTGACGTGACCAACGAGTGGCGTCGGCTCAGGGTGCGCAACGCCGAGGTCGAGGCGCGGCGGGTCCTCCCTGGATCAGGGCGGACCCTGGCAGCGGAGCGGACGCTGTCCGCAGCACAGTGAGTCCATCCACCACCCGACGGTCCGCGCCGGTTCTGTCGCGCGCGTAACGCGGCGGCCGTCCTGCGACACCCTAAGAGTCGACGACAGGACGCAGCCTCGATCAGGCTCGGAGGTCTCGAATGGACGGTCTGGACATCCGGCTGGAGACGACAGAGCACCGCCTGGTCCTCCGGCTGAAGGGCACACTCGACGGACGGACCACGGACGCGGTGACCCAGGCGCTCCGCGACCTGCCGGCGGTCCCGTTGACGGTGGACTTCTCGCAGGTGCGCACCTTCGTCGACCTCTCGGTCGATGCACTCACCCGGGCTCTCCGGAACCGACCCGTCGCCCTCACGGGGCTCGGGCGACACCAGGCACGGATGTTCCGGTATTTTGGGCTCCAGACCGACGAGCTCGAGCAGTCTGTCGAGGCGTGAGCAAGACGGCCCCGGTAGACTCCCCCGGGCACCGTGACCGCTCCCGCACTTCCCCGCTCCCCACTCGCCGCCTCCGCCGCGCACGCACTCCTCTCCCGGGCCAGTGAGGCGCTGGGGCGCGTCGTCCGAGGCAAGCGCGCCGCCGTCGAGCTGTCGCTCACCACCCTGGTCGCCGGCGGACATCTCCTGATCGAGGACGCCCCCGGCGTGGGGAAGACCACGCTCGCCGAGGGGCTGGCGCGGGTGTGCGGCCTGCGTCTGGCCCGGATCCAGTTCACCGCCGATCTGATGCCCGCGGACGTGACCGGGGTCCAGGTGTTCTCGCCCTCGAGCGGGGAGTTCCAGTTCCGCCCCGGGCCGCTCTTCCACGAGCTGGTCCTGGCCGACGAGCTCAACCGCGCGCCGCCCCGGACCCAGTCGGCCCTGCTCGAGGCCATGGCCCACGCGCACGTGACGGTGGACGGGACCACCCATCTGCTCCCCCGGCCGTTCATCGTCGTGGCCACCCAGAACCCGCTGGACCTGGCCGGCACCTACCCCCTGCCGGACGCCCAGCTGGACCGCTTCCTGGTCCGGCTCACCCTGGGGCACCCCTCCCCCGAGGTGGAGGCGGAGCTGGTGACCACCCGGGGGCTCGGCGAGCCGGTGTCCTCGCTCGCGCCGGTGCTGGACCCCGAGCAGGTGCGCTCGCTCCAGGCACGGGCGGCGAGCATCCACGTCGCGCCCGAGGTGGCGCGTTACCTGGTCCTGCTCGCCCAGGCGACCCGCGAGCACCCGGGCCTCGAGCGCGGGGCATCGACCAGAGCGGTGCTCTCGCTGACCGCTGCCGCGCGCGCCCGTGCCCTCTGGGAAGCACGCGACTTCGTCGTCCCCCAGGACGTGGCCGACCTCTTCGTTCCCACCCTCGCCCACCGGGTCGTCCCGCGCGGAGCGATGCTGGGGCTCGCAGCCCGCGAGGAGGCCAGCGCGCTCCTCGAGTCGGTGCTGGCGTCCGTGCCCGCGCCCCGATGACGCCCCGAGGGGAGCGACTGCTGCGCGCCTGGCGCCGGTTCTGGAGACCCCCCCGGCGGCTGCGGACCACACCGGCCGGGCGGACCTACCTGGTGCTCACCTTCGGCGTGGGCCTCGGCGCGCTGAACACCGGGAACAACCTCCTCTACCTGTTGCTCGGGCTTCAGCTGTCGATCGTGGTCGTGTCCGGCATCCTCTCCGAGCGCTGCGTTCGGCGGGTCCAGGTCCGGAGGCTGCTGCCCGCCGCGCCCCGCGCCCGGAGCCCGTTCCGCCTCGCCTGGGGGCTCCGGCTGGAGAAGGGCCAGGCCTTCGCGCTCACGGTGGCCGAGGTCCACCCGGTGCTCGGCGCCGCGGCGGCCCACCTGGCCTGGCTGCCCTCCGGCGAGGAGGTGGTGGTGCACGCGGTGACCACGGCACCGAGGCGCGGACCGCTGGAGCTCCACGCCATCCGGATCTCCACCAGCTTCCCCTTCGGGCTCTTCGTCAAGAGCCGAGATCTCGACGTCCCCGGCGAACTGCTGGTGCTCCCCGGCCGGGTGCCGCCGCCGCCCGAGCCGCCGTCGTCGAGCAGCGGGCTGGGGCTCGAGCAGCGTTCGCTGCGGGGGCTCGACGGGGGCGGCGACCTCGCGCAGCTCCGCGAGCTGCGAGAGGGCGAGGACGCCCGGCGCATCCACTGGCGGAAGAGCGCCCAGCTCGGGACGCTGCTGCGGGTGGAACGCGACGCGCAGCCTCAGCCCCGCATCGTGCTGCAGCTGGACGACCGCGCCCCGGCCGAGTCGCTGGACGGGGCGTGCGAGGAGCTCGCGGCCCGCGCCGAGCTCCTCCTCGCGCGCGGTGCGGAGGTGGGGCTGGAGAGCACGGGCGGGCTCCGGGTGAGGCCGGGAACGGGCGCCTTCCAGTCCCAGGCCATCCTGCGGGTGCTGGCGCGGGCCGGCCACGAGGAGGCACCCCGATGAGCCCGGAGCGGCTCCGGCTGGTGCTCCGCGACCTCGCCGCCGGCTCGGCCTTCGGGGCGATGGCCATCTCGGCGCAGGTGCCGCTGTGGACGGTGGCGCTCTTCGCCGTCGCCCTGGTGGTGGCGGTCGCCGGGCGCCGCCCGCTGGCCGACGGGCGGCTGAGCGCGGTGGCGCTCCTGGTGGCGGTGGTGATCCTCTACGCCGCGGTCATGGTGGAGCAGCTGGACCTGGTGGTGGCGGCGTGCACCACCGCGTCCCTGCTCACCGCGCAGCGGATGCTGTCGCGTCCCACCGCGCGGACGACGGACCAGGTCCACTTGGCGTCCCTGCTGATGATTGCCGGCGGCGCGGTGCTGAGCGCCGACCTCCTCTTCGCCCTCTGCCTCTTCCTCTACGCGGTGCTGGCCGTCCTCTCGCAGGGCCTGTCGGTCTTGGCGGAGGCGGGCGGTGGTCCCTTCCCCCCGGTGGGCCGGGTGCTGCGGCCGCTCGCCGCCGGGGTCACCCTGTCGATGGCGGGCGCGCTGGCCTTCTTCGTCCTCTTCCCCCGGCTGTCCTGGAACGTGGCCGCGCGGCGCGGCGGCCCGTCGCTGGGAGCGGCCACCACCGGCTTCGCCGACGGGCTCCGGCTGGGCGGCACCGGGCTCCTCAAGTCCAATCCCCGGGTGGTGTTCCGGGCGCGCATCGACCCCGACCCTGGCTCGGAGCAGCTCGACGCGTACTGGGTGGGCCGGCGATTCGACGTGTTCGACGGCGTGCAGTGGTCGGCGAGCGGGCGCCCGGGGGCCCCGGCACGGCAGGTGGTCCTGGGCTCGGCGGAGCCGAACCTCGTGCGTCAGGAGATCGATCTGCTGCCGGCGTACGGAAGCCGGACCCTGGTCGCGCTGGACGCGCCGGTCATCTTCGGCGACGCCGAGTCGCACCAGGCCACCTTCAGCGTGCGCACCGAGCTGGTGCCCTCCGGCGATCGCGAGGTCCGTCTGGTGGGGCCGTCCGAGCACCTCACCTACCGGGCGTTCAGCGCCACCGACCGGGCCGTCCTCCGGGCGACCGGCGACGGCGAGCGGGCGCGCCGGCTGCAGCTGCCGGCCCGGCTCGACCCCCGCATCCCCGCCCTGGCCTCGACGCTGAGCGAGGGCGCGGTCGGAGATCGGGCCGTCGCCCGGCAGCTCGAGCGCGCGCTGCAGTCCGGCTATGCATACACGCTGGAGCTTCCGGGCCGGGTGAAGGACCCGCTCGCCGACTTCTTCTTCGACCGGCGAGCGGGACACTGCGAGGACTTCGCCACCGCGCTCGCGGTGCTGCTGCGGAGCCGGCAGATCCCGGCGCGGGTGGTGGTGGGGTTCCACGGCGGCGAGCGCGCCGCCGGCGAGTACCTGATCCGGGCTGGCGACGCCCACGCCTGGGTGGAGGCGGAGGTCGACGGGCACGTCCTGCGGCTGGACGCGACGCCGCCGCAGCACCGATCGGCGGCCGGTTCCGGGGTCACTGGCTGGCTCCTGGCCCGGTGGGAGGCGCTGCAGATCCGCTGGCTCGACCGGGTGGTGGAGTACTCGCTCTCGGACCAGGCCCGGCTGGCCCAGGGCATCCAGTGGAAGACCGGTGAGAGCCATGCCAGCCCGACCGCCAGGAGGCCAGACGGGAGCGTGGCCGTCGCCCTGGGAATCCTCGCAGCAGCGTTCCTCCTCGCCGCCCTCCTCGGCCGCAGAGCCGCGGCGGGGGATGCCGCGGCGCTGGGGCGCACGCTGCATCGGCTGCTGCGGCGGCGCGGACGCCTCGGCCCCGCCGGCTGGCTGGACGGGGCGCGGGTGGAGGAGGCGGAGCTCGCCCCGGTGCGCGAGGGCATCGAGCGCTACCGGGAGGCGCGCTTCGGACGCCGTCCGCTCGGCCCGGGCGAGCGGCGACGTCTGGTCCGGCAGGCCAGACAGGCGCTGCGCAGCGATGCCTCCCCTTCCGCTCCGCGGCCGTCGCCTCCAACGTCCAGGGCGTGACGACACCGCCCGAGCTTCCGCGTCCTCCCGCCCCACCCACCGACGTCCCGTCCGTCCCGGCCCCGGAGATCCGTCCCTACACCGGCGTCGAGGATCGGCCCGGCCAGAGCTCCCCCGAGGTGCAGCCCGAGCGCCACCGTCCCGAGGAGCCGGAACCACCCGGGCCCCCGCATGTTCCCCCGACCCCCGGGCCGTGAGGTCGAGCCGCCGAGGAGCTGGAGCCCTGGCGTTTCTACAGAGTCGCGGCGGGCTGCGCACGGGGCGGCCCTGATTTCGCCGGCTTCCGGCGGCGGCGCGTGGCACCCACCTTGCTCATCGGCCCGGGGTCGTCGCAACCCCGAACCCCATGGAGACGTCCAGAATGCAGCTCGCCTCCGAGCACTCCGTCACGCCCGGTTCGCTCTCGCTCTACCTCTCCGAGATCAACCGCTACTCCCTGCTGAAGGTCGAGGAGGAGCAGAAGCTGGCCCGCCGGTTCGCCAAGGGAGACCTCCAGGCTGGCCACTGTCTGGTCACCGCAAACCTCAGATTCGTGGTGAAGGTTGCCTACGAGTACCGCTCCTACGGCATCCGGATGTCCGACCTCATCCAGGAGGGGAACATCGGGTTGATGAAGGCGGTGCAGAAGTTCGACGCCGACAAGGGGATCCGTCTCATCTCCTACGCGGTCTGGTGGATCCGGGCCTACATCCAGAACTACATCCTCAAGTCGTGGTCGCTGGTGAAGCTGGGGACCACCCAGGCCCAGCGGAAGCTGTTCTTCAGCCTGGCCCGCACCCGCCGCGAGCTGGAGAAGCACAACGCCGGAGACGGCGCGATCCCGGTGGAGGAGATCGCCCGACGGCTGCGGGTGAAGCCCACCGAGGTCCGGGAGATGGAGCAGCGGATGGGCGGGCGCGACCTGTCGCTCGACGCGCCGATCGGCGAGGACGGCAGCAGCACCCACGTGGACTTCGTGGCCTCCGCCGCCCAGGGGCAGGACGAGGAGGTGGCGGACAAGGAGGAAGCGGGGATGATCAACGCCCGGGTGCGAACCGCGCTGACCCGGCTCGACCCCCGCGAGCGCTTCATCATCGAGCAGCGGGTGATGAACGAGCGCCCGATGACCCTCAAGGAGCTGGGGGAGCATTTCGGCTTCAGCCGGGAGCGGGCCCGCCAGCTGGAGATCCGCGCCAAGGACAAGCTCAAGGCCGAGCTGGCGGCGCTGATGGCCGAGGTGGAGCCCGAGGCGGCGGCATAGCCGGTCGGCAGGGTCGTCGGGTAGAAGGGGCGGCTCGCCCCGATGGAAGACTCCGCCCCCGCCCGAGCGACGGCGCCGCCCGAGCGCTCAGCGTCGTTCGCCCCGATGCCCCGGGAGCTCACGGTGCGCGGCCTGGTGCTGGGCAGCGTGCTGGGGGTGATGTTCGCCGCGAGCTCGGTGTACCTGTCGGTGAAGGTCGGCCTGACGGTCTCGGCCTCCATCCCGGTGGCGGTGCTGTCCATCGCGCTGTTCCGGGTCCTTGGCCGCTCCTCGGTGCTCGAGAACTGCATGGTGCAGACGACCGGCTCGGCGGGCGAGTCGCTGGCCTTCGGCATCGCCACCGCCCTCCCGGCGCTGCTCTTCATGGGCTACGAGCTGGATCTGCTGCACGCCTTCCTGGTGGCGCTGCTGGGCGGGGTGCTGGGCGTGCTGATGATGATCCCCCTCCGGCACGGTCTGGTGGTCCAGGAGCACGCCACGCTCCGCTTTCCCGAGGGGACCGCCTGCGCCGAGGTGCTCGAGGCGGGTGAGCGCGGCGGGACCGTCGCCCGGCTGGTGGTCTCCGGATTCCTCATCGGTGCGGTCTACAAGCTGGCCTATGCGGGCTTCCGGCTGTGGCGGGAGATCGTCGGGGGGCTGCTCGGGTCGGTGCAGCGGCTGGCCGACGGGAGCGTGGTCCGGCACGGCTTCCCCGGGGCGTCCCTCTCCATGGAGATCAGCCCCGAGCTGCTGGGGGTGGGCTACATCATCGGTCCCCGGGTCGCGGGCATCACCTTCGCCGGCGGGGTGCTCAGCTTCCTGGTGCTGATCCCGCTGATCCGCTTCTTCGGCGAAGGGCTCACCACTCCCCTGCTCTCAGCGGAGGGGACCCTCATCCGGGACATGGGGCCGGACGAGATCCACCGTGCCTACGTGCTCTACATCGGCGCGGGGGCGGTGGCCACCGGCGGCCTGATCAGCCTCCTCCGCTCGATGCCGAGCATCCTCGAGGCCTTTCGCCGCGGGCTGCGAACCTTCCTCGCCTCCCGGCGGGGACAGACGGTGGCCATCGAGCGGACCGAGCAGGACCTGCCGATCACCCTCGTGCTCGGAGGGTCCTTGCTCCTGGTGGTGCTCATCTGGCTCGCGCCGCCGCTGCACGTGAACCTCGTCTCCGCGCTGCTCATCGTGGTGGCCGGGTTCTTCTTCGTCACCGTGAGCTCGCGGATCACCGGCGAGATCGGCAGCTCCTCCAACCCCATCTCGGGGATGACCGTCGCCACCCTGCTGGTGACCTGCCTCATCTACCTGCTGCTGGGGTGGACCACGCCGGACGACCGATTCATGGCGCTCACCACCGCGGCCATCGTCGGCATCGCCGCGAGCAACGGTGGAACGACGGCCCAGGACCTCAAGACCGCCCAGCTGGTCGGCGCCACCCCCAGCCGGCAGCAGATCGCGATCTTCGTCGGGGTGGTGACCTCGGCGGTGTTCATCGGGCCGGTGCTGGCGGCGGTGAACCGCGGCGAGACGGCGACGGTGCCGGAGAGCCATCCAGGCATCCGGGTGACGCACCCCTCTGGCGAGCAGATGGTTCAGCGCGAGTTCGCCTTCGCTCCGGGCCGCGGCGTCTTCTCCGGGTCGACCCTCACCGGGGAGGAGCTCGCGCAGCAGCTGTGGGGGCGGGGGCTGGAGGTCCGCCTCGACGGGAAGGGCGTACCGTCCGCGATCCGGACGTTCCGGGCCGACCTGACCGCCGCGACTCTCGCCTCCGAGGAGGTCCGGACCCGGGAGGAGCACCTCGCCGAGCCGCGGGGGAGCCGGACCACGCTCGGTCGCCTCGGCTCCATCGGCGAGCCGCAGCAGCGCCGCCTCCAGGTGGGGTACGTCCGCAACGACGCGCCGATCCCCACCGGAAAGTACCTGAGCGACGGGGCGGGGAACATCGAGTACGTGGTGGACCCGGGCATCGGGGGCAGGGTGGCCGAGGTACACGGGGTGAAGCTCACCCGCTTCGAGGCGCCCAAGGCCCGGCTGTTCTCGTTGATCATCGACGGGATCCTCACCCGCAAGCTTCCCTGGGACCTGGTCCTGCTCGGGGTGGCCCTGGCAGCGATGCTGGAGATGTCGGGGGTCTCCTCGCTGCCGTTCGCGGTGGGCGTGTACCTGCCGGTCTCCACCAGCGCGCCGCTGTTCGTCGGCGGGGTGGTGCGCTGGTGGGTGGACCGCCGGCGACCCAGCGCCGAGTCGGACGCCAGTCCGGGCACCCTGCTCGCCTCGGGGTACATCGCCGGCGGCTCGCTGGCCGGAGTGGTCATCAACCTGCTGCACATCCCGGCCGGTGGGTCGTGGATCGACGCGCTGGACGTGCCCGCTCGCCTGGCCGGACGCCCCGGGTGGATCGCGCGGCTGGTGGAGGCGGTGGGGGACTCCCCGCGGGCGCACCCCGCGGCGTCGATCGGCCTGGGGCTGCTGCTCTTCGGGCTGCTGGCCGTCCACCTCGGCCGGGTGGCGCTCCGGACCCGGGAGGCGGAAGGCCCACATTCGGTCTAGACTCGCCGGTGCGTTGACTGCCGCGACCGACGCTGCTCCCACACCCGATCCGCTCGCCGACCCGGAGAACCGGCACCGGCTCGAGCTGGCGAAGGGCTTCGCCTTCCAGCTGCTCAAGGGCATCAAGCAGATCGGCATGTACCGGCACAACGAGAGCCGGTACACCGAGTACCTCTCCAAGGCCCACGAGGCGATCAAGCAGTACACCGACCGCTTCGGACCGCTGATCTTCAAGGTGGAGCAGCAGAACTTCACCCTCTTCGAGCAGCCGCTGTTCAGCGAGGACACTCCGCTGCCCTTCAAGTTCTGGCGGGACGGGATCCGCCAGTTCATCTTCCGGCCGGACCTGAGGGCGGACGAGCTGTTGACCTTCACCCTGGTGGCGCTGAGCGACGTGGAGAAGCAGGGCGAGGACACGGTGGCCCAGCTGTGGCGCTCCCCGCTCGACCACCTGGAATACGTGGTGGTGGAAGGGTTCAAGGTCGACGGCTTCACCGACGAGGAGGTGCAGGTCGCGGTCGACAAGATCGTCGAGTACCTCTACTCGCGGCTGCGCAGCCATTCCGACGACTTCCTCCGCTTCGCCCGGGTGACCGCCGAAGATCTCGAATTGAAGCTGGAGGGCGTGGATCAGGTCCGGGGCGCGGTGATCGCCGGGGCCACCGCGAGCGACGAGCTCAAGGCGGAGCTGCAGAAGGAGATCGCCGAGGAGGAGCACAGCCGCCTCTTCCCCAAGCTGGTCTCGTCCATCTTCCAGGTGGCCGAGGCCGGGGTGGACGACCCCGAGCTGCTGGAGGAGATGTTCTTCCAGCTCCTGGACGCGCTGCTCCTCCAGGAGGACTTCGCGATCATCAACCAGATCGTCCTCAAGCTCCGGGCGATGGAGGACCGTCCGGGGATGAGCGGCATCCGCCGGCTGAAGGCCACCTTCGTGGAGAAGATGGGCGAGGAGCAGCGCCTGGTCCGGGTGGCCGACGTGCTCCGCGCCGCGCGCCCGGGAGTGCTGGCGGACATCGGCCGGTACCTGGGCTCGCTGCAGCCGAGCACGATGCCCATCCTGCTCGAGGTGCTGGAGACGCTGGACGCGCCGGAGCACCGGCTGGTGCTCTGCGACGTGATCGCCGAGTTCTGCAAGGTGAGCGCCACCGAGGTCATCCAGCGGCTGTCGTCGGAGCGGCCGATGACGGTGCGGGACATGGTCTACGTGCTCGAACGCGCCCAGCATCCGGACCGGATGCAGCTCTTCGGGCGGGTGCTGAAGCACCGGAACCTCGCGGTCCGGCTGGACGTGATGGGGACCATCGCCCGTGGCCGGAGCGTCGAGTCACGGCGGCTGATCGCCGAGGCGCTGAAGGACGAGAACCCGCAGGTGCGGGTGCAGGCGGCGCGGCTGCTGCCGGAGTACGACCGGGAGCAGGCCTACCTCGACCTGGTCACGGTGCTGAAGGGCAAGGACTTCAAGAAGCGGAGCGCCGAGGAGCAGGCGGCCTTCTACACCGCGCTGGGGAGCACCGGGCTACCCACGGCGATCTCCCTGATGACCCAGCTGCTGGCCGAGAAGCCCCAGCTCTGGAACCGGGCGCGGGTGCTGGAGGCGAAGCTGCTGGCGGTGCACGGGCTGGCGGGGGTGCAGTCGATCCAGTCCTACAGGGCGCTGCAGGCGGTCGTGGACGACCGGAGCCAGCCCTCGGAGGTGCTGGTGGCCGCCCGGCGGGCGCTGGGCGAGACGCGGCGGAAGCTCTTCGGTGACGCAGCGGCGCAGGAGGCGGGCTGAGTGCCTCGACCGGGGTGTACTGATCGCTTCGACGGCCGATCGTCTCGCTGCGACGCGCAGACTCGGCCCTGTGCTGCTCGATGTGCCACGAGGCACGCCTCCGCTGCTCGTCCCTCGTGTGCGCCGTCTCGCTTCGGTCTCTGCCATCTCGCCATGCTCACGACACCCCGGTCGAGGCACTAGTGGCCGACAACCTCCGGATCAGCGGCACCGGCGACGAGGGAATCCTCGAGTTCGGGCGCGACCACTCGGAGAAGCTGCAGCAGCTCTCGCGCTCGGTGCTGTCCACGCTCTACATGCTGGTGCGCTCGGCGAAGATGTACGACCCGGACAACGCGGTGTTCGAGCGCCCGATGATGTCGCTCCAGGACAACCTGAACCTCATCATCTCCCGCGAGGGGCGCTTCGACCTGGTGGGGATCAAGAGCTCGTTCTACGTCAACAACATGCTGGTGAAGGTCGAGCTCAACGCGGTGGAGAACATCCGCTACCTGCTGGAGGAGATGCGGGCCAAGGACGTGGGTGGCTTCACCCTGGCCAAGCCGGTGCAGATCGCCGAGCTGAAGAACTTCGTCTGGATCTTCGCCAAGGACGTGACCGAGACGCCCGACGACGACGGGCTGAGCAACCGGAAGCTGCTGGCGATCAAGATCGCCCGCTGGAGCAAGCTGCGGGAGAAGCTGGAGAAGGAGAAGCTCGACGACGAGGAGAAGGTGGACCGCAAGAAGTACGCGATCACCGTCTACGCCCGCGCGGTGTTCTTCATCTCCAAGTACCTGGATTCGGTCCGCAAGGGCACACCGATGATGGCGGTACGGGCGCTGCGCATCGTCCAGGACCTGGTCGACATCTGCTACGACGCGAAGGTGCACTTCCTGGGCATGACCACCATGCGCCAGGAGTCCGAATATTTGATCTTCCACCAGGTGAACACCTGCCTGCTCTCCATCGTGTTCGGGGTGGAGCTGGGGCTGACCAAGGCCCAGCTGCGGGACCTGGGCTTCATCGCGCTCTTCCACGACGCGGGGATGGCGACCATCCCCGACGAGCTGGCCGGCAAGCGCGGTGGGCTGACCGGGGAGGAGCGGGCCCTCATCGCCCGGGCGCCGCTGATCTCGGTGCGGAACGTGCTGATGGAGAAGGGCTTCACCCGGACGACCCTGCACCGGGTGGTGACCACGCTGGAGTACAAGAGCGACTTCGGCACCGCGGTGCGCGACGCCCGGGGGAACATCCAGATGATCATCCCCAAGTCCTCTCTGGGGCTCTACGCGAAGATCATCGCCATCACCGCCGGCTTCGACGCGCTGACCAGCAAGCGCCCCTTCCGTGACGCCTACGGCCCCGAGGTGGCGATGATGCTGATGTGGAGCGAGCTCCGCCACAAGTTCGACCCCGAGCTGCTGAAGGTCTTCATGCGGGTGCTGGCGATCCCCCCGGTGAAGGTGCTCTCCCGGCGGCAGCAGGGAGCGCTCTCAGTCACCGGGCTGTGAGCTCGTCGATCGCCCGGGCGAGGTCTCGAGGAACCTCGGCCTCGCACCGGACGGGCTTGCCGGTGCGGGGGTGGGGGAACGCCAGCCGCCAGGCGTGCAGGGCCTGGCGACCGAGCCGGGCCTGGACGGCCTTCACCCGCGCGTCGCCCCTCCGCGTGCCGCCGTAGAGTGGGTCCCCGAGCAAGGGATGGCCCAGCTCGGAGAGGTGGACGCGGATCTGGTGGGTGCGGCCAGTCTCGAGGCCGACCTCGAGCAGCGCAGCGCCGTGGAGGAGTGCGCGGACGCGCCAGGTGGTGACCGCTGGCTTTCCGCTCCGGGCCTTGCCGGTGAAGCGCTTCCGGTCGCGGGGGTGCCGGGCGTGGAGCGTGGCGAGCCGGCCGGTGGCGGGCGGATGGCCATGCACGAGGGCGAGGTAGGTCTTCTCCACCGTGCGCTCCTGGAAGGCGCGCTGGAGGGCCTGGAGCGCAGCGTCGTTCTTCGCCACCACCAGGCAGCCGGAGGTCTCCTTGTCGAGGCGGTGCACGATGCCTGGCCGGAGCACGCCTCCGATGCCGGAGAGCCCCGGGACGTGGTGGAGCAGCGCATTCACCAGCGTCCCGCGCGCGTGCCCCGCGGCGGGATGGACGACGAGCCCGGCGGGCTTGTCGAGGACCAGGAGGTCGCGGTCCTGGTGGAGGATGGTGAGGGGGAGGTCCTCGGGCTGGGGGATGGCAGGCTGGGGAGGTGGGACGGCGACCTCCAGGCTCTCGCCCCCCTTGAGCCGGAGCGCCGGCCGGCCAAGGCGTCCGTCCACGAGCACGCGGCCGGCCTGGAGAAGACTCTGGACCCGCGACCGGCTGAGGTCGGGGAGGCTCGAGGCCACGGCCCGGTCGAGGCGCTCACCCCGGAGTGCCGGTCCGGCGGTGAAGCGATGGAGCACCCCGCCCGACCCGTGCCGCTGTGGCTCGCTGCTCACCTGTCCTGCCGGAGTGTCGCCGCCGGGCGCCGCGCGGCCCGCCGTCACCAGATCTTGGACCGCACGTGCGCCTTGCCGCGCACGATGATGTCCACCACCGCCCGGTCGAAGAAGTTGGTGGTGGTGTAGACCTCCTGGCTCACCCGGCTCCGGTACAGGTCCCTGCCCTCGTCGAGCTCCTCCTTGAGCACGTCGAAGAGGTTGTCCTGCTCGATGCCCTTGATGATCTTCTGCTCGTTGTAGAGCGAGATGTCTGAGGCAATGGCCCGGGCGAGCCGCAGCGCCTTGGTTCGCTCTTCGTCGGTCATCGGTCAGTCCCTCCCAGGGCCCACGGCGCCGCGCGCGGGCGAACGCTGCGCGGCGAGGAGATAGGTCTTGCTCACCCGCGCCGGATCCAGCCGGAGCTCGCGGGCCAGGTTCACCAGGATGCCCCGGAGGTACACGGTGGCCGGGAGCCGGTCATACCGGTCGGCCTCCACGTTCTCCAGATGAATGCGGGTGATGCGCGTGCGCTCGGCGACCTGCTGGAGCGACAGGCCGTGGGACTCCCGGACCCGGCGCAGCAGCTCGCCGTTGAACTCGGCATCCGAGGCGATGTCCAGCTTGCGCCTGCTCTCGCCCGCTCGGGTCGGCAGCTCGGGGGCGGCGGCCGGCGGGGGCGACGCGGGGGCGGGTGGCGGCTCCTCGGGCGCGACGGCGACCGGCGGGGGCGACGCGGCCCGGGGGGCGGGCTTGAGCCGCAGCCCGAGCGCGGGAGGGAGCGTGGTGCGCTCGGGTGGAGCGCCGCCGTCGGTCGACATTCCCTCCCCGCCGGACTCGGGCGCGACCTCGCGCCCGGACGTGTCCGCCGTCTGCTGTGGCGCGGGGACGGCCGCCGCCCAGTCTCCGCTCAGCAGTGGCGCAGGCTTCTCCGGCTCCGGCGCCGCCTCCGGAGGAGCCTCCGGCGATGGCAGCTCGGCGGTCCGGCCGAACGGGCCCGGCCCCTCGGAGACGTCGAGCGCCAGCGCCTGCTGCCTCGGTGGCGGCTCCTCCTCGCCCCCCGGCTCCTCGTCCATGTCCAGATCCGCGGCGCGGGCGTGCGGACCGGGCTCGACGGGCGGCAGCGGGGTCTCGTCCTCCTCGTCGTCCTCGGCCCAGAGCGTCGCCGGGCCGATGCGTCCGATGGACCGGTCGTAGCTGGCCCGCCGGGCGGGGTCGAGCAGCACCGTCGCCGCCTCGTCCAGCCTCGCCCGGAGCTCCTCGAGCTGGTCCTCGTCGACCAGCGCGTAGACCGCCAGGGACTCCTGCCCGTAGGTCTCCCGGGCCCGCTCCACCGCCGCCCGCAGCTCGTCGAGCGAGGAGGCGGGGTCCACCTCCAGCACGTCGTACAGCGTCGGCTCCTCGGTGGCGGTCATCGCCCGGCCGACCTCGGACGATCGAGCGCAGCCAGCGCCTCGGCCACCGTCACCAGATCTTCCGCCGCCGCCGAGGTGGCCGCGTCCACCAGGAGCGGCCGGCGCTTCCGCACCGTCTGCCAGGCCGCGTCGTCGTAGGCGATCGCCCCCAGGTAGTCCATGTCCAGGCCGAAGAACTTCTTCCACGCCGCAACCACCGCGCGCCCCACGCTCTGGTCCGCCCCCGAACGGACCTGGTTCACCACCAGCTTCACCCGGAAGTCGCGCAGCGAGCGCTCCAGCTGGGCGGCCGCGTCCGGATGGGTCTCGGCCACCGCCTTGACCACCTCGGCCGGGGTCCGCATCGCGCTGCCCTGGCTGCCCAGCGCGGCCTCGGCCAGGTGCGCCACCCCCAGCGCCTGCGCGGTCTGCTGCAGCCGCCGGAAGAGCGCCGCCTTCAGGAAGCGGTAGGCGTTCTCCACCGAGGTCGGCTCGGGCAGGAGCACCAGCACGCCGTGGTCAGCGAGGAGGAAGAAGTCGATGGTGTGGAGCGAGGTGCCGGCGCCGAGGTCCAGCACCAGGTAGTCGGTGTCCAGCGTCTGCAGCTGCTCCACCAGGCGAGCCCGGGCCTGCGCCCGCGGATTCGCCGCATCGAGCGCGTCCATGGCGCCCGAGACGAGGCTCAGGTTGTCGATGCCCGTCGGTGACGCCAGGGACTCGATGCGGGTGCCCTTGGTCACCACGTCGGAGAGGGTGCCCTGGGGCTGGCTGATGCCGAGACAGGTGTGGAGGTTCGCGCCGCCGAGGTCGACGTCGACCAGCATGACCCGATATCCGGCGCGAGCCAGGGCGATGCCCAGGTTGGCCGAGACCAGCGACTTGCCGATGCCACCCTTGCCACCGCCCACGGCCACGATGCGCCGCGCCCGACGGCCCCCGGGTAGCTCGTCGGGGCGTGGCCTCTGACGGGCCAGCTCCACCACGTTGTTGAGGCCGTAGCGCTTCACGTTCGGCGTCGTCGCCGGCCGGGGATTCTAGTGGGGAGTCCGACCTACACGCCAGGAAGCGGCGCGCACGCCGCAGCCACCGCCGCTGCGACCGGTCCGACGTCCGGGTCATCGATGCACCGGACGTCCAGGACCAGACGTCCGTCCTCGATGCGCCCCAGCACCGAGGGCTCCCCGGTGCGCAACCGGGCGGCGAGCGCCTCGGCCTCGCCCTCGACCACGCAGGCCCAGGACAGCGGGCGGGCCAGGGGCAGCGTCCCTCCTCCCACCTGTCCCTCCACGTGGACCACCCGGGCGCTCACCCCGGCGTCGGACAGGCGCTGGCGGAGCGCCTCGGCGCGGGCGCGGAGCACGGGCTCGGGGGCGAGCGCCAGCGCACGGGCGGGAATCTGGTCCCCGCGGCCGTCCTGGACCATCCGAAGGGTGGCCTCGAGGGCCGCGACGGTGAGCTTGTCCACCCGGAGCGCCCGGGCCAGCGGGTGCGCCCGGAGCCGCGAGATCCAGAACGCCCGGCCGACGACGATGCCCGCCTGCGGCCCGCCGAGCAGCTTGTCGCCGGAGAAGGCGACGAGATCTGCCCCGGCCTCGATGTGGCCCCGCATCGTCGGCTCACTCGCCGCCCCCGGCAGGTCGAGCGGGGTGAGGAGCCCGCTGCCGGCGTCGACGAAGAGCGGCACGCCGCGCGGCTGGCACAGCCGGGCCAGCTCCTCCACCGAGGCTTCCTCGGTGAAGCCCACCAGCGCGAAGTTGGAGCGGTGCACCTTGGTCACCAGGGCGGTGGCCGGGGAGAGGGCCCGCTCGTAGTCGGCCCGCCGGGTGCGGTTGGTGGTGCCGACCTCGACCAGGGTGGCGTGCGACTGGCGCATCACGTCGGGGATGCGGAACCCGCCGCCGATCTCCACCAGCTCGCCGCGGGAGACCACCACCTCCCGCCCCTCGGCGAGCGCGGTGAGGACCAGGAGCGTCGCCGCCGCGCAGTTGTTGACCACGATGGCGTCCTCGGCCCCGGTCAGGGCGCGAAGCGACTCGAGCAGCGGGGCGAAGCGCGACCCCCGCTCGCCGGTCTCGAGGTCCAGCTCGAGGTTGGAGTAGCCGAGGGCCACGGCGTCCACCCTGGCCAGCGCCTCCGGCGCGAGCGGCGCCCGGCCGAGGTTGGTGTGGAGCACCACGCCGGTGGCGTTGAGCACCCGGCGGAGCCCCGGCGTGCCGAGCGCGACCAGCGCGGGCCCGAGCGCATCGGACGAGAAGCTCGCCGCCTCGCCCTGGAGGATGCGGGAGCGCAGCACCCCCAGCACCCGGCGGATGGCCTCCACCACCCGAGGACGGGGGTGAATCTGCAGCGCCGCCCGCCCAGCCTCGGAGACCAGCACCGCCTCCACCGAGGGCAGCGCCCGAAGTCGCTCGCGGGTCGCCGCGCTCAGTCCGCCGTCGCTCATCGGTCGCGCTCCGCCCGGGGCGCGGCGGGCGCGGTGGTCTTCACCACTCCGGGGAGGGGCCGCCCGCCGAGGAGCCGGTAGGTGTTCCAGCTGCGGAGCACCCGCTTGACGTAACCGCGGGTCTCGGCGAGCGGAATCTCCTCCACCCAGCGGTCGAGCTCGGTCTCCGGCCGGGCCGCCCTCCAGCGGTTCACCGCGCCTTCCCCGGCGTTGTAGCTCGCCAGTGCCAGGGCCACGTTCCCCTCGAAGCGCTGCAGCAGGCGGCCGAGGTACGCCGCACCGAGCTGGATGTTGGTGGAGGGGTTCTGGAGCTGCTCGGCGTTCGGCGCCCGGATGCGCAGGGTCTTCGCCATCTCCCGCGCGGTGGGGAGCATCAGCTGGGTGAGCCCCACTGCCCCGGCCCAGGAGAGGGCGTGGGGGTCGAGCGCGCTCTCCTCGCGCATCAGCGCCTGAAGCAGCTCGGGCTCCACCGGCGAGCCACGGGTGTAGCGGACCACCAGGTCGCGGAAGGCGTCGGGGTAGGCGATGGACCAGAGGTCCCGCGAGCCGGGGGCAACCGGACCGCTCAGGTCCCGCCGGAGCGCCAGCCGCGCCACCCCGTGGGCGGAGCGGACATCGCCGGTGCGGGCGAGGGCCTCCACCAGCAGGCGCTGGGCCTCGGGCGGCTGGCCGGAGCGGCGGGCGGCGAGCAGCTCGGACGAGGCGGCGTCGTTGAAGCCCAAGCGCAGCAGCGCCGCCCCGGCGAGGAAGTGCGGGTCCTCCAGCAGCGTGCCGGCGTCGAACGCGGTGGGGGTCGCCGCCACCGGCAACGCCGCCAGCTGGGTGGCCACCCGTGCCGCCCGCACCGGGTCGCGCTCCGCCAGCCGCTCGCGGGCCAGCAGCCCGTAGTAGGTGCCGGGGTGCTCGAGCGCCAGCGCCTCCCAGAGCACGAGCGCCTGGTCGAGCTGCTTGCCCCGGTCCAGCACCCGCGCGCGCCAGTACCGCGCCCGCTCGACGTCGTAGCTCTCCTCGGCCCCTCCGCGCGCCTTCTCCAGCGCGGCCAGCGCAGCGAGCGCTCCGGGCTCGTCGCCCGCCTGGTGGCGCAGCCAGAACGCCTTGAACAGCGCCTCCCCGAGCTGGTCTCCCTCGGGATAGCGCTCGGCGATTCGCTCCAGCCGGGAGAGCGCGCCTTGCGTGTCGGCGTCCTGAGCCAGGAGATCGGCGGCCACGTAGAGCGCGTCGTCGGCCAGCGGGTTCTCCGGGAATTCCTTCGCCAGCGCGTCGAAGGTCTTCACCGCCGTCGCCGGGGCGACCACCGCCTGCGAGGTGCCGAGCAGGTACAGTGCGCGGACGCGGAGGTCCGGGTCGGTGCAGGCGCGGGCCACCGGGGCGAGTGCCTCCTGCGCCTCGGAGTGGCGCCGCTCCTTGCGCAGCGCTCGGCCCTCGACCAGGCGCGCGCGGCAGGCGAGCGGATCCGGAACCTTGAGCCTGGAAAGCACCGGCCGCAGCACCTCGAGGCCCTGGCGGTTCCGGTGCAGCTCCACCAGCGCCTCGGCGCGCGCCACCACCGCCGGCACGCCGAGTGCGGACTTTCCCAGGCGGCGCTCCGCCTGGGCGGCGAGCGGCGAGCGGGGGTGGCCACTCCACAGGGCGATCAGCGCCAGGCGCTCGGCCTCGGTGTCCCGCCTTGTCCGGGCGAGGTCGGCCTGCGTCACCAGCGCCTCGGCGGCCACGTCTCGCCCCCAGAGAGGGGAGGAGCCCCGGGCGAGCGGCTCGAGCACCTCGGCGGCGAGGGAGAGCTCACCCTGCCGCCGGAGCAGGCGGGCCAGGCCGAAGCGAGCGTCGGGGTACACGCGGGAGGTGGGCGGGACGACGGCGAAGAGACGCCTGGCGGCGGCGAGATCGCCCAGCTCCTCGTGGGCGAGCGCTGCCTGGAGGCGGCACCGGTCGGCGATGGCGGGCAACTCAGCGGCGAGCGCCTCCAGCTCCGCGGCAGGGGCCGCGGCCGGCCGCACCCGGAGCTGGGCCAGAGCGCGGAGGTACCTGACCTCGGGCGTGGCCTTCGCCTTCGCCAGCAGCTGCACCGTGCGCTCGTAGCGGCCGGCCTCGAACTCGGCGCGCGGAAGGGCCAGCTCGCCGGTGAACACCGGGTCGAGCGTCCGGGCGTCGACCCGGGCGCCGGCGGACGCCGCGGCAATCACCGGCGTCGGTCCGGACGGGAAGGCGGGATTCCAGACCTCGGCCACGTCGTCCGGGACCAGCCCCTGCTCCACGTCGGGTGCGGGGTCGGTGGGGGCGGCCGGCGAGGTGTCCGGGGGTGCGGCGAGGAGTAGGGCGACGAGCGGGAGGAGCACGGCGGGGCGGGCGAGCCCCCGGAGTGTGAAGGGTCCGTCCACCGGGCGCAACCATTGGGGATTAGACTTGGCGTCCAGCAAGCCCGATGGACATCCGCACCCAGACCGCGCTCCTCGCCTGCATCGTGGCCACGGCCCTGGGCCTGTCGATGGTGCTGCGCACCAGCCGGGCCCGGGTGCTGACCGCGTACTCGGTGTTTGCCTTCGCCGCGGGCGCCTTCTACCTGGCCGACTTCCTCCGCAGCGTCTTCCTCTCCGGCGGTCTCACCGGCTGGCCGGTGCGGGTGGTGGTGGGGCTCCGGGTCTTCTCCGCGGCGGTGGTGCCGTCGGCAGCCCTGGCCTTCTTCCTGGAGTTCCTCGGCGGCCAGAGCCAGGGGCGGAGGACCAGCCGAAGGGTGGCCGTCTTCTCGGTGTTCCTCGGGCTGGCGGTGGCGGTGACACCGCTGGCCACCTCGGCGTGGGGCCGGGCGGTGGTGGCGGTCTGGTGCTTCGGGACGATGCTCCTCTCGCTGTCGCTCCTGGTCCGGCGGGTCCGGCGGAGCGACTCGAAGACCGAGCGTGCCCGCCTCACCTACCTGGCCATCGGGGCGGCGGCGGCGCTGCTCTTCACCGCCCTGGACGGGCTGGTGACCCTGGGGCTTCCCTTCCCCACCCTGGGGCCGGTGGTGACCACGCTGTACCTGTTCTTCCTCGCCCAGACCCTGCTCCGACTGCGGCTGATGGACCTGCACGAGCTGCTGGGGAAGGTGGCCAGCCAGACGGTGCTGGCGGTGATGCTGGCCGTGGTGTTCCTGGTGCTCACCGCCTGGGTGAAGGGGAATACCTCGCTCTACCTGTTCAACACCGTCCTCTCGGCCTTCGTGATCGGCATCCTGCTCGAGCCGCTCCGGGCGAAGGTCGAGGCGCAGGTGGTGCACATCTTCTTCCGCGAGCGGAGCGAGCTGCTCCGGTCGCTCGGCGCGCTCCGGACCCGGCTGGCCAACGTCATCGACCCCGGGGAGGCCACCGAGGTGATCCTCGACGCGCTGGAGGAGACGCGGCGGGTGACGCACGCCTCGGTCTATCTGCTGGCCGAGGACCGCCCCGGCTTCCAGCGGGCGAACTTCCGCGGGCCCGAGCCGGCGGCATTCCTCGACGCGGCGGCGGCGCGGGGACTTCTCTCCGCGGCGGCGAGCGGGCAGAAGGCGGTGCTGCTGGAGAACCTCGAGCGGCGGATCATCGAGATGCGCACCCGCACCGCCGAGGGCCGGCGGAGCCGCGAGGAGCTGAAGCGCACGCTCGACACCCGAAACGCGCTGCTGTCCCTCAAGTCCGCCTTCACCGTGCCGCTGGTGGGCGGGGACCGGGTGGTGGGCTTCCTCAACCTCTGGGACGAACGGGTGCCCGAGGCCTTCGCTTCGGACGAGATCGCCATGGTGCTCGAGGTGGCCGAGCGGCTGGCGACCATCGTCGAGAACAGCAAGCTGTACGAGCGGATGCGCGAGCGCGACCGGCTGGCGGCGCTGGGCGAGATGGCGGCCGGCCTGGCGCACGAGATCCGCAACCCGCTGGGAGCGATCAAGGGCGCCGCCCAGTGCCTCGAGCCACGGCCCCGGGCCGGCGAGGAGGGCGAGTTCCTGGACGTCATCGTCGAGGAGGTCAACCGCCTGAACGGGGTGGTGACCCAGTTCCTCGACTACGCCCGGCCCCTGAAGCAGAGCTTTGGAACGGTGGACCTCAACGAGGTGGTGGCCCGCACCATCCGGCTCATCCAGAACGAGATCCCCGGACGGCTGGCGCTGGTGGTGGAGCTCGGCGAGTCGCTCCCCGCGGTGGAGGGCGACCCCGAGCAGCTCAAGCAGGTGCTCATCAACCTGGTGCAGAACGCGATGCAGGCGCTGGGGACGGCCCCCGGCACCATCCGGGTCAGGACCCGCGGCCCCGAGCGGTTCGCAGATCTCCGCACCGGGGGGGACTTCGTGGAGATCGACGTCACCGACGACGGGCCGGGCATCCCGCCCGAGCAGCAGCCCAACATCTTCGTCCCCTTCTTCACCACCAAGCAGAAGGGCACCGGCCTGGGCCTGGCCATCTGCCAGCGCATCGTGAAGAGCCACGGGGGCAGCATCTCGGTGCAGAGCAAGGTCGGCGAGGGATCGACGTTCGTGGTGCGGCTGCCGGCGCTGGCCTCGGCCGGAGCGCCCAGAGCCATCGAGCCCCCGCGCGAGGGGACGCCCACCCCCGGAGAGCTCGGCCTCAGGCAGAGCCGCCGGGAGCGCGCGAGGGAGCGGCGACGGCGGCGCTCCTCGGTGTAGGCCCGCCTCTCACCGACTTCGCAAACTTTGCGAGGAAAAGTTTGCGTCCATCTCCCGGCATGCTCCTGGGTCGGGGTAACCACGCGAGCGCACATCAGAAAACGCGGGCCGGCCATGGCGTGTCGCTTGCTGCCCCCACCCGGGCGATGCGACACGTCAAGCTCTTCTCCCAGTTCGCCGTGATGTGGGTGCTGGTCTTCGTGATGGCCGCGGGGCCCCTCCCCCTCGGGATCCCCGTCGCCCACGCCGGACCGGTGATCACCGACACGCCGGGCATCAAGAGCTTCTACGAGCCCAAGATCTTCATCATCTTCGACACCTCGAAGTCGATGCAGTACCGGCCCGGTGACCCCAACGGCGACCCGAGCGCCATCGGCCAGGACTGGGATCCGAGCAGGCCGGGCGACCCGTGCGACAACAAGTGGTGCATCGGCAAGAAGTCGCTCTACCTCAACCTGCCCAAGTTCACCTCTCGCATCTACATGGGGATGGCGGGCTACACCCAGTACTACCAGCTCACCAAGCAACCCGAGAATCTCACCACCAGCTGCACCTACGACCGCATCGCCCTCGGCAACGGACCCTTCGCCACCTGGACGTTCAAGAGCCTCACCGACCTGACCGGAACCGGAACCGACCCCGCCTTCTTCGGGGCCACCAGCCCGGTGCTGGCCAGCGCCACGCTCCCCAACGCGCTCGGTTCGCACAGCTATCGCAAGGAGGGAGTGAGCAATCCCACCGCGGATCCGCACAGCGTGAACGTCGTGGGTGCCGGCTTCGGACCGACCGACACCTTCGACGTCTCCGGCGAGCCCTACCCCTGGTGGAAGCGGCTCCCCATCGATGGCGCGTTCTCGTTCCTGAAGACCACCCCCACCTGCCAGCTGCAGTATCTGGCCTACAACGGCGGGGCGTGCGCCACGCAGCCCTGCGATCTCTTCTTCACCAGTGAATCCCAGGTGAACTACCCGGGGATCTGGAGCAACGACGTCGGGCCCAGCTTCACCCAGGGATCGGTGACCTACGACCGCCCGGGCGCCCCATGGGTCGGCAGCTTCAACGCCGGGTGTGGCCTGTCGGACCCGTACTCCGGCGCCACCTTCGGCTGCAACGGGGTCCAGGGCGGCTGCGAGCTGACCAAGAACAGCGGGCCAACCAAGACCTACATCGCCAACACCACGCTCTACGAGTTCGGCGTCTCACCGGGCCCGACCTGGGACCCCAGGCCGAACACCACCACCGACGTCTCGGTCCAGCTCACGACCTACGGTGCAAGCTGCCCCGCGATCGGCACGGTGGTCGACCAGAACTCCGGACCGGCTGCATGGCAGTGGATGTCGACTGCAGGAACGGGGGCTGGCCAGCCGAACGACACTGGTTGCCGCAACGTGCTCGGACAGCGATGCAGCTGGACGGCGATCGACGACAAGATCATCCCCGGGGAGACCTACCAGCACTACTGCACGTTCCGTCGGACCAACTACAACTGGAGCCAATACACCTTCCAGTGCAACTACACCGCGAGGATGTGGCAATACACCACCTCGCAGTCCGACACCTATTGCAATTACCGGTACTTCCAGGACTTCTTCGCCCACCCGGAATACCTCTACTCGGTCCAGCCGAACCCAGGGGACATCGTGGGTGCGACGCTGGTCTCGTACACCGACCGCGACGACCAGCACGGCCTTCCGACTCCGGTCACCTACTCCGGCGGCCAGTTCTCCAACGGAGACTGTCCGAACGTCATCGCCAACAGCGCCACCCACCCGGAGTGCTCGAACGGGGTCATCTGCAAGCTGAGCTGGCGGAGCGGCGCCGTCCCTGGGTATCCGCGCGGTCGGTACAGCCTGCTCCCCGCCGCCGTGACCGGATACCCGTGGCTCAACGTCAACGCGCCCGGGCTCTATCCGGCGGCGGATCCGCCGGCCAACCTGAGCGACCCCCTGTTCCCGGTCGATCCCACGGTGTTCTCCGGCGACTGGCTGACCGGGGGCGGCTTTCCGGATCGGTACTACGTGGATCTGGTCGCGGACTACTACGATCCCCTCACTGCCAACCCTCCGGTGTCTGCGCCGCTGGCCCACGACCCGACCAATTGCCCCACCTGCACCTATCAGTTCTCGGAGACCCCTCCGCCCACCGTCGACGCCGCGGGCTTCGCCGCAGTGGCCGCGGCGCTTCCCCCCAACCGGACCAGCGGCTGGGGGCGGTTCCCCGACGGGCGCTCGGCGCTCACCTTCACCCCCTTCGCTCTGGACAACGCCCTCCCCGGCCAGCCGATCCTCAACATGCTGTCGAAGTACGACCCGGTGACGAACCCCCAGGGCCTCCAGACCCCAGCCTACGGCGACTACACCCCGCTCACCGGTGCGCTGACCAACGTGGCGGACTGGCTCAAGTCGGAGATCGACACCGACCCGTACGCGGCCTGCCGTCGCTACTACGTGCTGCTGATGACCGACGGCGAGGAGTTCCCGGACAACCTCCCCAGCAACGACCCGGTCGGGGCGGTGAAGCGCCTGCGGAACCTGACCACCAACGCCGGACTGAAGGTGGACGTGCAGACCTTCGTCATCGGCTTCGGTCTGCTCGCCCCCTCCCCGCAGCTGAACCAGATGGCCCAGGCCGCCGGGACCTCGGTGTCGGCGACCGACCCGGGCAAGTTCGATCCCAACGGCGTCGCCTTCGACGGCTCCTCCCCCACCCGCCTGCTGGCCTCGCTCGACGCGACGTTCGGCGCCATCCTCGATGGGTACTTCACCCGCTCCAAGCCGGTGATCAACGTCGCCGGGACCGAGATGTACGTCGGCTACTTCCGGTTGCTGTTCAACGGAACCGAGTGGCAGGGGAAGCTCGACTCCATCGACATCGACAACATCGATCTGCCCACCTACACCGCCTCGGTGGACGACACGAACTACAGCTATCTGTGGCGCTACGGGACGGCGATCAACCTGCCATCGCAGCCCGATCGAAAGCTCTACACCTCGCTCGATCCCAACGCCGGCAACCGGATCGACTTCGCCCAGGCGGCGGGGGGGTACCCGAACTCGAACACCCCCGCGCAGCAGACGATGCTCGAGGCGCTCCTCTCCGGCACCCCGGGCATCGCCGACGCCACCATCGCCTTCCTGGCGAACAAGGGAGTGATCGGCGATCAGCCGCCCGTCTATGGATCGCCGCAGAGCTTCACCAACGGTGTGCCCAAGACTTCCAGGGCGTCGGACATCTACCACGCGGTGCCGGCGATCGTGGAAGGTGCGACCAACGGTCCCAACTGGCCGGACGCCACCGAGATCGTGGCCTACGGCGATTTCCGGAACGCGGTCGCCGCCCGGAAGAAGACCGTCTACATCGGAGCGAACGACGGCATGCTCCACGCCGTCGAGGACGCGGTGACCGCCAAGGTCCCTGCTCCGGAGGCCGGCCAGGAGCGGTGGGGCTACGTGCCGAAGCAGATCCTCAGCAACCTCCCGGCGATGCGCGACGGTCACGAGTTCGGCGTCGACGGCAGCGTCGCCATCGCCGACGTCTGCGGCCCCGAGTTCGGTGGCGGGGCGTGCACCGTCCAGGCGGGATGGAAGACGCTGCTGGTGGGAGCGTTCGGCAAGGGCGCCGGAGGGCTCTACGCCCTCGACATCACCGACCCCTCCAACCCTCTTCCCAAGTGGGAGATCAACTCCATCCTCGACGAGAACCTCTCTCGGCCCAACACCATTCGCCTGGGGTACACGCTCGGCGCGCCGGTCATCGCACGCACCAAGCCGGCCGGGACGCCGAAGTGGTCGGTGTTCATGCCCGGGGGCATGCCGCCCATGGCCGACTCTCTCGGGGTAGCCTGGGGCAACGTGCTCTACGTCCTCGATGCCAGCACCGGAGCGCTCCTGGACGACGGAGCCAACCAGGCCCGCATTCTCATCCCCGACGATCCGGCCGACCCTCGCCCCAACGGCCTGATCGCCCGACCGACGGTCTACCGGCCTGGAGACCGGAGCTTGGTCGAGCGTGCGTTCTTCACCGACCTGGAAGGGAAGATCTGGAAGCTGGACGTCACCAGCCCCAACATCATCGACTGGAAGAACCAGATCACCGCGGGGACCGATCCCTTCTTCGACCCCGCGGCCTCCAATCTGGTCTGCACCCGGGACCTGAGCGGACTTCCCTTGAAGATTCTCGACGCCAACACCGGTCTGCCGGTGACCACCGGCACCACCACTCTCCCGCTCCCCAAGCCCCGGCCCACCATCTTCAACCGGCCCTACCTGGCCCTGGACAATGCCACCGGCCTGCTCAACGTGTACGTCGGCACCGGTGACTCCGAGCACCCCAACACCGCCACCCCGGGCGGGTACGATTACTTCTACGGGGTCAGCGACGTGCTCTCGGGTTGCGGTCGGCCGCTCTTCGCGGTTCGCTTCGCCCAGAACGAGAAGATGCTGAGCGATCCAGCGTTCGACCAGAACGTGGTCTACGTCACCACCTACCTGCCACCGGCCGGGGCCGCGGGAACCTGCTCCGACCTCGGGCACGGCTTCCTCTACTCCTTCGACGCCCGCACCGGCGTCCCGGTCAAGGCGATCGTGGACTACCTCGGCGTCAAGCAATCGAAGATCGATCTCGGGGTGGTCCCCGGTGGCACCGGAATTCCGAGCTCGCCGATGGTGCGGAACGGGAAGCTGTACGTGGCGCTGGAGACCGACCCGTCGCACCCGCGGCAGTTCAAGGTCGGTGACAATCCTCCCACTCAGATCAAGGTCGAGGGATGGCAGCGAGTGAAGTAGCCCGGGGCCGCCGGGGATTCACCCTCCTGGAGATGCTGACCGCGGTCGCGGTGATTGCGGTGCTGCTCGCGCTGGGGGTCAACGCCTTCACCACCGGGACCCGGAACTCCCGGGTCACCGGTGAGGCGCGCCGGCTGGTCCGCCAGCTCCAGGCGGCGCGCACCAGGGCGGTCGCCGAGGGGAACGCCCAGGGCTTCCTGGTCGGTCCGATCGCCAACGCCTCCGCGGACCCCAACGGGAACCAGACGCTCACCTTCGTGAAGCCGCTCCCCACCGCCACGCCGGTGACCTACGCAAACGGGGTCGATCGGGTTCGAGATCAGACCTGGCTCCCCCGGGCGGGCCCCAATCCCCTGCTGGAGCTGACCGGGAACGGCATCGCCCAGCCCACGGCCTTCTCGGTGGGGTTCGACATCAACGGGCAGCCCACCATCGCGACGTATGACGCCGCGTACGCCCCCACGCTGGTCACTCCCGCCGTCTGGCCCTACTGCCTCCGGATCCGGGACCAGGTCGAGCAGTCGCTCCGGCGATACGTCATCCTCTTCAACGACGGAACGGTGAAGGTGCAGCGTGACGAGACCTACTGTTTCTTCTAGGCCGCGCGGGTTCACCCTCCTGGAGGCGCTGGTCGCCGGCGGGATCTTCTTCGTCTCGGTGCTGGCGATCTCCCTCCTCTCGGTCCATGGGATGAACAACGCCTCCAAGGGGATGCGCTACGCCCAGGCCTCGCGGGTGGCGACGCAGGAGCTCGAGAACTGGTCCATGCGGCGCTTTCTCGGGCTCCAGACCTTCATCGGCGCCAATCCCACGCCAATGGCCATCCCCCAGTACGTGGTGACCGACGGCCTCGCCGGCAGCGCACGGCAGTACCTGGTGAACGTGACCATCTACGACACCAGCGGGGCCCCCGGCACCGGGCCGCTGCTCCCCGGCGGCTTCCCCTCGCCCAACATCGGCGCGCCGTCGTACTTCCTCTACGTCCAGGTGAACTCGATCATCCCCAACTCACCCCTGCCGGTCACGGTCACCGAGTCGACCTATGTCAGCAACTGACCGCACGCGGGGATTCACCCTGGTCGAGCTGATGGCGGCGAGCTCCGTGGGGATGGTCATCGTCCTGGCCTGCCTGGCCGCGTTCGATCTCCAGGCGCAGCTGATGCGCAACACCGAGCGCCTGCTCTCGGCCCAGGCCTCGGCTGGCCTGGGGATGACCATGATGCAGCGGGACCTGGAGAACGCGGGCATCCGCTTCCGTGGCGGCCCGGACACCCTGGGAGGCAACGCCTTCGCCGCGGTGGTGCGGCCCTACGACAACCTCGGGGTGAACATCACCGCGCTGGCCAACGACACGGCGGGGACGATGCTGATCAACGAGGTGGCCGGCCCAGTGGGAGGGTTCCTGCGCGGGACGGACGCCTTCGAGGTGCTGCTCGGAACCCAGAGCACCAACCCCACCCGGGTGGGCGCTCAGGTCTCGGTGGTCACCCCCCAGGGACTCTCGGCGGTCACGGTGCTGATCGCGCCCAATCCCTTCGTCGACGCCGAGGTCAACCCGCTGCCGGGCGGAGAATCGAACCCGGTGGTGATGTTCTCCAGCGACGCGACCCACTGCATGGGCCGGGTCACCCAGGCGGCGATCATCGGGACCGCGATCAGCCTCACCGTCCAGAGCGTCGACGAGCGGCTGGCGCCCTCGGGCGCGGCCTGGCCGGCGAACTGTCCGGGCTCGCTGCACCGGGTGGGCATCCTCGAGCAGCGGCGGCGCTACCTGGTGTACCGGACCAACAGCGCCCCGGGGCAGCCGGCCCGGGTGGGACTCCACGTGCAGAGCAACCCTCCCTGCAACCCGGTCGCCAACAACCTGCCATGCTCGACCCAGCTGCAGGCCCCGGCGATGGCCTCGGAGGGGGTGGACGATCTCCAGATCAGCTGGAGGGTCCCCAACGCCCTCACCGCCAACCCCAACGGCTGGTGCCAGGCGACCACCACCGACCCCTCCTGCGGCTTCGACGTCCCCGGCGGCGCGATCTCCAACACCGCGGCCAACATCTACGGGGCGCAGCTGTTCCTGGCCAGCCGGGGCAACGAGGACTACCGCCGCGTGGGCGAACCGGTCCCCATCCTCCTGAACCACGTACCCGCTCCGCTCATCGATGGTGTGGTGCGGGCGGTGATGCAGACCAGCTTCTTCTTCCGGAACACGGTTACTCCATGAAACGTCCCAGCCCGCCCCGTGGATTCGTCCTCCTGGTGATCCTGGCGGCAGTGGCCGTCCTGGCGCTGATCGCCGCCTTCATCTACAGCCAGACCGAGGACCAGCTGCTCCTCAGCGTGGCCGCGCGGGGCCAGAGCCTCGCCGCCTCCCGGGCGACGCTCGCCGCACAGCGCACCCTGGCGATCTACCGGTCCAACTATCCGACCGGGGCGATCAACGCCCTGGTTCCCCAGGCGACCTACCAGGCGGCGATCGCCGCCGCGCAGACGCTGAGCCAGGTGGCCCCCACGCCCCCCATCCCCGGTGACCGCACGGTGGACCTGGTGGCCGGAGGCGGGGCCCAGTGGTGCATCGAGGTCTGGCGGATGAACCGGGGCCCGCTTTCGCCCTGGACCGTCATCGAAGCCTTCGGCTACTACGGGTACACCGGAGGAGCCCCGCCAGACTTCGTGAACTGCATCCCCCAGCCAGCGAACTCCGGGGTGTTCAGCTCCCACGTGACGGTGTACCTCGACGCCACCAATCCCGGCGTCACCGGCGGCGGGGACAACGCCGCGCCGGGGACGTGCGCTGCGGGAGCCTGCTGAGGCGCCGCTACCGCGTCCGGGAAGCCATTCGGTCGCGGATGGTACGCTCCAGACGCTGCACCACCTCGGAGAGCGGCAGCGACGAGCTGTCCACCCGCACCGCGTCCTCGGCCGGCTTCAGGGGAGCCACGGCACGCGCGGAGTCGTCCCGGTCGCGCTTGGTCTGGTCGGCGAGCACCGCGTCCAGGGTGCTCTCCGCGCCCTTCTGGAACAGCTCCTCGTAGCGACGGCGGGCCCGGACGTCCGGATTGGCCTCGAGGAAGAACTTGAGGTCGGCGTCGGGGAAGACCACCGTGCCGATGTCCCGGCCCTCGAGCACCGCGCCCACCGGGGCCTCGAGCGCCAGCCGCCGCTGTAGCCCCAGCAGCCCCTCGCGCACCACCGGCCGCGCGGAGACGGCGCTGGCCAGGAGCGAGATCTCCGGGGTGCGGATCTCCGCCGAGACGTCCTCGCCGTCCAGGTAGACCCGGTTCTCCTCGCCCGCGGCCTTGAAGCAGATGCCGATCCGCCCGATGAGCGCCGACAGACCGGCGTCGTCCCCGGCGCCGATCCCCTCCCGCCGCGCGGAGAGCGCGACCGTCCGGTAGAGCGCGCCGGTGTCGACGAAGGACAGCCCCAGCCGGCGAGCCAGCAGCTTGGAGACGGTGCTCTTCCCCGCTCCGGCTGGCCCGTCGATGGCGACGATGAAGGGCCGCATCGTCAGCCAGCGAGGGTGAAGGGCCCCATCGCCCGGAACTTGAGGTAGCGGTCCTCGACCAGCGCCGGGCCGTCCAGGGCGAGCAGCGCCTGGAGGTGCTTGCGCACCACCCGCCCGACGGCCTCCGCCGCCCGAGCCGGATCGCGGTGTGCGCCGCCGTCGGGCTCGGGGACCAGCTCGTCGATGACCCGCAGGGCGAGGAGATCTCGCGCGGTGAGCTTGAGCGCGTCCGCCGCCTTCTCCGCCTTGGTGGTGTCCCGGTAGAGGATGCTGGAGCAGGACTCGGGGCTGATGACCGAGTAGATGCTGTTCTCCAGCATCAGCACCCGGTTGGCCACCGCGATGGCCAGGGCGCCACCCGAGCCGCCCTCGCCGATGACCACGCTGATGACGGGGACCCGCAGCCGGCTCATCACCTCGAGGTTCACCGCGATGGCCTCGGCCTGTCCGCGCTCCTCGGCGCCGATGCCCGGGTACGCGCCGGGGGTGTCGACGAAGGTGAGCACCGGACGGCCGAAGCGGTCGGCGAGCTCCATCAGCCGGCGCGCCTTCCGGTAACCCTCGGGCCTGGGCATCCCGAAGTTCCGGAACATGTTCTCCTTGGTGTTCCGGCCCTTCTGGTGCCCGATGAGCATCAGGGGCCGGCCGTCCAGCCGGGCCCAGCCGCCGACGATGGACGGGTCCTCGCCGTAGGAGCGGTCGCCGGCGAGCTCGAAGAAGTCGGTGAAGAGCAGCTGGACGTAGTCCAGGAAGTACGGCCGCTGCGGGTGCCGCGACAGCTGGGTGACCTGCCAGCGGGAGAGGTCGCTGAAGATCTCCGACTGGAGGCGGCGTGCCTTCTTCTCCAGCTTCTGGATCTCGGCGCTGAAGTCGCTGGGGCCGCCGCCCGAGAGCGACTTCAGCTCGTCGATCTTGCGTTCCAGCTCGAGCAGCGGCCGCTCGAAGTCGAGGGCGAACGCGGGGCCGGCCACGCTAGTGCTCCCACCGGGGTGTGGTGAGCAAGGCGGGCCGCGTCAGCCGTCGAGCAGGGCAGCGACGAGGCTGCGCGCCGCGGCGAGAGGATCGGTCGCCGCAGCGATCAGCACACCCCGGTCGGAGCACTAGGCGGCCCGGGTCTTGGCCTGGGTGGCGGTGAGCGCGTACCAGGCGGTGCGGAAGGACTTGAGCTCGCGCAGGCCGGCTGGGTAGCGGCCCAGCGCCGGGGCCACGGTGACCGTCAGGCCGATCTTCTTCTCCAGGGCCTTGGCCACGTTGTGCTCTTGCCGGCGGCGCTCCTCGGCGGCCGGGTCGGTGGTCTTGGGGAGCACGCGGTTCACCAGCACCCGCTCCACGGCCAGCTTCTTGCCCTGGAGCTCCTCGACGATGCGCTCGGTGCGCGCCGCCGCCAGCTCCTCGCCCCGGGTGACGACCACGAAGCGAGCCTCGGCGGGGTTCAGCACCGCCTCCTCGAAGCGCTTGACGTGCTTGAGCAGCGCGGCGGCCTCGTCGGCCAGCTCCCCCAGCCCCTTGGCCCGGTACTTCACCAGGACCGCCAGGA
The DNA here is from genome assembly GCA_035519675.1 of Myxococcaceae bacterium. Taxonomy (GTDB): domain Bacteria; phylum Myxococcota; class Myxococcia; order Myxococcales; family Myxococcaceae; genus RPRB01. The sequence continues at coordinate 35,207 of DATIWB010000002.1, forward strand.
GGTTGGTCAGCCAGGTCCCGGCCAGCGCCGGTACCTCGAGCAGCCGCACGCCGGTGGACGAGGCCACCGGGTCCACCACGATGCGCTTGAAGCGCTCCTGGACCAGCGCGTCGGTGAGGACACTCACCGCGGCCAGGTCCTCCAGACCGGCCGGGGCCACGTCGAGCAGGTTCCTGAGCACCTCGCGGTCCACGCCCTCCTGCTTGCCGAAGGACTCGAAGACCTTCTCTGCCTTCTCCCGCCAGCGCTTGCGGAGCGCGTTGAACCACCCCGGCACGTCCAGCTCCCGGGCATAGAGACCCTTGGTGCCCTTCACCTGGGTCTCGGTGTCGGTGAGCCGGCTCTGCAGCACGTCCGACAGCCCGTGCGCGGGGTCGACGCTGATCAGCAGCACCGGCCCTTCCTTCTCGGTCAGGGTCACCGCGGCGGCGGCGGCGCAGGAGGACTTCCCCACCCCGCCCTGGCCGACGAAGAAGATGAGCCGGGTGGGTGGCAAGGGCGGCGCGGCGATGGGCGGCATCGACGGGGCGCGCACCAGCGCCGGCGGCCCCTCGGCCGCGCTGAACTCCAGGGCCTTGGTCTCCCGGCCCCCGGCGATCTCCCTGGCGAACGGACGCAGCCCCTCCAGGCCCTTGGGGGCCTCCACCCGGCGCTGCACCAGATGGACCGGGACGAGCTTGTCGAAGGTCTGGAACTTCCGGACGTGGGGCGCCTGCAGCCCGCGGCGGCCCACGTAGGCCGGAGAGCTCGCCCGCTCCTCCACCGCGTTGACCACGATCTCCGCGACCGGGATGCCCCGCTCGCGCAGCCCGGTGAACAGCGCCTTGGCCTGGGCCTCGCCCACCGGCTCGGCCTGGGCCACCAGGTGGAACGCCGTCCGCGCCGGGTCCTTCAGAAGCGCCCAGAAGCGATCCAGCTCGGCCACCAGCTGGTCCAGCGGCGAGTCGCCCGGAGGCGCCGCGTCCTTCTTCTTCCCGCTCGGCTTCTCGCCCCGGGCCAGGGCCACCGCCCGGCGAAGGACGGTGGCAGTGTCGAAGAGACGCAAGGTGGGGCCGGTTCCGGCCATGTCCACCACCGCCCGGTCGAGCTTGCCCGACTCGAGCTGCTCCACGATGTCGAGGAGGCCGAGCAGCGGCTCGAGCCCCGGTACCACGCCGGACACCAGCTTCCCGACATCCTCGTCGGAGAGCAGCAGGCCCTTCACCGCGCCCGAGGCCAGCGCCGCGCGGATGCCCTCGGCGCGCGCCTGGACCGACTCCGGCTCGAACTCGTAGGCCGACAACCCGCCCTCGCCCTTGCCCGGGACGAGCCGGGTGGGCCTGCCGCCGAGCCGCCTCCTCCACACGTCCGAGAGGGCCTTGGTGGGCTCCGAGCTGGCGACCAGGATCGACTCCTTGGGAGCAGCGTCGGTCAGGGTCAGGGCGAAGGCAGAGGCCAGGGTGCTCTTGCCTGCGCCTCCCTTGCCTCCGAACAGGTGCAGAACGGGTCCGTCACGCATGGGGAATGTGGGTGTCCTTGCAGCAGCGAAGCCGTAATTCCCGCTGCCGCCCGTACGACATGTAGCGGGAGGGCGGCGGCCGTTCAGGCAAACACGGGAGTGACCCCCAAGAATCCTCCGTTCGGGGGGAAAAAGTCAAGGTCGGCCGGACGCGTCTGACGCGCCGCTCAGTGATGATTCTCTAACGATTCTGGGCGCTTGCATGCTGAGTGAGCGGGGGCTGCGAGGGCCCGGCCGCCTCCGCGGCGGCTGCGGCGGCGCGGACCTCGGCGGAGTACCGGTTGAGCTTGTTGTAGAGCGTCTTCTCGCTCACGCCGAGGATCTCCGCGGTTCGGGCCTTGTTGTTGGCGTTCCGCTGGAGGCTGCCGAGGATGTACTCCTTCTCCACGGCGTCCAGGGTCAGCCCGTAGGCGATCCGGAAGACGTGCCGCTCGGGGCCCTTCCCGGCCATGTCCGGCGGCAGATGGTCCGTGCTGATGAGCTCGCCGTCGCAGAGGATGACCGCGCGCTCCACCGCGTTCTTCAGCTCCCGGATGTTGCCCGGCCAGTCATAGGTCCGGAGCAGCTCCATCGCCGCCGGGTGCACTCCGGTCAGGTGCTTGCCCGAGTCCTGGTTGAACTTCTCCACGAAGTGCTGGACCAGCATCGGCACGTCCTCGCGCCGCTCGCGCAACGGGGGCAGGGCGATCTGGAACACGTTGAGGCGGAAGAACAGGTCCTCGCGAAAACGGCCGGCACGGATCTCCGCCTTGAGGTCGCGGTTGGTGGCGCAGAGCACCCGGACGTCGACCTCGATCTCCGTCTTCCCGCCGAGCCGCCGGAGCCGCCCCTCCTCCAGCACCCGGAGGAGCTTGGCCTGGAGCTCGAAGGGAATCTCGCCCACCTCGTCGAGGAACAGCGTGCCGCCATGGGCGAGCTCGAACACTCCCGGCCGCCGCTGGTCGGCGCCGGTGAACGCGCCTCGCTCGTGACCCAGCAGCTCGCTCTCCATCAGCGTGGCGGGGATGGAGGCACAGTTGATGGCAATGAACGGCTTGTCCCGCCGGGGGGAGAGGTTGTGGATGCTCCGGGCCACCATCTCCTTGCCGGTGCCCGACTCGCCGGTGATCGCCACGCTGGCCTTCGCCGGAGCCACCTTCTCGATGAGCTCGAACACCCGCCGCATCGCGCTGGAGGCGCCGATGAAGTCGGTGGCCCCCATCTGTTTCAGCTTCCGGCGAAGCACCTGCACCTCGCGCAGGGTCTCCTTCTTCTCCAGCGCCCGGTCGATGCAGACCTTGAGACGGGCGGGGTCCACCGGCTTCTCGATGAAGTCGTAGGCGCCCTCGCGGATGGCGGCCACCGCGGCGTCGATGGTGGCCCGGCCGGTGAGGAAGATGACCGGGCAGTCGGGTAGGTCGTCCTTCAGCGCGCGCAGCAGCCACAGCCCGTCGGTCTCGGGCATCGCCAGGTCGGAGAGCACCACGTCCGGCCGGAAGTCCGCCGCCTTCTTCAAGGCGTCGGTGCCGTCGCCGGCGGTCTCCACCTTGTGCCCCCACAGCCCGAGCATCTCCGCCAGGGCCTGGGAGGTGCTCGATTCGTCGTCGACTGCCAGGATGCGTGCGCTGCTCACGTGGATTCCGATCCCCAGGGGGTCAGGCCGGAGTCAGCCGGCCTTGAAGGAGAGCCGCAGCTGCGGCCCTCGGACGTTGAACTCCGCCCCGTATTCCCTCGCCGCCGCGGCCAGTGCCTGCTCGACCTCGGTCTCGTCGCCGTCCTCGCCCCCGGCGTCCTCGACCTGCAAGACGACCCGTGTCCCCTCGTTCCGCACCGACGCTCGCACCTGGGCGTCCTCGGGCGACCGCTCGATGCCCCGCAGCAGCGAGTTCATCACCAGGAAGCCGAGCACCGAGGGGTCCATCGCCGCCACCGCCGCCTGTTCCTCGGGCACGTCGACGGCGAGCTTGACCCGCGCCCGGCGGCCCGCGTGCGCCAGCACCCTCCTCGCCTCGCCCATCACCCGCGAGAGGGAGAGCACCGCCGGAGCCCCCGGCGGCGCGGCGAGGAAGCGAGCGAAGTCGCCCAGCATGCCGTTCACCCGGGCGATCTGCTCACGCATCGCCTGGAGGTTCTTCGCCTGCGCCGGGGGCACCTCCCCGCCCGCGCCGCGCGCCAGCTTCTCGTGGAGGATCTCCACGTTGATCGCCAGGGCGTTCAGCGGATTGCGCACGTCGTGGACCAGGCTGTCCATGAGCCGGACCGCCGACGACCAGCGGACGGAGCTAATCAGCGCCGAGGCACCGGCGGCGGAAGGCTGGGCGGGGGTGGGACGTGCGTTGGGGGACACGCGGTCGACAGGTAGGGGTCGGCGCCGGGGCCCGTCAACGCGCAGCCCGTAACTTTTGCCGGCTCGGGGACAACTCGGGCCCACGGTTCCCCCCGGGTGTTCTCGGTTGGACGCTGGGTGTGGCCAAGCGACCGGGTCGAGAGGTCCGATGGTCGTCAGACGGGCTTCGGGGCGGCCGGCTGGGGCACCTCGAGGCTCACCAGCTCCAGCTTGAGCTGGGCGGCCACCTCGAAGATGCGGGGGTCCCGGTAGAACTCTCCATAGACGATCCGCACGCACCCCGAGTTGGCGACCAGCTTGAAGCACGGCCAGCACGGGCTCGCGGTGGTGTAGAGGGTGGCCCCGTCGATCCGCACGCCGTTCTTCGCTGCCTGGAGGATGGCGTTGGCCTCGGCGTGTACCGTCGCCACGCAATGGCCGTTCTCCATCATGTGACCCACCTCGTCGCAGTGGGGCATGCCGCGGATGCTGCCGTTGTAACCGGTGGAGAGGATGGTGCGGTCGCGCACCAGCACCGCCCCCACGTGCTTCCGGTCACAGGTTGCCCGGGTGGCAACCTGCCGGGCGATGTCCATGAAGTACTGGTCCCACGAGCTCCTGGCCATGCGCGGGGACTTAACCACCAGGCCCCCACATCGGCGGGACGCGCCACCCCACCCCTGGCCCCGGCTCAGCTCGCGTACCGCTTACGGACCAGGAAGAGGATCGCCTCCTTGGCGCAGACGTCGCAGTAGCCGTACCGCTCACGCATCGCGCCCAGGGTCTGGCTCACCTGCTCCAGCTCGCGGCCGGAGAGGGCGCTCCGCTCGTCGGAGAGCGCCTTGAGCACGTTCTCCGCGCCGCGGCTGAGCGCCCGCTTGCGCTCCTCGAAGAAGTGCGCCCGGAGCCGGCGGAAGAGGTCAGGGAAGATCCGCCCGTAGTCCATGGCGCCCTCGGGGTTCTCCAGCCGGTGCGCGCCGATCTGCCCGATGAGCCCGCGGCGGAACTCGCCAGGGTCGTCACCCCGGGGCATGACGATGCCCTCCATCTCCGCCATCCGCTTCTCGTCGGGCCGCTCCATCTCGCCGGTGAGGCGGTTGCGCATCTTCTCGTTCTTCACCCAGTGCCGCACGTGCTGGACGTAGGTCTCGAAGAGCGAGGAGTACTGCTCGTCCGAGACCAGCCTCATCGATTCGCGCACCTCGGCGTCCACCGACTCGAGGTACTGCTGCTCCACGGTGCGGACGAACTCCTCGTGGTCGTGGTAGCCGTCCACCACCTCTTCCTGGAGGAACTCGTAGACGCTCTTGTCCCGGGTGAGCGCAGTGAGCTCCTCCAGCACCGCCAGCGGACTGAGGCAGGGCCGGTCCGGGTTCTGGGCGGCGTTGAAGAGCGCGGTCTTGATCTCCCGGGCCGAGGCGCCGGTGCGGCCCTCGTAGTTCGGGTACGCGTCCGACTCCTGGTAGAGCGCCGGGAGCCACTTCTTCAGCTCCCGGGCCTGGGCCAGGCTCAATCGGTCGGGCGCGGTGCCGTCCTCGTAGAGGGCCATCTTCTCCAGGGGCGTGAGCCCCTCGAGGATCTCTCGCACGTCCGCGGGGTAGCGCTCGCGGACCGGCTTCTTCAACCGGGTGAGGACCGCCCACTGCGCCGCCACCTCGGTGGCGTGCGGAGCCACGTGCTTGCCCACCGTGCGAGTGGTGACCTGCGCGTCGTAGATCTCCTTCTCCGCCTTCCACCGGCGGAGGTACGGCACCCGCACCAGCTCGATCCGGCCCTTGAAGCTGGCGAAGTCCGGCAGCTCCTTGAAGGCGGCGAGGTGCTTCTCATTGGTGGAGGCGACCAGCACCTCGTCGAGCTGGAGGACGAAGTGCTCCATCGGCACCTCGCCGGTCTCGCTGAACCCCAGCAGGTACTTGAAGGCCTCCAGCGGCCGCTTGAGGAGGTCGGCGTACTCCATGATGCCGCGGTTGGCGTTCACCAGTGGCCCGTGCGGTTCGAAGAGCACGAGGTTCTGCAGCGCCGCGGGGAGGTTGGCCTGGCTCCGGTCCGCCGAAACCTGGTGGTAGGCCGCGTCCACGCTCAGGTGCGGCTCCACCGTGACCGCCCCCACCAGGTAGCGGCGCGAGAGGTAGAAGCGACGGACCTGCACGTGACGCAGCACCCGCAGCCAGTCACCATTGGAGGCGGCGAGCAGGGCGCTGTAGATGCGCCGGCACTTGTGGCAGAGCTCACCGTCGACGATCCAGTCGGCGAGCAGCGCCTCGCCGTCGCCGGTGCGCGCCGGGACCTTGAGGGCCCGTTCCAGCAGCTTCCGCCGCTCGCTCCGGGGCATGGCGAAGAGGGGGTGGTCCCGCATCTCACAGGTCACCCGCACCTCCACGCTCTCCTCGTCCAGGTGGGCGAAGGTGGTCAGCTCACCGCCCCCGGTGCGTTCGCCGAACCCGATGCTCCCTTTCACCAGCTTCTCCGAGGGGAAGATCCAGGCGATCTCGTAGAGCGCGCCCTGGGGCTCGCGCGAGTAGAACTCCATCCCGCGCTTCAGGGCGTCCACCAGCGTGGACTTGGCCGAGCCGTTCGGCCCGTGGAGCAGGAGGAGCTTGTTCACCGCCCCGGCCCGGACGAAGTTGCCCAGCAGGCGGTAGAGGGCGTTCTGGACCTCCTCCTGTCCCGCCACCCGGCCCATCCGCTCGCCATCGGTGAGGTCGAACAGCTTGAAGCGTCGCATCGGCCCGGAGGGGTGCTGGACCGGCGCGCTGCCGAAGTGGTCCAGCACGTCCCGCAGGTACTGCGCAGAGTTGCGGACCTGGGCGTGCGGGCCCTGCAGGAACAGCTCGAGGTACTCCTCGAACGAGAGGATGCTGCGGTCCTGGAGGAAGTCGCGGCTCACCACCGCGCCCACGTCCTTGAGGAAGTCCTTCGCGCTCATGCCGTCCGCCGCTCCGTGGCGAGAACGGGCGCCCCAGCTCGCCCGCCCACATCATCCCGCAGTCTCGCTCCACTGCCGACCGGCGCGCCAGAGTGCCCCCGACGGCAGACCGGCTTGCTAGCGTAGGATGCCGACAAGCATGCAGAAGCCGCCCATCATCGGCATCGACCTTGGCACCACCAACTCCTGCGCGGCCATCGTCAACGAGGACGACTCGGTCAAGCTCATCCCCTACAAGGGCGGCGACTACACCGTCCCCTCCGTGTTCGCCATCGACGAGAAGGGCAACGAGCTCATCGGCCACGAGGCCAAGCGCCAGTGGCAGCTCAATCCCCGCAACACCGTGTACGGGAGCAAGCGGCTGGTGGGGCGCAGCTGGTCGAGCGAGATCGTGGAGACGATGCGCAAGACGGTGGGCTACGAGGTCCGCCCCGGCGACCGGAACGACGTGGTCATCGACGTCGCCCGCCGCGAGTTCCACCTCCAGGAGATCGCCGCCCGCATCCTGAACAAGATCCGGGACGTGGCCTCCAACTACCTCCGGGTGCCCATCAGCCGGGCGGTGGTCACCGTGCCCGCCTACTTCAACGACCGGCAGCGCCAGGCGGTGAAGGACGCCGGGAAGCTGGTGGGCATCGAGGTGGTGCGGATCATCAACGAGCCCACCGCGGCGGCGCTGGCCTACGGCATCGGCAAGAAGCTGAACGAGACGGTGCTGGTCTACGACCTGGGGGGCGGCACCTTCGACGTGAGCATCATCGAGATCCGCGACCGGGTCTTCGAGGTGAAGGCCACCGGGGGCGACATCTTCCTCGGTGGTCTGGACTTCGACAACACGATGATCCACCACGTCCTGACCGAGTTCGCGGCCAAGACCGGCATCGACCTGTCCACCGACCCGGTGGCGATGCAGCGGATCAAGGACCTGGCCGAGCGGACCAAGTGCGACCTCAGCACCCGGGAGCAGGCGCCCTTCAACATCCCCTTCATCACCATGACCGCGCAGGGGCAGCCGCTGAACATCGAGATGACCTTCAGCCGGAAGAAGCTGGAGGAGCTCACCCAGCACCTGGTGGACCGGACGCTGCAGATGGTGGCCAGGGTGCTGGTGGACGCCGGGGTCAGCACCAAGCAGATCGACGAGGTGATGCTGGTGGGCGGGCAGACCCGCATGCCCATCATCCAGGAGCGGCTGACCAAGTTCTTCGGCAAGTCCCCGTCCAAGGGCGTGCACCCGGACGAGGCGGTGGCCATCGGCGCCGCACTCTACGCCCACTCGCTGGAGGACGACACCAACCTCCGGCTCCAGCTGCTCGACGTCATCCCCATGGCCATCGGGCTGGAGAGGGCCGGCGGCAATTTCCACATCGTCTTTCCCCGGAACGCGGCCATCCCCAACGCAAAGCAGATCCAGGCCACCACCAGCTTCGACGGGCAGACCGAGCTGGCGATGCGCATCTACCAGGGCGACAACGAGGCGGCGAACAAGAACGAGCTCCTCGGCGAGTTCGTCTTCTCCGGCATCAGCGCCGGGAAGGCGGGCGAGGCTCAGGTCGAGGTCATCTTCGACGTGAACGTGGAGGGCATCCTCACCATGAGCGCCCTGGACCCGGCGACCGGGCGGAAGATGAAGACCACCGTGCGAGTGACGCAGAGCTGAAGAAGAGAGGGGGGAGGCCATGTGGGGAGCCCCGGCACGGTGCGCGCGCCTCCGGTGGGCGCTCGGCGCGGGGGTGGCCATGCTGGCTCTTCACGGCGCGATGCTCACCGGCCTGGCCCACCACCGGGGCGTCCCGCTGACGCGGATCCTCGGCGCGTGGGACGCCTCGCTCCATGCGGTCATCGCCGAGTCGGGCCGGACCGCCGCGCTGTGGGCCTTCTACCCGCTCTGGGCGGGGCTGCTCGAGGCGGCGCACGCCCTTCTTCCCGGGGTCCCGACGGTCCTCGCCGGCGCGGGGCTCGCCTCGGCGCTGTTCCTCGCCGCGCTCGGCGTTCTCGCCACGGCCGGCCCCAGCCGTGTCATCCCGGAATCGGGTCCGGCATTCGCGCTCGGGGCGGTGCTCCTCGCCTTCACCCCGGCGTCGTGGACCTTCCACACCGCGCATACCGAGTCGCTGTTCCTCCTGCTCTCGCTGCTCGCGCTCCTCGCGGCCGGACGGGGCCGCTGGCTCGCGGCCGGCCTCCTCGCCGCCCTGGCTTGCCTCACCCGGAACCAGGGCGTGCTGGTGGCCCTCGCCGCGGTGGCGCTGGTGGCCGAGCAGACGCGGAGCCGGCGCCGCGCTGCGCTGACCGGTCTCTTCCCGCTGCTCGCCGGCCTCGGGTTCCTCGCCTTCCAGTGGGTCCGGACCGGAGACCCGCTGGCGTTCCTCCACGCCCAGGCGAACTGGGCCCATGCCCGCTCTCCGCTGGACGTGCTCCGCACCTTCTGGTTCGGGAACCTCTGGCAGAACACCAACGCCGGGTCGCTCGCCCGCCACGCGTTCTTCCTCGGCGCGGTGGCCGCCTCCGTCGCGCTCGCCCGCCACGACCGCATCCTCGGCCTCTACTGCCTCGCCTCGCTTGCGCTGCTGCCGCTGCAGGGAGAGCTGGTGAACGCCTTCCGCTTCACGGCGGTGCTGTTCCCGCTGCACCTCTGGGCCGGAGGGCGGCTCGCCCGGGCGCCGGTGCCGCTGCGGGCCCTGGGCGTCGCGGCGTGGCTCGCCACGAACGTGTGGGTGACGCGCGAGCTCGCCTACGGGAAGTGGGCCTACTGAGGAGAGAAGCCTCGCCCGGACCTAGGCGGTCTTCTTCTCCTTCTCCAGCACCAGCTGGGGCGGCTCGTGCTTGGTCACCACTTCCTGGGTGATCTTGCACTCCCGCACGCCTTCCCGGTACGGCACGTCGTACATGATGTCCAGCATCGCGTCCTCCATGATGGCGCGGAGGCCGCGGGCGCCGGAGCTGCGCCGCATCGCCTCCCGGGCGATGGCACGGAGCGCTTCCTTGGTGAAGCTGAGCTTCACCTTCTCGATCTCGAAGAGCTTCTGGTACTGCTTCACCAGGGCGTTCTTCGGCTGGGTGAGGATGGTGACCAGGTCGTCCTCGCGCAGGTCGTTCAGGGTCGCCACCACCGGGAGCCGGCCCACGAACTCGGGGATCATCCCGAACTTCATGAGGTCCTCGGGCTCCACCAGCTTGAGGAGCTCGCCCACGGTGCGCTCGTCCTTGTGGACGATCTTCGCCCCGAAGCCGAGCCCCTTCTCCCCCACCCGGCGGCGGATGATCGAGTCGATGCCGTGGAAGGCACCGCCGCAGATGAAGAGGATGTTCGAGGTGTCGACCTGGACGTACTCCTGCTGGTTGTACTTCTTGCCGCCGCGGGGGGTGACGTTGGCCCGGGTGCCCTCGATGATCTTCAAGAGCGCCTGCTGCACGCCCTCGCCGCCGACGTCGCGGGTGACGCTGGGGGTGTCCCCCTTGCGGGCGATCTTGTCGATCTCGTCGATGTAGACGATGCCCCGGGCGGCCTTCTCCACGTCGTAGTCGGCGTTGTGGAGCAGGTTCTGGATGATGTTCTCCACGTCCTCGCCCACGTAGCCGGCCTCGGTGAGGCTGGTGGCGTCGGCGATGGTGAAGGGGACGTTGAGGAACCGGGCCAGGCTCTGGGCGAGCAGGGTCTTGCCGCTCCCGGTGGGCCCGATGAGGAGGATGTTGCTCTTGCTGAGCTCGACGTCCTCGTGGCCGGCGGCCTTCACCCCGGGGCGCGGCCGGGCGGGAGGCTTCTTCTGGTAGATGCGCTTGTAGTGGTTGTACACCGCGACCGCGAGGACCTTCTTCGCGTGGTCCTGACCGATGACGTAGTCGTCGAGGAAGGACTTGATCTCCGTCGGGGTGGGCAAGGAGACCTGGGGCTTGCCCTCTTCCCGGTCATGCTCCTCGGCGATGATGTCGTTGCAGAGCTTGATGCACTCGTCGCAGATGTAGACCGTCGGGCCGGCGATGAGCTTTCGCACCTCGCGCTGGGACTTCCCGCAGAACGAGCAGGACAGGTTGACGGTGTGCTCCTTCTTCACCCTCTCAGACCTCCAGGGCACGGCCCTGACCGACTCCGACGACTCCAGCACAGACCCCGATGCCTGCGCCACCTCCGACGCTGCCGCGAGATCGGGGGCCTTGTCCAATATAAGTCCCGAGTTCCGAGCAGGGCAGACGGCTGAGCCGCGACGTCCGCAGCAGGACTGCTCCGTGAGGAGGCAGCCTCAGCCTCTGACGCGGTCGACCGCCAGGGACTCCACCGCCGCGGCGAGGTCATCGGCCTGGGTCCGGACCGACGCCGGAACGCCGCGGCACACCCGGAGCTCCTCGGCGAGGCGGCGGGCGGTGCGTGCCAGCTGACCCAGGCGCACCTCCGTCGGCGGCGCCTCGGGGGCCGGACGGGGGAAGCGCTCGCTCAGCTCTCGGCGCACCGCGGCGACGGGCCGCTCCGGGTCCCAGATGGAGTCACGGATGCTGCGGTACTCCTCGGCGTCCAGCGCCCCCCGTTCCTCCGCCTCGGCGAGCACCTCCACCACCTCGAAGGCCGGAGCGGGACGGGCATCGGGCGCCTCGGGCCGCCAGCTGCGCTCGTGCCGGTCGAGGAAGCTCCACGATCGGGTGAGCTTCACCGCCGTGGCCTTCCGGATGTGGAGCTCCTTGCCGCAGTAGGCCTCGAAGCTGGGGAAGCCCCAGCCCTCCCACAGCCCCTCGTCCCGCACCCGGGTCAGCACCTTGGCCAGCCCCGTCCAGGAGGCCTTGAACGACCGCGCGGCACGCAGCACCTCCTCCCGGAACGGGTCGCCGCCCACCGGAGCGGGCGCCATCAGCCCGCTCCCCGGCCGATGGTGAACGACAGACCCACCGTGGCCTGCTGCCCCTCGTAGGGGCGGAAGGGCCAGCGCTGCAGCTCGTGCAGCAGGCATTCCTGGAGGGCGCCCTCGGCGAACCTGGGGTGGTCCACCCAGAGCTTCTTCACCTGGCCGTCGTTGCCGATGACGAACTCGATGGGAATGCGCTCGGCGAGCCCTGGCGAGCGCTTCGCCTCCTCGGCGAAGCAGGGGTACAGCGCGCGCTGCCGCTGGGCGATGACCGTCTGGATTGCCCCGCGGTCGAACTTCGCCTCGATGCTCACGTCGTCCGGGTCGTTCTCCTGGGCTCCGGACCCGGACCGGGTGCCGAGGCCCGCGGGCCGGGCGGCGGTCCCGGTCGCCCTCCGCCCACCCTTCTCCAGCGGGTAGTCGAGCATCTCGTCCTGCTGCCTCCGCGCCTTGGCCAGCCGGATGACCGGCGGCTCGACGGCGATGGCCGCCTCCTCGGTCCGGGTGTCGAACGTGCCGTGCACCGCCATGTACCGGGCCACCGCCCCGGCGGCGCCGGCCACCACCAGGGCCACCCCGGCGAGGAGGGTCAGCCGGACGTTCCGCTGGCGGCGAGCCCGGTCGCGGACCCGCCGCTCGAGCGCGTCCACCCGCCACTTCGCCTCGGCCTTGGCCAGGTGCACCCGGAGCGCCTCCACCTGGGTGATGCGCTCGAAGTCCTCGCCGACCAGGGCGACCTCGGTCTGGCCGTTGATGTCCCCTGCGTACAGCCGGTCGAGCAGCTGTGCGCCCTGGACCGGCCCGAGCACCAGCTCCCCCTTGCGGTACAGCCACTCTCCCCCGAGCGGGTGCTCGGCGTGTTCGACGTCGCGCGAATCCATGGGTGTGGGAGGGAAATAGTCTACCCTGGCCGCGGACACGTGAGGCGACGGCGTCTGGCGCTGTGGGTGTGGTACCGCGGCGACCGGTTCCAGGGCTGGCAGTCCCAGCGGACCGGTCTGTCCGTGCAGGAGACGCTCGAGGCGGCGCTCGCCGCGCACGGCGTCGAGGCACGGCCCATGGCCGCCGGACGCACCGACCGCGGCGTCCACGCCCGCTGCCAGCCGGTCAGCGTCCGCCTCCCCGCCGCTGCCTCGCCCGGCGCACTCGGCGGGCTCGGGAGCGAAGGCTGGGGCGTGGCCGCGGCCGTCGACGCCCCCGACGGCTTCCACGCGCAGTGGTCCAGCACCTCGAAGGAGTACCGCTACCGGCTCGCGACCGGTGCCCTCCCCGAGCGCTGGAGTGGCCTGGTGTGGGAGACCAGCGCCCACCCCCGGCTCGCGGGCCGCAGCATCGACCTCGACCGGGTGCGCCGGGCGCTGGAACGGGCAGTGGGCACGCGCGACTTCTCGGCGCTGCACGCGGCCTCGAGCGTGCGGCGCCTACGGACGCTGCTCGGCGTGACGTGGTGGGAGCGCGACGGGGCGGTGGAGCTCGGCCTGCGCGGCGACGCCTTCGGCCGGTACGGCGTGCGCCTGCTCGTCGGCGGCGCGGTGCTGGTGGGCGCGGGGCTGGTGGACGAGGGCACCTGGGAGCGCGCGCTGGAGACGGCGGAGTCGTTCGAGGGGCTGCGCGCGCCGGCGGCCGGGCTCACGCTCTGGTCCGTCGGCTACCCCGAGCGGCTCGATCCCTTCGCCCGGGTCACCCCGCGGCTCCCCGGCGAGCCTCCCTTCGTGCCGATGGATCAGGCCTGAGGCGGCGCGCCGTACGGCACCATCGGCGCGTCGTGCTTCGCCAGCACGTCGGCGATCGCCTCGCGCAGGTACTCGCTCTGGCGGATGCGCGTGGTGCGCGAGAGGGACTTCAGCGCCTCCAGCCGGTCCCGGGTGAGCCGGAAGACGACGGAGGTGAGGCGGGGTGGTGGGTGGGAGATGGTCATACCTTGATACACATCGTCCTACGTCTCCGCCACCGGTCAACTTCTTCGCCGGCCGCTCACTCGAAGATGTACGTGCGCAGCTGGATGCCGCCGACGAGGGCCCCGGCGATGCGGATGCCCTGGCCAGCCGTCACCTCGGCCGCCCCGCCCAGGTAGAGGCCGAAGACGGGAAAGAGCTCGTACTGGATGCCGACGCCGAGCCGGGGGCCAGCGGTCACGTTGGGCGTGACGTGCAGCGCGAGCTCGGCGGTGAGGTAGGTCTTGAAGCGGTCGTCGCCGAAGTACGCCCGCAGCCCTCCGGCGATGGCCACGTCCACCGCGGGCCCGCCGAAGCCGGTGCGCGCGCCGACGGTCCACTCGTTCCCCGACAGCCCGAGCGGGAAGGTGAGGAGCGTCTCGAGGAGCCCGCGCCGGCCCTCCTCGGTCTCGCCGCCTGCCTTGACCTCGCGCTTGAAGTCGATGCCCCCGCCGACCAGGAGGCCGAGGGCGCCCCGGTGGTCCCACCGCTCCTCCTCCTCCGCCCCGGCAGCGAGCGGGACGAGGAGCAGCCCCACCGTGAGCGCGGCGCGCCACGCACGCTTCAGCCCCCCGCACCAGGGGGACGCCTGCGGAGCCCCCCGCACCAGGGGGACGCCTGCCGAGCGTCGCAGTGGCGCCGCACGTCCAGGCTCAGCCGCGCGGGGGCGCGGCGCGTCCGGGCTCAGGAGTGTGCTCCGGTCGAGGGCAGCCCGGCCGCCTCGTTCAGCCGGCCGGACCGGAAGGACTCGAGGTCGAGCGCCACGTAGGCGAAGCCACGGGCGCGGAGCGCGCGGTTGATGCGCTCCCGGAACTCGGGGTCGGCAAAGCGGTGCTGCTCCTCGGCCGCCACCTCCAGCCGGGCGATGTCCCCGTGGTACCGGACCCGGAAGCTGCGCAGCCCTGCGGCCCGGAGGTCCGACTCGGCGCTGCCGATCTGCACCAGCCGCTCGGGAGTGACTTCCGTCCCGTAGGGGATGCGCGAGGCCAGGCACGGCATCTGCGGCTTGTCCCAGGTGCGCAGCCCCAGCGCGCGGGAGTGGGCGCGGATCTCGTCCTTGGTCAGCCCCACTTTGGCCAGCGGCGAGCGGATGGCCTGCTCGCGCGCCGCCTGGTGCCCGGGCCGGTGGTCGCGCAGGTCGTCAGCGTTGAACCCGTCGACGATGGCGGCGAGCCCCAGCTGCCGCGCCCAGTCGGTGCACAGGGTGTACAGCTCGCTCTTGCAGAAGTAGCAGCGGTTGGTCGGATTGGCGGCGTAGCGCGGGTCGCTCACCTCGCCGGAATCGACCGAGAGGTGCCGCACGCCCAGCTCCCTGGCCAGGGCCTCCGCCTCCCGCTTCTCCTCGGGGGCGACGCTGGCCGAGATGGCGGTGAGCGCCACCGCCCGTTCCCCCAGCTCGTCCCGGGCGATGCGCAGGACGAAGGTGCTGTCCACCCCGCCGGAGAAGGCGACCAGGGCCGAGCCGAGCCCCCGCAGCTCCTCGCGAAGACGGAGGAGCTTCGGCCCGCTCCGCTCGACCAGCGACTGCCACTGCGCGGACGTCAGCACGGCTGCCGGACTCCGCCCGCGGTCAGCGCTTGCCCTTGCCGGCTTTGCGCGGCTTGGCAACCCGGGCCGCCCGGGCGACCGGACGCGCCCGGGCGCCCTTCCTCGCCGGTGGGCTCGCCTTCATCCTCTTGCCGGTGATGACCTTCAGCTCCTCGGACGTGACGTGGCCCATGTCCAGGAGCGCCTGGAAGATCCGGAGCGCTGCCGACTCGACGGTCTCCACGTCCGAGCGGATGGTGACCTCCGGCGACGAGGGGGGCTCGTAGGGCTCGGTGATGCCGACGAAGTTGGGGATCTCCCCGGCCAGCGCCTTCTTGTACTTCCCGGTCGAGTCCCGCTGGATGAGCTTCTCGGTGGGGCAATCGACGTAGACCTCGAGGAAGCGGCCGATGAGGCGCCGGTTGTCCTCGCGCGCACCCTTGTAGGGACTGACCGAGGCCACCAGGGTGGCGACCTGGTTGCGGGTCAGGAGGTTGGCCACCAGGCCCAGCCGACGCACGCCGATGTTCCGCTCCTCCTTGGTGTCGGCCGTGCCGCCCCAGAAGTCCTCGGCGAGATCGTTCTCGTCCAGCACCTCGACCGCCCGGGCCACCTGCCGGAGCCGGGCAGCGATGTAGTCGACCAGGGTCGTTTTCCCGGCGCCGGACATCCCGGTCAGCCAGAGCGTGAAGCCTTGGGTGGGGGCCATGAACTCTCCGCGAGTGACAGCAAATTTCGTACCAGCGCACGAAAACCGAGGCGCTGCGCAGGCTTGTGTGTACACGAAGTCGGCGTCCTTGACAATTCGAACTGCGGAAGCCGGCGACAGGTGTCTTCCTGCAAGCCACCGGAATCGCTCAGCTTCCCCGCGGGAGCAGGCAGTCGACCTCCAGGAAGTCACCGTCCGTCCATACGGCCCATCGGGCGCTCCACGGCCGGCCTTGCCGGAAGGCCACGACGAGGTGAACCACCCCGGGCAGCAGGGGGTGTCCATCGGGTGCCGCCCATCGCCGGTCCTCGGCCGAGAAGTGCTCTCCGCCATCCGGATGCGAGTGGGCGATGGCCAGGACGTGCTCCCCGGCCCGGTCGGCCTCCCGGAGCAAGGCCAGCCAGGCGCGCGGCTCGAGGCTGAAGGCGGCGCGGGCCGAGCGCGGAAAGGCCGCCGGGTCCCGGGCGTGGTGGGTCGCCTGGGCATTCTCCATCGGGACCAGGCGAACGGCCTCGTCCCGCCCGAGCAGCACCGCACAGCCCTCGTCCGGCAGCGCAGCGGCGAGGTGGAGGACGAGCTCGGCCAGCACCGACCCCGGGACCACCGGCGGACGGTGCGTGCACGCCGGGGCGACCAGCGTGGAGAGCGTCCCGGTCTCGGACACCTCCACCCCCTCGAGCGCCGAGGCCAGGCCGAGGGCACGCCGCTGTGCGAGCAACGCGACGAGGCTCCCCACCTGGACGCCCGCGGTGCCCATCCCAGCGGGGGGAGCCAGGGGGCGCGTCACGCCGCGGAGGCAGCCGCGGCATCCGTCCTCGCCGATCGACCACAGCACCTGCGCTCCGCCGTGGGCGCCCACCACCACGCCTGCGCGCTCCGGCACGCCCGGGGCGGCGAGGACTTCCAGATCGTGCTCGGGTGCGGACTCGAGGAGCGGCGCGGTGCCGGCCCAGGCGCCGGGGACCTCGGAGGCGAGCCGGACCTCGGTGCCGCCCGCGCGGAGGTACGCGGCCGCGGCGCTCGCCACGTCGTCCGGAAGCTGGACGTCGACCCGCACCGCCCCCAGCGCCTGCTGCCCCCGCTCGCCCACGTCGCGGAGCAGGAGCTGACGGGCGTAGCGCTGGATCTGCGCTTCGGTCAGCACGCCGTGCCCTCGCGGCGCAGGAGCAGTCGCCAGCTCCCGTCCTCGAGCGGCTCGAGGCCGAGCACGGTGTGTCCCTGGTCTCGCGCGCTGTCGGGCACGTTCCGGAGCGGCTCGTCCCCCTTCAACCGGACCTCGAGCACTCCGCCGACCGGCAGCCGCTCCAGGGCGATCTTGGTGCGCACGAAGGTCATCGGGCAGACCTCGGCGGTGATGTCGAGCTGCGCGTCCGGCGTCATGCGCCTGCTCCACAACCCGGGCAGCCAGGCACGCGGCGAACGGTGAGGGTCCGGAAGCGCAGGCTCCGTCCGTCGACCACGTGCAGCGTGCTCCGTCCGGCGGGCGAGGGCGGCCCGAGGGCCAGCGACGCCTGAAGCGCGCCCAGGACTCCGGCGAGGGACCCGAGCACGCCCGCCCGGGCGCAGGTGGGGACCTCGTCCTCGCGTGGAGCGGTGCCGTAGAGACACCGGAGGCAGGCGCCGCCCGGGTCGATGCGCATTGCCTGTCCGCCCCACTGGACCACCCCACCGGAGACCAGCGGCGTTCCGGAGCGGACGACCGCATCGCTGAGGAGAAACTTGGCCGCGACCGAGTCGGTGCCGTCGATGGCCAGCGCGTGCCCGGAGAGCAGCGAGTCCACCTCGGCCGGACCGACGCGCTTCACCCAGGTCTCGACCTCGAGGTCGGGGTGAGCGCGGGCGAGCCGCTCGCGGGCCACGTCGACCTTCGGCCGGCCCACGTCCTCGGGCCCGTACAGCGGCTGCCGGTGGAGGTTCGAGGTCTCGACCAGGTCACCGTCGACGAGCGTCAGGCGCCGGGCTCCGGCCGCGGCGAGCGCGACTGCCGCCGGACACCCCAGCCCCCCCATGCCGATGATCACCGTCGCCCCGAGCATCGGTCGGTTAGGGTACGTCACATGCGCCCTGCTCTGCTGCTGGTCCTGCTCCTCGGCGCGGCCGCATGTCGTCCGACCTCGCACGAGGCCAGCGCGCCCCCTCCGCCCCAGGCCGCGGCACCCGCTCGCCCATCGCCCGCACCCGAGCGCGCACGCATCCAGCTCGACGCGAAGCAGACCGACTGCGTCGAGCAGTGGCTGAAGGGCCACGGCCTCGACGCGTACGGGAACCCCCGGGGGACAATGTACGCCGGCGGGACGCCGACCTTCGACGAGACGACGGGCAAATCAGTGGATCGCTGGACCCTGGTGGCGAAGAACCGGCCCGAGGCACTCCAGAGCTGCGCGGTCGCCGTCCCTCCCTGACGACCGACGCTGCGCCCCCCTTCCCGGGGGCGAACCGGAAGCCCGGCCGGGGTGGTCAGCTCCCGGGGTCGCTCACACCGTGGCGGGTGCGCCGACCCGGCGCTCGAGGGCGCTGATGACGTCGTCGAGGTGCCGCCACACCTGGCGCTCGTGCTGGATGACCTCCTCGATGCATCCCTCGGGCGAGACGAGGAAGGTCACCCGGCGGTTGATCCGGACCAGCGGCCAGAGCACGCCGAACTTCTCGCTGATCTTCCGGTCGCTGTCGCCGAGCAGCGGGTACTCGATCTTCTCGCTGCGGGCGAAGTCGCACTGCACCTCGGGCTTGTCCACCGAGACCCCGACCAGCTCGCCCCCCAGCCCCCGGATGCGGGCCTGGTTGTCGCGGAAGTGGCGGATCTCCTCGGTGCACCCCGCGGTGAAAGCCTTGGGGAAGAAGAACAGCACCACCCGCCGGCCTCGGTAGTCGGCGAGGCGAACGGTCCGACCCTGACAGTCGCGCGCCTCGAAGTCTGGCGCCGTGTCACCCACCCCGAGCATGGACAACCTCCGGATCGACCCATTTGCCACGAATCGGGCCGCATGGGCACCCCCGGGACCGGTACAGCGTCGTTCAGCGGAAGCCCATCACAGCCCAGCTGATCCAGTGGGCCAGGGCGGGTGAAACGAGCCTGCCCGTCCGGTCCCGCAGGATCCCGAACACCAGGCCAAACGCGGTCTTCCCGAGGAGGCCCAGAAGGCCGAACCGGAGGTGGTAAGCGGCGAAGATCAGTGCGGTGAGCAGCAGGCCGGGGCCCCGGCCGAGCATGCGCTGGAGCGTGGGCTGGAGGTCGCCCCGGAACAGCGTTTCCTCCGTCAGGGCGGCCTCGACGCCGACGAGGACCGTGACGAGCCGCTCGAGCGGCGGTACCACCCACCAGCCCTGGAGGGCCTCGGCCGCGCTCGCCCCGGCGGTCATCTGGAGGAGGAGCACGATCCCGCAGCACGCCGCGCCTCCGAGGAGCCCGCGGGCGAGGTCCGGCCCGAGCCGCGCGGCGCTCCAGCCCAGCTCGACGAGTGACACCCGCCCCCAGGCGAGCAGCCCCAGTCCGATGACGCCACCCAGCGAGAGCACGCTCGTCCCGAGGAGCGCGGCGAAGGTCCAGCCGTCGATCGACTCCAGGCCCGCGCCTCCGGTCACCCGCCCGAGCGCCACGAACCCGACGACCCGGGTCAGCGCGAGCAACGCGACCAGGAGCAACGCATGGGCGAGCCGCGGGGCGCTGCCGAGCGGCCAGCGCGCGGTGCTCGACGGTCTCCGCACCGCGATGGCCTGGGCCCGTGCCACGGTACGCAGCCTAGCGGGGCAGAAAGCGAAGGCCGCCCCCGCCAGCGTGACGGGGACGGCCTGCCACCCACCAGGGGGACGCCTGTCGAAGCGCGCCGTGGCGCGCCAGCGGCCGGGCTCAGCCCGCGCTGGACGTGGTCCCGAACGGCGGAAGAGGGGTCTCGGGCGGCAGCAATGGCCCGTCGTCGTGGGCCCCCGCCAGCGCCGCCTCGAGGTGGCTGATCTCGTCGGCCGGGCTCTCCACCTCGAGGTCGAGGTGCTTGTACTGCGGCAGACCGGTGCCGGCGGGGATCAGCCGGCCCATGATCACGTTCTCCTTGAGGCCCCGGAGGTAGTCCACCTTGCCGTTGATCGCCGCCTCGGTGAGCACCTTGGTGGTCTCCTGGAAGGAGGACGCCGAGATGAACGACTCGGTGGAGAGCGAGGCCTTGGTGATGCCGAGGAGCAGCGGCTCGCCGGCGGCCGGCTTGTCGCCCCGGCTCATCACCTTCTCGTTCTCCTCCTCGAACACCCAGCGCTCCACCTGCTCGTCGACCAGGAAGCTGGTGTCGCCCACGTCGGTGACCCGTACCCGGCGCAGCATCTGCCGGACGATGGTCTCGATGTGCTTGTCGTTGATCTTCACGCCCTGCAGCCGGTAGACCTCCTGCACCTCGTCCACCAGGTAGCGGGCCAGCTCCTTCTCGCCCAGCACCTTGAGGATGTCGTGCGGGTTGGCCGCGCCGTCCATCATCGGCTCACCAGCCCGCACCCGGTCTCCGGAGTGCACGCTGATGTGCTTGCCCTTGGAGATCAGGTACTCCTTGGCCAGGTCGGTGCGCTGCTCGCCGTTCACCTCGGGGGTGATGATCAGCTTCCGCTTCCCCTTGGTGTCCTTGCCGAACGAGACCACGCCGTCGATCTCCGCGATGATCGCGTGATCCTTGGGCTTGCGGGCCTCGAACAGCTCGGCGACGCGGGGGAGACCACCGGTGATGTCCTTGGTCTTGGTGGTCTCGCGCGGCGCCTTGGCGATCACCTCGCCGGCGGTGATGGCGTCACCGTCGTTCACGGTGATGATCGACCCCTGCGACAGGTAGTAGCTGGCCGGCTGCCCGGAGCTGGGCAGGGTCAGCACCTCGCCGTCCTCGCCGCGCAGGGTGATGCGCGGCCGGGCATCGGGGTCCTTGGACTCGATGATCGTCTTCCGCGACAGGCCGGTGACCTCGTCGAGCGTCTCGGACATGGTGACGCCCTCGATGATGTCGTCGAACCGCACGACGCCGCCGACCTCGGTGAGGAGCGGAACGGCGAAGGGGTCCCACTCGGCGAGCAGAGTCGCCCCGTCGAGCTTCTGGCCGTCCTTCACCAGCAGCTTGGCGCCGTAGATGACCTGGTAGCGCTCGCGCTCGCGGCCCGAGTCGTCGACCAGGAGCACCTCGCCGTTCCGGTTCATCACCACCGCGGTCCCGTCGGCCCGCTTCACCGTGTTGAGGGCGTTGAACTTCACCGTCCCGGCGTTGCGGTTCTCCAGCGAGGACTGCTCCGCCCGCCGGGTCGCCGCGCCGCCGATGTGGAAGGTCCGCATCGTCAGCTGGGTGCCGGGCTCGCCGATGGACTGGGCGGCGATGACTCCCACCGCCTCGCCGATGGAGACCTTCCGGCCGCGGGCGAGGTCACGCCCGTAGCACTCGACGCAGATGCCGCGCCGGGCCTGGCAGGTGAGCACCGAGCGGATCTTCACCTTGTCCAGACCGGAGTTCTCGATCTTGCTGACCTTGCCCTCGTCGATCTCCTCGTTGGCCCGGACCAGCACCTCGCCGGTGACCGGATCGTGGATGTCGTCCAGGGCCACCCGGCCGAGGATCCGCTCACCCAGGGCCTCGATGATCTCCCCGCCCTCGACCAGGGCCCCGATGACCAGACCGTCCATCGTGCCGCAGTCGTACTCGGTGATGATCGCGTCCTGCGCCACGTCGACCAGACGGCGGGTCAGGTAGCCGGAGTTGGCGGTCTTGAGCGCGGTGTCGGCCAGACCCTTGCGGGCGCCGTGGGTGGAGATGAAGTACTGGAGCACCGAGAGACCCTCGCGGAAGTTCGCGGTGATCGGCGTCTCGATGATCTCCCCCGAGGGCTTGGCCATCAGGCCGCGCATTCCGGCCAGCTGACGGATCTGCTGGGCGGAGCCGCGGGCTCCCGAGTCGGCCATGATGTAGATCGGGTTGAACGACGGCTGCTTGCGCGTCTCGCGCTTGCCGGCCGCGTTCTCGCCCGAGGCCTCCTCCTCGGAGATCTGCTGCATCATCTCCCCGGCCACCTTCTCCGTGACCTCGGCCCAGATGTCGATCACCTTGTTGTACCGCTCGCCGTCGGTGATCAGGCCCTCCAGGTACTGGTTCTCGATCTCCGCCACTTCCTTCCGGGCGTAGTCGAGGAACTCCTGCTTCCGGGGCGGGATCTTCATGTCCTTGAGGGCGATGGAGACGCCGGCCCGGGTGGCGTTGGTGTACCCGAGGCTCCGGATCCGGTCGGCGAGGAGGACGGTCTCCTTCTCCCCGGTGAGGCGGTAGCAGAGGTCGATCAGCGCCCCCAGCTCCTTCTTCCCCAGGACCTTGTTGATCGCGTCGAAGCCGAGCTTCTTGGGCACGATGTCCCAGAGCAGGACCCGGCCCACCGTGGTCTCCTTGCGGACCCCGTCGATTCGGCAGACCACCTTGGCCTGGAGCGCCACCTCGCCGTGGTCGTACGCGGCGCGCACCTCCTCCGGGGAGGCGAACACCCGACCCTCGCCCTTGGCGAACTCGCGGGGGCGGGTCATGTAGTAGATGCCGAGCACCATGTCCTGGGTGGGGACGATGATCGGCTTGCCGTTGGCCGGGCTGAGGATGTTGTTGGTGGACATCATCAGCACCCGCGCCTCCATCTGAGCCTCGACGGAGAGCGGGACGTGGACCGCCATCTGGTCGCCGTCGAAGTCGGCGTTGAAGGCGGCGCAGACCAGCGGGTGCAGCTGGATCGCCTTGCCCTCGATGAGGACCGGCTCGAAGGCCTGGATGCCGAGGCGGTGCAGGGTGGGCGCGCGGTTCAGCAGAACCGGATGCTCACGGATGACCTCCTCGAGGATGTCCCAGACCTCGGGACGCTCGCGCTCCACCATCTTCTTCGCGCTCTTGATGGTGGTGACGTATCCCTTCTCCTCGAGCTTGTTGTAGATGAAGGGCTTGAACAGCTCGAGGGCCATGATCTTCGGCAGGCCGCACTGGTGGAGCTTCAGCTCCGGGCCGACGACGATCACCGAGCGGCCGGAGTAGTCCACCCGCTTGCCCAAGAGATTCTGGCGGAAGCGGCCCTGCTTGCCCTTCAGCATGTCGGAGAGCGACTTCAGCGGCCGCTTGTTCGGGCCGGTGATGGTCTTTCCGCGGCGGCCGTTGTCGAACAGCGCGTCCACCGCCTCCTGCAGCATCCGCTTCTCGTTGCGGATGATGATGTCCGGGGCGTTGAGCTCCTGGAGCCGCTTGAGGCGGTTGTTCCGGTTGATCACCCGGCGGTACAGGTCATTCAGGTCCGAGGTGGCGAAGCGGCCGCCGTCGAGGGGGACCAGCGGGCGCAGGTCGGGGGGGATGACCGGGATGACGTCGAGCATCATCCACTCCGGCCGGTTGCCGGAGATGCGGAACGCCTCGACGACCTTCAGCCGCTTGGCGATCTTCTTCCGCTTGGCCTCGGAGTTGGTCTCCCGCATCTCGCGGCGGAGCTCCTCCGAGAGCTTGTGGACGTCGATCCCCCGGAGCATCTCCCGGACCGCTTCGCCGCCCATCCCGGCGGAGAAGCTGTCCTCACCGTGCTCCTGGTAGAGCCGGTGCAGCTTCTCCTCGGAGACCAGCTCGCCCTTCACCAGCGGCGTGGCCTTGGGGTCGATGATGATGTAGCTCTCGCAGTAGAGGACCTTCTCCAGATCCTTGAGCGTGATGTCGAGCAGGTTCCCGATGCGGCTGGGCAGGCTCTTGAGGAACCAGATGTGCGCCACCGGCGTGGCCAGGGTGATGTGCCCCAGCCGCTCGCGGCGGACCTTGGACTGGATGACTTCCACGCCGCACTTCTCGCAGACCACCCCGCGGTGCTTCATCCGCTTGTACTTGCCGCAGTTGCACTCGTAGTCCTTCACCGGGCCGAAGATGCGGGCGCAGAAGAGCCCGTCCCGCTCCGGCTTGAAGGTGCGGTAGTTGATCGTCTCGGGCTTCTTCACCTCGCCGTGGGACCACTGGCGGATCTTGTCCGGGCTGGCCAGCGCGACCCGGATCGCCTGGAACGACAGCGGGTCCTTGGGCTTCTCGAAGAAGTTGAAGATGTCCTTCACGTTGCCTCCAAATCTCTCGTTCACTGCCCGGCCGGGGTCGCGCATCCGCGCGGGGGCCCGACCACCAATTTCGTTCTCAGGCGGCGCCCCCCGTCCCGCGGGGCGCCGGCAGCGCCTCAGGCGTCGGTTCCGGTCTTACGCGGCTCCCCGTCGAATCCGTCCCCGAGGGACCGCTGCCTCTCGGGAGGGGCGGTCTCGAGCAGCTCGACGTCCATCGCCAGCGACTGGAGCTCCTTGAGGAGCACGTTGAACGACTCGGGCAGGCCCGACTCGAGCACGTTGTCGCCCTTGACGATCGCCTCGTACATCCGGGTCCGGCCCACCACGTCGTCGGACTTCACGGTGAGGAACTCCTGGAGGGTGTAGGCGGCCCCGTAGGCCTCCATCGCCCAGACCTCCATCTCTCCCAGACGCTGTCCGCCGAACTGCGCCTTGCCGCCCAGCGGCTGCTGGGTGACCAGGCTGTAGGGCCCGATGCTCCGGGCGTGGATCTTCTCGTCCACCAGGTGGTGCAGCTTGAGCATGTACATCACGCCCACCGTGACGTTCTGGTCGAACGGGTCGCCGGTGCGTCCGTCGAAGAGCACCATCTGGCCCGAGCGCGGGAGCGCCGCCTCGTCCAGGAGCGAGTGGATCTCGTTCTCCCGCGCGCCGTCGAACACCGGGGTCGCGACGTGGATGCCCTTCCGCAGCCGCTGACAGAGGGTGACGACCTCCTTGTCGGGTAGAGCGTCGATGAACTCCCCGAAGGCCCGGTCGTCGTAGATGGTCTTCAGCTCCTTCTTCAGCTGCTCGCCGCTCCACTTCTCCTCGATGAAGCTCTGCAGCCGCTCGCCCACTCCGCGGGCCGCCCATCCGAGGTGGGTCTCGAGGATCTGCCCGATGTTCATCCGGCTCGGGACGCCCAGGGGGTTGAGCACGATGTCCACCGGACGGCCGTCCTCGAGGTAGGGCATGTCCTCCTCGGGGAGGACCCGGCTGACCACGCCCTTGTTTCCGTGGCGGCCGGCCATCTTGTCGCCCACCGCCAGCTTGCGCTTGATGGCCACGTACACCTTGACCATCTTGATGACGCCCGGCGGGAGCTCGTCGCCCTTCTTGATGCGGGCGATCT
Organism: Myxococcaceae bacterium; assembly: GCA_035519675.1. GTDB lineage: Bacteria > Myxococcota > Myxococcia > Myxococcales > Myxococcaceae > RPRB01. The sequence continues at coordinate 60,117 of DATIWB010000002.1, forward strand.
TCTCCCCGAAGACGAGCTTCACCGCCTCCTTCTGCTCCTCGAGGCTGCGGAGGATGTCCCGCACCTTCGAGTCGAGCGGCTCGCCGACGCTGATCTCGCTCCAGTACCGGTAGGGCACGGTGGAGAGCAGCTCGTCGTCGAGGACGTCGCCCTTCTTGAGGAGGACCTTGCCCTTGTCGTCGATCAGCCGGCCCTCGACCTCCTTGCCGGTGAGCATCTTGCGGAGACGGGCGAAGGCTGAGTCCTGGATGACCTTGATCTCGTCGTTCTGATCCTTGAGGAGCTTGGCCTCGTCGGCGGACTCGATCTGCTTGGCCCGCTCGTCCTTCTCCACGCCCTTGCGGCTGAACACCTTGGCCCCGATGATGGTGCCGGTGACGCCGGGGGGAACGCGGAGCGAGCTGTCACGCACGTCGCCCGCCTTCTCGCCGAAGATGGCCCGGAGCAGCTTCTCCTCGGGGGACAGCTGGGTCTCGCCCTTGGGGGTGATCTTCCCCACCAGGACGTCGCCCGGCTTCACCTCGGCGCCGATGCGGATGATGCCCGACTCGTCGAGGTCCTTGAGGGCCTCCTCGCCGACGTTGGGGATGTCACGGGTGATCTCTTCCTTCCCCAGCTTGGTGTCGCGGGCGATGCACTCGAACTCCTCGATGTGGATCGAGGTGAAGATGTCGTCCTTGAGCAGCCGCTCGCTGAGGAGGATGGAGTCCTCGAAGTTGTAGCCCTGCCAGGGCATGAAGGCGACCACCACGTTCGCCCCCAGCGCCAGCTCGCCGGTCTCGGTCGCCGGCCCGTCGGCGATGACGTCGCCCTTCCTGACCCGGTCGCCCCGCTTCACGATGGGCTTCTGGTTGAGGCAGGTGTTCTGGTTGCTCCGCTGGTACTTGAGCAGGTTGTAGATGTCGACCTCGGAGGCGACGTCGGAGACGTTGCCCACGTCCGCCTTCACCACGATGCGGCTGGCGTCCACCGCCTCGACGGTGCCGTCACGCCGGGCGACGCAGGTGACGCCCGAGTCGCGGGCCACCACCGCCTCCATCCCCGTTCCCACCAGCGGGGCCTGGGTGCGGAGCAGCGGCACCGCCTGGCGCTGCATGTTGCTGCCCATCAGCGCGCGGTTGGCGTCGTCATTTTCGAGAAAAGGGATCAGGGAGGCGGCCACCGAGACCAGCTGGTTCGGCGAGACGTCCATGAGGTCGACGTCCTCGGGCTTGGCCTGGACGAACTCGCCCCCGCGCCGGCTGGAGACCAGCTCGTTGATGAACTTGCCCTTCTTGTCGAACTCGGCGTTCGCCTGGGCGATGGTGTGCTTCTCCTCCTCCAGCGCCGAGTAGAAAGCCGTCTCCCCGGTGACCGCGCCGGCCTCGACCTTGCGGTAGGGGGTCTCGACGAAGCCGAACTCGTTCACCCTGGCGAAGGTGGAGAGCGAGGCGATGAGGCCGATGTTCGGGCCTTCCGGAGTCTCGATGGGGCAGATGCGGCCGTAGTGGGTGGGGTGGACGTCGCGCACCTCGAACCCGGCGCGCTCGCGGGTCAGACCGCCCGGGCCCAGGGCCGAGAGGCGCCGCTTGTGCGTCACCTCGGACAGGGGGTTGGTCTGGTCCATGAACTGGCTGAGCTGGCTCGACCCGAAGAACTCCTTGATCACCGCCGTGACCGGCTTGGCGTTGATCAGGTCGTGGGGCATCAGAGTCTCGATCTCTTGCAGACTCATCCGCTCCTTGATCGCCCGCTCCATGCGCACCAGGCCGATGCGGTACTGGTTCTCCAGCAGCTCGCCCACCGCGCGGACGCGGCGGTTGCCGAGGTGGTCGATGTCGTCGATGGTCCCGCGCCCGTTCTTGAGATCGATCAGGTAGCGGATGACCTCGAGGATGTCGCGCTTGGTGAGGATCTGACCGTCGAGCGGCTCCTCGAGCCCGAACTTGAAGTTCAGCTTGAGGCGGCCGACCTTGCTGAGGTCGTAACGCTCGGGGTTGAAGAAGAGGTTGGTGAAGAGGTTGATCGCCGTCTCCGGCGTGGGCGGATCGCCGGGCCGCAGCCGCCGGTAGATCTCCATGATCGCCTGCTCGGGCGAGTCGATCTTGTCCAGCATCAACGTCTCACGCAGGTACGGACCCACGTTGAGGTTGTCGATGAAGAGGACCTTGAACTCCTTGATGTTGCGCTTGAGGAGCTCGTCCACCTTCTCCTGGCTGACCTCCTCGTTGCACTCGAGGATCACTTCCCCGGTGGCCTCGTCCACCACGTCGTAGGCACTGACCTTGGTGAACAGCTCGTCCTGGTCGATGGGCAGGGTGCGCATCTTCGCCGCCTCGAGCTTCTTGATCGCCCCGCGGGTGAACTTGCGGTTCTTCTTGACGATCACCTCGCCGGACTTGGTCTTGATGTCGCGGGTGGCGCGCTGGCCGGGGAGCAGCTCCAGCTCCACCGACTTCTCGTAGTCGCTCGCCGAGTTCAGGTAGATGGTCTCGGTGGCGTAGTAGTAGTTGAGGATCTCCTCGGTGGTGCCGCGGAACTCGATGGGGTTCTTCTTCGCGGTGTCCGGCACCGCGCCCAGGGCGCGGATCAGCACCGTGGCCGGCAGCTTCCGGCGGCGATCGATGCGGACGTAGAGCAGGTCCTTGTGGTCGAACTCGAAGTCGATCCACGAGCCGCGGTAGGGGATGATCCGGGCGTTGTAGAGCAGCTTGCCCGAGCTGTGGCTCTTGCCCTTGTCGTGGTCGAAGAAGGCGCCGGGGCTCCGGTGCAGCTGGCTGACCACCACCCGCTCGGTCCCGTTGATGATGAAGGTCCCGTTCTGGGTCATCAGCGGGATCTCGCCGAAGTAGACCTCCTGCTCCTTCACGTCCCGGATGCTCTGCGCGCCGGTCTCCTCGTCCTTGTCCCAGACCACCAGGCGGACCACGACCTTGATCGGCGCCGAATAGGTCATCCCCCGCTGGTGGCACTCGTCGACGTCGTACTTCGGCCGCTCGAGGTTGTAGCTCACGAACTCCAGCGAGCTGGTCTCGTTGAAGTCACGGATCGGGAAGACCGACTTGAAGACGCCCTGCAGTCCAACGTCCTCGCGCTTGTCCGGTGCGACATCCGCCTGGAGGAACTTCTCGTACGACTGCTTCTGGATGTTGATGAGGTTGGGGATGTCGATGATCTTCTGGATCTTCGCGAAGCTCTTCCGGGTGCGGAAGTTGTTCTGGACGCTGGCGGGCATTCGGACTCCCTGACGGCGGGAAGCTTGGTTTCTCAAAAGGGCGATGCCGGCGTCCCTCGCGGTGGAGGAGGACGCCGGCACGCCGAACGGAAAAGAGCGCGGAGCGAGGGCGCCGGGGGACGTGGGGCCCCGGCGCGCGCGATTCAGCGCAGACGACTACTTGATCTCGACGGTGGCGCCAGCGGCGGTGAGCTGGTCCTTGATCTTCTTGGCGTCGTCCTTGTTGACGCCTTCCTTCACCGTCTTCGGAGCACCTTCGACCAGGTCCTTCGCCTCCTTGAGGCCCAGACCGGTGATGGCGCGGATCTCCTTGATGACGTTGATCTTGTTGGCACCGGCGTTGGCGAGGACGACCGTGAACTCGGTCTTCTCCTCGGCGGGAGCAGCAGCAGCAGCACCCCCACCGGCGCCCGGCGCGGCGACGGCGACGGCAGCGGCGGAGACGCCCCACTTCTCCTCGAGCTTCTTCACGAGCTCGGCGGCCTCCATCACCGTGAGGGAGGACAGCGAGTCGACGATCTGATTCAGGTCTGCCATGGCGGAATTCAGCCTCTTAACGGGACTTGACTCTGCGCAGCAGAGCGATTCCCAGTGAAAGTGTTTGAAAACTGATTGCTTCGATTAACTTTGCTTCTCCAAGGCCTCTGCCCGGGCCTTGATCAGGCGGGCGAGGCGGTTTCCTGGCTCGGCCAGCGTCCGGGCGAGCTTGCCCGCCGGCTGGTTGAGCATCCCGAGGATCTTCGCCCGGAGCTCGGGCAGTCCCGGCATCTTCGCCAGTGCAGCCACGCCCGCGGCGTTGACCTTCTTGCCCTCGACGACGGCGCTCCGGACCTTGATGGTCTCGAGGTCCTTGATGAACTCCTGGAGGATCTTCGCCGGGACGACCACGTCGTCGTACCCGATGGCGATCGCCACCGGACCGGTGAAGTCGTCGCTCACCACCTCCACGGGCGTTCCCTTGGCTGCCCGCTTGGCGAGCGTGTTCTTCAGGACCTTGTAGTCCACCCCCGAGTCGCGGAGCTTCTTCCGCAGCCGGGTGACGGTCTCCACGTTGAGCTTCGAGAACTCCGCCACGATGGCCGTCCGGGCCCGGGCGAACTTCTCGTTCAGCTCCTTGATCATCACTTCCTTCTCGCTCTTCTCCACTCTGTCTCACCTCCCATCGTGCCGGCCGTCGGTCGGCCTGGCGTGCTGCCCTGAGCCAGAGTGGCAAGAGCGAGAGGGACACCTTGCAGTGCCCGTCTTGTGCGAGGCTGGACCTCGCGTCCCGGGTCCCTGCGTCCAGGGCCCAGCGCTCCCTTCGTCTCGGCAGGGCCGGAGGTCATGGCCGTCGCCAGCCTCCATTTCGACGGGGGTCACACCCGTCCCTGCGGTCTTGGACCAGGGGGTTTGCCGGGCTGTCCTTTTCCCGGCGGAACCGGCGCATCTAGCAACGAGCGGGCCGGATGTCAAAGCCCGTCCGGACGGCCGCTTCGGAGCAGCCCGTGACCGGCGGGGGTGCTCGGGCGTACCTCTGGAACCATGCGTTCAGCCCTGCTCGTCCCCCTCGCCGGCGCCGTCGTTCTTGCAACCCTGTTTCGAGGGGCCCTGGCCTCCGACAAGAAGGTCCTCCCGCTCCCGGTGGGGACCAATCCCGGCGGGGCCGGAGCCGGCACCCCGTTGAAGCCCTCCCCCGGGCACGCTCTGGCCATCTTCGCCCAGGGCTGCTTCTGGGGAACCGAGTACCGATTCCGGCAGGTTCCCGGGGTGGTGTCGACGGCCGTTGGATACACCGGCGGAAAGACGTCCTCGCCAAGCTACGAGGACGTGAGCGGGCACGGGACCGGTCACGCCGAGGCGGTGCTCATCGAGTTCGACCCAGCGAAGGTCAGCTACGCCCAGCTGCTGGAGATCTTCTGGAGCTCGCACGATTCCACCAGCGGAAACCGGCAGGGACCGGACGTGGGCTCACAGTACCGGTCGGCCATCTACACCTTTGGTCAGGAGCAGCAGCGCCAGGCGCTCGCCTCTCGCGACGCGGAGCAGAAGAAGCTCGTGGACCGCATCACCACCGAGATCGCTCCGGCCGGCCCGTTCTGGAAGGCCGAGGACTCCCACCAGCAATGGGACGAGAAGCACGGCTACGAGTCGTGTCCCCTGCCCCGTCATGCCCGGACCCGGAGCGGGACGTGAGACTGACCCGTCGCCATCTGTTCGGGGCGGCGCTGGCGGCCGGAGCGCTCGGTCTCGCTCGCCGCGGCCGCGCCGGCTCGCCCGCGAAGAGCGGAAAGCGCTTCGAGGTCGAGAAGACGGATGCGGAGTGGAAGGCGCTTCTGCCCCCGGCCGCCTACGAGGTGCTGCGGCACGACGGCACCGAGCGGGCCGGGACGAGCCCCCTGCTCAAGGAGCACCGGGAGGGAACGTTCCTCTGCGCCGGGTGTGCGCTGCCCCTGTTCTCGTCCAAGACCAAGTACGACAGCGGGACGGGGTGGCCGAGCTTCTACGAGCCGCTCCCCCACGCGGTGGAGACGACGGAGGACCGGAGCTTCCTCATGGTCCGGACCGAGGTGCACTGCCGGAGGTGCGGCGGGCATCTGGGACACGTGTTCGACGACGGGCCGCCGCCGACCGGGCTGCGGTACTGCATGAACGGGGTCGCGCTCGCGTTCCAATCCGTCTGAGCAGCCGTCGAGGACACCCGGGTCAACCGCGGGGTGGACGCCTCCAGACGCAGAGGACTTGCAACAACGGCCTCGTTCGTGGTGGGGGTGCGCCACGAGAGGACACGCCATGTCGAGCCCCGAGCAGGACTCCCTCGCGGACATGCCCCACTTCCCCGACCCGGAGCTCGAGGCGAGACGCGAGCTGATCTACGCCCCGCTGGGCGAACGGGACATCGCACGGCTGGCGCGATTCGGGGAGCGGCGAACCTTCCACGACGGGGAGCGCCTCTTCGAGATCTCGAAGCCGAGCGCCGGAATGTACGTGGTGCTCTCCGGCACCGTGGCCGCCTTCCGGCGGGATCCGCTCGGCCGGAGGGTGCAGATCGCGCAGCGGGGCCCCGGACACATGCTCGCCGAGCTGGGTCATCTGTGGGGACACCGGGCTCCGTTCGAGGCCGTTGCCCAGGGGGAGGTGCAGGCGCTCCTTGTACCTCCGGACGGCCTGCGGACCCTGATGGTCACCGAGGTGGAGCTCGGGACCCGGCTCCTCGAGGTGCTGATGCTCCGGCGCAAGGCGCTCGCCTCGCTCGGGCTCGCCGGCCCGGCTCTCGTCGCCCCGAGGAGCAATCCCCGGCTACACCGCCTCCAGGAGTTCCTGCTGCGGAGCGGCTACCCTCACGTCGTCCTCGATCCTGCGTTGGACCCTGACGCGGCGACCCTGGTCGAACGCCACGCGGCCGGGCCGGAGGACCTTCCGCTCGCAGTCTGTCCCGACGGCACGGTGCTGAAGAATCCAGGCGACATCGCCCTGGGCCGCTACCTCGACGTGCTTCCGAACTCGGTTCGCCGGCGCGGGTACGACGTGGCGGTCGTCGGGGCGGGGCCCGCAGGCCTGTCCACGGCGGTCTATGCGGCCTCCGAGGGCCTCTCGGTCCTGGTCATCGATTCCCGGGGCTTCGGAGGGCAAGCGGGAGTGAGCGCGCGGATCGAGAACTACTTCGGCTTTCCGATGGGCCTGAGTGGCCAGGAGCTCACCAGCCTCGGCTTCACGCAGGCCACGAAGTTCGGGACGGAGTTCGCCATCCCCGCGCAGGCGGTCCGCCTCGACTGCCGTGCCGGCGACGGGCCTCCCGGGTCGCTCCGCCTGGAGCTGGACGACGGGCGGCATGTCTCCGCCCGGACGGTGGTGCTGGCGTCCGGTGCCCGGTACCGGCGGCCCGCCCTCGCGGGGCTGGAGAGCTTCGAAGGGCGAGGGGTCTCCTACTGGGCCTCACCGATCGAGGCACACCACTGCCGCGGACAGGACGTGGTGCTCGTGGGGGGCGGCAATTCCGCCGGACAGGCCGCGGTCTTTCTCTCTGGCCACGCGGTCAGGGTCCTGGTGCTGGTCCGGGGGGACGGCCTCTCCGAGTCGATGTCCCGGTACCTGGTCGACCGGATCGCGGCGACGCCGAACATCCAGGTCCACGCGCGGACGGAGCTGAGCGGTCTGGAGCCGGACGAGGACGGCGATCTGGGCTTCGTCCGCTGGAAGTCTCGCCAGACCGGCCTCGAGCAGCGCCAGGCGGTGGGGCAGGTGTTCCTCTTCGTCGGGGCGGACCCTGCCACGGAGTGGCTCCGCGGCTGCGACGTTGCGCTGGACGCCAAGGGATTCGTCAGGACCGGCCCGGACCTTTCTCGCGACGACCTCGCCCGGAGCGGCCGGCGAACCATCCCTGCCTCGCTGGAGACGAATGTCCCCGGCGTCTTCGCGGTGGGGGACGTCCGGAGCGGGTCGGTCAAGCGGGTCGGCGGAGCCATCGGCGAGGGGGCCGCCGTGGTCGCCCAGCTCCACGCTTACCTGGCTGACCTCGCCCGGGCGAACCCTCCGCTCGGGGCTTCCCCGCAATCCATCTGAGGTCTGCGCAAGCTCCTCCGGGGGGCCGGCAAGCCCTCCCCCGCTCACCTGCCGGCACAGCGGCTGCGGTGTGCCCCCCGCCCAGACGGGACGCGGGCCAGCCGGGCTCTGGGCGCAGTGCTGCTCCGGCGCTGGTTCGCGTTTGTCGGACGTGGGCGGGTTCACGCAGAAGAGGTTCCCAGCTGCGATTTGGGGACCCGAAGCGGACGGCCCCTGCCGCGGGGGGGCTGCGCCGGAATCCGCTCCGCTCCGGCTGAACGAGGCGGCGCGCCCACCCGCGCGGCACGATTGTCTCTCGGTTGGTGCTCCGCGTCGCAAGGCACTCAAGACCGAATTGGTTCGGGGCCCACACACCCCTCCTCCCCCGCGCGGCCGAAACGGTTCACAGCTCGCAATTTGGGAACCCGATCTGCGGCGCGCGGACCGCTGGGCACACGCGGGAACCTGCCACGGGGCGGGCCGAGGCCAGCGCCGTCGGGACGCGGCTCCGGGACAGATGCTTGCTACCGGTACCGGGCGCCGATCTCCTGCACGTCCAGCTTGATGCCCGGGGTCATCGTCGCGCTGATGGTGGCGGACTTGAGATAGACGCCCTTCGCCGTCGACGGCTTGAGCTTCATCACCAGCTCCATCAGGGCGTTGAAGTTCTCGGTCAGCTTCTCGGCCGGGAACGAGGCCTTGCCCACCGGGGCGTGGACGATGCCCGCCTTCTCGGCGCGGAACTCCACCTTGCCGCCCTTCGCCTCGCGGATCGCCTTGCCCACGTCGGCGGTCACCGTCCCCACCTTGGGGTTCGGCATCAGGCCGCGAGGACCGAGCACCTTCCCCAGCCGCCCCACCACGCCCATCATGTCCGGGGTGGCGATGACGGTATCGAAGTCCATGAAGCCCTCTTCGATCCGCTTCGCCAGGTCCGCCTCGCCCACCACGTCGGCGCCGGCGTCCTGGGCCTCGCGCTGCTTCTCGCCCTTGGCGAACACCGCCACCCGCACCGTCTTGCCGATGCCGTTGGGGAGAACCACGGCGCCACGCACCATCTGGTCGGCGTGCTTCGGGTCCACCCCGAGGTTGATCGCCACGTCCACCGTCTGGTCGAACTTCACCCCGCGCTTGGAGACGGTCTCCTTGAGGAGCTTGAACGCCTCGTCCACCGGGTAGCGCTTGTTGCGGTCCACCAGCTCGGCCGCGGCACGGAACTTCTTTGCAGTCTTGGTCGTCATGTGAGGAGTCCTTGGGCAGATGCCGTCAGTCGACGATGTCGATGCCCATCGAGCGGGCGGTTCCGGCGATGGTGTTCATCGCCGCCTCGAGCGAGCCGGCGGTCATGTCCGGCATCTTCAGCCGGGCGATGTCCTCCAGCTGCTTCCTCTTCACCTGGCCCACCTTCTCCTTGCCCGGCTTGTGCGCCCCCGAGCCCTTCTTCTTCTCGGTGTGCAGGCCCGCCGCCTTCTTCAGCAGCACCGCCGCCGGAGGGGTCTTCAGCACGAAGGTGAACGAGCGGTCCTGATACACGGTGATGATCACCGGGATGATCAGGCCCTCCTTCGCCTGCGCCTGCGTTGCGGCGTTGAACTGCTTGCAGAACTCCATGATGTTGACGCCCTGCTGGCCGAGCGCCGGCCCGATGGGCGGGGCCGGGTTGGCCTTGCCCGCAGGGATCTGCAGCTTCACCTGTCCGGTGACCTTCTTCATCGTCTGACCTCACCGTGGTGCATGCGGGCGGGCTGCCCTCCCACGGCCGAACACGCTGTCCGGAGCAAGACGCCCCGCGCGGCCCACTTCACACTGCCGACGAGCCTTCCTACGCGCTCGTCTTCTCCACCTGCATGAAGTCCAGCTCCACCGGGGTCGCCCGGCCGAAGATGGACACCAGCACCTTCACCCGGCCCTTGTCCGGGTTCACCTCCTCCACCGTCCCGTTGAAGTTGCTGAACGGGCCGTCGATGACCCGGACGGTGTCGCCCTCCTCGAACTGCACCTTGGGCTTGGGCTTGAGCGTCCCCTCGGAGATCTGGGTCGTCAGCCGCTCCATCTCCCGGTCGGGGATGGGGGGCGGCTGCTCGTTCGCCGCTGCTCCGATGAACCCGGTGACCTTCGGCGTGTTCTTCACCAGGTGCCAGGTCCGGTCGTTCATCTCCATCTGCACCAGGATGTAGCCGGGGAGGAACTTGCGCTTGGAGGTCTTCTTCTCCCCCTTCACCATCTCCACCACCTGCTCCACCGGGATCAGGATCTCGCCGAAGGAGTCCTGCAGCCCCTCCATCCGGATCTTCTCCTCCAGGCTCTTCTTCGCCTTGTTCTCGAAGCCCGAGTAGGTGTGGACCGCGTACCAGCGCTTGTCGGCCATCACAGCTTCCCCCACAGGGCGGGCAGCCACTCCACCATCAGCTTGTAGCTCAGCGTGTCGATGGCGAAGAGCACCACCCCCGCCACCAGCGAGGCCACCACCACCGCGACGGTCGAGACCCTGGTCTCCTCCCAGCTGGGCCAGGTGACGCGCATCAGCTCCGAGGCAGTCTCGAACGCCAGGTGGCGGATCTTCGGGCTCGCCCAGGCTCCACCCAGCAGCCCCACGGTCAGCGCGATCGCCACCAGCGAGCTGTAGGTCCACTCCTCGGCGCCCTCGATCAGCGGCCGGTCGGGCAGACCCACCGCCACCCAGGCCGGGGCGAGGACGTGCTTCAGCCACAGCACCAACACGATGCCCAGGAAGAGCGTGAAGATGACCACCAGCCGCTCGGGCGTCATCGCGGAGCGGTTGGCGACGGTCGTTGCGTCGTTGGCTGCCATAGATTCAGGCCAGGAGGGATTCGAACCCCCAACAGGCGGTTTTGGAGACCGCTGCTCTACCATTGGAGCTACTGGCCTAGAGCTTCGCTGACCTCAGACCTTCCCTTCCTTGTGGTCGGTGTGCTTGCGGCACCACGGGCAGAACTTGCTCAGCTCGAGCTTGTCCTGGCTCTTCCGCCGGTTCTTGGTCGTCGAGTAGTTCCGGCGCTTACACACCGGGCACTCGAGCGAGATGATGCTCCTGTTTCCCTTCGGCATGACTTCCTCGTTCTCCTGAACGGCACAGAGGGGAAGGCTGCTTGAAGAGGCAGCCCTCCCCTCCGCGGCGTCCGCCCCGGGAGTCTCCTCCCGGGGGCGGTCATCCTACTCCTACTCCAGGACCTCGGCGACGACCCCGGCGCCCACCGTCCGGCCGCCCTCGCGGATGGCGAACCGGAGCTCCTTCTCCATGGCGATGGGGGTGATCAGCTCCACCTCGATCGCGATGTTGTCCCCCGGCATCACCATCTCCACGTTGTCCGGAAGCTTCACCGTCCCGGTCACGTCGGTGGTGCGGAAGTAGAACTGGGGCCGGTAGCCCTTGAAGAACGGGGTGTGGCGCCCGCCCTCCTCCTTGGTCAAGACGTAGATCTGCGCCTTGAACTTGGTGTGCGGGGTGATGCTGCCCGGCTTGGCCAGCACCTGTCCGCGCTCCACGTCCTCGCGCTTCAGGCCGCGGAGCAGCGCGCCGATGTTGTCCCCGGCAATGCCCTCGTCGAGCAGCTTCCGGAACATCTCCACGCCGGTCACCACGGTCTTCGTCGTCGGGCGGAGACCGACGATCTCCACCTCCTCGCCGACCTTGATCTTCCCGCGCTCCACGCGGCCGGTGGCCACCGTGCCGCGGCCGGCGATGGAGAACACGTCTTCCACCGGCATCAGGAAGGGCTTGTCCGTCTGCCGCTCCGGCGTCGGGATGTAGGTGTCGAGCGCGTCCATCAGCTTCATGATCGAGCCCTCGCCGATCTCGCTCGGGTCACCCTCCAGCGCCTTCAGCGCGCTGCCGGGGATGATCGGGGTCTTGTCGCCCGGGAACTCGTACTTCTTGAGCAGATCCCGGACCTCCATCTCCACCAGCTCGCGGAGCTCGGGGTCGTCCAGCATGTCCACCTTGTTCAGGTAGACCACGATGTACGGAACGCCGACCTGACGGGCGAGCAGGATGTGCTCGCGGGTCTGGGGCATCGGGCCGTCGGCGGCGCTCACCACCAGGATCGCCCCGTCCATCTGGGCGGCGCCGGTGATCATGTTCTTCACGTAGTCGGCGTGACCCGGGCAGTCCACGTGGGCGTAGTGCCGGTTCTTGGTCTGGTACTCCACGTGCGCGGTGGAGATGGTGATGCCGCGCTCCCGCTCCTCGGGGGCCTTGTCGATCTGATCGTAGGCCAGCGCCTGGGCTCCGCCCTGCTTCGCCAGCACCTTGGTGATGGCGGCGGTGAGGGTGGTCTTCCCGTGGTCAACGTGCCCGATGGTCCCCACGTTCACGTGGGGCTTGGTGCGCTCGAACTTTTCCTTGCTCATTGTGCTCCTCTATCTCCGAACCTCGAATGGAGCCCTGATCCAGGATTGAACTGGAGACCTCATCCTTACCAAGGATGCGCTCTACCAACTGAGCTATCAGGGCTTGCTGCTGGTCTTCGCTCCACGACTTCGTGTTGGAGCGGGAAACGGGATTCGAACCCGCGACATTCAGCTTGGAAGGCTGACGCTCTACCAACTGAGCTATTCCCGCCTGCTGCTCCCTAGTGCCTGGTTGGAGGGGGTTGGATTCGAACCAACGAAGGCGTAGAGCCGGCAGATTTACAGTCTGCTCCCTTTGGCCGCTTGGGTACCCCTCCATGTGTGCTTCGTTCGCCGGCTGCCTGCCTTCCATCTCCTACGCCGTCCTCGGGTTCGCCTCCTGGCCGGCGGCGGGGGTCGAACCCGCGACCTACTGATTACAAATCAGTTGCTCTACCTGCTGAGCTACACCGGCAAGCAGCTCGCCGCGGCCCCCAGGGTACACTTCGCCAGGGCCCCGGAAGGGCTGGGCCTTTTATGGGACGGACTTGGCCGGAGTCAAGGCGAACGCCCCCCCAGCCGCCCCCCGCTGCCGGGCGACCTCGTACAGCACCAGCGCCGCCGACACCGAGGCGTTCAGTGACGCCACCCGGCCCGCCATCGGGATGCGCAAGCGCAGGTCGCAGTGCTTCAGCACCCCGGGGCGTACCCCGGCCCCCTCGCCCCCGATGACCACCGCCAGCGGCCCGTCCAGCCGGGCGTCCCAGAGCGCCTGGTCCCCCCCCGGGTCGGCCGCCGCTACCCAGAGCCCGGCAGCCTTCAGCTCCTCGAGCGCCCGGGAGAGGTTGGTCACCCGCGCCACCGGAACGTGCTCCACCGCCCCGGCCGAGGCCCGCGCCACCGTCGCCGTCACCCCCACCGAGCGGTCCCTGGGGAGCACCACCCCGTGGACGCCGAGCGCGTCGGCCGAGCGGATCACCGCCCCCAGGTTGTGCGGATCCTGCAGCCCGTCGAGCACCACCACCAGCGGCGGGCGCCCCGACGCCGCCGCCCCGGCGAGCACGTCGTCGAGCGAGGCGTAGGCGAACTCGCGCAGCCGGGCTGCCACGCCCTGGTGCACCCCGCCCTCCACCATCGCCGCCAGCCGCTCCCGCGGGACGCGCTCCACCGTGATCCGGAAGTCGCGCGCCCGGCTGAGGATCTCCGCGGCGGCGCGGGGGGGCACGCTGCCCTCGAGCACGTAGACCCGCTCGACGTCGCCGGGGTGCGCGCGCAGCGCCTCGAGCACCGGGTGGATGCCGTGCACCGTCCGGCTCTCCCCCGGCATGGGCGGCTTACTCCACCGTCACCGGGACGGAGAGCGTCTTCTGCTGCCGCAGGCACAGCTGCTCGGTGCAGACGAAGAAGGTCATCTTCGCCTCGACCGACCCCGGCCCCTTGCCCTGAGCCGCCAGCGGCACCTCGAACCGCGGGTCCGGGTACTTCACCCCCGCCGAGGGCTTCCGCACCGAGTCCCCGTAGACCAGCTGGGTCTTCTCCGGCGTCACCGCCCCGGTGCCCGAGAGCTGGATCCGCAAGGGGGCCTCGTCAGAGACGTGCGCGCCCTTCAGGCTCTGGATCTCCAGGACCAGCGTGCCCTTCTTCCCCGCCCCGACCTTCGCCGTCGTCCCCTCGGTGCTGAGCGTGTAGAGCGTGGTGGGGTCCACCTCGGCCGCCAAGGCGAGGGTGGCGACGAGCAGTCCGGACAGGGACATCGTTCTGGAGAGGCGCATGACCCTGGCCAACCTAACAAGAAGCCCGGGCCCGCTTCAGCGGTCTGGGCGCGGGGCGCTGCCGCCTGGACATCGCCGGCAGGGGCGAGGGGTCCAGGGCCGGGGGGCGCTCGCGGGCGATCTGCTCGGCGCGGACCACGATGGGCGTCGCCAGATCCTGGCCCACCGCCTTCTCCATCTCGGCGAGCCCGGGGCTGGAGTGCACCTCGAACACCTTGGGATGCCCGTGCACGTCGAGCATGTCCACTGCCGCCACCTCGAGGCCGATGAGCCGCGCCGCCTCGGCAGCGGCCCTGCGCTGGGCCTCGGTCAGGGTGATGCGCTCGAAGCGGGCGCCCCGGTTCAGGGTGTAGGCCAGGCGATTCATCCGCGGCCGGCGGCGCACCGCGGCCAGCGCCTTGCCGCCCACCACCAGCACCCGAACGTCCCGGCCGGCCTTCCGCACGTACTCCTGGACCAGCAGGTTGTGCCCCAACCCGAGGATGGCCTCCAGCGCCGCCTCGAGCGAGTTGAGCGTCTCGCAGACCATCACCCCGCGGTCGTCGGCGCCGCCGAGCAGCTTCACCAGCACCGGCACCCCACCCACCAGCCGCACCATGGCCTTGAGGTCGCCGGCGCTCCTGGCCATCACCGTGGCCGGCACCGAGATGCCGTGCGCCGAGAGCAGCTGCAGGCAGCGCATCTTGTTGCGGGCCTGGGCGATGGCCGAGGCGGTGTTCATCACCGGCACCCCCAGCATCCCGAACTGGTTCACCACCGCCAGGCCGTAGGTGGTGATGGACTGGGCGATCCGGGGGAGCACCACGTCCGGCAGCGCCACCTTCCGGCGCCGGTAGAGCAGCTGCGCCCGGGTCCCGTCGAGGTGCATCTCCACCTGGACCGGGTCGAGGACCCGCACCGAGTGCCCGCGCGCACGCGCCGCCGCCGCCAGCCGGGCGGTGGAGGGGACGGACACGGAGCGGGAGAGGAGGGTGAGTCGCACGGGGCCTCCGGCGACCGTACGACCGGCCCCCGGCGCCGGCAAGCCGCGGGCGGCTACAGGACCTTGAGGATCCGGATCTGCACGTTCACCGGGTTCGCCCCGGTCGACGCCTTCAGCTGCTCGCAGGTCGGCTTTCCGGCGACGAACTCCACCGCCGGCCCGGGCAGGGCATTGACCGAGGTGGTGCTCCCTGGCGGGACGTAGACCCAAGTCTCCGGGCCGGGCTGGATGGCCGTGTCGTTCACCAGCACGCTCAGCAGGGACACGTCGGTCGGGACCTCGGTGAGCGGTCGCTCGCAGACCCCGGCCACTGGCGCGGTGATCTGCTTCAGCACCTCGCCGAGGCTCGAGGCGTCATTGGCCTGGTAGTACTGCTTCGTGCACCGGCCGGTCGCCAGGTCACAGGGGTTGTCGGCACTGCACGGCTGGTTCGGCGGCGTCCCCGGGCAGACGCGCGGGAAGCGGACGGCTCCGGCGACCGCGATCCGCTGCAGGGTGTCACGCGCCGTGGCGGTCCCGGCTTCGGCACCGAAGCCCACCACGTACGTCTGGACCGTCTTCCCCGCGAGGAACTGGGCCGCCGTCACCGCCTGATCCACGTCCAGGCACCCCGCGCCCTTGTACGGCGGGATGGTCGGCCCACAGTCGTCGAGCGCGGGACCGAACGTGCACTGGCAGGCCACCGTTCCGGCGCGCTCTTGCACCACCGGGTCACCGCTGCAGTTGGGCAGGCCGTCGGTGAAGAGGATGACGATCTGCTGGCGCGTGGTGTCGGTCACCAGCTGCGGCACGCTGGCGAGGAACGCGAGGCTCGCCGCGGTGGGTGTCCCGCCGCCGGTCCCAGTGGGCCCTGGCGAATTGCTGCTGGAGATGGCGTCGAGCGCCGCGCGCGTGGCATCCGCGGCCGCCTGCAGGGTCGCGTCATCGTCCTCCGGGGAGGTGGGGAGCGCGCTGGTCTGCTTGCTCGTGGGGCTGCAGCCGCCGCCGGTCGGGTTCTCCGGCTCGGGGAAGAGTGACAGCCCGTACCGCCCGATGAGCGGGAACTGGGTGATGTAGTTGTCGAGTGCCTTGACCAGCTCGCTCCACCGGGTCGGGCAGACCGCCGGGTTGCAGGGGTGCGCCTTCTGCGGATCCCCGCAGAGGGGGCCGTTGATCCCTCCCACGTGACACGCGGGGATGCTCCCATCCACCGGCTGGTCCATCGAGCCCGACTTGTCGACCAGCAGCATGAAGTTCGGCTTGTTGGCGACTGCCTGCACGTCCTCGCTGGTCTGTGTCTGCCCGATCGACAGCGGCTTCACCGGCTCGAAGTCGTAGGTCTGGCAGGCGCTGGCAGAGACGAGGAGCGCGAGGACGGCGGCACCACGAAGGACGTGCGAGGTGGGCATGCGCGGCGTCCGAGCATACCTGCTCGGGGGGCCGGCAGCCCCATTTCGGAACGCCATCCCACATCCGCCGACCGGACCCTCCAGCCCACGGACTCGGCTCCGTCTCAGCCCCCCACGACGGGGGAACTCAGAGCACCCGGAGGATGCGCAGGTCCAGCTTCACCGGGTTCTGCGCCGTCGACGCCTCGATCGCCGCGCACAGCGAGCCGAGGAACCGGATCGCCGGGCCACCGTCGGCCGGCGGGACGTAGTGCCAGGTGTCGGGCCCGGGACCGTACTTCGTACCGTTCAGGGTCAGGAGGATCAGGTCCTCCGACGTGGGTGCCGGGGTGATTGCCCGCAGGCACGGCTCGCGGTCCAGGCTGGCGCTGATCTCCGCCAGCGCCGCCCCGAGCTCGCGGCTGTCCTGCGCCTGGTGGTACTGCCGGAGGCACACCCCGCCCTGGCACGGATTCGCCGGGCCACAGGGCTGATCGTGCTGCGGCCCGGGGCAGAAGCGGGGGTAGGCCCCGGCCAGCGCCATTTCCTGAAGGACGATCGGCGCCTGCGCGCCCCCGTCGGTGCTGGCGCGGGTCTCGTCACCGAAGCCGATGACCACGACGTGGACCCCGCGCGCGGCCAGGTCCTGCACCGCCTGCACGGTGCGGTCCTTGTCCAGGCAGTCGTAGCTCACGCTCGACTGCGGCGGGCAGCGGTCCGCGGTGGCGGTGCATACGCAGCTCTCGGCAGGGATGCTGCCGTTGCAGTTGGGCAGCCCATCGGTGAGGAGCAGCACCAGGTCGAGCCGCAGCGGATCCAGCAGCGGCGCGTAGTCGGTGAAGAACGCCAGGCTCGGTCCGGTCGGCGTCGCGCCACCGGTGCCGATCGGGCCGGGTGGGTTCTGGCTCTTCACCGACGCCAGCGCGCTGCGGGCTGCCGCCGACAGCGCCGAGAGCGTGGCCGGCGAGTCGTCCTGCGGGTCGGCCGGGAGGTCCACCCGGGCCGCAGAGGTCGGCACGCAGTTGGGCTGCTCGGCCTGCGGCACCGGCTCGGGGAAGAACGACAACCCGAAGCGCACCGTCTGGGCCTGCGCCTGGAGGAAGGGGTCGAGCGCCAGGTTCAGCTCGCTCCAGCGGGTGGGGCAGACATTGGTGTTGCAGGGGTTGCTCTTGGCGCTGGCGCCCGTTCCACAGATCGTCCCGGCCTGGGTACAGCCGGGGAGGCTCGAGTCGACGGGCTGGTCCATCGACCCCGACTTGTCGACCAGCACCATCACGTTGGGCTTGAACTTCTTGATGACGATCGGCGTGCTGCTCTCCTCCTGGGAGATGGAGAGCGGCTCCACCGGGAGGAAGTCATACGTCTGGCAGGCGAGCACCGTGACCAGGAGCACCGCGCCGAGGGCGAACGGGCGAGAACGCATCAGCACACCGAGGCAAGACTAGCAGGCACCCCACTGGTGTCAGAAGGTGAGCACGCGTGCGCCATCGGTGAGGCGCCACAGCGCTGCCAGCCCGAGCACCTCGTCCAGCACCCGCTCCGCCTCGACCAGCGAGACGCCGGCCAGCTTGAGCATCGTGTCGCAGGCGATGCAGCGGGCTCCGAGCCCGCGCGCCTCGGCCAGCAGCTGCGCCGGCGGTGGCACGCCCACGCCCTCGGCCCGGGCCCCCTCGGCCAGCTCACGGTCGGACTGGGCACGGCCGAAGTCCCCGCGGCACAGCTGGCGGAGCGCCTCGAAGGCGAAGACCAACACCACCTCGTCCCCCAGGGCTACCGCGGTGATGCCCATGGACGCCGCCTGGTAGGCCGGCTCGTAGCCGCCGCGCTGCACGATGAACACCACCCGTCCGGCCATGTCTCGCCCCGAGGGTACACTCCGCCGCCGCCCCATGTCCCGGCCCGGTCTCGCCCTGCTGCTCTCCGCTCTCTCGGCCGCCGCCTGCGCGCGGTCCACGGGCCCGGCGCGAACGAGCGAGGAGGCACGAGTGCGGGTGGGCGCCCTGCTCGACGCGCCGGACGCCGGCGCGACCGAATTCGCCAGCGTCGGGGCCGAGGCCTTGCCGGCGCTCCAGGCCGAGCTTCTCGAGCCGAGGGCCAGCGACGCCCGGCGCCTGGCAGCCGCGCGCGCGCTGGCCGGGCTTCCGGGCAAGGAGGGACTTGCGGTGCTCGGCGACGCGGTGGGCTCTGCCCGGCTCGCGCCCGGGCTGCGCGACGCCGTCGCCGAGGAGCTCGGCTCGCACGACCGGGACGAGGCGGTCGCCCGGCTCGGGCCGTTGCTCGACGCGACCGACCCATCCGTTCGCTCCGCCGCGGCGCGCGGTCTTGGGCGGGCCGGAGGCGCTGCGGCTCGCAAGTCGCTCGAGGACCGGTTAGAGCGCGAGGAGGACCCCGGGGTGCGAGAGCGGCTCCAGGCGTCCCTGGCCCAGGCCCAGCTCTGAACATGCGACCCACTGTCCTCCTCTTCGATGTCGACGGCACTCTGGTCACCACCGGCGGCGTCGGCCGCCGGGCGCTGGAGATTGCCTTCGAGCGCTCCTTCGGCCGGCGTGATGCCTGCCGCAGCTTCCGGCTCGACGGGATGACCGACCGGGCCATCGTGCGTACCGGGATGCAGGCCATCGACATCGAGCCCACCGAGGCCCTCATCGACCAGGTGCTGGTCGACTACCTGGTGGTGCTCTCCGAGGAGGTGGCCGCCGCGCCCGACGCGACCTACCGGTTGCACGCCGGGATGGCGGAGACCATCGACGCGGCCGGCGCGCGGAGCCACGTCGCGGTGGGGCTCGGGACCGGGAACATCCGCGAAGGGGCGCGGATCAAGCTCGAGCGGGTCGGCATCTACGAGCGCTTCGCCTTCGGCGGGTTCGGCTGCGATGCGGAGGACCGCACGGCGCTCATCCGGCGAGGCGCCGAGCGGGGAGCGTCGCTGCTGGGCGCGCCACTCGACGAATGCCGGGTGGTGGTCATCGGCGACACGCCCAGGGACGTGGCCGCGGCGCAGGCCATCGGCGCCGAGTGCATCGGCGTCGGCACCGGCAGCTTCTCCGCCGAGCAGCTGGTGGCCGCCGGAGCGACCCGTGCCTTCGCCAACCTCGCCTCCCCGGGGGCGATGGAGGCGGTGCTCGGAGTCCTGCGCTGAGCTCCGCGCTCCCCTCGCCCCGCGCCGCCTGGAGTCACCTCGGACAGATCGAGGGGCTCGCGGCTCGCCTCCACGCGGTTGCCGACGTGCTCGGCGACACGGGGAGCGTCGAGGCTGGCTGGCTTCGCGGCGCCGCGGAGCTGCTCGACCGGGGCGAGGCGGAGCGGACGTCGGTCCGCGCGGCTGCGGTGTGGCTCGAGGAGCTCGCTCCGGAGGCCCGGGCACGCAAGGCCTCCCTGCTGTCCGCGTGGGTCGGTGCGGCCGAGGCGCTCCGCTCGGCCATCCACGCTCACGAGTCGGAACGCGGGCCGCTGGTCGAGGCGCTGTTCCCCGACTGGCGTGGACCGTCGCTGCGCAGGCATGCCGATCAGGCGCTGGCTGCCGAGGCCGAGCTGGAGCGACGCCTCACCTCGGGCTACGTCGCGCGGCGGCTCGCCGAGCCCGCGACGGAGACGGCGCTCTGCCCCGCGCTCGAGGCGCTCGAGGCCGCCCGCCGGGCCTGGGTGGTGGACCGCGACCAGCCGGCCCTCACCGGCACCGAGGCCGACGAGACCCGGGCCCGCCTGCTCTCCGTCGCCAGCGAGACCGCGCGCCTGCTGGACCGGATTCGCCGGGTGGTCCGCGCGGCGCTGGCCGACCGGCCGGACCTCGCCGAGGTGGTGTTCCCCCGACGCTCGCGCCCGTCGGAGGCCTCCGCTGAGGACGCCTCGAGCAGCCAGGGACAGCAGGCGCCCCGAAGCGACGAGGTCGAGGTGCCGGCGGCCGCTCGGCCACGCGCGCCCTCCCCGACGCCGGCGGCGGTGCGCAGGAACCGAGCCCCTCGCGCGAACCGGAGCGAGTCGGGTCGCCCGGCCGGCCCGCCGGTGTCGAAGGGCCAGCCGCGCCCACGCCCCGAGAGCCGGCGTGACGGCCGAGCGGGGAAGGCGCGGCCCGTCCGACGGAGCTGAGCATGGCGCTCTCGCCGCTCCCCATCGATCCCCTCCTCCCCTCGGTGGTCGAGGCGGTCCTGACCCGGGGCACCCTGGTGCTCCAGGCCGCACCCGGCGCGGGAAAGACGACCCGGGTCCCCCGCGCGCTCCTCGACGCCGGTGCCTTCGAGGGCGAGCTGTGGGTGCTCGAGCCACGGCGGCTGGCGACCCGGCTCGCCGCGGCACGGGTCGCCGAGGAGCTCGCCGAGCCGGTGGGCGGCCGCATCGGCTACCAGATTCGCTTCGACGAGGTCTCCTCGGCCGCCACCCGGGTGCGCTTCGTCACCGAGGGCATCCTCACCCGCCGGCTCCTCTCCGACCCGGAGCTCCGGGGTGTGGGCGCGGTGGTGCTCGACGAGTTCCACGAGCGCCACCTCCCCACCGACCTCGGTCTGGCGCTGCTCCGCCGCCTCCGCGAACGACGGCCCGCTCTGCGGCTGGTCGTCATGTCGGCGACGTTCGATCCTGCGCCGGTGGCGCGCTTCCTCGGCGAGGCCCCGGTGCTCACCTCCGAGGGCCGCGTCTTCCCGGTGGAGATCGAGCACCTCCCCGCGGCCGACAGCCGCCCACTCGAGGCCCAGGTACTCGCCGGTCTGAAGCGGCTCGGGCCACGCCTCACCGACGGGCACGTTCTGGTCTTCCTCCCTGGCGCCGCGGAGATCCGCCGCGCCCAGGAGGCCTGCGCCGAGTACGCCGAGCGTCATGGGTTCCGGGTGCTGCCGCTCCACGGCGATCTGCCAACCGAGGCACAGGACCGCGCAGTGCGGCCGTCGAAGGAGCGGAAGCTCATCCTCTCCACCAACGTGGCCGAGACCTCGGTCACCGTCGACGGGGTGGCCGCGGTCATCGACTCCGGGCTCGCCCGGGTGGCGACGCACTCGCCGTGGAGCGGGCTGCCGTCGCTCCGGGTCCAGCCCATCAGCCGGGCCAGCGCGGCACAGCGTGCAGGGCGCGCCGGACGCACGCGCGCTGGCCTCTGCCTCCGGCTCTACACCCAGGGAGACCTCGAGCGCCGCCCCGAGCGCGACGCCCCGGAGATTGCCCGCGCCGACCTCGCCGAGACCGTTCTGGCGCTCTCCGCGGCCGGTGCCCCCGACCCGCGGACCTTCGGGTGGTTCGAGCCCCCTCCCCCCGCGGCGCTGCTGGCCGCCGAGGAGCTGCTCTCCCAGCTCGGCGCCCGCGCCGCCGACGGAACGCTGACCGAGCTCGGGCGACGGCTCCTCTCCTTCCCCGTACACCCCCGGCTGGGCCGCATCCTGGTCGAGGGCGAGCGCCGGGGCGTCGGGCCCGAGGCCGCGCGGGCGGCGGCGGTCCTCTCGGAGCGCCCGTCGCGGCCGGGACCGGGGCTGGGCGAAGCGCGCCGGGCCGGCCCGACGCTGAGCGGCCGGTCCGACGTCCTCGAGCAGCTGGAGGGCCTCGGCACGGACGAGCGGGCGCGCAGAGGAGCCGCACCGGCCGTGGATCGCACCGCCCGGCAGCTCGCCCGCGGAGTCCACGGCCGGCATCGCGCCCCGCCAGCGGAGCGGGAGGATGCGCTGCTGATCTCCCTGCTCGCCGGGTTTCCCGACCGGGTGGCGCGCCGCCGGAAGCCGCACGCGCCGGAGCTGGTCCTCTCCGCGGGTGGGAGCGCGGTGCTCGATCCGGTGAGCGTGGTGCAGGAGCCCATGCTCCTGCTCGCCCTCGACGCCGAGCAGCGCAAGGGTCCCCGCGGGCCCGAGGTGCGCGTCCGGGTGGCGAGCGCCATCGAGCCCGAATGGCTCCTCGATCTCTTCCCCGAGCGGCTCACCGACGAGGACCGGCTGGTCTTCTCCGAGGAGTCCGGCCGGGTGGAGCGCATCACCCGGCTCGGGTACGGAGCGGTGACCCTCGAGGAGCGGCGCACGCCCGCCGAGCCGTCGGCGCAGGCCGAGGCGGTCCTGGCCGAGGCCATCCAGGCGCGGGGCCTGGGCAAGGTCGTCGACACCGAGCGCCTCGAGGCGCTCCGGGCCCGACTGGAGCTGGCCCGGAGGCTCTTCCCCGACCTCCACTGGCCCGCGCTGGACGAGGCCGGTCTGGGCGCGGTGCTGGCCCGCGGCCGCCGGAGCCTCGCCGAGGTCCGGGAGGCCGACCCGGCGGGGGAGCTGCTCGGCGCGCTCTCGCCGGACCAGGCGCGCCTGCTGGCTCGCGAGCTCCCGGAGCGGATGGCGCTGCCCGGAGGCCGCTCGGTCCAGGTCCACTACCTCTCCGGCCAGCCGCCGTGGATCGCCTCCCGGCTCCAGGACTTCTTCGGGTTGCGCGAGGGGCCGGCGCTCGCCCGCGGCCGGGTCCCGCTGGTGCTTCACCTGCTCGCGCCCAACCAGCGACCGGTCCAGGTGACCCAGGATCTCGCGGGATTCTGGAGCCGGCACTACCCTTCCCTCCGGCGCGAGCTCGGCCGCCGCTACCCCCGGCATGCCTGGCCGGAGGACCCGCTCCACGCCACGCCCCCCGCGCCCCGGCGTGGATGAGGAGAGAGTGCGGCATGGATGCTCGCGGAACTGGCGACCGTCGGCGCGGAATGTTAGTGCCCCGCAGCTTGCACCGGGACCCCTGATGACCCGCCGTGTCCTCCTCGCCTCGCTCAACGCCGGGGGCGGTCACCACGCGCTGCGCGACTCCTTCGCCGCGGCGCTGGCCCGCAACGACCCCGAGCACCAGCGGCTCGCCCCGGTGGTGTGGAACTCGGCAGACCAGTTCATCGACCGGTTCTACTCCGTGTGTGTCCGCTTCCTTCCCCGATTCCAGGGGAAGATCGTCGAGCTGAGCGCCCAGCGCTGGGCACTCCGGACGGCAATGGCGCTGAGCCCCCAGCTGCACACCGAGGCGACCGGGATGCTTCGCCAGCAGCCGTTCGACCTGCTGGTGACGACACACCCGATGCAGTCGATGGCCTTCGCCCGCGCGCGGAGGGAGCTCGGCCTGCCCACCCCGTTGGTCATCGCCGTCCCCGACTACGGCGTTCCGCCCACGGGGTACCACCCGCCCCTGCCGCTGCTCCGCGCGGACGCGCTCATCGTCATGGAGGAGACCACGCTCGAGCACTACCGCGCGCTGGGGCTGCCGGACGAGCGGCTGCACCTCTCCGGATTCCTCACCCGCGAGCCCTTCGTGCGCGTGGGCGCCCGGCTGCGCTCCGAGGGCCGGGACACCGCGCGCGCCGCGCTGAAGGCCGAGGTGGCCGCCGCGCACCCGGGCTTCGGTGGCTTCGACCTCTCCCGTCCCACCCTGCTCTTCCTCGGCGGGTCGGCGTGGACGGTCAAGACCGAGCCGGTGCTCGATGCCGTGCTCGCCGACTCCGCGCTGCGCGGGGCGGCGAACGTGGTGGTGGTCGCCGGGCGAGATCCCGCGTTCGAGGCCCGGCTCCGTCCCCGCGCCCGCGAGGGCCTGCACGTGTTCGGCTTCGTGGCGCCCGAGGTGCTCGCCGCGCTCATGGGGCTCGCCGACGTGCCGGTGCTGGGCAGCCTCGCTCCGGCGACGCTCCAGGAGCTGCTCGAGGTGGGCCTCGGTCCGCTGCTCCTCTTCCACTTCATCCCCGGCAGCGAGCGGGCCCACGTGGGCTACATCGAGACGCAGCGGCTCGGCGTCTATGCGCCCCGGACCGACGAGATGTTCGAGCGCATCCGCGAGGTGCTGGGCCTGCGCCCGGCGTCCGAAGCGCTGGCGCTCGCCCGCGACGGCTTCCGCGAGCGCGCGCGGCTGCTCCGGACTCGGAGCGTGGAGCGCGCCCTGCAGCTACCGCGCTTCCTGGAGCGGATGATGGAGCGCCCCCGGGAGAGCCAAGACGGGGCGCGCGCCGTCGGCTGACCTACACCTCGGTCAGGGCGGCGGCGCTCAGCGAGGTCGCGGTCAGAGCCGCTTGCGGGCCTCGACATGGTCGATGCCCGCCTCCTCGAACACCGCGCCCACCGGCTGGTACCCGTGGCGCTCGTAGAACCCCAGCGCGTACAGCTGCGCGTGGACGAGCACCCCGGTGAGACCCTTGCGGCGCGCCTCCGACTCCAGCTCGTGGAGGAGGAGATTTCCCACTCCGTGCTTGCGCTCCGACTGGAGCACGGCCATCCGGCCGATCTGCCCCCAGGTGCCCGCCTCACCCTGTGGCGGCGCAGCCAGGACCACCAGCCGGCCGGTGCCGATGGCGTGGCCCTCGGCGAAGGCGAGCAGGTGGTAGGCGCGCACGTCCTCGGCGTCGCGCTCGATCGTCTCCGGGACGTGCTGCTCCTCGATGAAGACGACCTCGCGGATGGCCAGCGCCTGGAAGAGCTCGGCCTCGTTCTTCACCTGGGCGATGACGAGCTTGGTGTCCGCAGGGGCCGTCATTCCGGAGCCGCAACCTACCGCATCCGACTGTCGTGCCAACCCCTCGGCACGCCGGGCCCCGCGCGGCAGCCCGGTGCGAAGGGACCTGCGCACGTGTGCGCGCGTCCGACGCGCACACCGCGCGAACGCGAGGGCCGAACGCCGCCCGAGGCTCGCCGTTCGGACGGGGTGTCCTGGCCCGAGGACGGCCAGCGGGGTCGCTCCCCCGCCGGCCGCGGGCACGAACCTTGTTTCAGGACGCCGCATGCAGCCCGAACGCGTCGACCCACCACCGACCGAGCGGCCCCCGGTGCCACCCCGGAAGCGCTTCGAGGAGCTGCTCCGGGCGCGGACCGACCGCCCGGTCCGCAAGCCGCCCGCCCCTCCTCGCCGCCAGAGGACAGCGACGTCCGGGCGCGCGCCGCTCGAGGCGCGGCCCGCACGGGCGATGGGTGAGCTTCGCGGACAGGCACGCAAGCAGATGGACGACTCTGCACGCCAGCGCCTGTCCGACGGCGCGGTGGCCACCACCCAGGCGACGGGCCGGCTCGAGGCGCGGTCCGCCGAGCTGCTCCGCGCCGCGCTTCGAACCGAGGAGGCGGCGCGAGCGGAGACCCCCGGCGCGACGTCGGCCGCCCCCAGGCCGGCGTCCGGCCGCATTGCCGAGGCGCTCCCGGTCGGGCCGGGCGTCTCCACCCTGGCCGGGGGGGCAGCCACCGGAGCCGGTGGGCCCGGCTCGGCGTCGGGGGATCGGGTCGAGCGGGCGCTCGCGCTGGTCGAGCGCATCGAGCGCTTCGTCCGGAGCGGCCGGCCCTCGCTCGCGCTCACCCTCCGGGGCGGGCTCCCGGGCCAGCTCGAGCTCCAGCGTGTGGCCCCGGGGACGATTGCCGTCCGGCTCTCCTCCAGCCGCCCGCCCTCCGCGCGCGAGCTGGACGGGCTCCGTCAGGCGCTGGAGGCCCGCGGACTCACCGTCCGGAGCCTCGAGTCGCGGAGGCTCACAGCTTCAGCAGCGGACGCTTGTTCTCCTTGTCCTTGAACTCCTCCGCCTCGGGCAGCGGGTCCTTCTTCTCGGAGATGTTGGGCCACTTCTTGGAGTAGGTGGCGTTGATCTCCTTGTACTCGGCCCACTTCTCCGGCAGGTCGGACTCGGGGAAGATCGCCTTGGTCGGACACACCGGCTCGCAGGCGCCGCAGTCGATGCACTCGTCGGGGTGGATGACCAGCATGTTCTCACCCTCGTAGAAGCAGTTGACCGGGCAGACCTCCACGCAGTCGGTGTACTTACACTTCACGCATCCATCGGCGACGATGTAGGCCATGGCGGCGAATCTCCGCAGTGAGCGCTCGACTCGTGGGAGCGCGGGGCGAAACTGAGCGCATCCGCCTCTCCGGGGCAAGACCGGAAAAGGGCCTACTTGGTGAGGAAACCTCTGGCTCGCATCAGCTCGGCGACGAGCACCGCGCCCTTCGCCGCGCCCATCTTGGTGTTGTGCGAGACGAGGACCAGCTTCACCCCGTGTTCGAGGACCGGCTCCTCGCGCAGCCGGCCCACGCTGGTGGCCATCCCGCCGTGCGTCTCGCGGTCCAGCCGCGGCTGGGGGCGGTCCGGTGCCTCGAGCACCTCGATCCACCGCGGCGCGGACGAGGGGAGGTCCCGCGCCTCGGAGCTCCCTTCCCAGCTGCGGAGCGCGTCCTTGACCTCGTCGAGGCTCGCCGGCCGGCCGAGCCCCACCGAGACCACCTCGGTGTGCCCGTCCTGGACCGCGACCCGGGTGCAGGTGGCGGAGATCTTCACCGGGCTCGGCTCGACGCCCGCGGCGCCCGGCCTCCAGCGGCCGAGGATCTTCCGCGTCTCCGCCTCGACCTTCCCCTCCTCCTTC
The DNA here is from genome assembly GCA_035519675.1 of Myxococcaceae bacterium. GTDB lineage: Bacteria > Myxococcota > Myxococcia > Myxococcales > Myxococcaceae > RPRB01. Next base: position 86,621 of record DATIWB010000002.1, read on the forward strand.
GGGATGTAAGGAACGACGTTGTCGAGGATGTCGAGCGCGGCCACGCCCGGCGAGCGCCCTGCGCCCGACACGGCCTGGAGGGAGGTCATCACCACCGAGCGGACGCCGAAGCGTTCGGCGAGGGGTGCCAGAACCACCGCGAGGCCGGTGGTGGTGCAGTTGGGAATGGGCGCGACCGAGCCGCGCCAGCCGCGGGCGCGCTGCGCCGCCACGAGACCCAGGTGGTCCGCGTTCACCGGAGGGATGAGCAACGGCACGTCCGGCTCCATCCGGAAGGTGCTGGCCGCGCTGACCACCGGGAGCTCGGCGGCGAGCCGTGGCTCGAGCTCCTTTGCCACGTCGGATTCCACCGCGGAGAAGACCAGGTCCACCCCACGGGGCGCGGCGCCCGGGTCCAGGAGCCGGAGCGCGGCGACCTCGGCAGGGATGGGCTCGGCGAGGAACCAGGCGCCGGCCACTGCCTCGTCGTAGCGTCTGCCGGCGTTGCGCGGAGAGGCGGCGATGGCGCCGATCTCGAACCAGGGGTGATCGCGGAGCGCAGAGACGAACTGCTGACCGGCGATGCCGGTGGCACCCACCAGAAGGGCGCGAAGCTTGGCCATGGGGTTATCCTGCCATTCCTTGACCGGTACAGCGGCCGTGCCCTACAAACCCGCGGTCGCTTCGGGCGCCATCGCCAAGTGGTAAGGCAAGGGTCTGCAAAACCCTCATTCCCCGGTTCGAATCCGGGTGGCGCCTCTTCCCTGACGTGACTCGGCCTCACCGGACAGGTGTCGCTCCAGGGTGGCTCCTCGCCCTCGCCTGCGCCGCATGTGCGGTGTCGCGGCCGGCTCCGCCCCCGCTGCCCGCTGCGGTGGAGACCGTCGCCCCGGCCTCCGAGGGCCTGGACGCCGGCCCTCCGCCACTCGACGTGCCGCCGCCGCCCTCGGCTCGCCGGCTGGACGTCCGGGCAGGCGAGCCCACCGTTCCGGTCCGGCTGATGGAGAACCGGCGGGAGGTGACGTTCGTCCCCGGCGGCCGGGTGCGGCTCGTCCTTCCGGGAGAGCCGGAGAAGGTGGTGGAGGCACCGGCCGGGACACCACTGGTGGTGCGCTGGCTCGACGGCACCCCGGCGGACCGCCGGTTCCGCCTCCAGACCTCGGAGCTGGCCTGGGCGGACAAGGAGGGGCTCGCGGCGGAGCGTGAGACCTGGGAAGGCCGCGGTTTCCAGGTGCGGCTCGAGCAGCTCGGGCAGGTCTACGGGATCGTCGGGAAGATCCTCGACAACCGGAAGGTGCTGGTGCTCCTCGAGCCGGCGCTGCAGGCCTCCGAGGCGGCGGCCCGGCAGGCCGAGCTGCTCCAGACCTGGTCCGCTCGCACCACCCTCGCCGAGGAGGTGCGAACCCTCGCGCGGGTGCGGCTCCGGCTGGAGATGCCCGACGGGACGCCGCTCGGCGAGAGCGAGGGGCCGATCCGCGCCGAGACTCCGGGCGGCGAGGGCTTCGAGGTGCGCTCGGTCGAGTTCGCGGTGGGCTACCCCAACCACGGGTTCGAGACGCGGAGCTACCGGGGAGGCCTGTCCTTCGCCGCCGATGCCGGCGGCACCCTCGCGGTGGTCAACCTGGTCACGCTCGAGGAGCTGCTCCGCGGCCTGGTTCCGTCGGAGATCTTCGCCGCTGCGCCCGCCGAGGCCCTGAAGGCGCAGGCGGTCACCGCGCGCGGCGAGGTGCTGGCCAAGGTCGGCACCCGCCACCTCGCCGACCCCTACCTCCTCTGCTCCGAGCAGCACTGCGCGGTGTACCGGGGGCGCACGGGCGAGACCCCGTCCACCAACGCGGCGGTGGAGGCAACCCGGGGCCTCGCGCTCTTCTCCACCGAGGGCCGGCTGGTGGACTCGGTGTACAGCGCGGTGTGTGGAGGGCACACCGAGGACAACGACGCGGTCTGGGGTGGGGTGCCCGACCCGAGCCTGCGCGGGCGCCCGGACGTGCTGGAGCCGGTGACGGGGATGCCCGACCCCCGCCGCGCCCCGGAACGCTTCCTCGCCTTCGACCTGCCCGCGGCCTGTCGCCGGGGCCGCTTCGCCCAGCCCACCCGGTACCGCTGGGAGAAGCGCTTCACCGCGCAGCAGCTGGACGCCCTGGTCGAGCCGCTGGGCGTGGGGTCGGTCCGGCACCTCCAGCCGCTCGAGCGGGGCGCCTCGGGGCGGGTGCGGCTGCTGCTGGTCTCGGGGACGCGCCGGGCCACCGAGCTCCGCGGTGAGCTGACCATCCGCAGGCAGTTCGGGATGCTCAACTCCGCGCTCTTCACCGTGACCGAGGAGCGAGACGGGCGGAACAACCCGGTGGCGTTCACCTTCCGGGGCGGGGGGTGGGGCCACGGCGTCGGCCTGTGTCAGACGGGGGCGATCGGCCGTGCGGAGAGCGGACAGGACTACCGGGCCATCCTCCGGCATTATTTCAATGGCGCCGAGGTGGCGCGCATCTACGAGTAGGAACCGACCCCGGGCGTTGGCCCAAGGGCGCATGCCTGCCTGCCCGGCTGGAACAGCCCTCCCCATCCGGGGTTATGTCAGGGCCGCGGCGGTCGGTGGCGCAGGAGCCCCCGGCGTCGAGTAGGTCGGGGCCGCAGCTTCCAGTTATGTAAGACCGCCACGTGAGCTTCTCCGGTGCCAGCCCCCGACGTCGTCGCCGCCGTCCGGCGACGACCGCGCTCATCGCGGCGCTGCTGGCGTTCCTGTTCCACGCCGGCGTCCTGGGCCTTCTGCTGCTGATGAACTTCGTCTCGGTGAAGTGGCCCGGCGGCGACCACCCCCGCCAGAAGCCGCAGGCGGTCACCCTCCGGAACGTCGACCCCCGTGCCTGGGCGAAGAACCGGGGCCAGGCCCGTGAGCAGGAGCGTCCCGAGCCGCAGCGGCGTGCCGAGGCGAAGAAGCCCGAGCCCAAGGAGGAGAAGAACCCCCGGGGCCAGGTGGTCGACGTCGCACCGGGCAACGAGCAGGAGTCCCCGGACGCGAAGTACCTGGCGGAGAAGAACAACCGGGTGGACAAGGAGTCCAAGGCCCGCGACCAGACGCCCTTCTACCGGAACGCCATGCCCCGGCAGACGGCCACCGAGGAGCGGAAGACCACCGGCAAGGACGAGGCCGCGCAGCTCGTGGTCCAGGGCAACAACGGCAGCGGCCAGGATGCCCGCCCCGCGCAGAAGGGCGGCGGACAGAAGCCGGTCTTCGACGTGCCCAGCATCAAGCAGCGGGACAAGATCGCCCTCAAGGAGCAGACCAGCAAGGGCCCCGGGGCGAGCGTCCGGAACCAGGGGGAGAGCGCACCCGTCCAGGGCAACGCCGACCGGCTGCGGGTCGACCCCGGGAGGCCCGGCGAGGAGGGAGACCAGGGCAGCGCCGGAAGGGTGGGCCTCCCCACCCTGTCGCAGCTGATGCCCAGCAGCGCCGCGCTGGACAAGATCATCGGCGCCGCCCCCAACGACCACCTGCAGGACGTCGAGCAGGGCGAGGGAACGTTCCTCAACACCCGCGAGTGGAAGTACGCCACGTTCTTCAACCGGGTGAAGCAGGCCGTGGGCCGCAACTGGGACCCCAACGAGCCGCTCCGCCAGCGCGATCCGACCGGGGAGATCTACGGGGGCCGCGACCGCTACACCATCCTCGACGTCACGCTCGGGGGCGACGGGCTGGTGAAGGACATCAAGGTCCAGCGCTCGAGCGGGGTCGACTTCCTCGACGAGGCGGCCATCGTCAGCTTCCGCCGCGCCCAGCCCTTCCCCAACCCGCCCCCGGGTCTGATGGGCAAGGACGGGACCGTCACCTTCCCCTTCGGGTTCTATCTGGAAACCGGTGGCCGGCCGCTGATGCGGATCTTCCGCAACAACTGATCTCGCCAGGCGCTCCGCTCCCGCTCAGTGAATGCCGACGCGACCTCGCACCGACTCGATGAGCTTCCTCGGGTCGAAGCCGATGCCGCCCTTGAACACCAGCTCGACGTTCTCGATGTCGGCGATGGTCTTCGCCGGATCACCCTTCACCAGGACCAGGTCGGCGCGCTTCCCGGGTCCGATGGTGCCGATTTCCGCCTCCTCGCCCAGGTAGCGGGCGCCGTTCCGGGTGGCGATGGAGATCGCCTCCACCGGGCTGAATCCGGCCTCGACCAGCAGCTCGACCTCGCGCTGGTTTCCGAATCCGGGGAGCACACCGCCGTTTCCGGTGGGGTCCGAGCCGGCCAGGAGCAGCCCCCCCGCGCGAACGAAGGCCAGCTCGAAGTCCATCTCCTTGCGGAGCGCCGCCTCGGGGTCTCCCGCCGTGCTGCCCACGCTGCTCACCCGGGCACGGAGCGTGAGGTAGCTCTCGCGGGCGGTGGGTGACATGGCTTCCAGCACCCGGGCCTGGAGCGGAGGCCGATCGCGCACGCTGCTCTCGATGACCGGCAGCGTGGAGGTGACCGCGACGCGGTGCTCCACCAGCGAGCGGATGAGCGCCTGGACCCGAGGGCTGCCGATGTCCGTCCTCATCCAGGCCGCGAGCTGCGCGTCCCAGTCCGGACAGACGTCCGGCTTTTTGTCCGCGACCAGCTCGCTGTCGGCGATCACCGGCCCGTGCTCGAGGTTGTCGATCCCGGCGGCGATGGCCTCCGGCCAGGTGACCGCACACAGATGTCCGGTGATTTTGAGCTTGAGCCGGTGGGCCTCGGCGATGCTCGCCGCGAGCTCGGCCCGGGGCAGGTTCATGTACGCCTTGAACGAGTCCATGCCGGCGCGGGCCCAGAAGGCGACCATCTGGCGCGCCTCCTCGGGGCTCCCGAGCTCGTGCATCTGGGCGAAGAAGGTTCCCTTCCCCTCGAGGTACGGACCGGTGGGGTGGACCCGCGGGCCGGGCTGGAGGCCGGCATCGATGCGGCGCTTGATCTTGAGGTCGACCGACGGCTCGATGCTGCCCGTGGTCCGCAGCGTCGTCACTCCGCCGGCGAGGTAGAGCCGGGGCGCGGTGACGGCGATCTCCTCCAGGAACACCCCCGGCTCGGGGAAGCCTCCCTCGGGGCGGCGCTGCTGGATGATCGAGGCGGAGTAGTAGAGGTGGTCGTGCATCCCCACCAGACCGGGGAGCACGCTCCGTCCCGGAAGGTCGAGCACCTTCGCCCCGTCCGGAACCTTCACCGAGGAGGCCGGACCCACGGCCTGCACCCGCCCGTTCGCCACCACCACGGCCTGATCCTCGCGCGCCGGAGCTCCGGTTCCGTCGATGACGCGCACGTGCAGGAGCACGAACATCGGTGCATCGACCGCCACGAAGGACCGGACCTCCGGCCCGGGCACCTGCGCCCACCCCACGCGGCCGAGGCCGAGCACGAGGACGATGAGACCCCAGCGGTGGCCTCGAGCGGTCACGATTGGCCCCGGCTCAGGCGTAATCTTCGACGGGCGGGCAGCTGCAGATGAGCTTCCGGTCGCCGAGCACGTTGTTCAGCCGCCCCACCGCCGGCCAGAACTTGCTCGCCCGGACGAACGCCGACGGAAACGCCCCGAGCTGACGGGAGTACGGCCGGTCCCACTTCTCCTGGGTGACCACCTCCGCGGTGTGCGGGGCGTGCTTCAGCACGTTGCCCTCGCGCGGCTGCCGCCCCGCCTCCACCTCGGCGATCTCCTTGCGGATGGCGACCATCGCGTCGCAGAACCGGTCCAGCTCCGCCCTGCTTTCGCTCTCGGTCGGCTCGACCATCATCGTGCCCGCCACCGGGAAGGACACCGTCGGCGCGTGGAAGCCGTAGTCGATGAGGCGCTTGGCGACGTCGTCCACCTCGATGGCCGCCGACTTCTTCAGCCCGCGCAGGTCGAGGATGCACTCGTGCGCCACCCGGCCGCGCGCGCCCCGGTAGAGCACCGGGAAGTGCTCGGCCAGCCGGCTGGCGATGTAGTTGGCGTTGAGGATGGCCACCTCGGTCGCCCGGGTCAGTCCCTCGGCGCCCATCATCCGGATGTACGCGTAGGAGATGACCAGGATGCTCGCGCTGCCCCACGGCGCGGCCGACACCGCACCGCTCGCCTGCGCTCCGCCCGTCTTCACCACCGGATGCCCCGGGAGGAAGGGCGAGAGGTGCGCCGCGACGCAGATGGGGCCCACGCCCGGGCCGCCGCCGCCATGGGGGATGCAGAAGGTCTTGTGGAGGTTCAGGTGGCAGACGTCCGCGCCGAAGTCGCCCGGCCGGCACAGGCCCACCTGGGCGTTCATGTTCGCCCCGTCCATGTAGACCTGGCCACCGTGCCCGTGGACGATGTCGCAGATCTTCCGGATCTCCTCCTCGAACACCCCGTGGGTCGAGGGGTAGGTCACCATCAGCGCGCCGAGCCGCGCCTGGTGCTGGGTGGACTTGGCCTCGAGGTCGGCGAGGTCGATGCTCCCGTCCTCGTCGCTCTTCACCACCACCACCTCGAAGCCGGCCATCACCGCGCTGGCCGGGTTGGTGCCGTGCGCCGAGGCGGGGATGAGGCACACCCTGCGGTCGCGATCGCCGCGGCTCTCGTGCCACTTGCGGATGGCCAGCAGGCCCGCGTACTCGCCCTGGCTGCCGGCGTTGGGCTGCAGCGACACCGCGGCAAAGCCGGTGATCTCCGCCAGCATTCGCTCCAGCTCGCGGAAGAGCTGCTGGTACCCTTCGGTCTGCTCCGCGGGCGCGAAGGGGTGCAGGCGCGAGAAGCCGGGGAAGGTCACCGGGATCATCTCCGCGGTGGCGTTCAGCTTCATGGTGCAGCTGCCCAGCGGGATCATCGCGTAGGTGAGGCTCAGGTCCTTCGCCTCCAGCCGCTTGATGTAGCGGAGCATCTCGGTCTCCGACCGGTAGCGGTGGAAGACCGGGTGGGTGAGGTAGGCGCTCTTCCGGGTCAGGGCCGGGCTCCAGGCCGGCGTGACCTCCGAGGCGAGCACCTCGGCGGCGAAGTCCACCGGCTTGCCCGCGGCGAACACGCCCCACAGCGCCTCGACGTCCTCGGGCCGGGTGGTCTCGTCGAGCGAGATGCCAATGCTGCGCGGGTCGATGCGCCGGAGGTTCATCCTCCGGTCGCGGGCCCGGGCCATCGCCCGGTCCGCCTCGGCGGGCTCCAGCTCCAGCCGGAGGGTGTCGAAGACGCTGGCGTGCTTCACCTTCACCCCGAGCTTGCCGAGACCCCGGGCCAGACGGACGGTGAGCCCGTGGACCCGGGTGGCGATGGCCTTCAGCCCCTCGGGGCCGTGCCAGGCGGCATAGAACCCGGCCATCACCGCCAGCAGGGCCTGGGCAGTGCAGATGTTGCTGGTCGCCTTCTCCCGGCGGATGTGCTGCTCGCGGGTCTGCAGCGCCATCCGCAGCGCGCGGTGCCCGTTGGCGTCCTCGGACACTCCGATGATGCGGCCGGGGAGCAACCGGGTGAACTCCTGCTTCACGGCGAAGAACGCCGCGTGAGGGCCGCCGAACCCCATCGGCACGCCGAACCGCTGCGCGCTGCCCACCGCCACGTCCGCGCCGAGCTCGCCGGGCGGAGTGAGCAGGGTGAGGGCGAGGAGATCGGTCGCCACCACCGCGTGGGCCCCCTCGGCGTGCACCCGGTCGAAGAACGAGGCGTGGTCCTCCACCAGCCCGTCGGTCGCCGGGTACTGCACCAGGGCGCCGAAGATCTTGGTCGAGAAGTCGAAGGTTCGGATGTCGCCCACCAGGACCGGGATGCCGAGCGCACCGGCCCGGGTCCGCACCACCTCCAGCGTCTGCGGGTGCACCCTGTCGGAGACGAAGAACGCCTCGTGCCCGGGTCTGGCCAGGGCCTGGAAGAGGTGCATCGCCTCGGCCGCGGCGGTGGCCTCGTCGAGCAGCGAAGCGTTGGCCACCGGCAGCCCGGTGAGGTCGACGACCATGGTCTGGAAGTTGAGCAGCGCCTCCAGCCGGCCCTGGGAGATCTCCGGCTGGTACGGCGTGTACTGGGTGTACCAGCCCGGGTTCTGGAAGACGTTCCGGAGGATGACCGGGGGGACGAAGGTGTCGAAGTAGCCCTCGCCGAGGAATGACTTGAAGACCTGGTTCTTCGCCGCGAGCGCCTCGAGCTCCTCCAGGAGCCGGGCCTCGTCCACCGCCGGCGGCAGATCCAGGGCCCGGCGGAGCCGGATGCTGGCGGGCAGCGTCTGGTCCACCAATGTCTGAAGGGACGGGGCGCCGACGACGCGAACCATCTCGGTCACGTCGGCCGGGTCGGGTCCGATGTGGCGGCGGGGAAAGGAGTCGGTCTCCGAGGGGGTGCGGGAGTCAGGCATCGAGGCGAGGGTTCCTGGCGGGAGGGCGGGCGAGCCGGCGCCTCCGACGGGCATGTGAAGACGCCCGTTTAACAGGACCGGGCCACGCTGGCTCGCGGGGACACATGAAGGCCCGCTTCTCGCTCCCATCTGCTCCGGGGAGGGGCCCGGGGGCGACCGGGACTCAGGTGGCGGTCTTCGCCAGCAGCTCGCCGTAGGCGTCGGCGTCCATCAGCCCATCGAGCTGGGCGGGGTCGGAGGGCTCGACCTCGACGATCCACCCTGCGCCGTACGGGTCCGAGTTGATGGTGGACGGCTCGTCGGAGAGCGCGGTGTTCACCTTGAGCACCTTGCCGGAGATGGGCGCGAACAGCTCGCTCACCGCCTTGGTGGACTCGACCACGCCGAACGGGCTTCCGGCGGTCACGGTGTCCCCCACCTTCGGCAGCTCGACGTACACCACGTCCCCCAGCGCCTCCTGGGCGTGCGCGGTCACCCCCACCACCACGCCGCCGCCGTCGCGGCGGGCCCACTCGTGCTCCTTGGTGTAGCGGAGGTTCTTCGGATTGTCGGCCATTGAGGATTCCCTAGCGCTTGAACGGGGTCTTCACCACCTCGGCGCGGACCGGGCGGCCACGGATCTCGATCTCCAGCGGCGTTCCCTCGGCGGCCAGGGGCGGTGGCACGTACCCGATGCCGATGGCCTTCTTCACCGTCGGCCCCAGGGTTCCCGAGGTCACCTCTCCCACCTGCGTGCCGTCCTTCAGGATGGGGTAGCCGTGGCGGGGAATGCCCGGCGCGCGCATCTCGAAGCCGACCAGCTTCCGCGGGATGCCGGCCGCCTTCTGCTCCGCGAGCGACGAGCGACCCACGAAGTCACCCTTGTCCCACTTGACGATCCACCCCAGGCCCGCCTCGAGGGGGGTGTGGGCGTCGTCGATGTCGTTCCCGTACAGGGCGTACTTCATCTCGGTGCGCAGGGTGTCCCGCGCCCCGAGCCCGGCCGGGACGAGTCCCACCGGCCGCCCGGCCTCGAGCAGCGCGTTCCAGAGGTGCTCGGCGCGGTCCGGGGAACAGTAGAGCTCGAACCCGTCCTCGCCGGTGTACCCGGTGCGCGAGACGATGCACGGCACCCCGGCCACCGTCCCCTCGCGGAAGCGGTACGTCCCGATGGGCTCGAGCGGCAGGTCGGTCAGCGATTGCACGATGGCCGCCGCCCTCGGCCCCTGGATCGCGAGCTGGGCGAAGTCGTCGCTCCGGTTGACCGGCTGCACCCGGGGGGTGTTCTCGGTCATCCAGGCGAAGTCCTTCTCCCGGTTGCTGGCGTTGACGCAGATGAGGACGTGCTCCGGCGAGAAGCGGTAGGCCACCACGTCGTCGACGAAGCCGCCCTGGTGGTTCAGCAGGCCGGCGTACACCGCCTGCCCGTTGGCGGCCTTCCCCAGGTCGTTGGTGATCAGCCCGCTGGCGCTCTCCAGCGCTCCCTCGCCACGGAACTCGATCTCCCCCATGTGCGAGACGTCGAACAGGCCGGCGGCCGTCCGCACCGCCTCGTGCTCCGACACCACTCCGGTGTACTGGACCGGCATGTCCCAGCCGGCGAAGTCGACCATCCGCGCTCCGAGCGCGCGGTGAAGCCGGTTGAGCGGTGTCTGGCGGGACATGAGGTGCGGCCCGGACTACCCCACCCTCCACGGGCCGATCAAGGCTTCGAAGGGGCGCCGCGGCCGAAGCCTGAGTAGAGTGGCTTGCTGCAACGAGCGATGAAGATCCGCAACCGGCTCAACCCCTCGGACCCCTGCTTCTCCTTCGAGTTCTTCCCACCCAGGAGCGAGGAGGGGCGGCGCGCCCTGCTTCGCACGCTGGAGGACCTCCGGTCGCTGGAGCCCGGCTTCGTCTCGGTCACCTACGGCGCCGGGGGGAGCACCCGCGATCGCACGGTGGACCTGGTCCGGGAGATCCGGGCCACCGGCCTGGAGACCATGGCCCACCTCACCTGCGTGGGCCACACCCGCGAGGAGCTGGGCGAGCTGGTGGAGCAGTTCCTGGCGATGGGGGTGGAGAACCTGCTCGCGCTCCGGGGCGATCCGCCGGCCGGGGAACGCGAGTTCCACGCCCCGCCGGGGGGCTTCCGCTACGCCTCCGAGCTGGTGCAGTTCATCCGCGAGCGCGACCACCGCCTCTGCATCGGCGGAGCGGGCTACCCCGAGGGGCACGTCGAGACACCGCTCCGGGACGACGACCTCCGGCACCTCAAGGCGAAGGTGGACGCCGGGCTGGACTTCGTCATCACCCAGCTCTTCTTCGACAACGCCTTCTACTTCGACTTCGTGGAGCGGGCGCGCCGGGTGGGGATCAACGTCCCCATCGTCCCGGGCATCATGCCCATCACCAACATCGAGCAGCTGGAGCGCTTCGTCCGGCTGTGCGGGGCGACCGTCCCGATGCGCCTGGTGCTCCAGCTGGAGCGGTACCGCGACGACCCGGATGCGGTGGTTCAGCTGGGCGTCGCCCACGCCACCGTGCAGTGCATGGAACTGCTCGCCCGGGGCGTGCCGGGCATCCACTTCTACACCCTGAACAAGAGCCCGGCGACCCGGCTCATCGTCGGTGCGCTGCGCGGACGCGGCGCCGGGCCGGCTCGCTCCTGACCGCTACCCCGCGCGCGTCTCGCCGACCGGAGCGCCTGCCGACCGATGCTCCGTCGGGGCCGGCTGGGGGCGCGCCCTGCCGGCGGTGACGAGCAGATAGACCCCCGCCGCGGCCAGCAGCGGGGTGATCCACTGCGCCGGGGTGAGGCCCAGGAACCGGCCGTCGACGAACGGCAGGTCCCGGGCCCGGAAGAAGTCGAGGAAGAAGCGGGGGACCGAGTAGGCGATGGCGAGCACGCCCATGAGCGTCCCCTCCGGCCGCTTCCGCCGTGCCAGCAGATACAGCACGACGGTGATGACCGCGAGCAGCACGCAGTCCACGAGGCCCATGTCCAGCCGGGGCCCGTCCGGGAAGGCCACCGCGAACCAGGCATGGCTCCGGACGCCCGGGTGGTCATGGACCACCGCGCAGCCCAGACGGGCGATGGTCCAGCCCGGCGCGGTGCCCAGGGCCAGCGCATCCCAGTACGGCCGGATCCGCAGCCCCTTCCGCCAGAAGTAGGCGGCGATCCCCGCCATCCCGCCGAGGACTCCGCCCATCGAGGAGACGCCGTCCCAGACCTTGAGCAGCACCAGCGGCCCTTGCGTCCGCAGCAGCTCGGGGTGGTAGCCGAGGACGTGGAGCAGGTGCGCCCCGAGCAGTCCCCCGAGCAGCGCCCAGGTGAAGACCTCGGACAGCGACTTGGTGTCCCCCGGCCCGTACACCCGGCCCGCGCGCACCGTGAGCACCGCCCCGGCGTAGACGCCGATGGCGGCGAAGATGCCGAAGGGGTGAACGGTCAGGCCGAAGAGGTGGAAATCCGGCAGCTCCACGTACGGGAGCACGAGTGCAAGCATGAACCCACCTCTTAACAGGCAAGGGGAGCCCGGCAGTCCGGGAACAGCCTTGAACGGCGTCAGGCCCCGAGCAGCGCCCGCGCGTTCCGAAGGGTGTTGGAGAGGAGCATGGCGATGGTCATCGGCCCCACCCCGCCGGGCACCGGAGTGATGTACGAGGCCCGTTCGGCGGCAGCGGCGAGCTCCACGTCCCCCACCAGCTTGCCAGTGGGAAGGCGGTTGATGCCCACGTCGATGACCACCGCCCCGGGCTTCACCCACGCGCCCTTGATCAGCTCCGGCACGCCCACTGCGGCCACCAGGATGTCCCCCCGGGCAACCTCCTCCGGGAGGTTGCTCTTGCGGTGACAGACCGTCACCGTGGCGTCGGCGTTCAACAACAACAAGGCCATCGGTCGGCCCACCAGGATGCTCCGGCCCACCACCACCGCCCGCTTCCCGGCGGGCTTGCAGTCGATCTCCTGGAGCATCCGCATCACGCCCCACGGCGTGCAGGCCACCGTGGCCTCGCGCCCCTGGGCGAGGAGCCCCGCGTTCACCGCGTGCAGGCCGTCGGCGTCCTTGTCCGGGCGGAGCACCCGGAGCAGCACGTCCGAGTGCACCTGCTTGGGGACCGGTAGCTGGACCAGGATGCTGTGCACGCCCGGGTCGGCGTTGAGCGCTTCCAGCCGGGCCTGCACCTCGGCATGGGTCGCGGTCTCGGGGAAGTGGTGCTCGCTGGCGTCGAATCCGACCTCGGCCGCGGCCTTCTGCTTCCCCGTCACGTAGATCTTGCTCGCCGGATCCTCGCCGACCCGGATCACCGCCAGCCCGGGGACCCGGCCGGTCCGCGCCTTCAGCTCGCGGGTGGCCTCGGCCACCTCCCTCCGGACCTTCTGCGCGATGGCCTTGCCATCGATGAGTGTCGCCGCCATATGGCGCGGCACACTACACGAGCCGGCCGGTCCGGGAAGGCTGGCTCGACGCCGGGCGTCCTCCCTCTGGTAGCCTCGGAGAGGACATGTCCCGCGAGCTCATCGACCTGCACATCCACGTGGGCGGAGCGGTGGCCCCGCACGTGCTCTGGTCGCTGGCCCACAGCCAGGGCTTCAAGCTACCGACCAAGAACTACTTCGAGTTCGTGGAGATGATCACCGCCCGGCCGGACAACGTCTCCAACCTCGACGACTACCTCCGCATCATGCACACCTGGACCGAGAAGATTCAGAGCTCGCCCATGGCCATCGAGCGGAGCGTCTACGAGGTCATCGGGAAGGAGTTCCGCGGCAGCCGGGTCACCCAGATCGAGCTGCGCTTCAACCCGATGAAGCGCAACCTCGACTCCACCCTGGACCTGGACCACATCATCCACGCCGCGCTCCGGGGCATGGACCGGGCGACGCTGGAGTATGGCGTCCGGGCAGGGCTCATCTTCTGCCTGGCCCGCGAGTTCGACCACCGGCTCAACTCCATCATCCTGGAAAAAGCGATCCGCTACCGGCACCGCGGAGTGGTGGGCATCGACCTCGCCGGGACCGAGACCCGGGCCCTGGAGCTGGACCGGGAGCAGGTCGGTGCCTACGAGGACCTGTTCGAGCGCGCCCGGGCCGCGGGTCTGAAGACCACCGTCCACACCGGCGAGACCCACGGCACGGGGGCCGAGGGGGTGATTGCGGTGGTGGACCGGCTCCGGCCGCACCGCATCGGACACGGCATTCGTGCCGCGTACGACGAGGCGGCGATGAAGCTGCTCCGCGAGCAGGACGTGGTGCTCGAGCTCTGCCCGACCTCCAACCTGCACACCCACGCGGTGAGCGGAGTGGACGAGCTGAAGCACATCGTCCAGACCTTTCTCGACCGCGGGGTGAAGGTGACGCTCAACACCGACGGCCCCTACCTCCTCGAGACCGACATGCAGTCCGAGGTGGCCCTGGTGGAGAAGCACGGGATCATGACCCCCGAGCAGGTGGATCGAGCCCTGTCCTGGGCGCGGGAGTACTCCTTCATCCCCTGAAGCGTGGTAGTCGCCGGGGACGTGTACGGGCTTCTCAAGCGCGGGCTGTTCCTGCTCTCGCCCGAGCTGGCGCATGGCGTCGGGATGGCGGCGCTCCGGGTGCTGGGGACGGTCCGCTCCGCCCCCTCGCTCCCCGCGGGCGGACCCGACCTCTCGGTGACCAGCGCGGGGCTCCGCTTCGCGCATCCGGTGATGCTCGCGGCGGGGTTCGACAAGGATGCCGAGGCGGTCTCCGGCTTCTTCGCGCTGGGCTTTGCCGGGGTCGAGGTGGGGACGGTGACGCCCCGGCCGCAGCCGGGGAATCCCGCGCCCCGGCTGTTCCGCATCCCCGAGGCCCGGGCGCTGATCAACCGGATGGGTTTCAACAACCACGGGGTGGAGGCGATGGCCGCCCGGCTCCGGGCGCTGGCTCGCCGTCCGGGACCGGTGGGGGTCAACCTGGGGAAGAACAAGGACACGCCGCTCGAGCGCGCGGTGGACGACTACGTCGCCGGCGTGGAAGCGCTCGGGCCACTCGCCGACTACGTGGTGGTCAACGCCAGCTCGCCCAACACGCCGGGGCTGCGCCGCCTCCAGGAACCGGACCAGCTCCGCGCGCTGCTCTCGACCGTCCGGGCGCGGCTCGATGCCGTCGCTCCGGGCAAGCCGCTGTTCCTCAAGATTGCCCCGGACCTTGCCTCCGAGGAGGTCGACGCCATCGTCGACGTCGCGATCGAGGTCGGCATCTCCGGCCTCATCTGCACCAACACCACGCTCACCCGCCCGGGCGTGAGCGGCCCGGTCGCCGCCGAGGTGGGGGGTCTCTCCGGCGCCCCGCTCGCGCCGCTGGCCCTGGAGACGCTCCGCCGCGCGGCGACGCGAGCCCGGGGCCGGCTCGCGCTGTGGGCATCCGGTGGGGTCTTCACCGCCGATGACGTCCTCGAGCGGCTCGAGGCCGGCGCCGACCTGGTCCAGGTCTACACCGCCTTCGTCTACCAGGGACCGTTCCTCGTCCCGCGCTTGCTCTCCGAGCTGCGCGCCCGCCTCACCGCCCGCGGGCTCCACGCCCTGCCGCGGAAGCCGGGGACGACGCCACCGGGCGAGCCACGTTCCAGCTCGGGCTGATCCCTTTCAGGGCGACCGCCCGGGCAGCCCCCGAAGGATGTAGAGGTGCCCGAGGAAGCGGTTGAAGGTGTAGGCCAGGTCTCGCCCGTCGCCGGTGACCTGGACGAAGGCGAGGGTCGCGGCGCCGGAGGTATCCGGCGGACCGAACCTCCGCTCCTCCAGGACATTCCCACTGTCGATGTCCACGCGGAAGAGGCGCGTTGCGGCTGGCAGGTCCGCGCCCTCGGTAAGCCACAGCTGGCGCGGACCGGCCCAGCCTCTGGGCCACGACCCGGCGGGGATTCCCGGCACCCGCACCGGCGCGCCGGTGGACAGCGAGATGACCACCACCCGGTCCTCCAGGTCGACGGCGGCGGCGAGCCGGCTATCCGGCGACAGCACCAGGACTTGCCGCGTCCCCAGGGGAACCTCGGAGACGAGGCGCGGTGATCCCCCCTCCGGGTCGATCTCGTGGAGTCGGTAGGGGCCCGAGCCAGCGCGGGCGATGAGGATGATCCGCCTGCCGTCCGGCGACCACCGCGCGTTCCACATCCTCAGCTCGCCGAGCGCGAGTCGCCGGGCGGTCCCCGGTCCCGTCGGCAGCGCCACGAGGCCGTCGCGCTCGTCGGTCCGGACGAGCGCCCACCGTCCGTCGGGGGAGAGGTCCAGCGCTTCACCCTCTCCGAGCACCTGAGCGGGAGAGCCATCCACCCCCCGCAGGACGGCCAGCGACGGCTGCTGGCCGGTGGGGGTCAGCACTGGGCTGGCCACGGTGAACAGGACCTTCCGGTCGCGCGAGACTGCAGCCACGGAGTTCGCCCACTCCGTCCACGAGAGGAGAACTTGATGCCCCTCGGAATCGAGGGCCTGAACCTCCGCTCGCTCGAATTGATTGCTGATCAGGACCGATCCGTCCGCTGCGATGTCGTCGAGGTGGAGATCGGATGGGGCCCGGTAGACCTCTCGCATCCGACCCTGAAGGTCAACGGCCCGGACGAGGTTCCGCTGGAGCTCGCCCGAGGTGAACCAGATCTCCGTGTCGTCGGGAGCCCAGGCCAGGCCCTGGAGGACCGGGTACCGCGGAGTCAGCGTCTTCCGCTTGCCGCCCGGATCGATGACCTCGAGCTCTCCCATCGTGTCGAGAGGGACGGGGTGATGGACGAAGGTGATCTGGTCTCCCCGATGCGAGAACCGCGGGTCGCTGATCCAGCCCTCGGTCTGGAAGAGCACCTTCCCCGGGGGATACTCCAGCACCCGCGCCGTTCCCCGCGAGATGACCATCGCCAGCTCGCCGGTCGGTGAGAAGTCGGCGTACTCGACGTTCTCGGCCACCTGACGCGGGATTCCCCCCACCCCCGGAACCCGGGCCAGCGTTCCTCGTGCGGTGCCGAGGACCACCCAGCTGGGGGCGAGGAGCACGGCCAGCTCGCCCGAGGGCGAGACCGCGGCGAGCCGAACCCTTTGGAGCCCGAGTGCCTGCGACACGGCGCTGCCCGGGGGCCGGGTGAACACTTCCTCCGTTCGCCCCTCGAACGCCGCGCTGTAGAAGACCCGTCCGTCGGCCGCGAAGCGCGCCGCTCGGATTCCCCCCCAGCGGAAGGTGACCTGCTCGACGGTCGGCGGCGCGGGCGGGCCGGAAGCCTGACGGCGTCCCCAGGCGAACGCACCGGCGGCGAGGACCAGGGCGAGGACCAAGGCGAGCCCCAGGGCCGCCAAGCTCCGCGGGCTCCACCGTCGGCGAGGGCGTGGTGGAAGAGGAAGCGCCCGGTCGGGCCCCGACCGGACGCCGCCGCGCAGCACGTCGAGCGCGAAGGCGAGATCGGAGGCGGACTGGAAGCGCCGCGCCGGTTCCTTCTCCAGGCACCGCTGCACCACCTCCGTCACCTGCGCCGGGATCTCCGCCGGCAGCGGCGGGGGGTCGTCGTGGAGGATCGCGTACCCGCTCTCGACCAGGGATCCGCCGGCGAAGGGGCGGGCTCCGGAGAGGAGCTCGTGCAGCACCACCCCGAGGCTGAACAGGTCCGAGCGGGCGTCGAGCGGCTCGCCCCTCACCTGCTCGGGGGACATGTACCCTGGCGTTCCAAGCACCGCGCCGGTGCGAGTCACGGTGCCGCTCGGCGCGACCGTGGAGTCCATCAGGCCGCGCGGACCGGGCCGCTCGGCCCCCTCGGCCAGCTTGGCGATTCCGAAGTCGAGCAGCTTGAGCTGGCCGTCCCCGTTCACGAAGACATTGTCCGGCTTGAGGTCCCGGTGGATGACCCCGCGTGCGTGCGCCGCGGCGAGCCCACGGGCGAGCTGGGATCCCCACTCCAGGGCCGTCTGGAGCGGGAGGCGCCCGCGGGTGAGGCGCTGGCGCAGCGACTCGCCCTCGAGCAGCTCGGTGACCAGAAAGGGCACGCCATCGTGGTGCCCGATGTCGTACACCGCCACAACGTTGGGATGCTTCAGGGAACCGGCCACCCGCGCCTCCTGCTCGAAGCGCTGGACCAGATCGGGGTCCCTGGCCAGCGCGGCGTTGACCACCTTCAGCGCCACCTCGCGGCCGAGCCGCATGTCGAGCGCCCGGTACACCTCGGCCATGCCTCCGGCTCCGAGGACCGAGATGATCTGGTAGTGGCCCACCTGCAGGCCGGGAGTCAGCTGCACGTGCGGCAGCCTAGCCGACCGCCAACGCCGGGACGGTCACCTGGCGGTCGGGCGCTGCTACGGCCCGGGGTCGTCGGCCGGAGCGAGGTCGCGGTTCACCGGCTCGTCATCGGGCACCGGCTCACCGGCGATGGGCGCCGCGCCGTCCGGCACCTCGGGCGCGCTCAGGCCTCTCCGATCTCCCGGCCCGCCCAGCGCACGCCCCGCGCCGCCTCCCCCGCCCGGGTCTCCTCCGCCTGCGCGGCGGTCCCGGCGGCCATTCGCTCCCAGCTCCGCCGCCCCCACACCCAGCCGGTGAGCAGCGCCCAGGCGGCCCCGAGGACGGTGAGCTGCACGGTCGCGTCGGCGGCGACGCGCGGGGCCCCGGAGCGCTCCACCAGCTCCAGGCCGAAGCAGCCCGCGGCCGCCACCAGGCCGCAGGCACGCCAGAGCGAGAAGCGCCAGCCGAGACGGGACGGCCCGAAGCGCCCGCAGCTCCCCACCGCTGCCGCCCCGCTCAGCGCCGCAGCGAGCGCAACGAGCCCCAGCGCCGCGGTGTGGGCAAAGGATTCGCCGTCCTCGGCGAGGTCCAGCCCCAGTGCCAGCACGGCCAGCGCTGCCGGCGCCACCGTCTCTCCCCATTCCTTCCATCGACGCCGATCGATCCGCATCACGCACCCCACGAGGTCGCCATCACCGGTCGGGGCGGTCCGGGCTCGAGGACGTCCTGCCCCGTGGCCACCCGCTCCGCCGCTCCGGCCAGCCCGAGGAGGACGAACAGCTGCGGCGCGGCGAGCGAGCCCGAGAAGCAGTTGCAGAGGAGGAACCCAGCCACGCTCGCCCCGATCCCCCGGGCGAGCCAGCCGATCTCCGGGTCTCGCCCGGCGCGGAACACCGCTCCGGTGGCGCTCCCGGCGAAGGTCAGGAAGAGGAAGAAGCCCACCCAGCCCAGCTCGCCCAGGGTGTCGAGGAAGATGTTGTGGGCCACCAGCGGCTGCTCGCGGACCTGGGGCGGCGCGTAGAGGGGCCAGGCCTCGCGGAACGCGCCACCGCCCACCCCTCGGAGCGGATGATCGAGGTTCGCCGACGAGGCGACCTGCCAGGCGTAGACGCGGCCGAGGGCGGACTGGTCCTGCTCGAACTCCTCCAGGGTGTCGTTGCGCTCCCAGTAGGTTGCCGGGGCGAAGATGGCCACACCGACCGCCAGGGCGGCGGAGACGACGATGGCCTTGGTGCGCTGCGCCCGCTCGCGCATCGCCCAGACCAGCCCGCCGAACACGACTCCGAGGAAGCCGCCGCGCGAGAACGTCAGGACGATGCAGCTGACGGCCAGAAGCAGCGCCAGGGCGCAGAACAGGCGAATCCACACCCCCATCCCCGGCCGGGCGACGAAGGCCACCGCCAGCGGAACGGTGAGGGCGAGGTACTCGGCCAGGTAGTTCGGGTCCCCGTAGACGCCGAGCCAGAGGGTGCGAAACCCCTGCGAGAGCTCCTGCCCAGAGACGTACCGGAGGATGCCACCGACGGAGGTGACCACCGAGCCGGCCACGAGGCAGAGACAGAGGATGGCGAGGCGCCGCGGCGTCGTGGCGAGGTTCACCACCAGGAGCCAGGCGAGCGCGACCTTCACCACCACCAGCAGCCAGGTGTCCGTTTCTCGTGGAGCGAGGCTCCACAGTCGGGACGCCGTGGCCCAGACCAGGAAGGCCACCAGCGCCGGGCCCCGCACACCATCCCAGTGGAGCGGAAGGCGCCGTCCTGCGTGCTCGAGCAGAAGCAGCCCGAGCGCGCCGAGGCTCAACGACAGCGCCAGACGCAGCGGAAGGACCGCCGGAATCCACTCCGCCGGCGCGGCGTAGATCTGCACGCAGAACGCCGCCAGGAGCAGGAACGCCCAGCGGTCACGCCGTGCCGCCAGCGCCCACGCCCGGGACTCCCCCTCCCCCTCCGGCGCTCGGGTCCGCATGGCTCGTGCCCGCCGGAGCAGACGACGTGCCAGCCTCAGCACCGCGAAATCGCTGGCGCGGCGGCCAGGGGCGAGTCGCCGGGGCTGTCGTTTCTACAGCGCGTCCGCCCAGGGCAGGGTCGTCTGCACCTCGACCGGCAGCGGCCCGGCGAGCAGGGCCTCGCCGAGCTGGTCCGCCAGCCGCTCGAGCACCTGCCGAGCCAGCCGCGGCGCCTCGTCGCCCGGGGCGACCGCAGCGAGCGCCGCTGCGACCCGCTCGACCGCCTCGGGCCGGACGGTGGGGGGCGCGCCCGGCGCGAGGAAGTTGCGGCCAAGCTCCTGCGTGCGGCCCGCCGGCACCGGTGCGATGCGCGGACGGCCGTCGAGGAGGGCGTGGGCCACCGCGGATGCGAGGACCGCGGGCGGGCCCCCCGCCGGCCACGCCGGACCGAGTCCGTCCAGGGCCACGCGGGCCCGCTCCTCGGTGCCACCCAGCAGCGCCGCGAGCAGCGCCTGCTGCTGCTCGGCACGCGACAGGTCCTGCTCCGCCTGGTGGAGCTCCGCCACCGACCGGAACGGCACCGGCTCGGCGCCCTCGACCGGGAGGGCGCGCATCGGGCGCGCGCGCCGGAGCGCGGTGACGACCGCGGCCTGCTCCGGCCAGAGCATCCACTCGCCGTCCACCCGGGCCAGGGGCCGGGCCGCGAGCCGGTCGGCGCGGTGCCGGAGCCGGAGCCCGAGCGAGAACCCGGTCTGGAACACCTCGCGGAACGGTGAGTCGCGGACCACCGCGGGCGCCCGCCGCGGGTCTCCCCCGGTCAGAGACTCGAGCCCCAGGTTCAGGGTGTCGCGCGCCCGTTCGGCGGAGGCACGGAAGGCGTCGAGGTCGCCGGGGTCGGCCCCGTCCGCAACCAGCGCGGCGTTGAACAGGCCGCGGAGCTCGTCCAGGGCGTTCTCCGCCTCCAGCGGGTCGAGCCCCTCGAGCGCGGCTTGCACGAAGTCGACCCGCCGCCCGCCGCTCCTGGCCAGCTCGCCGGACGGGCTCGAGGACAGCGCCGGCGGCAGACGCACCGCCGCATACAGCCCGGCGGCCGTCTCCGGATCGGGAAAGCCGAGGTCGGCCAGCCGTGCCCAGCGGAAGCGCAGCGCCACCTCCTCGAGCTCGCTCGGCAGCTCCCAGCGGATGGCCTCCATCAGCCGGCTGAAGGCGAACGGGCTCTCGGCCATCAGATCCAGCAGCAGCGCCCGGAGCGCCGCCTGCTCCGGTCCCTCGACCTTCAGCTCGATGCGGTAGCGCCCATCCGCGGAGTCGAGGGTGACGCCCTCCACCGGCGGATCCGGGTCCTCCTCGAGGTCGTGCACCACGGTGAAGGAGCGGAGCATCACCTCCAGCAGCTCGAGGTCGATGCCGTGCAGCTTCCGGAGGAACGCATCCGGGTCGTCGCCCCGGGCCGCCTGCAGCCACTCGAGGAGCCCGTGCGGATCGAGCGCATCGCGCCTCCAGGCTCCCAGGTCCACCAGCGACTGGAACTGCCCCGGCGAGGCGAGCTGGACGAGCTCGCCGGCATCGGCCAGCCCGACCTCGGCCACCGTGGCGTAGAGCTGCTCGGGCGGAACCGCGCGGACCAGCGGCCCGGCGTCCTTCGAGGCGAGGAGCGCATCCATGCGGCCGCGCGCCGGCAGCGCCGCGATGCGCTGGAGCTCCGAGGCGCGCTCGGTCGCCACGTCCCGCCCGTTTCCGCCGGAGGCCACGGCCGCCGTGCGTCGCACAGCCGGTGGCGCCGGCGCAACCCCTCGCTCAGACGCCCGCTACTGGAGCGGGGTCAGGCACTTGGAGGTGACGTTGAAGTCCAGCAGGTACGGCTGGCTCGTTCCGTCCTTGCTGGTGAGGAGGAACTTGAGCAGCAGGTACTTGAACTGGGGCACCGGCCCGGGGGCCGCCTGGAGATTCGCCGGTGAGCCGGTGAACGGCCCGTACTCCTGGGACACGGTGAAGTCGAGGTTGTTCGACCCGCGGACGAAGAGCACCACCGAGGTGTTCGGCGGGGTGATGGCGTTCCAGGTGACGGTGTCCCACTCGGCGTAACGCGAGCAGCCGGAGACGGTCTGGCTGAAGCTGCCCTGGTTCAGGGTGATGTGCCGCAGCTGGTACCCGGTGAAGTCCGAGTAGGTGTAGAGCTGGCCGGCCTGGTTGGCCGAGGTGGTGACCCCGCCGGTCGCTCGGTCGATGCGCATCACGTTCCCGGAGTTGTTGTTGACCCACAGATTCTTGTTCTGGTCGAGCCCGATCCCGATGCTGGTCTTGCTCCAGACCGAGGTGGCGTCGATGAGCCCGGTGGGCGTGCCCGCGCTGGGGAACATCCGCACCCCACCGTCATTGATGTCCGCGCCCCACACCAGCGCCGCTGAGCCGTTGTTGTTCCGGTCGCCGCTGAACCAGACGACGCCCTCGTCGTCGACCGTCACCCCGCGGCCCTGGCCAATCCTGGTGCCGCTCGGCGAGGTCAGCGCCGAGAAGTCGAACTTGTCCCAGGTGCCAGCGTCGATGGGGCCACTGGTGGGCGGGGTGTACCGGGTGGCGGTGTTTGCCGGGGTCGAGCCCCAGTTCGGCATCCAGACCCGGCCCTGCTTGTCCACCGCGATGCCGTAACCACCCCGGGGGAAGCCCGAGGGCGGGGAGATGGCCCCGGCGAGCAGCGAGGCGGTGTTGGTGTCGATCACCGCCACGGTGTTCTGCACCCGGTGGGCGATCCACAGCCGGTTCTTGGCGTCCACCGCCGAGCCGTAGGGCTCGATCGACGGAACGCCGATGTACTGACCTCCGCCGTCCGGCAGCGAGCCCACGTTGGTGCCCGCGGGGATGGCCTTGGGAACACCGGTGAAGGGATCCAGCCGCCACATGCGCCGGTCAATCCAGGTGCCGACCCACACGTCGCCCGGGCCGCCCTCGGGGGCCGCGGCGATGGAGATCGATCCCTCGCCGAACGCGCCGTTGGGATTGATGTTGCCGAGCTCCTGGGTGAAGAGCACGCACTCGTCGTAGAGCAGCGGGTTGTTGGGGTCGCTGGGGTTCAGGTACTCGCTGGGCTGGATGACGCCGTAGTTCGCCACGTCCGCCGGGTCGTCGGCGCTGGTGTCGATCTTCCCGTTGCCGTTCCGGTCGACGCAGTTGAAGAGGCTGCCCGAGACCTTGGTCACGCTGAAGTACTGGTTGGCGTGCGAGGCGAAGTTGGCCACCCACATGTCCCCGTTGATGTCGATCGCGGTGCGGCTCGGGTCGTAGACGCTGGCCGAGGAGCTGTGGTTGCGACGGCCGAGCCCGTCGAGCGGGAAGACGCTGATGTAGCGGCCCACCTCGTGGATGCCGCCGTCCGGGAGCAGGTTCTTGGTGTCGAACTTGGACACCGTCCCCATCTTCCAGTTGGCGATCCAGGCGAAGTTGATCTCGATGTCCTGGCTGTTGAGGGTGATGCGCCCCATCGGGTCCACCGTCACCCCGTCGCCACTAGTGCCCACCCCCCCGTCGAGGGAGAAGCCGCCATCCGGCGGGAAGGCGATGGTCCCGCTGAAGCCGCCGTCCACCACCGGCGGGCAGACGATGACCTGGCAGGGATCGGTCACGCTCGGACCACCGCCGTCGCCCCCGTCGCCCCCATCGGGCTTGCCGCCCCCATCGCCGTTGCCGGGAGGTGTGGTCACCACCGGAAAGCGCGAGACGTCTCCACTGCACGTGCAGCCGGAGACGGCGGTGATCGCGGCGGCGACCATCAGGAGGGGCAACGCCCGGCGGGTCATCGAAGCTGTCTCCACGAGTGGCGGCACGGGCCCGGCAGCCCGGTGGGCACACGAAGGGCCTTCAGAGGAGGAATCATCGGGCGGGCTCCCCGGTCGGTCAACACTCGAGCATCCTTCATGACGTCGCGATCCAGAGCGACTCCCACACTTCAGGCACGCCCAGCTTTTCCGTTGCCGAGAAACCCAGCACGGTGTCACGGGGGACCGACAGCCGCTCCGCGGTCGCCGACAGACGGGGTTTCCTCTGGGACTTCCCGAGCCGATCGAGCTTGGTCGCCGCCACGAGGACACGGCGTCCGGCGGTGACGAGGTAGGCCAGTGTGCGGACATCGTCCTCGGTGGCCCCCACCTCTGCATCGACGATGGCGACCACACCCCTCAGCGACGTGCGCCGCTCGAGGTAGGTGGTGATCATCCGCTCCCAGCTCGAGCGCTCTGTCTTCGACACCCTGGCGAAGCCGTAACCGGGGAGGTCCGCGAGCCGGACGGTGCGGCGCACGCCGGTGCGCTCGAGCACCACGTCGAAGAAGTTGAGCGTGCGCGTCCGGCCGGGAGTGTTCGAGACCCGGACCAGCTTCCTCCGGCCGGTGAGGGCGTTGATCATCGACGACTTGCCCACGTTGCTGCGGCCGACGAAGGCCACCTCCGGGACGTCGCCCGCGGGCCAGCCGGCCTCCTCGACCGCGGTGGTGAGAAAGCGGGAGTCGAGGACGCGGATCACCGCTCGGCGCGAGGGGACGGCGGGGCGCCGCGCTTCTGCCGCTCCACGCTCCAGTGGTCCATCGCCTTCAGCTTCTCGGCGAACTGGAAAGGACGCAGCGAGGGCGAGCTGGGCTCGTGGCAGCTGCGGCAGGACTTCTCCGAGGGGTCCACCAGGCCGACCAGCCGGGCGAGCTCCGGGTCCTTCATCACGTAGGCCGGCGCGTAGTACTGGCCGCCGCCGTGGCAGGTCTCGCAGCCGATCCCGGCCATCCCCTGGTCGGTCAGGTTCGGCGCGTGGCAGGTGGTGCAGCGGGCCTCGCGCTGCTGCTCGGCGGTGAGCGACTCCATGGAGCGGGCGTGCTTGGACGACCGCCACGCCGCGTAGGCATCGGGGTGACAGCCCTTGCAGCTCTCGGAGCCGAGGAAGTCCGCTCCCCCCGCCACCGCGGAGCACAGCACGGCGAGCGCCAGCGCCCAGCGGGTTGCGCGTCGGAGGGTCATCGAGCACCGGGCAGATACGGGATTGCCTGGCCCTCTGGCAAGCGGCAGAAGGTTGAGGGGCCGCGAGGGTCGGGGTAGACCAGTGCGGACGACGATGCGTTGCCCGGCACCGAGGCGCCTCCTCCTGGTCACGCTGCTCCTCGTGACGGCGGTGGCTCGCGCCAAGGCCTGGAACGGGATCGAGCCCGGCGTCTCGCGGCGAGATGAGGTGGTGAAGCGCTTCGGCCCCCCGAGCAAGACGGTCACCGTCTCGGGCAAGGAGGTCCTCGCCTACACCGACTCGGTGGCGATGAAGGGCACCTCCCAGGCGCAGTTCCGGGTGGACCCGGCGACCGGGGTGGTGGAGCGCATCGACGTCTTCCCGGCGACTGCCATCGACCACGACACGGTGGAGGCCACCTTCGGCCCGGTGTGCCCCAAGGCAGGCGCCCCGCAGCCGGCGGCGTGCTTCCAGAAGAAGCTCACCGACGACTTCCGCACCTACTACGTCTACCCACGCCTGGGCCTGGCGGTGTTCTTCGACGAGACCGACGACCGGGTGCAGTCCTTCGTCTACACCGCGCCCCGCCCCGCCTCTGCACCGGCCCAGGCGCCGGCCGCGGCGACGCCTCCTCACTGATGCGGGTGGTGGGGCTCACCGGCGGCATCGCCTCGGGGAAGAGCACCGTCAGCGCGATGTTCCGCTCCCTCGGCGCCCCGGTCATCGACGCCGACCAGGTAGCCCGCGACGTGGTCGAGCCCGGCACCCCGGGCCTGGAGGAGGTAGCCCGGCGCTTCCCCGGCGTGGTGGACGCCTCGGGGCAGCTCGACCGGGTGGCGCTCGGCCAGCGCATCTTCGCCGACCCCGCCGAGCGGAAGGCACTGGAGGCCATCGTCCACCCGCGGATCCGTGAGGAGGTGGCGCGCCGGACGGAGGCGCTGGCGCGCGCCGGAGCACGGGTCGTGCTCTACGACGCCGCGCTCCTCATCGAGAACGGGCTCCACCGAGGGATGGACGGGGTGATCCTCGTCGCCGTGCCCGAGCCGGTGCAGCGGGCCCGGCTCGCGGCCCGCGACGGGCTGGACGAGGCGGCCATCTCGGCCCGGCTGGCGGCGCAGCTGCCCCTGGCCGACAAGCGGGCGCACGCCACCTGGGTGGTGGACAACAGCGGGTCGCTGGACGAGACCCGGGCCCAGGTCCGGCGGATCTGGGAGGAGATCCAAAGGAGCGGCTAAGGTCGCTGCCCTCATGCCCTCGAGCGATGGCGCCACGCTGGTCACCGGCTATCCGGGTTTCATCGGGAAGCGGCTGGTGGAGCACCTCGCGCAGGAGGGCAAGGGCCGAATCTTCGCCCTGGCGCAGCCCCGGCACCTCGATCAGGCCCGTGGCCTGGCCTCGCGGGTGCGGGGTGCACCAGTGGAGGTGCTGGCCGGCGACGTCACCGACCTCCACCTCGGGCTGTCCGGCGAGGAGGTGGAGCGCGTCGCCGGGAGCGTGACCCTCATCTTCCACCTCGCGGCGCTGAACCAGCTCAGCGTCTCGCGCGAGCTGGCCTGGCGCACCAACGTGGACGGTACCCGCAACGTGCTGGAGCTGGCGCGGGAGTGCCGGCGGCTGGAGCGGCTGGTGCACTTCAGCACCTGCCACGTGGCCGGGGCCCGCGAGGGGGTCATCGCCGAGGACGAGCTGGACAAGGGCCAGGAGTTTCGCAACCCCTGGGAGGAGACCAAGTTCCACGCGGAGAAGGCGGTGGCCCGCGCCGCCGAGACACTCCCCATCACCATCGTCCGGCCATCCACGGTGGTGGGCGACTCGCGGACCGGGGAGATCGACCGCTTCGAGGGGCCGTACACGCTGGGCATCCTCCTGGTGGCGAGCCCGCTGGTGGTGCCGCTGCCGCTGCCGGGCAATGGCGTCGCCCCGCTGAACGTCGTCCCGGTGGACTTCGTGGTGAGGGCCGCGGTGCACCTCGCGGGCGATCCCCTGGCGAAGGGCCGCACCTTCCACCTGGTGGACCCCAATCCGATGAGCGTGGCCCGGGTCTACGAGCTCATCGCCGAGCGCGCCAACCGCCGCATCCCCAAGCTCACCTTCCCCGCCCGCGCCGCCGAGGCGGTCCTCCGGCTCCCGCTGCTGGAGCGGGTCACCCGATCGCAGCGCGCGGCGCTGGAGTACATCAACCAGCTGGCCTGGTTCACCAGCGCCAACACCCTCGAGCTGCTGGACGGCACGGGCATCCGCTGTCCCCGGCTGTCGACGTACCTGGACACTCTCATCGCCTACGTCCGCGACGACTACGCGCGCCGCCAGGCGGCCGAGGCCGAGACGCTGGTCGAGGACCCGCTCGACGAGGGCGTGAAGGCGAACGGGTGAGCATCGTCCCGGGACAGACCTTCTCCCTGGAGCGGGAATGCGACCGCTACCGCTCGCTCTACTATGCAGGGGCGAGCGGCGACTTCAATCCCATCCACATCGACGTGGAGGTCGGCCAGGCCGCGGGGCTCGGCGGAGTCATCCTCCAGGGGCTCTGCACCCTGGCCTGGGCCGTCGACGCCTTCGCCCGCTTCCTGGGAGACCCGGGGCTGGTGACCGGGGTGAAGGCACGCTTCAGCAAGCCGGTGCGCCCCGAGGACACGGTCCGGTTCGAGGGCAAGGTGACCGAGGTCTCGGGCGGGGTGGTGAGGGCCACGGTGGTCGCGCGGAACCAGGCCGGGGAAGAGGTGCTGAAGGGCGTGCAGCTGGAGGGCCGTTCGCGCGCGCCCGAGGCCGAGGCGGGCGTCTGGGGAGGCATGCGCGGAATGACGCCCGAGGTGGCCCAGGCGGTGGAGGTGCTGCGGATGTCGCGCCCCGAGCTGCTCGAGGAGGCGAGGATGCCGCCGCCCGTCGGCCCGGCCTCCTCCGGGGCGGGCGAATCGCCGGCGGTCGCCCGCGGTCCGGGCCGAAGCGCGATCGGCACCCGCTGGGGCCCGTTCCGGTACGTGATGGGCGCGGAGAAGATGCGCGAGTACGCGGTGGCCATCTCCGGTGGCGTGCCGTCGTACGTCTCGACCGGGCTCCCCGAGGACCTGCACCCGGTGCTCCACGACGAGGCGGCCGGCGCTCAGTCGCCCTGGGGCTCGATGATCGCCTTTCCCATGTTCGCGGTGCTCTTCTCCATCGCCCCGGCGCAAGCGGCGCTGCTCGACCCGGCGATGGAGGTGGACGTGTTCCGGGTGCTCCACGGCGAGCAGCAGTTCGAGTTCCGCGAGGTGCTCCGGCCGGGCGACGTGCTGCTGACCACCGGGACGCTGGAGTCGCACTCCCGGCGCGGGAGCAACGAGCTGTTCGTCATCCGAACCGACTCGGTGAACCAGCACGGTCGCCTGGCGGTGCGGGGGCGGTTCACAGCCTTCCTGCGGGGATGAGCGTCGGCGGGAGCCAGCTCGGCGTCCGAGGACGCGTCCCACCCCGAGTCCCGGATGGAGGCGCGTACGCGGGACACGACTTCGGCGCACCGGGGCGGTGGGAGCGTCCGGGCCTCAGCCCCCCGCGCGGCCGAGCCACCCGGCGATGAACGGCTCGATCTCCCCGCGGAGCACGTCCTTCAGACGGGGCGTGGCGGTCCCGGTGCGTGGATCCTCGACCCGGGCCGCCCGCCCGACAAAGTAGTGGCGGGCCTCCACGTCCGGCGGCGCCTTGCTCAGCACGAGCAGCGCCAGCGCACGAAGCTCATGCAGCGACACCCCTCCGTCCAGATCCACCTCCCGACCCGAACCCTCGTCGAAGCCGCGAAGCTCGGCCGTCACCCGCTCCAGGTGGAGGCCCTCGCGCCGGCGGACCGCGCGGCAACGGGCGTTGAGCCTGCCCTGCATCGGCTCCTTGTTCGGCCACGGAAGGAGCCGCACCCGGACCACCACCCGCCGGCCGTTCTGGTGACGGCGATGGATGCCCTCCTCTCCAGCGAGAAATCCCGGCGCACCCGGGCCGGCGAGGTGCAGCAGGACTCGAGGCGGCCGGAGCGATTCGGCCATGGCCGTGGCCTCGTAGCCCCGGTGCGAGGCCCAGCCCTGGTACATCGCCACCAGCTCGCCCAGCCATTGGCGGTGCTCGTCGTTCTCCTGCGCCGCCGCCAGGTCGAGGACCAGCTCGTCGGCGCCGCTGCCCCCCGCGGCGACCCGCGCCTCGGCCAGCTGGACCTCCCGGGCGCTCCGCTCGACCGCCCGGGCGGCCGCCGCCAGGCGCACCTCTCCCTTCGCCTCGCCCACCAGGCGCCGCGCCGACTCGCAGCCCCTAAGCAGCGCATCCAGCGCTTGCACCTCCCGGTCCAGGGCCTGGAACGAGCGGAGCAGCCCGGCGGCGCGCAGAGGGTCGTCCCAGAGGTCCGGCGCCTGGGTTTGGGCGAGGAGATCGGCGCGCCGCTGCTCCAGAGCCGCACGGTCGAGGGACTCGGCCACCCTGGCCGCGCGTTCTGCGAGGGCGCTCGCCTCCTCCAGGAGGGCCTTCCGGTCGAGCCGGCGCCGGCCCACCACCGTCCCCAGGCGCGTCACCGCCACGGGGGTGCGGGCCTCCTCCTCGGCCCGCGGCTCGGACCGGACCGTCACCACAGCGCCGCTGACCTGGACCTGGATTCGCGAGCCGGGCGGCAATGGGCGGCGGACGATCTCCGCGGCGACCGGCGCGGTGACGGTTCGCTCGATCTCTCGCTGGAGGAAGCGGGCGCCGAAGAGAGGCGAGTACCCGCGCTCCACCAGCAGGTCGATCACCTCCGGCGCCACCTCCACGTCCAGGCCCCGGGTCCGGATGCCCTCCCGCTCCAGCACCCGGCCGACCTCCCGCTGGGCAATGCGTCGGATCTCCACCTTGCCCAGCGGCCGGAAGTGGCAGATGGCGTCGAAGCGGTTGAGGAGCTCGTGCCGGAAGACCTCGGCCAGCCGGCGCTCGGACTCCTTCACCAGCTCCGCGCTGGACGGTGCGCCGGCGAACCCCAGCGAGGCCTCCCGGTAGACCTCCGCCCCGGCGTTGCTGGTGACGATGATCAGGACGTTGCTGCACCGGACCAGTTCGTTCGCCGCATTGATGAACTGACCCTCGTCGAACAGCTGCAGGCAGCGGTCGTGGACCGACCGGTGGGCCTTCTCGAACTCGTCCAGGAGGAGCACGGCGAAGAGCTTCCCGTCGAGGAGCCGGGTGAGCTGGCCCCGCTGGTGGTCGCGCGATGGAGTCCAGGGCATCCCGAAGAGGACCGCGTCGTCGTCCTCGTCGGGGAAGTCGGCCATGTTCACCCGCACCAGGCGCTCCGCCGAGCCGAACACGTACTCGGCCAGCAGCCGCGCCAGGTGCGTCTTGCCCACCCCGGTCGGACCGGTGCAGAGAAAGAGTCCGAGGGGGCGACGGGGATCGGTGAGACCCGCCTTGAGGAGGGCCATCGGTCGGAGAATCGCCTTCACCGCCTCCGGCTGACCGAGGATCCGCTCGTTGAAGTAGGCCTCGGCCTGTTCGAGATCGAGCGGAGCCCCATCGTCGACCAGCGAGCGGGGGAGCTGGGAGACCGCGCAGAAGCGGCCGAGCACCCCCTCGGGCCCGAGCCGCTCCGACTTCGCGGCCCCCGCCTCCTCGGCCGACGCCCGGAGGAGCTCCACCGATTTCCCGGGCTGCCGCTGTCCGATGAGGAACTTGTCCGTCAGCCGGAGCGCCAGGTCGCACGCCCCGGGGTCCACCGCCAGGCCGAGCTGGCGCTCGAGGTCCGCGGCGACCTGAACCAGGATGGCGCGGGTCCGATCGACCACAGGCTCGGGCACGGTCACCAGATGCAGGCGATCGCCGAGGCCCGCCTCCTCGTCCATCAGCGCCCGGGCGCGCCGGGGATCCGCCTCGAGCACGAAGCGCAGAGTGCTCGCGCGCAGAGTCTCGCCCAGGCTGGCCAGCAGCGGCGTCCCGAGAAAGGCGCCTCCGTCCCGGACCGACACCACCGTGAGTCCGCCGCTCCCTTCGAGCCGCTCGACCAGCTCGCTCCAGCACTTGCCGACCTCTTCCTCCTTGCCAACCCAGGAGAGAAACGCCCGGACGGAGAGCTCCAGCAGTCGCGCGCCGGCCAGTGGCCCCGGCCCGGGAGCGTCCGCGATCCGCCGAGCGAGCGCGTGGACCCGCGCGGTCTTCCCCACTCCCGGCTCACCGGCCAGCAGGAGATTCGGGCCTCCCCGGCCAACCATCGCCAGGAGCACCTCGACCTCCTCGTCGATTCCATACCCGGGCGGAAGCCGCCCCTCCCGCGCCAGCTCGGTGAGGTCGCGCTCGAGCGAAGGGGGTGGGCGGGGCCCGGCCATGCCTTCAGCTGACGATGACCCGCTGGTCCAGCAGCTGGGCGAGGATCCGCGCCGTGTCCAGGCGCGACATGCCGGACACGGAGAAGAGATCCTCGAAGCTGAGCGTGCCGTCGATCTGCGCTAGCATGAAGCCGGCGCGGTGGTCGAGGTTCAGCCAGATGACCTCGTCCTCCTTCAGCCGCACCCGGGGCACCGCGCTGAGCTTGCCGATCTTCGACTCGTAGATGGTCTGGAGCTTGGTCTCACTCCGCGCCAGCGCCTCCGACAGCCCGGTGAGCTCCGGGTAGAGCGCCTGCGCCTGGAGCAGCAGCTCCCGCGCGCCGCTGTGGTCGTCCAGGTTCTGCAGCTCCCGGGCACGCTCGAACATCCGCATCGCCTCGGAACGCGGATCTCGCGGCGCGGGCAGCGGGGTGAGCCCGGACACGGTACGCGGCTCTGCCAGGAGCTCGAGCGCAGCCGCAGGACCCTCGGGTGCGAGCAAGGTCGGCCCGTCCCCCTCCGCGCCCCAGGCGTCGCTGGTGAGATCGAGGCCGCCGGTCGGGGGTGGGAAGGCCGGGGCGACCGTCGGCGGCACCGGCGGCGAGCCACGCGGCGGGGAGAGAACGGCTCCAGGCCCACCGGGCAACGGGACCGCGCCCTTCGAGGGAGTCGCCGCCGGGGCCGAGGATGGGCGCGCGGGCATCGCCCAGGGCAGCGGCTCGAGTGAGGGCGAGGGCCCCGGCGCCGTGGCGCGCCCGCCCTCCTTCGCCCCCGGCAGCGGGACCACCACGTGGCTCTCGAGCGTGGGCGACGGCCTGGGACCGGTCGGCTGGGGCTGCTGCCACGCCGGCGGAGGGGTGGCCTGCACCGGAGCCACCGCCGGAGGCAGCGGGACCGGCCCCGTGGTCCGCGCCGGACCCGGCTGCGCACCCGGGCCGGACGACGGAGCGAGGGCGGGGGGAATGGACGGGACCGGACCGGGCACGGGGCTGGTCGAGCCCGGGACCATCGCCGGAGGCAGCGGAATCGCTCCCGTCGTCCGCGAGGGTCCGCTGCCGGGCGCCGCGACCGTCGGCTGCACCTGCTCCGGCGGGCGCAAGCCCGGGACGCTGCTCCCTCCGCCGGGGGCGTGCGCCGGTGGAAGCGGGATGGCCCCCGTCGTCCGGGACGGCTCGGCGGCCACGGGTCCCGGCGAGGCCGGTGGCACCGGCTTCGGCCCCGAACGCTTCAGCGGCGCCGGCGTCCCCTCCGACAGCTCGAGACCGAAGTCTTCCCCGCTCTCGCCGAAGTCGTCCCCCTGGAAGTCGGGGTCGTCGGCCGCTGCCGGCGGCGGCTGGGCCGGCGGGGGGCGGGGCGGCAGTGGCGACGGTCCCCAGGGGATGGTGTGGGTGGGGGCAGGCGCCTCGCCCGACGGGGTCGGCGGGGGCGGCCGGACGAAGAAGCGCGCCGTGTTCCCCATCGCGTCCGAGGGCGGCGCGTTCCACCACTCCTCGCTCAACGCCGCCGGCGCCGGCGGCTCGTCCTGGAAGAGCCGGGGCAGCGGCACCGAGAAGAGGTCGGTCCGGGAGGCGGGGACGTCGCGGAGCTCCTCCGGCACTGCCTCGGCGGCCGGAACCGAGGGCCCGAGCAGCTCGCGGGCCCGGATGCTGTCGGGGTCGAGCTTGAGCGCTTGCTCGAAGAGACGCCGCGCCCCCTCGAGGTCACCGCTCATCTTCAGCCACAGCCCGGCCTCGAGCAGCTGGTTGACCCGCGCGCTCACTGCGGTCTGGCCCCCAGCCGCTCGAGCACCCCCACGAAGAGCACCCGCGTCCGCTCCAGCTGGTCCACCCAGTCGGTCAGGGCCGCCAGGTCCTCACCCTGGGCGGCGGCCCGGGCCGAGGCGATGACCTCCTCGGCCCGGCGGAGCGCCTCGCGCCCGAACTCGCTGCTCCCGGTGAGCTGCCGCACCCGGGGGATGAGCGCCGAGACCTCGGCCGCGGCGCTGGTCAGCGCGTTCCGCTTTTGCTCCACCTCGGAGGAGATGCGCGCCTCGAGCATGCTGTCCGCTTGCTGCTCGAGGATGTTCTTCAGCTCCTCCGGGGTGAGGCCGCCCGAGGCGGTGACGGTGATGGACTGCTCGAGGCCGGTCTCCTTGTCGCGGGCGGAGACCGAGACGATGCCTTCCGAGTTGATCTCGAAGGTGACCTCGATCTCCACCTCCCCCCGCGGCGCCAGACGCAGGCCGGAGAGGATGAACTCTCCCAGCAGCTCGTTCTGATGGGCGAGCTCGCTCTCCCCCTGCAGGACCATGATCTTCACCGTGGTCTGCCCGTCGCGGCTGGTGTGGAAGAGCTCGGTCACCGAGGTGGGGACG
>DATIWB010000003.1:0-108289 GCA_035519675.1 Myxococcaceae bacterium
GGGAGGTTGGAGTTTCCAGCGAAGACCTTGAAGTCGCGCGCCGTGGGCATGGGTGAGGTGTGGGTGTTCACCTAGACCAGCGCCGCCCGATCTGGAAGTGCGCCGAGCAGCGGGGCGCTACGCGGCGCCGAGACGTTCCGTGCTCCGCTCGTACTGGTCCAGGATGACGCGCTCCATCCGCGCCCGCATGTCGGTGTTCAGCGGATGGGCGATGTCCTTGTAGGTGCCGTCCTTGCGCTTCTTGGCCGGCATGGCGACGAAGAGTCCCGCCGAGCCCTGGATGACCTTGAGGTCTCGCACCACGAAGCAGGCATCCAGGGTGATGGTCACGTACGCCTTGAGCTTTTCCTCATCGACCGGAAAAATCTTCACGTCCGTGATGTCCATGGCTTCCCCTCGCTCAGCCGGGAGCATCCGTTGGGCATCGGACAGAAATCAAGCACCTCCACCCACCCGCGCCCCCCCCGGCCAGGCCCCCCGGGCGCGGGGCACCCCGGGGAGACGCATGCCGCTGAAGGACCCACCAGGCCAGCGCGGAAGCCCTCGGAATCGCTGGACCGGGCCGGTCCGGGGCCCACGGTAGAGTGGCCGGCATGCCTGAAGACCTTTCCGTCTCGTGGGCGCCCGGGGTGCAGGTGCTCTTCGGGGAGGCAACCCTGGCGGCCCGGGTGGCCGAGCTCGGCGCGCAGATCACCGTCGACTACGCCGGTCTGCCGCTCACCGTGCTCTGCGTCCTGAAGGGGGCCGCGCTCTTCGCCGCCGACCTGGTCCGGGCCATCTCCCTGCCGCTGCAGCTGGAGTTCCTGGGGGTGGCCTCGTACGGCGACGGGACGACCTCGAGCGGAGAGGTGCGGATCACCAGCGACACTGGCACTCCGCTCCACGACCGCGACGTGCTGGTGGTGGAGGACATCGTGGACACGGGCCTCACCCTCCGCTTCCTGCTGCAGGCGCTGGCGGCGCGCGGATGCCGGAGCGTCCGCACCTGCGCGCTCCTGGACAAGCCGTCGCGCCGGGTGGAGCCGGTGACGGTGGACTACACGGGCTTCGAGGTCGAGGACCGCTTCCTGGTCGGGTACGGGCTGGACCACGACGAGCGCTGGCGAAACCTGCGCTTCGTGGGAGTTCTGGAGGCGGCTCCCCCGGTCAGATGAAGGCGCCGAGCATCGCCAGGGCGAAGGCCGGGGTGGGAGGCGCCTGCTGGGCCTCGCCCTCGAGCTTCAGCGACTGCGGCCCCCCGTACTCACCGGGCCCGGCGAGCTTGACGTAGGTCTCCGAACGCCCCTGCCCGGCGGTCGCGCCGGTGAAGACGCGGATCTCGGTGGCGTTCACCTCGAACCGGACGATGCGGTCCTGGAGGGTTCCGAAGATGCTCGTCTGCCCGCCCTCGCGGACGATGGTCAGCCGGATGTTGGCCCCGACGAACTGCCCGCCCTGGAAGGTCGCGTCGATGGGGATCGGTCTCCCCCCGCTCCCGTAGACGGTTCCACCCCAGCTGCCGTCGGAGCGCTGGCTGAATTGCGCCTTGGGCCCCTGCACCCGGGTGGCATTGAAGCGTGCGCCGTTGCCGGAGGCGACGACGATGCCGCCGGTGGGCTGGAAGTCGGGCGTGGCGCCGGAGCCCGCGGCGCCCTCGGCGCAGGCGAGCGCGAGCATCGCGAGCGAGATGAAGGTGGTGCGGATCATGCGGTGGTGTTCCCCCTGTGACGTCCTGGCGGACGGCTCCCCTCGGCGGGCGAGTCTCGCCGAGCGGCGGGGCCGGCCACAAGAGCTCACGGAGTCCCGGCATCCCGGGAGGGGCCAAGCCCCGGGGTGAGACGCGGCGAGGCGGAGCCCGTCGGCACTGGCTGTGCGGGCGTGTCCGGCGCATCGGAGTCCAGGGTGTAGACCGCTCGCCGCAGCGCGTCCTCCAGCGCCGCCGCCGAGGGCTCCACGACTGCGAGCATCCGGTGCGCGGCGCGGGCGTGGCGGCCGCCGCTGTCGGCCGCGAGCCGCAGCTGGGTCACCGCCTCGGCGATGTCACGTCGGGCCTGGTCCAGCCGGGTGCGGGCCTGGAAGAACGCCACCTCGGACTCGAGGCCCTTCATCGTCCGGCGCTGCTCGTCGCTGATTCCGCCGAGCTTCTGCATCCGCCCGAGCGCCTGGAGACCCTGCGAGAGCACTGCCGGGTCGTCGGACACCAGCCGCGGCCGGGCGAGGCCTTCCAGGAACTGGAACAGCGCGCGGTCCAGCGCGTCGCGCTCCTCGAACCTGGCGCCCTCCAGCCCGGCAGTGCCGCCGCCCAGCAGATCGATGGGCGCGTAGGCCGCGGCCAGCGCCGGGTCGGAGGGGCGGTACGGATCGGCTCCCACCGGGAACATCCGGCCCTTCAGCACCAGGAGCTTTCCGTCCTGCTGCTGGAGGGTGAACGTCCGGGCATTCAGCTGGCTGAGGAGGAACCCCACCACGCCGCTCAGCGCGAGGACGAGGAGGGTCACCACCAGCCGGGTGAAGGCGCGTCCGGCGCGGCGGCCGAACGAATCCGTGGTCGAGGACATGAGGGTCTCCTGAACGCCGGTATACTCCCGAGTCCGAGAACGACGGCCGTGAACCTGACCTTCCGCCGCCTGGGCGTCAGCGAGCTGCTCCCACGCTACATCTTCGCCGAGGCGCTCTTCGTGCGCAGGCGGGTGCTCGAGGTGGGTGCGGTGTCGGCCACCGGCGGCGCCTCGGCCGAGTTCCTGGTGTCGCGTGGGGCGCGGCTGGTGGTGGCGTGCGACGACGATCTGGCCGCCGTGGAGGCAGCCCAGGCGCGCGCGGGCAGCGAGCGGCTGCGTTTTCGCCCGGCGGTCTTCGACGACCTGCCGCCCGGGGGCTTCGACCTGGTGCTGGTCGCCGACCTCGCGCCGTACGTCCGTGCCCCGGCGCTGCTCGCGCAGCTGGCCGAGCAGGTCTCCGGGACCGGAGTGCTGGTGGGTGGCGTCCGGAACCCCGCGGGGCTGGCGCTCGCGCAGCTGATGGAGCCCGACGGCGAAGGTGCCCCGCCGACCTACGGGCAGGTCCTGGACGCGATGTCGGCGCACTTTCCCCACGTGGAGACCGCGACGCAGAGCCCGCTGCTCGGCTACCAGCTGGCCTTCGAGCGGAGCGAGGGGCTCCAGGTCGACGGCTCGCTCGCCGGATCCGGCGAGGCCGCCTACTTCGTGGTGCTGGCCAGCCGTGAGCGGCTGCGCTCGGTGGACCCCACCTGGGTGCAGCTGCCGCCGGCGCCGCTGGCCTTCACCGGCGGGCGGCTGGACGAGGCCTCCACCCGTGCCCGCGAATGGGAGGAGCGCGCCCGCCGGCTGAAGAGCGCCCTCGCCGAGGCGCGCGAGGAGCTCGCCCAGGCCAGGGGAGACCTCGAGGCCACGCAGGGTGCGCTGGAGCGCGCCCGCGAGGAGGCGGCGAGGGCCCAGGCCGAGGCCGAGGTGCGAGGGGCGGCCGCGCTTCACCCGGTGGTGCAGGACGAGCTCGCCGCCCGCATCCGCCGGCTGGAGTCCGAGCTGCAGCTCGCCTCCGAGCGGGCCGCCGAGGCCGAGCGCCGGCTCGCCGCGCGGGCCGCGGAGTCCGAGGCGGTGCGGGTCCAGGAGCGCCAGCAGCAGGCCGAGGTGCTCGCCGCCCAGGAGTCGGTGAGGCTGGAGCGCGCCCGGCGCGAGGAGCTGCAGCGGCAGCTGGACGACGCGCGGACCAAGCTCACCGCGGCCTACGACGAGCTTCGGGGCGTGCGCGAGGAGCTGACCCGCACCCGGACCGACGGCGAACGGGGTCGCCTCACGCTGGAGGCGCGCGGCTCGGAGCTCGCCGCGCTGGAGGAGCGGCTGGCCCAGGCCCGGGACCGGGAGCTGCGGCTCGCCGAGCAGCACTCGCTGGTCCTCACCGCGCTCGAGGGGAGCCAGAACGAGCTCGGACAGGCGAGGAGCCGGGCCGAGGCACTGGAGCAGCGCACGGGCTGGCTGGAGGCCGAACGCGCCCGGGACCAGCGCACGGCGGAGGCGGACCGCCAGCGCTTCGAGGAGCAGCTGGCGCAGGCCCGCGCCGCGGTGCCCACCGGACCCTCGCTGGAGGAGCTCGAGGCGCTCCGCACCGAGCTGCTCGCCGCCTCCGGCGAGCGGGACCGGCTCGCCGATCGGCTGGTGGTGCTGGAGAAGCAGGAGGGCTCGGCGCGCGCGCTGTCCGCCGCGCTCGAGGAGCGGCTGGCGAACGCCGAGGCCGCGCTCGCCCAGGCCAACTTCCAGACTCCCGAGGACGCGGCCATCACCCAGGAGCTGGCCATCGCCCGGCAGGCGCTGGAGCAGGCCCTGGCGGCCGCGGAGACCGCCCGTGCCGAGCGAGAGCGGGACGTGGCCGAGATGGGGGCCGAGCTGGCCGAGGCGAAGGCGATGCTGACCCGGGTGGAGGAGCGGGCCTCCAGCACCGCGGTGTTCGCCCGCGAGGCGGTGGCCCGCGCCGAGCGCGCCGAGGAGGACGCGCGGACCCAGGCCGAGCGGGCCGAGGCGCACCAGCGGACCATCGCCGCGCTCGAGCTGCAGATTCGCCGCACCGAGGAGCTCGACGGGCAGCTGCAGTCGCTCCAGGCCCGGCAGGCCGAGCTCGAGGCCGAGGCGGAGGCCGGCGCGGCCCGGCGCGCCGAGCTCGGCGAGCTTCGGGACATGCGGGCGGTGCTCGAGACGCGCCTGGCCGAGTCGGAGGCGGCTCGCGGCGGGCTCGAGGAGGAGCTCCGCAGCAGCTCTGCAGTCCAGGAGTCGCTCCGGGCCCGGATGACCGAGCTCGAGGCCGAGGCAGCGCGGCTCGTCGACGAGTCGCGGAGCCGGGGCGGGGCGCTGGCCGAGACCGAGTCCGAGCTCGCCGGGGCGCGGGAGCGGCTCGCCACGCTCGAGGCGCTGGAGGCGAGGCTGTCGGCCGAGCGCGACGCGGCGCAGGCGTCCGCCCGGTCCGCCTCGGCGGAGGCGGCACGGCTCGAGGCCCACCTCGCCTCGCTGGAGCAACGGCTGGACGAGGCCGAGGGTGAGCGAGCGGCGCTGTCTCGTGCGCTGGAGGAGGCCAGGGGGGCGGTCAGCTCGGCGGCGACCAGCTTCGAGGCGCGGGTGGCGGCGCTGGAGGTGGAGCTGCAGCACACCGCCGCGGCGCTGGCCGAGCGCTCCCTGGCGCTCTCCCGGGCCGAACCGGCAGTCGAGGAGCTGTCCAGCCTCCGCGCCCAGCACGCCGAGGCCGCGGCCCGGGCGGAGGCGTTCGGCCGGGCGCTGGAGGACGCCCGGGGGCGGGTGGAGGCGCTCGAGGGTGCGCTGGCCGCAGCGGACCAGGCCCGGACGGCACTCGAGTCCGCCGAGCAGCGGGCGCAGGCAGCGGAGGCAGAGCTCACCCAGCTCCGGGCCGAGCGCGACGTGGTGGCCAGCGAGCGCGACGCTGCGCTGGAGCGGCTCACCGCCCTCGAGGCGTCGGGCGAGGCAACCGGGGCCCGGCTCGCGGCCCTGGAGGCCGGGCAGAGCAGCGGGGAGGATCAGGCCCGCGCGGCGAAGGTCGCCAGGGAGCAACTTCAGCAGCAGCTCGCCCAGGAGCGGGCGCGGGCGCGGATGCGGGACGAGGAGAAGGAGTACGCCGAGGGCCGGGTGGCGGAGCTGGAGGAGCAGCTGGGGAAGATGGGCGACGAGCTGGCCTCGGCGCAGTTCGAGCGGGACGCGCTTGCCGCCCAGGCCGAGCAGGCCGCCGCCCGCGAGCAGGCGCTCATCGACGCGCTGGAGGACGCGCGCGTCTCGTCCGGCGCTCCCGGCGCTCTGCAGCAGATGCTGGCCGAGGCGGTGGCCGCCCGGGACGCGCTGGCCGACGAGCGGGCCCACGAGCGCGACGAGGCCCGCGCGGCGGTGGAGGCGGCCCGGGCGCAGGCGCAGGAGCTCTCGGCGCGGGTGGACCAGCTGCAGCGGCGTCTGGCGGCCCAGGAGGGAGAGCTCCTGGGCTTCCGCCGGGCGGCGGCAGCGCGTGCCGCGGCCCGGCGGCCGGGCGAGGGTGACCCGTGAGCGGCGGCGTCCAGGAGGGCTTCAAGTACGAGGGGCTGGGCAACGACTTCTTGGTGCTCGACCGCCGCGCGTCGGGGCGGGACGTTTCACCCGGGGCGTCCCGCGCGCTGTGCGACCGGCGGCGAGGGGTGGGCGCGGACGGCGTGCTGGTGCTCCTGCCCTCGGACCGCGCCGCGGTCCGGATGGTGGTGCACAACGCCGACGGCAGCATCGCCGAGATGTGCGGGAACGGGCTCCGCTGCGTGGTGAAGCACCTGCTCGACCGCGAGCCCGGCCGCGACGCGCTGGAGGTGGAGACCGGCGCCGGGGTGCTCCCGACGCGCGTCCGCCGCGCCGGGGCCGAGGTGGTGGAGGTGGAGGTCGAGCTGGGCCCGGCGCGCCTGCAGGCGCCTCACCTGCCAGCCGGCCCCGGGGGTGGCCCGTTCGTGGCGGCGCCGGTTCCGGGGGTCGACTGGCCGGGCACCGCGGTCAGCATGGGCAATCCGCATCTGGTGCTGCTCGGGGCCCCGCCGGAGGTGGTGCGGGAGCAAGGGCCGAGGCTCGAGCACCTGCCTGGGTTCCCGGAGCGCACCAACGTCGAGGCGGTCGGCCGCGCGGGTGAGGGGCTCCGGGTGACGGTGTGGGAGCGCGGCTCGGGACTGACCGACGCCTGCGGCACGGGCGCCGCCGCCTCGGTCGCCGCGGCGGTGGTGGCGGGCTGGGTTCCGCCCGAGGTCTTCGTCCCGGTGGACCTCCCCGGGGGGCGGCTGGCGGTACGGGTGTCCGCGGATCTCCAGCGCACCACCCTTCGCGGCCCGGCGCGCTTCGTGTTCCGCGCCGAGCTGCCGGAGGCGCTGCTCGACTGACCACAGCGCTCGACATCCCGCGGCCCACCGCGCCCGCTCCGCTGCGGCTCTGGGTGGTGGATGCCCGGGCGCAGGTGCGCTCCTGGCTCGCCGCGCGCCTGGCCGAGGCGGGGCACGCGGTGGGCTGGGCAGGGCCGCCGGAGGAGCTGGAGCGACAGCCCGGCTCGCCCGAGGTGCTGGTCATCGGCGTGCCGGTCGAGAGCTCGGCCCTGGAGTCCTTTCGCGGCGTCTGGCCCGAGGTGCCGGTGGTGGCGTGGGTGGAGCCAGGACGCCCGGTGCCACAGCTCACCGCCCCCTTCGAGTGGGCCTCCTCCGCGGATGGCGGGGCGCTTCTGGTGGCGGTGGAGCGGGCGGTGCCCTTCGTGAACCTGCGGCGCGAGCGCGACGCCGCACGGGCGGAGAGCGCGGCCGCCCGGCAGGAGGCGGAGCTGCACCGGCGCGTGGCGGCGCTGCTCCGGGACCCCGACGCCGAGGGGTTCCACGAGCTGCTCCTCGGCGAGCTGGTCCGGGCGGCGGGGACCAGCTCGGGCGCCCTGTGGCTCGGAGACGACGCTGGGCGCTTCGTGCTCCGCGCCACGATGGGGCGGCTGCCGCGCGAGGCCTACGCCGAGCTCCTCGCCCCGGACCCGGAGGCCCGGGCGCTGCTGTCGGCCGGCCGGCCCTGGGAGGTGGTCGGCCCCGGGCTGTGGGTTCCGCTCGTCGCGCGGGGCGAGGGGCTGGCGCTGGCCCAGCTGTCGGATGCGGCCGGGGGCCTTTCGCCGGAGGCGCTCGAGGCGACCACCGCGCTGGCCGGGGTGGGCGCCGCCGCCCTGCTCTCGGCGCGGCGCTTCCGGGCGCTGCAGCGGCTGGCGCTCCGGGACCCGGACTCGTCCGCCTACAACCTCGCCTACTTCACCGACGTCGCGACCAAGGAGGTGGACAAGGCCCGGCGGTACGGCCGCGGGTTCTCCCTCCTCAGCTTCGCGCTCGACGGACTGCCGCACCTGCGGGCCCGCGCCGGACCCGAGCAGGCCCGGGCGGTGGTGCGGGCCACCACCCGGGCCCTCGGCCGGGTGCTGCGCGAGTCCGACGTGCTGGCCAAGGTGGCGGAGCAGGAGTTTCTCCTGTTGTTGCCCGAGACGGACGCCTTCGGTGCGCAGGTGTTCCTCCGCCGTGCCCTGGCCGCGGCGCGCGAGGCGCCGGAGCTGCGGGCGGTGGAGGGGGCTGCTCTCCTGCAGCTCACCGGGGGCGCAGCGAGCTTTCCCCGCGACGGCGAGGACCTCGACTTCCTCACCGAGTCCTGCCGCGGGCGGCTCGAGCAGCGGCGCGCCTCTCTCTACCGGCGCCTGGTGCTGGACCCGGTGGGGTTCTGGGAAGCGGTGGAGCTGCTCCTCGGCTCGCCCGACGGGCCGCGGCTGCCGGCGGAGGAGGGCGCGGACCCCTCGCGC
Organism: Myxococcaceae bacterium; assembly: GCA_035519675.1. GTDB lineage: Bacteria > Myxococcota > Myxococcia > Myxococcales > Myxococcaceae > RPRB01. Next base: position 8,302 of record DATIWB010000003.1, read on the forward strand.
CGAGGGCGCGTTCCGGAGGAGCTGCTGGAGGAGGTGCAAGCGGAGATCGGCCGGACGCTGCTGCGTGAGCCCGGAGTCCGGAGCCTGGTCTACCTCGGCGGCGCAGAGGCCGGAGCCGGGCTGCCGCTGGTGCGCACGCTCGAGCGCGCCCCGCAGGACTTCGCCCCGCGGGTGTACCTGCTCGCCCGGCGGGCCGAGGTGACACCGCGGCCGGGGCTCACCCCGCTGGTGCTCGGCGGTGACGAGCGGCTGCTCCGCCACCAGTTCGTGCTCTGGCTGCACGGGCCCACCGCGTACGCGCTGCTCCAGCGGCGGGGGCGGGGAGCCACCTGGGCCTTCCACTCCTCCGACACCGCGCTGGTGGACGGGCTGGTCTCCAAGCTGCAGACCGCCTACGACCTGCAACCGTACTGACCCACCATGTCCTCGGTCCGAAAGGTGCTCCTCGCCGACCCCGACCTCGCCTCGGTGCGCGCGCTCACCCGGGCGCTCCGCCAGAAGGGATGCCAGGTCTACTCCGCGCGCGACGGCGGGAGGGCCCTGGAGCTGGCGGTGCTCCGCCACCCTGATCTCGTCTTGTTCGACCGGAGCTGTCCGGTGCTCGACGCGCGGACCTTCGTCGACATCCTCCGCACCAACCCCCGCACCGACACCATCCCCGTCGTCGTCACCGCCAGCGCCGAGCAGGCGGACGAGGCGATGCGCGATGGCCCGGGGGCCCTCCTCCGGAAGCCCTACAACCTCGACGAGGTGCTGGCGCACATCGACGATCTGCTGGCCCGGGCGGAGCGGGCGCGGAGCGAGGCGGCCGAATCGCAGGAGATCGAAGGCGCGCTGGCGCAGCTCGCCCTGCCGGACCTGCTGCAGACGCTGGCCCTGGCCCGGCGCACCGGGCGGGTGACGCTGCGCCGAGGGGCCGAGCGGGGCGAGGTGGAGCTGGTGGAGGGCCGCCCGGTCGATGCCCGGATCGGTGCGGTCCAGGGCGAGAAGGCGCTGTTCCGGATGCTGGGGTGGACGGAGGGGACCTTCTCCTTCCAGCCGGGGCCCGCGGCGGCGGAGGCGCGGTTCGCCCGGGGCACGGACGAGCTCCTCCTCGAGGCCGCCCGCCAGATGGACGAGTGCCGGCGACTGCTGGATGCGCTTCCGCCTCCGACCACGCGCTGGGTCCAGGCGGCGGGCGCGTCCCTGCGGGCGGTGCCTCCGATCGCCCGCGAGGTCCTGGCCCGGCTGGACATGCCCCGGAGCGCGCCCGAGCTGCTGGACGCCATCGAGGCGGCTGACCTCGCGGTGCTCCAGGGCCTGATGCTCCTCCATGGCGAGGGGCTGATCGTCCCGGTGGACGCGGACGCCCCGCCCGCACCCGAGCCGCTCCTGACGGTGGCCGAGGCCCACGCGGTACGGGGCCGGGCGCAGCGAGGACGGGCCTCGTCCCGGAGCCAGGTGCTGAAGATCATCCTCGCCGCGCGCGATGCCTCGGCGGCCCGCGAGTCCCTGTCCGGGCTGCCGCTGCTCGCGCCCGAGGGGACGCCGGCGGACGCGCTGGGGACGGTGGCCGAGCTGGAGGTCGCCGAGGGGCTCCTGCTCCACTTCTGCATCGTCCCCGCCGGAGAGCTGGGCCGTCCGCTGTGGCGGCCCTTCACCGTCGACGCCGCCGGGCTGGTGGTGACCGAGCTGTCGCCGGCCACGCTCGCCCTGGCTCGCTTCGTCGCCGACGAGCAGCACGCGCCGCTGGCCACGCTCGGGGAGGCCTGCCCCGACGAGCTCGCCCGGCGCGGAGCCTCGGCCCATCCCGGCGCCCGCGAGGCGGTCCGCGCGGTCCTCCTCGCCTATGCGGGGCTCACCACCTGAGCGGCCGGGGACTGCCCCTCCTCCGCCAGCGGGGTCTCAGCTCCTGGAGTCATGACCGCTGGCCGAGCCGGAGGGCCCGGGCCGCTCCAGCGCCTCGGACATCCCAGGCAGCCGGAGGAGCAGCGCATACTCCTCTCCGCCGAGGAACGCCGTCCGTCGGCCGGCGACGTCCTCGAAGCGAAGCTCGACGCGCCGATCGCCGTTCGAGCCGTCGGCCCGGACCTCGGGACGGACTCCGCGGTCCATGCACCGGCGGACGTCGCGGGCCAGCCCGCGGAGTCTCCGGGCCAGGGTGAGCGCCCGGCGGCCCTCCGGCGTCTCGAAGGTGTGGAAGTGCCGGTTCCGCGACAGCGGCAGCGAGGGCTCGAGGAGCCGCTCCACGAGGCGGCGAACGAAGGAATCCATCGGCAGTCGAGGGAGACAGCGTAGCAGCGGCCCACCGCCCTCGCCCGTTCCAGGGCACGCTCCGCTCAGGCCTGGGCGGCCGGCTGCTGCCCGACCGACGGCTTCTGGACCTGCGGGACCCGGAGGTGGAAGACGGTTCCCGACGGGCCGGTGCGTTCGCAGCCCAGGGCTCCTCCGTGGGCCTCGAGGATCTGCCGGCTGAGCGCCAGCCCCAGCCCGGTCCCGTGCCGCTTGGTGGTGAAGAGCGGATCGAACAGGTGGGGCCGCGCCTCCTCGGGGATGCCGTGCCCGGTGTCCTCGACGCGCACGTGCACCGCCCCGTCCTCCGCCGAGGTGGAGAGCCGCAAGGTGCCCCCGCCTTCCATCGCCTCGCGGGCGTTGCGCACCAGGTTGAGGAGCACCTGCCGCAGCTGGCCCTCGTCCACCAGCGCTCGGGGAAGGGCGGGGTCGAGCAGGCGCTCGACCCGGATGCCCGCCCGGCCCAGCTCGCCGGCGGCGAAGTCCAGAACCGCGTCCACGATGCCGTTCACGTCCTCGGCGGCGAGCGCCGGGGCCGGGGAACGGGCCATGCGCAGGTAGCGCTCCGTGGTCTCGGTGAGGCGATCCACCTCCCGGATGACCGCCAGGAGCAAGGTGCGCACCTCGTCCGCCTCGGCGGGCGTGGCGAAGCGGGCGTGCAGCAGCGCATCCTGCAGCATCTCCACGTTCAGGCCGATGGAGCTGAGCGGGTTTCTGACCTCGTGGGCCACCTGTGCCGAGACGCGTCCCACCGCCGCCAGACGCTCGGCGCGGAGCAGCGCCTGCTGCTGTCGGGCCAGGGCCTGCGCACGCTCCTCGAGCGCCCGGCTCATGGCGTCGAACTCGCGGCCGAGCTGGGAGATCTCGTCGTCGCCGGGGATGTTCAGCTGCGCGGTGTAGTCGCCCCGGCGGATGCGCCCGACGCCGGCGATCAGCGCACGCACCGGGCGCAGGCTGCGGGCGGAGAGCGCGGTGGCCAGCAACCCCACGGCGATCGCCGCCACGGACAGGCCGATGAGCAGCACCCCCCGCCGGCGGTCACGGCGCTCGGCCTCCTCCACCACCGCGCGGGTCCGGGTGTCGAGCGCCGCCCGGAGCGCCCGGAGCTCGCGGGAGAGCGAGTCCTGGGCGGTGGCCAAGGTGCGCTGCGCATCCGGCGGGGGGTGCTCGGCCCAGGTGCTGGAGGTGGTGCGCTCCACCACCTCGAGCTCGCGCGCCACGTGCTCCACCCGGGTCTGCACCGAGTCGAGGAAGGCCCGCTCGGTGGCCGGAGCGGCGGCCCGGAGCGTGGAGAGGGTCGCCTCGAGCGAGCTCAGCCGCGAACGCAGCAGCGGCGGGTAGGTCAGCGGCGCCAGCCGGGCCAGCGCGGCCCGGGTCTGCGGGTCGGTCTCGGCGCTGATCTGCGCTGCCTCCTGCGCCTGGTTGCGCTGGAACGAGTCGAGGGCGGCGGCGTCCTGGGCGAGCGGGAGATAGCCCTGACTCACCAGGCGGATCTCTTGCTGGTTGCGATGCAGCTCGCTGACGCTGAAGAGGATCAGCAGGCCGAAGGTGACCAGCACCACCGCGTGGCCGAGGAAGATGCGCGTGGCCAGCGACACCCTGGGCGGCCGGCCCGGAGTGGGGGTGCTGGTCAGCCGGCCTTCTCCACGTGCTGAGCGGCCGGCGCGCCAGAGGCATCGGCGGCGGCCGCGGTCTCGAGCGATGGCCCGGGGACGGTGCTGGCCTCCGCGGTGGACGGCGCAGCATCGGGGTGCTCGGCAGGCTCGGGAGGGCGGGTGCGCCGGGCGATCTCCGCTGCCTCGGCCGCGGCGCGCTCCTCCACCGAGCGGTCCGAGGCGGCGACCTCGTCGGCGGTGAGCTCGGTCCGGTCGGCGGCCAACCCGCTCTTCTTCTCCAGATCCCGGATCGCGCGGCGGAGAAGGTCGCGTTCCAGCAGGGTCCGGTTCAGCCGCTTTTCCAGCGCCTTGAACTTGTCCTTCAGCAGATCCAGCTCGCCCTTGATGACGGTGTAGACCCGGGCCTGGGTCTCGGTGCGGCCCTTCAGCCGGCGCACCTCCGCCGAGAGCTCCTGGGCCCGGGAGCGTTCGCGGTTGGCCAGGTGCTCGAGCCGCTCCATCTTCTCCCGGTCGGTGTCGGACAGCTCGCGGAAGCGCCGGGGCTCGGGCGGCGGCGGGGCCGCCGGGGCCGGAGCGGGGGCCGCGGGGTGAGGCGCGGGGGCCGGAGCAGGGCGGCGGGTGCGGAAGGCCTCGGCCTCGCTCTTGAGCCGGCTCACCTCGGCGAGGGCGGCGGCCAGCTCGCTGCGCACCACCTCGAGCTGCTGGGACGCGCTGCGCTCCACGTCGGCGCGGGCCTTGACCAGGTCCGCCCCGTCCTTCTCCGACTCCCGCCGGTCGTGGAGCTTCTTCCGGGTCTGCTTCAGCTCTCCCCGGAGCTCGACCACGGTGGTCTTCAGCTCTTCCACCTCGCGCCGCTTCCGCTCCAGCTCGGGGTCCGGCCCGGTCCGGGCGGCGGGCGCGCAGCTGGAGGCGCCGGCCGGTGCGGGAGTGCGGACTCCGGGCGCGCTCCGTCCGAAGATGAGGAGCCCGAGACAGACGACGAGGGCGACGCTGACGATGACCAGGAGGAGAGCCATGGGGTGTCTTCCCGCCGTCCTTTAGCATGCCCCTGGCATGCTCCACTCCACCCACCGGCTGCTCCTCGTCGCCTTCCTCGGTGCCCTCGCGCTCTTCGCCACCACGGTCACACCCGCCCTGTTCGCCACCGTGCCGCCCTCGGCAGCCGCACGGGTGGTCGGCCGGGTGCTCGGCGTCCTCGACGCGGTGGGCCTGGTCCTCGGGCTCGCCGCGGTGGTGCTCGGCGCGACCGGCCGTTCGGCTCGGCCCGCGGTGGTGCTCGGGGGGGTGCTGGCCGCCCTCGCCGCGGCGAGCCTGTTCATCGTCACGCCGGAGATCGCTGCCCTCCGCCGCGCGACCGGCGAGGCCCTCTCGCAGCTGGCGCCCGGCGATCCGACCCGCCGGCGCTTCGGGATGCTCCACGGCATCTCCACGGTGCTCTTCGGCCTGCAGGCGCTCGTCGCCGCGGCGCTGGTCGCCCTCCGGCCCCAGACTCGCTCGGCGAGGAGAGCGCGGCCGCGGTGACGACTCGACCGCGGCCGCCCTGACCACTCGACTGCGGCCGCCGTGACCTCACCGACTATTCAATGCCGTGGACCCGCTACCGTCGATCTCGACCGCGGCCGCCCTGACTTACAGGTAGAAGCGGTCGGTGAGCCCGCTGGTCCGGGCGAGGATGGCCGTCCAGCCGAGCAGGGTGTCCACGCGGCCCTCGGCCTCCGCAGCGGTGTGTCCCAGCGCAGCCAGACTCCCAGTGCAGGCGACCAGCGTGACCTGGCCCGAGGCACGAAGGTGGGCGAGCAGGGCCCGGAGCGTGGGCAGGCCCCGCGCCTCGAAACGCGCCGCCACATCCTCCCGCTCGGGGAAATCGGGTTCGTCCAACCGGTCGGTCAGCAATCGCTCCAGCGCCCACCAGAAGAAATAGACGTCCACGCCGCGGCCCAGAGCGGTTCCGGCGGCCGCGATGGACAGACCTTGATGCAGCCTGTCATAGGCACCACTGTGTAGGAAAATCGCGAGTCTAGCGCTTTGAGGGCCGGGCGACACACAGGGCAGATACCCCGGATCGTCTTGCGCATGAAAGACCTGGCTGGTACTCCCCCCACACCCCGGATGCCAGAGGCCCAGACAGCGCGGCGCAAGGACGCCCACCTCGATTTGTGCGCGCAAGGGGATGTGGAGCCGGAGGGAAATTCCACCCTGCTCGACTGCGTGCACCTGGTGCACAACGCCCTTCCCGAGCTGGCGCTGGAAGAGGTGGAGCTGACCCTCAGCCTGTGGGGGAAGGTCCTGCGGGCCCCCATCCTGGTCACCGGGATGACCGGCGGCACCGACCGGGCCCGCGAGGTCAACCGCGACCTCGCCCAGGTGGCGGAGCGGCACGGGCTGGCCTTCGGCGTGGGCAGCCAGCGGGCGATGGCCGAGCACCCGGAGCTGGCCCGCACGTTCCAGGTCCGCGACGTCGCGCCCAACGTGTTGCTCATCGGAAACATCGGGCTGAAGCAGGCGGTCACGATGGGCGTGGATGGGGTGAGGCGCCTGAAGGATGGCATCGACGCCGACGGCGTCGCGCTGCACCTGAATGCGGCCCAGGAGCTGAGCCAGCCCGAAGGGGACCGCGACTTCCGCGGAGGCTACAGCCTGGTGCAGGCGCTGGCCTCGGCGTTCGGAGAGCGGTTCCTGGTGAAGGAGACCGGCTGCGGCATCTCGCCCGCGGTGGCGCGGCGGCTGGTCGACTGCGGGGTTCGCACCATCGACGTCAGCGGGCTGGGGGGCACCAGCTGGGTGCGGGTGGAGCAGCTACGCGCCAGCGGCCAGATCGCCGAGCTGGGCGCCCTCTTCTCCTCGTGGGGCATCCCCACGGCGGCCGCGGTGACGAGCGTGCGGCGGGCGGTGGGCCCGTCGGTGAAGCTCGTTGCCTCGGGTGGAATTCGTCATGGCCTCGATGTTGCGAAGGCCCTGGCGCTCGGCGCGGACCTGGCGGGCATGGCCCTGCCGCTCTTCCGCGCGCAGCAGACTGGCGGCGTGGCCGGCGCCGACGCGGCAGTGCGCACCGTGGTCGCAGGACTGCGGCAAGCGCTGCTGTTGACCTCGAGCCGGACCGTTGCCGACCTGCGGCGCAGCCCGCGGGTGGTGACGGCTCCGTTGAAGGACTGGATGGAGTCGCTGTGAGAGCACAAGGGACGGGGGCAGTGCTGCGGGTGGACGACGAGGCAGGGGAGCAGGCACCCTCCTCGCGTTTCCCGGGGTTCCACAAGCTGACCTTGGAGCAGCGGCTGTCCGAGCTGGAGCGGCGCTATGGCCTGTCCAAGGAAGACCTGGAGCTGCTGCGCAGCGCGGAGACGCTGCCACTCGCCACGGCGAACACGATGATCGAGAACGCGGTGGGGACCTTCTCCCTCCCGCTCGGCCTGGGGCTGAACCTCCAGGTCAACGGCCGCGACTATGTGGTTCCGATGGCGGTCGAGGAGCCGTCGGTGGTCGCCGCGGTCTCGTTCGCGGCGAAGATCGTGCGCGAGGCGGGTGGCTTCAGCGCCGATGCCGACGAGCCGCTGATGATCGGCCAGGTGCAGGTCACCCGCTACGGCGACCCCACCATCGCCGCCGAGAAGATCCGCGCCCACAAGGAGCAGATCCTCGCCCTGGCCAACAGCTTCCACCCCTCGATGCAGCGTCGGGGTGGCGGGGCGCGCGAAGTCGAGGTCCGGCTGCTCCCGGCCCCCGAGGGCTCCCGCGGCGAGCCGCTCCTGGTCGTCCACCTGATCATCGACACCCAGGAGGCGATGGGGGCCAACCTCATCAACACCATGGCCGAGGGCGTGGCCCCGCTGATCGAGCAGATCACCGGCGGGCACGTCTACCTGCGCATCCTCAGCAACCTCGCCGACCGGCGCCTGGCGCGGGCCAGCTGCCAGATCCCGCTCGAGGCGCTGGCGGACTTCGACATGCCCGGGCCGGTGATCGCCGAGGGCATCAGCCAGGCCAGCCGGTTCGCCCGGGCCGACCCGTACCGCGCGGCCACGCACAACAAGGGAGTCATGAACGGCATCGACGCCGTGGCCATCGCCACCGGGCAGGACTGGCGGGCGATCGAGGCCGGGGCGCACGCCTTCGCTTGCCGCGACGGGCAGTACCGGCCGCTCTCCCAGTGGTACGTGGAGGACGCTCACCTGGTCGGCCGCATCGAGCTGCCGCTCTCGCTCGGCACCGTGGGTGGTCCGATCAAGATCCACCCCGGAGTTCAGCTGGCGCTGAAGCTGATCGGCACCCACGGCGCCCGCGAGATGAGCATGGTGTTCGCGGCGGTGGGCCTGGCCCAGAACTTCGCCGCGCTCCGGGCGCTCGGTTCGGTGGGCATCCAGAAGGGCCACATGGCGCTCCACGCCCGCTGCGTGGCGGTGACCGCCGGGGCCCGCGGGGACCACGTGGAGAAGGTGGCGCACCTGCTGGTGAAGAGCGGCATGGTCAAGGTGGACAAGGCGCGGGAGATCCTCGCCTCGCTCGGGCCTTCCGACGTGCACGGGCCGACCGAGCGGCCGTGAGCCCGAGGTCGAGCGCGGCGCGGAGGTCCGCCGCCCCGGCAGGCGCGCCGCAGAGGAGTCCCCTCCCCGAGGCGTTCGGCCCGGGGAAGGTGATTCTCCTCGGGGAGCACGCGGTGGTGTACGGGCAGCCGGCGCTCGCCGTCCCGCTCACCCTCGGGGTCACCGCCCGGGCATCTCCGGGCGACCGCTGCGCCCTGACCGGGCTGCCCGAGCTCAGCGCGCCACAGCGGCGGATGCTCGACGCTGCGTTCGACACCGTCGCCGGGGCCACCGGCCGTCCGCTGCTGCGCATCGCCCTGTCGTCCACCTTGCCGGTCTCGATGGGGCTCGGCAGCTCGGCGGCCCTGGCGGTCGCCGTCTCGCGCCTGTTGCTCGGGGCGAGCGGCGCCCGGCCGAGCCCGGCGAAGGTGCTCGCCCTGGCCCTGCGGATGGAGGAGACGTTCCACGGCACCCCCTCGGGCGTGGACCACACCGTGAGCGCCCACGGCGTCCCGCTGCTGTACCGGCGTCCGGCGCCCGGGCGGCGGCCCGTGGTGCGCAAGGTCCGCATCGGCGCCCGGGCGACGCTGGTCCTCGCCCTGGTCGGCCCGCGCCGCGGGACGCAGCAGACGGTGGCCGCGCTTCGCCGGCGCGCCGCACGCTGGCCCGGGCGTTACGGCCGGCTGTTCAAGGAGATGGGACGCCTCGCCGCCGAGGGTACCCTGGCGCTCGAGGCCGGCGACCTCGAGGGCCTCGGGGACGCGATGAACGTCAACCATGGTCTCCTCGCGGCGGCCGGGGTCAGCTCGCCGGCGCTGGACAGCGCGGTGGACACGCTGCGGCGGGCCGGCGCGCTGGGAGCGAAGCTCACCGGGGCCGGGGGTGACGGCGGGGCGGTGGTGGCGCTCTTCGGGACGCCCTGGCCGTCGCGGGCACTGGAGCAGGCCGGCCTCACCGTGCTCACCTCGGAGCTGGAGCCCACCCCATGAGCCCGTCGCGTGCCACGGCGCGCGCCCATCCCAACATCGCCCTGGTGAAGTACTGGGGGAAGCGCGACCCGTTCCGGATCCTCCCCCACCAGTCCAGCCTCTCGGTCACCCTCGCCCCGCTGGAGGTGGTGACCACGGTGGAGTTCGGCGCCCCGGCCGACGCGGTGACCCTCCACGGCAGCGAGGCCCGGGGCAAGGAGAAGGCCAGGGTGCTCGGGCTCCTCGAACGGGTGCGCGCCGGGACCATCCGGGCGCTCGGGCCGGTGCGCGTCGAGTCGCGGGGGAACTTCCCCATGGCTGCGGGCCTGGCCTCGAGCGCCGCCGGGTTCGCCGCGCTGGCCCTCGCCGGGCGCGCCGCGGCCGGACTCTCCATCGCCCCCGCCGCCGTCTCCCGGCTGGCGCGCGAGGGGAGCGGCTCGGCCTGCCGCAGCGTGCAGGGCGGGGTGTGCATCTGGCACCGCGGCAGCCGCGACGACGGAGAGGACAGCGTCGCCACCCAGGCCTTCCCCGAGGGGCACTGGCCCGAGCTGCGGCTGCTGGTCGCGGTGCTCAGCCGCGCGGAGAAGGAGGTCGGCAGCCGCGACGGCATGGCCCAGACGGTGGAGACCTCGCCGTACTACCCGGCATGGGTGAAGGACGCCGAGGCCGAGATTCCCCGGGCCACCGCCGCCATCGCCGCCCGGGACCTGGAGGCGCTGGGTGCGCTGTCGGAGCGCAACGCCTGGCGCATGCACGCCACCGCGCTCGCCGCCGATCCGCCGCTCTGCTACCTCCTCCCTGCCACGCTGGGCCTCATCCTCGCCTTGCCGGCGGCGCGCCGCCGGGGGGTGCCGGTGTGGTTCACCCTCGACGCCGGGCCCAACCCGGTGCTGCTCACCCTCGCCTCGCACGAGGCGGAGGTGGAGCGGCTGGCCCGCGAGGCAGGGGCGGTCGAGGTGGTGCGCTGCCGTCCCGGTGGCGATGCCCGGCTCGTCGAGCCCTGAGGACGGACGATGGAGGTCTGCCTCTCGGCCCCGGGCAAGCTCTTCCTCTCCGGGGAGTACGCCGTCCTCTGGGGCGGGACGGCGCGGCTGCTGGGCGTCGGGCCGCGGGCCACGGCGCTCGCCCGGACGCGCGAGGACCGGGAGGTTCACCTCGTCCTGGCCGAGGGGCGGCTCCGGGGAACGGTGACGCCGCTGGGGGTGCGCTGGGCAGCCGAGCCGTCCGCTCCGTTCGCCTTCGCCGCCCGCGCGCTCGACGTGGTGGTGCGGGCGCGGGCGCGCGAGTCGCTCGGGCTGGAGGTTGCACTGTCGCCCACGGGTCCCGGCCCCGGTGGGCACAAGCTGGGCCTCGGGAGCTCGGCGCGGGCGGTGGTGCTCGCGGTGGAGAGCGGGGCCCGGCTGCTCGAGGTGCGCCCGCCGCTGGCGCTGGCGATGCTCGCCCACGCCGAGGTGCAGAGCGGACGTGGCAGCGGCGGGGACGTGGCGGCATGCGCGGTGGGTGGGCTCCTGCGCTACCGGCGCTGGCCGCTGGAGCGCGTCACCGGGGCAGCGACGCTGTCGCTCGGGCTCGCCGCAGCCGGCGCGCCGGACGTGGTCCGGCTCGGAAGCACGGCGCTCCCGGCGAGCTACGCCTTCAGCGGCCAGAGCGCCTCGACGCCGAGGATGATCGCCCGGGCGGAGACGGCGCTGGCCGGCTCAGCGCGGCACCGCTTCATCGAGTCGAGTGACGAGCTCGGTCGCGAGCTGGAGGACGGGCTGCGGCGCTCGCGCTTCGCCCAGGTGGACGAGGCGTGCCAGGGCCTGGAGCAACTGCTGGAGTCACTCCCGGGCGTCGGCACGCCCGGCACCGGCCGCATCCTCTCCCTGGCCCGGACCGCGGGGAGCACCGGGAAGGTGAGCGGCGCGGGCGGTGGGGACGGCTGCGTGCTCTTCTCGCCCGACGAGGACGCCCGGCGCGCGCTCCTGGCCGCGCTCGCCCACCGGGGATTCGTCGCGGTGCCGCTGACCATCGAGCCCGGAGTGCGCGCGGAGAGCTCGGCTCCGCCCGAGCTGCGGGCCTGGCTCACGGCCTGAGCGCGTCCTGTCCTGCATGCCCGTCCGGCGGCGCTGGCTCAGAAGAGCTGACCGAAGGCGATGTAGATGCCGGTCCGCTTGGTGTCGAGGTCGAACCCGAAATCCGCGCGGATGACCGCGGCCCGGCGCATCAGTCGCAGGCCCCCGCCCGCTCCGCTGTGCCACTGGCTGGAATCGAAGAACTTCCCGTTCTCTTGCCCCGGCTGCCAGACGCGGCCCGTGTCGTAGAACCCGGACAGGCCGATCTGCAGCGGCGCTGGCCCCCAGGGAATTTCCACCGTCGCCCACCGGAGCTCGACGTTTCCGAGCACCTTGGTGTTCCCTCCGTAGCGGTTCCGGGGCACGCCGCGGACGGTGTCCAGCCCTCCGAGGCCCTCCACGCTGGCGATGCCCCCGAGCTGGTTCCACTCCCAGAAGGGCACGTCGCCCCAGAGGTGGTCGGCCTCGCCGTGCAGGGCGAGCACCAGCCGCGGCGTCCAGAGGGAGACGAAGATGCGGGTGCCGAAGGTGACGCCCTGGTAGCTGAACAGGCTCCCGGTCCACGGCCGCGCCATCCGTCCCGCGAGCTGCACCAGGAAGCCGGAGTGGGTGTTCTGCTCGTCGTCGCGGGTGTCGAGGAGGATGCCGGCGGCCGCGGCACCGTTCCGGCCTCCGGTGACACCGTTGGGGCGTTCCAGGTCCAGGTTCGAGCCAGCGTAAGGGGTGATCCAGAAGTAGCGGTACTGGTAGCCGGCGTAGAGCGTCAGCGGCGCGCCGTCTCCCAGCGGCTTGATGCGGAAGCGGATCCAGTCGGAGGTCCAGACGTTCAGGTAGCCGAAGAACTTGTCCGGTCCCTCCAGGAGCTGACCGGGGAAGGTGTGGTTCCCCGGGCCGTAGTAGGGGGCATAGAGGTCCTTGTGGAACTCGAGACGGGCCTCGACCCGCACCGGCCCGATCAGGTGGGGCGCGTCCCAGGTGATGTAGTGCCCCTGGAAGCCGGTGGTGGTGGCGAAGAACTGGGCGGTGAACCCGTGCTGGTAGGGCCGGTAGTCCTTCGCATAGAGGTACGTCAGCAGAACCAGCCCCACGCCGAACCCGGTGTCGGAGTTGAAGGACGCCACCGGGATGGGCACGAGGTCGAAGCCGCTGTCCTTGGCGCCGACCTTGAAGGCCTCCGGGTCGGGTGGCGCCAGCTCGAAGTCGCCCGGACGGCTGCCCTGGTGGGCCCGTCCGCCCGGCTCGCAGAGGGTGAAGTCCTCGGGACGGACGGGAGACTCCGACGCTGTCTCGGCGGTGGCCTCCGAGGGGGCAGGTGCGCCAGGGTCGGGGGCCTGCGCGAGCAGGGCCAGGAGGAGCAGGTGCACGGAGGCTGCAAGCTAGGCACTGCCCCCGGTGTGGGCCGGGCCCAGGCGCGCTGTCGCCACGGCGACACTCCCCGAGGACGTCAGCCCGCGCTGCGGAGGGGGACGGTGCCGTGGGGCGGCGGGGACTCGCCGCTGACCGGCACGCTCGCGGGGATGGGGCCCCAGCCGCCGTTGGCGAGGCAGATCTTCCCCACCACCGCATAGCTGGCGCAGAGGGTGAACAGCGGCCCCCAGGCGCCGAAGCCCAGATCGCCGTACCCCTGCATCACGTAGCAAACCTGCGCGGCCATGGCGCCGAGCGCGGCCACCCGGTCCCGCGGGGTGCGACAGACGCGGTAGGCCCGCACGGCGAAGAACATCCCCACCGGGAACACGGCCCAGATGAGGCCAAACCCCACCAGCCCGCCGAACGCCCAGAGCCCGAGCACGCTGTTGTGGGGCACGTACGGCTCGAGCTCGTAGTGCGCGGTCACGTCGGGGAGCTTGACCTTCTCGATGAACGGGTGGCCGAACCCCAGCCCGAGCAGCGGCGCCTGCCCGTAGGTGTAGACGAGGTCGTAGTTCTCCCAGTCGCGCCAGAGGGTGGAGGTGTTCACCTGGGAATCGGTCATGGAGCGGACCTTCCGCACCGGCGCGAAGACCACCGATTCCGACCCCCAGCCCACCACGCCGTAGAGGACCAGCGGCAGAGCCATCTTGACGGCCAGCCGGGCCAGCTTGCGCTTCAGAGGCGTCCAGGGGCTCACGATCCAGAAGACCAGGGCCACCACACCCAGCTCGGCCCAGACCAGGCGCCGGTTGTTGGCCTTGATGGCCCAGACGAAGATGGGCAGCAGCACCGCCACCATGGCGACGATCCGCTTCCTGGGCATCTCCAGGAGCAGCGCCCCGAGGATGGCCACGCAGGTGGCGAAGAGGACCGAGTCGGCGTGGGTGGTGGCGTGCGGGAGCACGTCGGTGGAGGGGTAGATGAGCCGGAAGACGATGGCCTCGCCCGCCCGGAAGAGGCCGACCCCGAGGAGCAGCTTGCCCACCTCGAGCCCGTCACGCGGACCGCGGAGCCCCTGCTTCATGAGCAGGTACACGATGGGGATGTAGACCCACCGGGTCGACTGCCAGAGGATGAAGCGGAAGCTCCCGCCGGTCACCAGGCCGTGGGCGCTCATCAGCAGCACCGCCCCCACCGAGATCCAGGCGAAGCTGGCCAGCGGCGGCGGCGCGTCGACCCAGCCGACGGTGTCGAGGGTGGACCGGCGGGCGTGGCGGTAGGCGATGACCGCGAACAGGAGCAGGGCCAGCAGGTCGAACCCGCTGACGACCAGCGCGCCGATCGGGATGACCCCGTTCAGCTTCCCCCACAGCAGTCGCCCGACGATGTTCCAGGGGGTCGGGAACAACCCGGCCCCGAAGGCGTCCCCCGGAGCCTCCAGCGCCCAGGCGAGCACCAGGAGCACGAGCACCGTCCCGCGCAGGGGGAGGAAGCAGATGGCGACCACCAGCAGGGCCACGAGCCCGGGAGCGAGCGCCAGGGCCAGGTTCCCGTTGCCGGCGATCAGCGCGGTCACGGTCGCCAGGCAGAGCGCCGCGGTCAGGGCGGCGGGCAACCAGGAGGGCGAGGCCGACGCGGGGACGGCGAGCTTCACGTCCATGGGTCAGACGAGACGCGGGTACACGAGGAGCAGGAAGAAGGCGTAGCCGAGCTCGACCAGGGCCATGGCCCCGAGCGCGGAGAGGAGCGCCCGCCGCGGATCCTTCCCCCGCGCCGCGTACGCCGGGATGATGAAGGTCAACAGGACGATGGAAAGGAGCAGGAACTTCAGCACGGGGTGAGGAAGCCTAGCACTCCTGGGGCCCCTCTTTCGGCCTGGGCACCGACCCTGGCAGTCTGCGATGACCGATGCCGCGCCACGGGCCCGAAGGCACCTCGCTCGATCTCTTCAACTGGGCGGCGATCGGCCGGTTTCTGGGGCTCGTGGGCCGCTCGATGGCGCGCCACAAGGTGGTGCTGGTCCTGGTGTGGTTCGGGGTGGTGGGGGCCACCGTGGGGCTGATGGCGGTGCTCCCCAAGACCTACGAGGTGCAGACCACCCTTCAGGCGCAGCGGGCCGAGGTCATCGCCGCGCTGAGCGGCCGGGGCTCCGGGGGGGAGGTGGACATCCCCAGCAAGCAGGCGGCAGAGACGGTGCTCCGCCACGACAACCTCATCGCCCTCATCCAGCAGACCGACCTCATCAAGAGGTGGCCCGAGCGGCGGGCCCCGCTCCTCCGGGTGAAGGATGCGCTCTGGGCCCGGCTCTTCGCTCCGCAGACCAAGGACGAGGTGCTGGAGAACTTCGTCGGGCTCTTGGAGAAGCGGCTGTGGGTCGACAACACCGAGGGCACCGTCTCGATCGGGATCCACTTCCCCGACGGCGAGCTGGCGTACCGGCTGGTGGACGCGGCCCTGGAGAACTTCCTGGAGGCGCGGCACGCCGCGGAGATCTCCAGCATCGGTGACGCCATCGTGGTCCTGGAGAACCGCGCCGCGAAGTCCCGGGAGGCGCTCGACGAGACGCGGGCGCAGCTGGAGAACCTGAGGGCGGCGCGCGCCTCCAAGCTGGGCAAGGTGGTGCGTCGGCCGGTCGCCCCGGCTCCGGGGACGACGCTCGACCCCCAGATCTCGCAGCTGCTGGTCCAGGTCCAGAGCCGTCGCCGGGCCATCGCCGACCTTCAGGAATTCCGCCGTCGCCGGGTGACGGAGCTCGAGGCCAAGCTGGAGGAGCTGCGCGCGCTGTACTCCCCGAGCCATCCCGCGGTCCTCGACCTGGAGCAGAGCCTGGAGGCGATGCGCAAGGAGTCGCCCCAGGTGGTGACCTTGCAGCGCGAGCTGGCCCCGCTGGAGGCAGAGCTGAACACCCGCGGCCTGATGAGCGACGTCCCGCTCCGCACCAGCCGGGCCCGGGAGGGGCTCGGTGCGCTGGGGCTCGAGGCGGAGGATCCGCGCGAGGCCGAGGACCCAGACATCGAGTACGCCAAGTCGCAGGTCCGCCACGCCATCACTCGGTACAACGCGCTGCTCGATCGCGTCGAGGCCGCGCGGCTGGAGCAGGACAGCGCCCAGGCCGCGTTCAAGTACCGCTACACCATCATCCGGCCGGCGCAGAAGCCGCGGGGCCCGATCAAGCCGAAGCCGGCGCTGATCATCCCCGCCAGCATCGTGGCCGGGCTGTTCCTCGCGGTGTTCTCCACCGCGCTCATCGACCTCTGGTCACGGAAGCTGGTCGAGCCGTGGCAGGTGGAGCACACGCTGGGCATCCCGCTGCTCGGAGAGATCCGTGGTCTCTGAGAACGATTCGCCGGTGGAGGAGGAAGCTGCCACCGGGCCGTCGGGCCAGACGCCAGCTCCTGTCGCCACGCCCAGCTCGACGCCGGCGCCCACGTCCGCCTCCGGCACCCCCGCCGAGGCTCCGCGCCGCGCTTCCCCCGAGCCACCGGCCAACGACGTGACCGCGCTCTGGTACGCGCTGGTTGGACGGCAATGGACGAGCCTGGCGATCCTCGCACCGGACGACTCGCCGCGCGCCTGGCGCCTGGTGCAGAAGCTGGAGGAGGTGGCGCGGGCCAACCAGTACCGGGCGCTCAAGGCGGTGAAGATCCTCGACCTGACCATGGACCGCGCCGAGGCCATCGCCCACGCGGTGGGGAAGGTGAGCTCGCTCGGCGAGAGGAAGCGCTACCTCATCGCCATCGACAGCCCGCTGGAGAATCCGGTCGCCATCCGCGTGCTCTCGGCGTGCGACGCGGCCCTCCTGGTGCTGGAGAAGGACCGGAGCCGCATCCCCGACGCTCAGCGCACGGTGGAGATGGTCGGCCGGGGGCGGCTGATCGGCGCGGTGCTCGGCTCCCCCTGAGCCTCGAAGTACCGCTTCAGGGCGAGAAAGCGTCTCTCCAGCAGCTCGTAGCTCGCCACCGCGAGCACCACCGACACCCCCACGCCGAGGATGGCCCGGGCGGCGATGGTGAGTGAATGGTGGTACCCGAAGAGCCGATCGAGCCGCTCGTTGGCCCGGGCCTCCACCAGGTACCAGGTGAACAGCCCGTGGTAGACGTAGAGCCCGTAGCTGTACTTGCCGAAGAACCGGAGCACCCGGCCCTGGAACACCCGGGCCAGCACCCCCGGGCCGGAGCTGCCGCCCAGCGAGAGCAGGGTGAGCGCACCGAAGAACAGCGCCCAGAGCGAGCCGCGGAGCTGGTGCAGCACCGGAAGGCAGAGCTTGGTCACCACCCCGAACGCGGAGACGACGACCACTGCCCCGAGCAGCCCCACCGCCAGCGGCCGCGCCAGGTCGAGCAGCCGCGCGCCGGCGTCCGGACGACGGATCAGGATGGCCAGCAGCGCGCCGACGGCGAGCGTGTCGATGCGGCAGGGGGTCAGCACCGAGACCGACAGCTCGCTCACCCCGCCGAGGACCAGTCCGATGCGCAAAGCGAGCCCGGCGACGAGGATCCCCACGCAGATCCGCTCCAGGACCGGCCGGCGGAAGAGCCACACCACCAGCGGCCAGACCAGGTAGAAGTGCTCTTCGATCGCCAGCGACCAGAAGTGGCTCACGTAGGTGAGCGAGGCCCAGGACGAGGTCGCCGCGATGTAGAAGTTGCTGGTGTACGTCCAGAGCCACACCTGGCGCTGCCGGGCCACCTCCAGCAGTGGAGAGGGAGTGGCCACCGCCGGCACCACGATGAACAGCACCGCGAGGACGAAGTAGTAGAGCGGGAAGATGCGCAGCGTGCGCCGGGCGTAGAAGTTCCGGAAGTAGTGCGGCTGTCCCTTGGCCTCGAGCAACAGCCCGGTGATGAGGAACCCGGAGAGGACGAAGAACAGGTCCACCCCCAGCACCCCGTAGCTCGCCGCCTTCACCACCGCCCGCTGCACGTGGCTGCGGGCGGAGGCGTCGCCCACGAAGTGCACTGCCATCACCATGAGGATGGCGAGCCCGCGTACCCCGTCGAGCCCCGGGAGGTGGCCGGTCAGTCGGGGGTGTGGCGTCGATCGCACCGGGGCAGCTTACCGTTCGGCGCGCGTGCCTCAATCGGCCGGGGGATCGCCGGGTGACGGGCGACCCACTGGGCGAAGTACAGCCCGTAGAGCACGGGGGCCTGCCAGTCGAGCGAGACCTCGTTGGTGGAGTAGCTGTCGTTGTCGGTGTAGCGCTGCTCGTACGGCGTCGATGCGTCGCGGGGGAACGCCGGGTCCCCCCAGTAGCCCCAGATGGGCACGGGTCGGGCGAGCGGGTTGGAGACGTCGGCGGGCTCGGGCGTGTCGTTGGGGCCGCCCGCGACCAGGCCGGGGAACAGGAACGGCTCGGCCCGGAGGGCGGCCAGCCAGTGGTGGAACGCATGGCGCCGTCCGTGGCTCACCCCGGGCAGCCCGCTCACGTAGGTGAAGTGGAGCAGGTTGCGGCCGAGCAGGTGGTGGACGTTGGCCAGCGCCTGCTCGCAGTCCGCGGCCGCGGCAACGGGGTCTTCCAGGCAGCGGGGGATGCTGGAGAACCCTGCGCGAACGAAGCCGGCGCCGAGCGAGCCCCAGAAGGTGGGGGCGCTTCGCTGGAATGGATTCCCATCGCCCTGCGCGCGGGTTCGTGCGGCGTGGCGGGCCAGCAGGCCGCGGAGCTCGGCCTGGCGCTCCGGCGAACCAGCTGGGGCACGGAGGTAGAGCCTCACTGCGAACCCCTGCACGTTCATGTAGCTCGGGTCGGTGTCCGCCGGGGTGAACGCCCGGTCGAAGTCCTCCCGGAAACGCTCGGCGCCGGTGGCGAGCAGCATCCCCGCGGCGGCGAAGGCGCGGGTCTGTCGTCCCACCGCGCGGTCGCCGTCGGCCCGGTAGGCCGGGCAGGTCGGCCCATCGCTCGTCTCGGGGTGGGCGTCGAGGTAGCGCTGGCCGCCCCAGGCGGCCTGGAGCGCGCGTGCGGCGAACGCGGGGTCCACGTTCCGGTAGAGCGCCGCCGCGGTGGCGAGGTTGCCCACCGCGCGGGCGGTGGCCAGGGTGCCGACCTCGCCGGCCCGGTACGGGCGCATGGTGTGCGGGAGGTTGGTCCCGTAGGGGCCATAGCGCTCGGCGCAGGTGCCGTTCTGGAACCCGCCGCCTCCGTCCTGGACCGAGAGGAGCCACTGCAGCCCCCAGCGCGCCTCGTCGAGGAGGTCTGGCACCCCGTTGCCGGACTCGGGGATGTTCCGGTCGTCTGCGGCAGGGGCGAAGTCGGCGTGGGTCTGGAGCAGCCAGAAGAGGGCCGAGTTCAGCGAGGCGCTGTAGAGCGAGTCGTCACCCGCGTCGTGCCACCCGCCCCGCACCCCGGCCGGAGCGAGGGCCGCGTCGCTGGGGTGAGCCCACGGGCCCTCGGCGTGGACCGGCTCCACCGCGGTGAACGCGCGCTGGAAGTAGAACGCCCGCTGCACCGCCCGCACCGGGGCGTCGTACACCTCCGCCCCGATGCGAAACGGGTGGCTGACCAGGCCCGCCGCCTCCAGGTGGTACCGGCCCGGGGTGTCCAGGCCCGAGAAGTCGCCGACCCGCACCCGGGTGACCGGGCCCAGTCCGGTGACGGGCTGCTCGCAGTCCGGCTCCCCCTGGAAGGCGGGCTCGCCGTCGGCTTCCTGCACGACCCGGAATCGCTCGAAGGGAACCGGGGCGCTGAAGCGCTTGACCATCCCCGGCGCGTAGCCGACCTGGGAGGCAGCGAGCAGCCCGAACGGCTCCTCGGGGACGCGCTGCCGGGCACGGCGGTGCTCCGGCCAGGTGGCGAGGACCGAGCGGACGAGCCTCCGTCCCGGCGCACTGCCGGCGAGCCCGGCCAGCGCCACCAGGGCCACCGCGCCGACGACCAGCGCACGCGGCTTGGAGGAGCGTGACACCTGCTCAGGGTTGCACGAACGGCGTGCCTGCGTCGTAGCGGGCCTTGGCCGGGAGCTCGTACAGCTGGGTGCTGGTACCCGTGGGGTCCACCCAGGGCCAGGTGTAGCCCTTGCCCGTGGAGAAGAACGCCGGCTTCTGGCCCAGGTACAGCGAGCTCGGCAGGGTGCGCTCGCTGAACGCCGGATCCCAGCGGACGGTGTTGGTGAGGTAGTCGAAGTTGCCGTGGCGCACCGCGGTCTCGGTCACCTTGGGGTCCACCGGGTAGGGCGCCCAGTCGTCCCAGCCGAACTTGTAGAGGGACGGAGTGTCGAGGTCGCCGGACTCGTAGACCCAGCCAGTCATCTGCCCCGCCGCCCCGAGCACGTTCCCCACGAAGCTGTGCCAGTACGAGTAGTAGGTCGCTCCGGCGCAGCGCTTGGGTCCGTTCCCGGAGGTGGCGTCGCCGAAGTCCTTCCGGACTCCGCGGAGGTGGTTGCGGAAGACCGTGTGGTAGATGGCGTTGCCGTGGGTCTTGTCGGAGTCGAAGTTGAAGCCGTAGTTCCCCTCGAAGAGCACGTGGTGTGACCCCACCATGTGCGAGGCGTTGAGGCCGACCTCGATCCAGTTGGTGTTGGTGTTGATGTAGCCATCGTCGACGTAGTTGTAGCCGAACACCGAGGCGGTCCCCGCGGAGCGGCCCACCATCACCTTGTTGGCCTTGACGATGATGGAGTTCTCGATCAGCGCCTCCGAGCTGCCGTCGGAGAGGCTGATCGCGTAGCCGGCACCCCCCGGCTGGGCCCACGCCGCGTCGTGCACGTACGACTCGCTGAGGGTGATCCGGAAGGAGCGCTCGAGGGCGAAGCCCTCGTCGTGCCACACGGTGTTGTCGATCCGCTTCGCCCAGCAGTTCGCCGCCCAGTGGAAGCGGATGTTCCCCTGGTCGCCGCCGATCACCTTCAGCTCCTCCACCCCGGCGCCCTGGGTGAACTGCTCGCTGAAGGTGGAGAGCTGCGCGGTGTGCGACGTCCGGTAGGAGATGTGGATCGGGGTGTTGAAGAAGATGGTGCTCCCGCTGATGTGGTCGATCTGCTTGATCTCGTTGGTGGGGCGATCCGACCGGCTGAACCAGCCGAAGGCGTCGGGGAACGGATCGTCCGTCCCCTGAGAGGGGTTGTGCCGCTGCCAGACCACCCGGAAGTCCGGCGAGGCCCAGATCTGCCCGCGGCCGGCGGGGTCCGGCTGCCAGTCGGCGCCGGACAGCTCGTCGAGGAGGACGAACTGCCCGGGGCTGAAGCCGGCGGTGCTGGCCACGGTGATGGAGCTCGAGCCCTTCGCCCCGTCCGCCGTCAGGTTGACCGAGGCGGTGGTGCCGTTGCTGTAGCGCGCCGGCCCGATGATGATCAGCGGCGAGGGGTTGGGCCCGGTCTGCTCCTGGCCGGGCTTGGCTCCATCGGTCTTCTGGAGGGTGGTCTTGTCCGGCCCGGCACCGCGCAGGGTGATGCCCCTGTCGAGGAGCAGGAAGTTCCCGCCGTTGATGGTGAAGGTGCCCGCCGAGAGCAGCACCACCTGGCCGGCAGGGCAGGCGTCGATGGCGGCCTGGATGCCGGCGGTCGCGTCCGCGCTGCCGTTTCCGTAGGTCGCTGCGTCCACGGTCTTGCACGCCGTGCTCCGGGTGGTGGGGATTCCTCCGGTCACTCCGGGGTTCCAGAGGGTCCGCCGGTCGGGGCCGAGCGCGGTCAGCGAGGTGACGGTCACCGTGGCGGTGGCGGCCACGGTCGCGTCCGCGGAGCTGGTGGCGACCACGTGGTAGGTGCCCTCGGTGGCCGGCGCGGTGTACTTCCCGGTCGCGTCGATGGTGCCGCCCGAGGCGCCCTCCTGGACGGCCCAGGACACCGAGGTGGACTGGCCGCCGCTCGCCCCGCTCACCGTGGCGGTGAAGGTGAAGGTCCCGCCCGGGGCGAGGACGACGCTGGTCGCGGACAGCGAGACCTGCAGCCCCCCCGTTCCTCCGCCGGAACCGGAGGACTGCACCTTCCCGAAGCAGGCGCAGGCGGCGATGGCGGATCCGCCGAGGAGGAAGACGAGGCGGCTCACGGAGCCCGTTCGATGCATGTGACTCTCCACGTCAGGGAAGGCCGCCGCCGGCGCGCCCCGATGGCGTTCTGGCGCCCGGCCCCGATCATGCCACCGCCCGCGCCGGGCCTGCGGGCTCGAAGGTGCGGCGCAGACATTCCTCGAAGGCGAGCGGGGGCGACCATCCGAGCACCTCCCGTGCGCGCCGGTGGGTGTACCGAAGTGGCTTCAGCCGCGACTCGAACCGGACCGGGATGAGGATCTGCGGGAGCTTGAGGTTCCGCCGGAACACGGTGGAGAACGCCAGCTGCACCGCCCGGTGCACCAGCCGGTACGGGACGGGAATCCGGATGCCGCGCTCCCCCTTGCCGCGCAGGTAGTCGCCGAGGAACGACCAGATCCGCTCGCCCTCGCCGTCCACCACGTTGAAGGTCTGCCCGCGGGCGCGGGGATCCACTGCGGCGAGGGCGAAGAGGTCCGCGCAGTTCTCGACGTGGGTCATCGGCAGGCGGGAGAGGGGGCCGATGACCAGGTGCAGCCGCGAGATCTGCACCCCGAGCGCCGCCAGGTAGGCGTGGTCCCGTCCCCAGATGAAGCCCGGGCGCAGGACGGTCAGCTCCCAGCCGTGGGTGGCGCAGGCGCGGCGCGCCACCCGCTCCTGCCACGACTTGGCGATGGAGTAGCCGTCGCGGGCGTAGAGGTCGGCAACGGGCTCGAGCGGTGAGTCCTCGTCCAGCGTCCCCTCGATGGCGCTCCAGTCGTAGACGCTGAAGCTGCTCGCCAGGACCACCCGGCGGCAGTCGGTGCGGGCCATGGCCTCCAGCAGCCGCTCGGTGCCCACCACCGTGGCGGCGAACTGGGCGTCCTCGCCGCCGCTCACCGCCGCCGCGAGGTGCACCAGCACCTCCACCCCGTCGAAGGCGCGGTGGAGGTCGGGGGAGGAGCGCAGGTCCGCGCGGACCACCTCGACCGAGGGCGGCCAGCCGAGCCCCTCGATCCGGGCCGCCGGGCGCACCATTGCCCGCACCGCCACCCCGCGCTCGAGCAGCGCGCTCACCACGTGCCGCCCGAGGAAGCCCGCCGCCCCGGTGACCAGCGCCTTCACGAGCGACCTCCGTCCCGGCCAGCGGCGATCCGGAGCGGCTGGACCCCGGGCGCCTCGTCCACCGGCTTGAGCGCCTCGACCATCCGGTTCACCTCGAGCACCTGGCCCAGGGTCACCGGCAGCTCACTCCCGTTCCGGAGGGCGCGGTAGACCCCGGTGAGCAGCTCGAAGAGGCCCTCGTAGCTCCCCGGACCCCCGGTGAACTTCCGGAGCAGCGTGCCCACCGCCGCCCGGGCCACGTCCTTGCCCTCCACCAGGCCATTGACGAAGGGCCGGAGCGGCTTCGGTCCTGGGCGCAGCCCGTCGAAGGTGACCCGGGTCTCGAAGAGGTTGGCGGTGGCGAGCATCCGGGTGCCGTAGACCCTGAGCCAGAACCCGTCCGGCTGCGACGAGCCGCTGAAGGACAGCGAGGCCGTGCCTCGCTCGCCCTCGACCAGCGCCCGGAACTCGTCGCTGGGGAGCACCGTGGCGCTGCGCTTGGTCCACAGCGTGCGGACCGAGCGGTGCCGTCCGACGAAGAGGTGCGCCAGCGAGGCGAGGTGGGGAAGGAAGTCGGCGATCGCGCCGCCCCGGAGCCCGAGCGCGGGGTGGGGAACGTTCGGATCGGCGAACCCGGTGGGACCGAGGATGTCGAGGCAGATGCTCACCTCGACGTGGACCACGCTCCCCAGCTCGCCGGTCTCGATCCGCCGGAGGATCTGCTGCGGCCCGCGGTTGAAGAGGTAGTTGTAGTCCTCGACCAGCGCCCGGCCGGCCTGCTCCGCCCGGCGCGCCAGCTGCTCCAGCTCGGCGAGGGTGGTGGTGGCCGGCTTCTCCACCACCACGTGGGCTCCGGCCTCGAGCGCGTCCAGGGCCAGGCGGAGGTGCGAGCCGGGCGGAGTGGTGACGTGCACCACGTCGGGGCGGACCTCGGCGAGCATGGTCCGGTGGTCGGTGTACCAGCGGGAGATCCGATGTCGCTCCGCCGCGGCCTCGGCCACCGAGGGGGCGAGGTCGGCGATGGCCGCCACCTCCACTTCCGGAATGCTCTGCAGACAGCTCAGGTGTTGCCGGGCGATCTGCCCGGCGCCGATCAGCGCCGCCCTCACGTTCGCCTCCGCTCGAGAACCTGCTGGAACAGTCCGTCCATCGCCGTGGCCGCGCCGGTCCAGGAGTAGCGCTCCTCGGAGAGCCGGCGCGCAGCGCTGCCCAGCCGAGCTCCGCTGGCCGGGTCCTGGAGCAGCTGGAGCACCGCCGCGGCGAAGGCCTCCGGCTCGTCGGCGAGCAGGAGCTCCCGCCCGGGCTCCGCCTCGATGCCCTCCGCCCCGAGCCGGGTGGAGACGATGGGCCTGGCCATCGCCATCGCCTCCACGATCTTCAGCCGGGTGCCCCCGCCCAGCCGCAGCGGCACGACCACCGCCGCGGCGGCGGCCAGATGGGGTCGCAGATCCTCGACGAAGCCGGCCACCTCGATGCCCGGTGCGGCCAGGGCCTCCACCTCGCGCGGTGCGCCCTTGCCGAGGATCTCCAGCCGGGCGTCGGGACGGACGGCGGTGATGCGAGGCCACACCTCCCGGACGAACCAGCGGATCCCGTCGATGTTCGGCAGGGTGGAGAGGAGCCCGAAGAAGAGGACCGTCCGCCCGTCCGGCGAGGGGTCTCCGCTGCGCGGCCGGTAGTGGTCGACGTCCGCGGCGTTGGGCACCACCACCGTCCGGGCAGACGGAACGTCCCGGAGCACCCGCTGCCGATCGGCCTCGCTGCAGACCGCGACGCCGTCGGCGCTGCGGTAGGCGGCCAGCTCCTCGTGGCGGAGCTTGCGCCAGTTGAGACTGGCGTACACCGTCCGTCCGAGGCTCCCCCTGCCGGCCGCGAACTGCCGGACCATCTCGTGGGCGATCTCGTGCGAGTCCACCACCACCGCCGGGGGCCGGGTGCCCGGGGGCGCCTGCCGCAGCCGCAGATGAGCGAGGTAGGGAAACTCCACGTTCACCACGTCGAAGCGGCGCGTCCGGAGCAGCTGGTCCAGCGCCCGGCCGAGGGCCGGCACCTCGACCCGGTGCCGCTCGAAGCTGTGCACCGAGGCCAGTGACCGGAGCTGGAGCGCGCGCTTCATCGCCCCGCCTCGGCCGCGGGGGTTGGGGAGCAGCAGGACCTCCTGGCTGTAGCGCCCCATGGCGGCGCGGCACTCCTCGAGGTCGAACCCGTCATCGGCCAGCGCCACGCTGGTGAGATCGTGCTGCCGGGCCAGCGCGGTCCACAGCCCGTGCATCCGTGCCTGAGCTCCGAACCGCGGTGGGCTGGGAGGCATCTGCGAGAGGCAGAGGATGCTCAGGCGCGCGGAGCGCATCGGCACGGGAGCCCGCACGGGCGCGGCTCATAACACGGGGCGCGGCGGCGGCGGGCGACACCGGCACGAATGGCGATCCAGAGGGCAGGGTCAGCGTGGACTCACCGAGTCGATGTCACCAGCACGCGGCGGGTCCCAGGTGACAGGCTCGACACGCGTCCGTGGCGCGCGCGGCGCCGGCGTCGCCTGGCGATCGCCCGGCGTCGACAGTGCGGCCTCCGCGCGAATACTGTTGCCCGCCGTCTTCCGGAGGGAAGAACCCAGTGCCCGCCGGGCGCCGATACCTGCTCGTCTCACCCTGCCGCGACGAGGCGGCGTACATCCGCCGCACGCTCGACAGCGTCGCCGCCCAGTCCGTTCCTCCTGCGTCGTGGATCGTCGTCGACGACGGCTCGAAGGACGAGACGCCGGCCATCCTCGCCGAGTACGCCGCGCGCCTTCCGTACCTCACGGTGGTTCGGCGAGAGGATCGCGGCCGGCGCAGCGTGGGCCCCGGCGTGGTCGAGGCGTTCTATGCCGGGCTGGAGGGGGTGGACCTCGGCCAGTTCGATTACCTGTGCAAGCTGGACATGGACCTCGATCTGCCGCCCCGCTACTTCGAGGGGCTCTTGCTGCGGATGGAAGCTGAGCCCCGCCTGGGCACCACCTCCGGCAAGCCCTGGTTCGTGCATCCCCGCAGTCAGGCGCTGGTCCCCGAGGTCTGCGGTGACGAGATGTCGGTGGGGATGACCAAGTTCTACCGGGTGGAGTGCTTCCAGGAGATCGGCGGCTTCGTCCGGCAGGTGATGTGGGACGGAATCGACTGCCACCGGGCGCGGATGCTCGGCTGGATGGCCGAGAGCGTGGACGACCCGTCGCTGCGCTTCGTCCACCTGCGTCCGCAGGGTGCGAGCCAGACGGGGATCTGGACCGGCCGGGTGCGCGCCGGCTTCGGCCAGTACTTCATGGGTACCTCGCCGCTCTACTACCTCGCGGTGGCGGCCTCCCGGCTCTCGCAGCACCCGGTGCTGAGCGGAAGCGCAGCCATGCTCTGGGGATACTTCTCCAGCGCGGTCCGCGGCGCCCCGCGCTACGACGACCCCGAGTTCCGCCGCTTCGTCCGGCGGTACCAGCACCTGGCGCTGGTGATGGGCAAGCGGTCGGCGACGCGGAAGGTGGTCGCCGAGCGGGCCGGGGTGTGGAAGGCCCGCCACCCCGACGTCTCTGGAGCCGCGCTTGCCTGAGCTCACCACCCGCCGCGAGCTGATGGGGCTCCGGTTCGATCCGGAGACCATGGACTCGGCGCTCCAGCGCTGCCTCGCCTGGTGCGAGGCGCCGCGTGCCCCGCACACGGTCATCACCGCCAACGCCGGCATCCTCTGCATGATGCGCCGCGACCCCGAGCTGCGCGACGCAGCCCGCGCGGGCGATCTGGTGCTCGCCGACGGGATGTCGGTGGTGTGGGCGCTGCGCGGCGCCGGCACCCCGGTGCCCGAGCGGGTGACCGGGGTGGACCTCATGGCTGGGTTGCTCGAGGCCGGCGGGAGACGGGGCCTGTCGGCGTACTTCCTGGGCGCGAAGGAGGAGGTGGTGCAGGCGCTCGCCTCTCGCTGCGCCACCGACTACCCCGGACTCCGGGTGGCGGGCCTGCGCAACGGGTACTTCGGGCCGGCCGATCACCCCGCCATCGTGGAGGAGATCCGCGCGGCGCGACCGGACCTCCTCTTCGTGGGGATGCCCACCCCGTTCAAGGAGGTCTTCTCCGAGCGGCACCGCGCGCGGCTCGACGTGCCGGTGATCATGGGCGTGGGGGGCAGCTTCGACGTGCTCGCCGGCCAGGTGCGCCGGGCGCCGCTGATTCTCCGGCGGGCAGGGTTGGAGTGGTCCTGGCGGCTGGCGATGGAGCCGCGCAAGATGTGGAAGCGCTACCTCACCACCAACTCCGAGTTCATCTGGGTGGCGTCGGGGGAGATCATCGGCCGCCGTCGGCGAGGAGCCACGTCCCCGTGAGCGGTCCGAAGAAGGTGGTGGTCTTCATGGGGACCCGGCCCGAGGCGATCAAGCTCGCCCCGGTGGTGGCGGCGCTCCGCGCCTCCGACGACTTCCGCTGTTCGGTGGTGGCCACCGGCCAGCACCGGGAGATGTTCTGGCAGGTCACCGAGACCTTCGGTTTCCAGGTGGACGCGGACCTGGACGTGATGCGCCCCGACCAGACGCTGGCCGGGCTGACCGCGCGGCTGATGGAGAGCATCGACGGGTGGCTGGGCTCGGGGCAGCCGGACCTGGCGCTGGTGCAGGGCGACACCACCACGGTGCTGGTCGCGGCCCTGGCCTGCTTTTACCGGCGCATCCCCATCGGGCACGTGGAGGCCGGGCTCCGGACGGGCAACATCTGGTCACCCTTCCCCGAGGAGGTGAACCGGAAGCTCGCCACCCCGCTGATGGCGCTCCACTTCGCGCCCACCGAGGGAGCCAGGGCGGCGCTGCTGCGCGAGGGCATCTGCGAGGAGAGCATCACCGTGACCGGGAACACGGTCATCGACGCCCTCCTGCTGGAGGTGGGGAACCAGCGGAGCGACCCGCGGCTCCGGGCGCGGATCGACGCCGAGCTGCGGGAGCTGGTCGCACCCGACTGGTCCGAGGTACCGACGGTGCTCATCACCGGGCATCGCCGCGAGAACTTCGGGGAGGGCATCGAGCAGATCTGCCAGGCCATCGCCACCCTCGCCGAGCGCTTCGCCGACCACCGCTTCGTCTACCCGGTGCACCTGAACCCCAACGTCCAGGTCCACGTGAACCGGCTCCTCGGGGGGTTGCGCAACGTGCGGCTCATCGCCCCGCAGGGCTACCGGAACTTCGTCGCCCTGCTCGCCGCCTCGCGCCTGGTGCTCACCGACTCCGGCGGGGTGCAGGAGGAGGCGCCGTCCCTGGGGAAGCCGGTCCTGGTGATGCGGGACACCACCGAGCGGCCGGAGGGGGTTGCCGCGGGCACGGCGATCCTCACCGGCCCGAAGGCGAGCGAGATCGCCGCCCATGCCACGCGCCTGCTCACCGATCCGGCCGCGTACGCGTCGATGGCCCAGGCCAGGAACCCCTACGGTGACGGCCTGGCGTCGGGCCGCATCGTCACCGCCATCCGGCGCCACTTCCAGGCGCGGTCCTAGAGTCGGGGAGGGCGGGCCTCGTGTGCGGAATTGCCGGCATCGTGGGACGCATCGACGAGCGGAGCCGGGCCGCGCTCGCCCGGATGAGCGCGGCGATGGTGCACCGGGGGCCGGACGACGAGGGGAGCTGGGAGTCCGCCGCGGGCGCCGACGGACGCGGGGCGCTGCTCGCCTTCCGCCGCCTCGCCATCCTGGACCTCTCGCCCGCCGGCCACCAGCCGATGGTGGACCCGGTGGGCGGGCACACCTTGGTCTTCAACGGCGAGGTCTACAACTTCCAGGCTCTGCGCGAGCGGCTGGTCCGTGCGGGGCAGAGCTTCCAGTCCACCGGCGACGCGGCGGTGGTGCTCCGGAGCCTCGCCCTCGAGGGTCCCGAGGCGCTCGGGTCCTTCCGGGGGATGTTCGCCTTCGCCTGCTGGGATCCGCGCGCCCGTACCCTGCTCCTGGCCCGCGACCCGCTGGGCATCAAGCCGCTCTACGTGGCGCGCAACGCCGACCCGGACGCCGGCTGGTCGATGGCCTTCGCCTCCGAGGTGCGAGCGCTCCTGGCCTCGGGGCTCCTCGGGACGCCGCGTCTGGACCGGTGGGCGGCGGCGTCGGTGGCCTGGAACGGCTTCGTGGTGGGGCCGCGCACCGCGGTGGAGGGCGTGGAGTCGCTTCTCCCCGGCGAGCTGGCGGTGTACCGGGACGACGGGAGCCTGGTCCGGTCGGGTGCGTACTGGTCGCTCCCCCCGGCAGGGACGGGCGCTCCGGCGACCGAGGAGGAGCTCGAGGCGGTGCTCGCCGAGAGCGTGCGGCAGCACCTGGTCTCGGACGTCCCGCTGGGGGTGTTCCTCTCCGGCGGCATCGACTCGTCCTCGGTGGCGAACCTCGCCCGACGCGCCGCCCGGGGTCCGGTGCACACCTTCACCCTGGCCTTCGAGGAGGAGGAGTTCAACGAGGGACACGCGGCGAGGGCCATCGCCCGGGCGATCGGTACCGAGCACCGGGAGGTGCTGCTCACCGAGCAGGGCTTCCTGTCCCGGATGGAGCAGGCGCTGGACAGCCTGGACCAGCCGACCTTCGACGGTCTCAACTCCTACTTCATGTCCCGCGCGGTGCGGGACGCCGGCTTCACCGTGGCGCTGGTGGGTACGGGGGGCGACGAGCTGTTCGGTGGCTACACCAGCTTCCACGACCTCCCGGTGCTCCAGCGCTGGTCGCGGCGTCTGGCCTTCCTGCCCCGCGCGGTGCTGGTCCGCGTCGCGGAGCTGCTCCTCGCCGCGCTCCAGCGGCAGCAGGGGGCGATCCCTCGCCAGACCCGCTGGGCGAAGCTCCCGGAGATGGTGCGCCGGGGGGACGACCTGCTCGCGCTGTACCAGCTGGCCTACGCCCTGTTCCTTCCCGAGTTCCAGCGGCAGCTGCTGGGGCCCGAGGTGGCGGCGGCGCTGGTGGACGGTCTCCCGGCGCCGTTCCGGGCGAGGCTGGCGACGGAGCTGCAGGGGCGCTCCGAGCTGGCGGCGATCAGCGTCCTGGAGCAGCGGCTCTTCCTCGGCGAGCGGCTGCTGCGCGACAACGACGCGGCGAGCATGGCGGCGTCCATCGAGCAGCGGCTCCCGCTGGTGGACCAGGTCCTCCTCGAGACCGTGCTCCGCCTTCCCGACGCCACCCGGTACCAGCCCGTCCTCAGGAAGGCGATGCTCCGCCGCGTCGGCCTGCGCGGGCTGGACCCGGCGCTGTTCGACCGGCCCAAGCGTGGCTTCGTCCTTCCCTACGACCGGTGGATCCGCCAGGGCCTGAGCGGGGACGTGGACCGCACCTTGCGCGATGGGGAGGCGGTGCGCGCGGCGGGTCTGCAGCCCGAGGCGGTGTCGCGACTCTGGCAGGCGTTCCGCGCCGGGGCACCCGGGCTCTACTGGTCGCGGGTGTGGGCGGTCTACGTGCTGGTGCGCTGGTCCCAGCGGCACGGAGTCCGTGCGTGAGCGGGCCGCGGTGGCCCCTCGTCGCCCGGGCGGCGCTGCTCGCCTGCGCGCTCGGTGCCGCGACCGTCGCCTTCCTGGAATCACGGGTCCGGGCGCCGGCGGCCGGTGAATCGTTCGTCTGCCCCATGCACCCCGAGGTCGTCCGGAGCGGACCAGGAGACTGTCCGGTCTGCGGGATGGCGCTGGTCCTCGCCCCCCGTCCGGCGGTGGGCTCGGAGCCCAGGGCCGCGGTGCAGCCCCAGCTCCCGCCGGGCACGCTCCAGGTCGCGCACCGGCGCATCCTGACCGAGCGCCGGGCGGTGCCGGCGTGGGTGGATGCAGAGGGGCTGGTCCAGGCGCTGGTCCCAGAGGAGGAGGTCCCTCAGCTTGCTCCCGGCGAGCGCGCCGAATTTCTCCGCGGGGCCGGCGCGGTCCCGGTCCCGGTCCGCCGGACGGGGACGGCCGCCGGGCGACACGACGAGGCGACCTCGCAGGTGGGCTTCGAGCCCGCGGTCCGCACCGCCCTCGCCCCGGACACCCCGGGGTGGATCGCGCTCGGCGACCGGCCGCGCCCCGCGCTGATGGTCCCCTCCTCGGCGGTGCTGCAGTCTCCCGCGGGGCCGGCGGTGCTGGTCTCGGTCCGCGGTGGGGCGGCGCTGGAGCGCAGACCGGTCCGGCTCGGCCAGGGCCCGGACGGGCTCGCGGTGGTGCTCTGGGGCCTCGAGGAGGGCGAGCAGGTGGTGGTGCGCGGGGCGTTCTTCTTCGACGCCGAGCGCCGGCTTCTGTCCTCCAGCGCCCCCGGCGAGCGGTGAGCCGATGATCGCCCGGGTGGTCGCCTGGAGCGGGTCCCACCCCTGGACGGTGATCGCCCTGGCGGTGGTGCTGGGGCTCGCCGGCGAGGTGGCGCGCCGCTCGGGACCGGCCGACGTGTTGCCCGAGCTATCGGATCCGCGGCTGGGGGTGGTGGTGGAGTGGATGGGGCACCCCGCGACCGAGGTCTCGGCGCAGGTCACCGCCCCCCTGCTGCGGGCGCTCACCGGCGTGGAGGGGGCAGGCGCGGTGCGGGGAGCCTCGATGTCCGGGATGAGCTACCTCGACGTGCTCGTCCGCCCAGGGCACTCACCGGAGCAGGTGCGGAGCCGGGTGCTCGCGCAGCTGGAGGGTCGAGGGGCGGCGCTGCCTCCGGCGGCGAGGGTGCAGGTGGGGCCGGTCGCCTCCAGCACCGGCTGGGTGTTCCAGTACGCCCTGACCGACCCCACCCACGCCGAGACGAAGCTCAGCCTGCGCAAGCTCCAGGACGGGGTGCTTCGCCCAGCGCTCTCGGCCATCCCCGGCGTGGCCGAGGTGGCCAGCGTCGGTGGCGACACCAACGAGGTGGTGGTCGACGTCTCCTCCGAGCGACTCCGGGCATGTGGGCTCTCGCTCGGGGAGGTCCGGGCGGCGGTGCAGCGCGCCCTGGGCAGCCCGGGGGAGGCGAGCATCGTCACGCTCCGGCAGCTGCCGGTCCGCGGCGAGCTGCGGCTCCGCGACGTCGCCGAGCTGCGCATCGGCCACCCGATGGGGTCGGGCCTGGCGGAGGTGGGCGGGGTGTCCCCGGCGGTGGGGGGCGTGGTGGTGGCGGCGCGCGGGGTGAACGTCCCGGCGCTGCTGGACAGCGTCCATCGAACCCTCGACGGCCTCCGGGGCCAGCTCCCACCGGGGGTGACGCTGGTCACGGTCCACGATCGCTCCGAGGTCATCGGCCGGATCCAGGCCACCCTCGGCCGGGCGCTGCGGGAGGAGCTGGCGGTGCTGGTGCTGGTGGTGCTGCTCTTCCTCCTCTCCCCGCGGGCCGCCGCCGTGCCGCTCCTGACGCTCCCCATGGTGCTGCTGCTGACGTTCGGGGCGATGCGCCTCCTCGGCATCAGCGCCACCCTGATGAGCCTCGGGGGGATCGGGATCGCGCTGGGCATGGCGGTCGACGCGGAGGTGGTGGCCCTGGAGGCCTGCCACCGGAGGCTGGAGCGCATCTCGCCGTCGGCTCCGGCCGGGGAGCGACGGGCCGCGCTGATCGAGGCGGCGGGCACCTTCGCCCCGGCCATCCTCACCTCGCTCCTCGTCACCGCGCTGAGCTTCCTCCCGGTGCTTGGCTTCGGCGGCGAGACCGGGCGCCTGCTCCGGCCGCTCGCGGCGAGCAAGACCCTGGTCATCGCCGCCGCGGCCGTGGTCGCGGTGACCTTGGGGCCGGCGCTCCGGGAGCGTCTGCTGCGGGCCCCGGTGGTCCCCGAGTTCTCGAACCCGCTCACCGCCGGGCTGGTCCGGCTCTATCGCCCCTTCGTCCAGGTCGCCCTGCGGCGTCCGGGCTGGACCCTGGCCATCGCCGGGGCGGCGCTGCTCTCCTGTCTGCCGCTGCTCCCGGGGCTCGGACGGGAGTTCCTCCCCCGCATCGATGAGGGCGACCTCCTCTCCATGCCCACCACCTTCCCCGGGGCGCCTCCCGAGGAACTCCCCTGGCAGCTGCAGCGTCTCGATGGCGCGCTGGCCGGCTCCCCGGCGGTGGCCACGGTCTTCGGCAAGCTGGGACGCGCCGACACCGCGACCGACCCCGCGCCCCTCTCGATGGCGGAGATCACCGTCCGGCTCCGCCCTCGGGACCAGTGGCCGCGGACCACCGAGCGCCGCTGGTACTCGGGCTGGGCCCCTCCGGCGCTCCGGCGCGCGCTGGCCCCGCTCTGGCCGGAGGAGCGTCCGCTCCGCACCTCGGAGCTGGTGGAGCAGCTCGACCGCGCTGGGCGACGGCCCGGCTGGACGAGCGCCTGGACCGCACCGGTGCGGGCACGGCTGGACATGGTCTCCACCGGCATTCGCACCCCGGTGGGCCTCCGGGTCAGCGCCGCGACGCCGGAGCGGGTCCAGCAGCTCGGGGCGTCGGCGCGGGCGGTGCTCTCCGGAGTGCCCGGGACCCGGGGGGCGGTGCTCGAGGCGCCCGATGCAGAGGTCTGGCCGGTGTTCGTCGCCGACGCGTCGGCACTGGTCCGGTGGGGCGTGGATCCGCGCGAGGTGGCGGCCACGGCGGATCTCCTGGTCAGCGCAGGGGAGCTGGGGAGCCTCGGCGGAAGCGCTGGACGCGTCGGGGTGCGGATGGTGCAGGACCAGGGCGTGCGGCGGCAGACCGAGCAGCTGCGCGAGGTGACGGTGCCAGGGACCGTGGGGGACCGGGTCCGGGCGGTGCCGCTCGGGCTCCTGGGACATCCGGAGCTCCGCGCGTTTCCGGCCATGTTGCGAGACGAGGAGCACGGGCTCGCCGCGTACACCCTGCTGGACGTCGATCCGGCCGCCGAGCTCGCCCGTGTCATCCGGAGCGCGGACCACGCCCTCTCCCGGGCCCTTGCCGAGGGCACGCTCCGGCTCCAGCCCGGTGAGCGCCTGGAGTGGATCGGTCAGTACCCGCTTCTGCTCGCCGGCGAGCGTCGCCTCCTCTGGATTGCCCCGCTGGTCCTGCTCTCGATGGTGGGGCTGCTCTATCTCCAGTTCCGCAACTTGACCGAGGTCTGCATCGTGCTGGCCTCGGTGCCCTTCGCGCTGGTGGGCAGCGTCTGGACGCTCCGGTTGCTGGACTATCCGCTGTCACCTCCGGTCTGGGTGGGCCTGCTCTCGGTGACCGGACTGGCGATGCAGACCGGGGTGGTGATGGTGCTCTACATCGACGACGCCTTCCGCCGCCGCCTCGCCGAGGGGCGGCTCCGGACCGCCGAGGACGTGGTGGAGGCGCACGCCGAGGGTACCATCCGGCGGCTCCGGCCGAAGGTGATGACCATCTCCACCATGGGCGCCGGCCTGCTCCCGCTGCTCTGGGCGGACGGCGTGGGGGCGGAGATCCTCCGGCGGATCGCCGCCCCGATGCTCGGGGGCCTGTTGACCAGCGCCTTCCTGACCCTGGAGGTGCTCCCGGTGCTCTACACGCTCTGGCGGGTGGGCCAGCTCCGCCGGGCCGGGCGGATGGGGCTCACCCCGGAGGCCTTCTACAGCCGGACCGGCGCGGAGATGGAGGGCACGCCGTTGGTGTCCACCAGGAAGAGCATGTAGTTGCCCTTGGTGGCGATGTTCGCGTTGGCCGGAGCGGTGACGCTGAGCGAGCCCGACCCGGCGGTGAAGCTCAGCGGCACGTAGCGCTGGGCCATGTTGATCGAGTGGGTCACGCTGGCGAAGCGCAAGAGCGCGACGCTGGCGATGCGGGCCGCGTCCGGCGTCTGCACGGTGAAGCTCTGAGCGTAGCTCACCGTGGTGGGAGCCGAGGTGATGAGCGGCCGGGGACCCTTGAACAGGTAGGGCGGCGAGAAGAACTCGGCGTTGTACTGGTCGGTGGGCACGTGGTTGTCGTCGAACCGCCCTCCGGAGAGGACCACCACCCGTGCGTCGGGGAGGAGCATCGCCGAGGAGTGGTAGAGCCGCCCCACGTTCAGCGAGGCCAGGGTGGTCCAGGTCTCGGTCGTCGGATTCCACAGCTCGACCGGGAGAATCCCCTGGGCCACGTTGGTCGGGGCGGTGGTGGGCCCACCGCCGCTGGCCAGCACCGTTCCGTCGGGGAGCAGGGTCAGGGTGTGGTAGGCGCGCGGATAGGCCATCGACTGCACCTGCCGCCAGGCGGGCGTGGGCTGCGACATGTCGATGACGTAGGCCAGGGCGACCGAGGGCACGGCGGTCTCGTCGGGGTCGACCGTCTTGCCGCTCTTGAGGACCTTCCCCGGCAGGTACATCGCCGAGCTGCCGCCCTCGATGGCCGGTCCGCCCACCGCCGACCAGGTGTTGGTGCCGAGGTCGAGCACCTGGCTGGCGTTGGGGTGCTCGGTGCTCGCCGCGACCAGCACCTTCCCGTTGGGAAGGGTGAAGACGTGGGGGTAGTAGTCGAAGTAGTGCGAGGCGGTGCTGAGCTTGGTCCAGGTGTTGGTGGAGGGGTTGTAGATCTCCGGGATGAGCACCTCGCACCCCGGACAGGACGTCTCGCCGGAGAGCACCAGCTCCCGCCCGTCCGGCAGGGTGGTCACCGTCGGGTACCAGCGCGGGTAGCTCATGTTGGGCAGGACCGTCCAGGTGTCGGTGGCCGGATCGAAGACATTGCCCGTGGGGAGCCCGATGTGCGCCCCTCCGTTGTGCCCGCCGCCGACGAAGATGCGCCCGTCGGCCATCTGCTCGTGGCCGGAGCAGAACATGTTGATCGGGACCGGGACGCTGGAGAAGGAGTTGGTGAGCGTGTCCCAGGTCCGGGCGTCGTTCCCCAGGGACTGACCCTCGGCGAGGAGGATGCGCGAGTCCGGGAGCTGGCTCACGTGCACCGCGACGATGGGCAGGCTGGTGAGTGGTGAGATCAGGCCGGTGACCGCTGGATTCCCGGGGCTGGCGTTGCTGAAGGTGACCGAGACCGGTGCGGCGTAGCCGGTGCTGCGCACGCCGTTCAGCCCGCTGGCGCCGATGGCGTGCGCGCCGTTGGTGAACTTGGCGGTGTTGAGCGAGAAGGTGGCTGGGCTGGTGCCCTGGAGCAGTCCCACCGTGGCTCCGTCCACCAGCAGCTGGATGGCCTGCAGCCCCGAGTCGGGATCGTCCGCGGTCACGGTGACGTTCACCGTCCCGGTGAGGGTGCTCCCGGCCGCCGGGGCAGTGACCACGACGTTGGGAGCCGTGGTGTCGGGCGGCGCGGCCTTGAAGGCCACGGTCTGGTGCACCCAGGCCCCGGCGCCGTCCATGGGCGCGCTCCCGGTGTACGCGCCAGCGGTGGTGGCCACCCGATCCTCGGCCAGGTCGCCGTCCGGGGAGGTGACGAAGCGGAGCGTCCACCCGGCCGCCGGCCCGTGGGTGAGGGTGGAGACCATGTTGCCAGAGACCAGGAGATCCCCGGGAGCGGTGGTGGTGAGGCTGCCGCTGCTGCTGGTGGCGCTGTTCCCGGCCGCGCCCACCGCCGCGTCCAGCGGGCTCGCGTGAGCCACGCCGCTGTACTCGAGGGTCCGGATGTCCGCGTAGGCCGCGGAGGGCGAGAAGGTGACGGTCACCGTGTTCCCGCCAGCGGTGGCCCCGGCGATGTTCGCCGCGTAGTAGATGGACTGGGAGAGGGCCCCGGGGTTCTGGGTGGGGCCGATCGCCCTGGTGTAGACGTTGCCCTTGGTGTCGGTCACGCCGGTCACCGCTGCCGAGGTGTCGTTCCATCCGACGATCACCACGTTGAAGTTCCCCGCGCGCTGAGCCCCGGTGAAGGGGATGGCCACGCTGGTCTTGTTCGACTGCGGAGTGGCGTAGTTGCCCTGGACGAACTTGGGGATGACCGGGGCGGGTGGCGTGCTGAGGGTGGTGGCGCTGGCCACCGGGGAGTAGGGGCCGAGGTTGCCGGCGGCGTCGGTGGCCCGGACCCGGTAGCTGTACGAGGTGGAGGCATTCAGCCCGGCGTCGCCGTAGCTGGTCCCGGTTCCGGCCGGCGCGGCGATCTGGGCGAAGGTCGAGCAGCCAGCGCCCTGGCAACGCTCGATGAAGTACCCGGTGACGGCGACGTTGTCGGTGGCGGCTGCCCAGGAGAGGTTCACCTGCGCGTTGCTCACCGCGGTGGCGGAGAGCGTGCCCGGCGCGGTGGGCGGGGTGGTGTCGGGCACCGGGGTGGTGGCGCTGGCCACGGGCGAGTAGGGGCCCAGGTTCCCGGCGAGGTCCGTGGCCCGGACCCGGTAGCTGTAGCTGTTGCCCGCGGTGACTCCGGTGTCGCTGACCGCCAACGCGGTGGTGCCGGCGATCTGCGCGAAGCTGGAGCAGCCGGCGCCGGTGCAGCGCTCGATGAGGTACCCGGTGACGCCCACGTCATCGGTGGCCGCGCCCCACGTCAGGTCCACCCGCGTGCTGCTGAACGCCGACGCGGCGAGGCTGGCCGGCGCGGTGGGGGGAGTGCTGTCCGGGAGCGTGGTGGCGCTGGCGACGCTGGAGTAGGGACCGAGGTTGCCCGCGGCGTCCCGGGCGCGCACCCGGTAGGAGTAGGAGGTGCTCGGCGCCAGTCCCGGGTCGCTGAAGGTGGTCCCGGTCCCGGCGGGAGCGGCGATCTGGGTGAAGCTCGAGCAGCCCCCGCCGACGCAGCGCTCGATGAGGTAGCCGGTCACGCCCACGTCGTCGGTGGCCGCGCCCCACGAGAGATCGATCCGGGCGCTGGCCCCGGTGGCGGAAAGCGCCCCGGGAGCGCTCGGTGGGTTGGCGTCGCTCGGCGCGCCACGGAAGGCCACCATCTGCATCACCCACGGCGAGCCGCTGCTCACCGCGGCGGTGGCCCGGTACGTTCCGGTGGTGCTGACGATCCGGTCCTCGGCGATGTCGGTGTCCGGATCGGTGATGATCCGGTTGGTCCATCCGCTGCCGGCCGCGCTGGTGGTGCCGGTGGTCATGTTGGCGCCGAACAGCAGATCGTTGGCGTTGGTGGTGGTGGCCGGGCCGCTGTCGCTGGTGCCGGCGGTGCCCGTCGCCGCGGCCACCCCGTCGACCGGATTGCCGGGATCGATCCCGCTGTACTCGAGGATGCGGACGTCGACGAAGACGGCGGCCTTGGAGAAGACCACCTTCACGGTGTTGGCCCCGGCCGCGGCGGCCTTGACGTTGGCCGAGTAGTAGATGGACTGGGTGAGCGCGCCCGGCCACGCCGTGGGCCCCACCGCGAGCGAGTAGACGTTCCCCGAGGTGTCGGTCACCGAGCTGACCGTGGCGCTGGTGTCGTTCCAGCCCACCGCGACCACGTTCAGGTTCCCCAGGCCCTGCGCCGCCACGTACTTCACGTTCACCGTCGCGGTGTTCGACTGCGGCGTGGCGTAGGAGAGCTGGACGAACTGGATGCCGGTGCCGAGCGCGGCCGTCCGCCGGCCCTCACCCTGGCTGGTGGTGCTCCGCGTCTGGTCCGCATCTCCGGGCGCGGAAGTCTGGTTGCAGCCCACCGCCCCGAAGACGAGCACCGTTGCCAGCAGGGAAGACGTCCAGACTCGATCCATGTGTGTTTCCCCGGGAAGGTGAGCGCCCGCGTGCGGCCGTGTCGCACGCCGGACCAGATTGGTACCTGCATCGTGCCCGAACCGG
The DNA here is from genome assembly GCA_035519675.1 of Myxococcaceae bacterium. GTDB lineage: Bacteria > Myxococcota > Myxococcia > Myxococcales > Myxococcaceae > RPRB01. The sequence goes on from DATIWB010000003.1 coordinate 46,617, forward strand.
AGGCGACGCTGCGAGACGATTGATCACCGGGTCACGGAGGACCACGGGTCAATCGCGACACGGCACGGCCTCACGTTCACCCGACGCCGGAGAGTTGCGCCTCGGGGCTGCACGAGCGGAGTTCCAGCCTCGCCCGGGCGCGTGCCGGTGAGGTGGACTGCGTCGTGGCACCGGTGGAGATCGCCGGGTGATGCGCGTCCAGGACGTTCGATGTCTCGCGAGTCCGTGGGCAGGTGACCGCGGTGAGAGCTGCGTCCTTGCTAGACTCGAGGCAGTGCAGGAGCGAGACACCTCGGCAGCGAGCGCGGACGTGGGCGTGATCGGCGCCGGGGTGATCGGGCTGGCGATTGCCCGGCGGTTCGCACTCGCCGGTCGGGAAGTGTTCTTGATCGACAAGGAACGCTTCGTGGGCTTCCACACCAGCTCGCGGAACTCGGAGGTGATTCACGCCGGCATCCACTACCCGGCGGGCTCGCTGAAGGCCCGGCTCTGCGTCCAGGGGCGCGATGCGCTCTACGCCTACTGCGCCGAGCGCGGGGTGCCGCACGCCCGGCTGGGGAAGCTGGTGGTGGCCACCCGCGAGGAGGAGCTCCCGGGCCTGGAGCACATCCGGGCCGCCGCCGCGGTGAATGGCGTCGAGCTGGACTGGCTGGATGCCGCCGAGGTGCACGCGCTCGAGCCAGAGGTCTCGGCGGTCCGTGCGCTCTGGTCGCCCCAGACCGGCATCGTGGACAGCCATGCCTTCATGGCGGCGCTCAGGACCGACGCCGAGCGCGCCGGGGCCATGGTGGTGCTGGGCACTCCGGTGCTCTCCGGACGCGTCGTCGACGACGGGGTCGAGCTGTCGCTCGGAGGCGACGAGCCGGCCCGGGTGCGCTTCCGGCTGGTCGTCAACTGCGCCGGGCTGTGGGCACCGGAGATGGCGCGGAGGATCGAGGGCTTCTCACCGGCCACCATCCCGCCGCAGCGCTACGCCAAGGCCCACTACTTCGTCCTCTCCGGGCGCTCGCCGTTCCGGCACCTGGTCTACCCCGTCCCGGTGCCGGGAGGGCTGGGGACCCACGTGACCCTGGACCTCGACGGCCGGGCCCGCTTCGGACCCGACGTGGAGTGGGTGGAGGCGGTGGACTACCGGTTCGACGAGTCGCGGGTGGACGGCTTCTACGCCTCCATCCGCCGCTACTGGCCCGGGCTGCCGGATGGCGCGCTGCAGCCTGGCTACACCGGGATCCGCCCCAAGGTGACCGGACCCGGCGAGCCGGCCGCGGACTTCCTCGTCCACGGCCCGGCGGTGCATGGCGTCCCGGGGCTGGTGCACCTCTACGGCATCGAGTCGCCTGGTCTCACCGCGGCGCTCTCGCTCGCCGACGAGGTGGCTGCCCGGGCCGAGGCCTGACCCCGCTACCGACCCACCACCGGGACGGTTCGCCCTGCGCCGGCCTGCTCGCCTCCGGCGAGCCGGGCGAGATCGGAGAGGCGCTCGCGGCGGGCGCGCATCCCCTCGGTGGGCGCCAGCCCGACGGCGGCGAAGACCTGCTCCAGCCGGTGCAGCCAGTCGTGCCGCAGCGCAGCCTGTCGCGCGTTGGTGCGGGCGATCTGCTCCAGCCGCTCCGGCTCGCGGTCCAGACGGGCGAGGAAGTCACCGACGTCGGGAGAGTCGAAGGGAAGCCGGACCACCGCCTCGGGCCAGTCGAACTGCCGCCCGAACTCCTCCGAGCGGGGCGGCTCCCCGAGGAGCACCGCACCCGCCGCCGCCCCTTCGTAGAACCGCCCGGAGATCTCCTCGCGGCCCTCGGTCTGCTCGGGCTCGTTCACCCGGGACCGGTAGGCCAGGTAGTAGCGGCTCCGCCGCAAGACGCTGGCCAGGAACTGCCGGTGCTCCGCGGGGTTCCCCACGTGGAAGGTCATCTGCTTGCCGCGTGGCCCGCTCGCCTTGACCGTGTCGTGGAAGTAGAAGATGCGGCGCTCGCGCGCGAGCTCGAGCAGCGCGGCGTGGGTCACCGCCGATCGCCGGCCAAGGTTGCACACGTCGATCGAGCGGGGCGCCGGATTCGGGTGCGGCGAGAAGCGGCACACGTCCGCGGCCAGCGGCAGGTAGGTGCAGGGCTTTCCCACGATGCGCGCCACCTCGGCCGCCGGGTGCTGCAGCGCGATGAAGAGCTGGTCGAACTCCGCCAGCAGCTCGATCAGGTACTCGGGGAGCTCCTGGATCCAGATCTCGCTGACCAGGCAGACGGCACGCTTGCAGCGCGCTCTCCAGTCGGGCACCGCCGCCAGCGCGAAGAGCTCGAAGGGGTGGTTGAACACCGGGAAGAAGAGCTCGTATTCGCGATCGAGCCGTGGCACCGGCAACCTCGGGACGAGACGCCGGGCCAGCGCGCGTGAACGCAGCGCCTTCCGTCCCAGCTTGTATGCCCGGCGCGCCCACTCGATCGCCGGGTAGTTGGTGATCTCGATCCGGTCCGCCCCGGTGACCGAGGCCACCACGTCCTCGAACTCGTAGGGAGCGCAGAAGGCGACCAGGTCGTGCACCCGGCGCATGGAGAGCTGGAGCACCGGCCCCCCCGAACCGGGGACGAACGAGGCGACCTCACGCGCGGCTCGGGCTTCGTTCATGGCTGGTGTCTTCCGTCACCCTGGGTCGAAGCTGCGTGACGTGGTTGCCACGCTGATACCACGCTCGCCAGGCGATCCCGAGATCGACCGCGCCCGTGGTATTCGTCCGCCTGTCGGAACGGCGCAGGGAGATTGGGAGACAATGTCGACGGGAGGCTTTCGGCGCGGTGATCTGGTCGAGGTGAGGAGCCCGGGGGAGATCCTCGCCACGCTCGACGCGACGGGCGCGCTGGACGGACTTCCGTTCATGCCGGAGATGGTCGCGCTCTGTGGCCGCCGGCTCACCGTGGAGCGCCGGGCGGAACGCATCTGCGACACCGTCCGCTACAGCGGGACGAGGCGGCTGGCGGACGCGGTGTTCCTCGAGCGGGAGCGCTGCGACGGCAAGGGCCACGGCGGCTGCCAGGCGGAGTGCCGGATCCTCTGGAAGGAGGCATGGCTCCGTCCCGCCGACCCGGCGACGCCCGCGCTCGGTCCCTTCCCGGTGGAGGACACCTCGGCGCTGCTGGGGCGAGCGTCCGCCGGCACCCGCACCCAGCGCGACGGCGAGCAGCGCTGGAGATGCCAGGCCACCCAGCTCCCCGCCTGCACCGAGCACGTGGAGCTCTGGGACCCGGTGGGCTACGTGCGTGAGCTCACCTCGGGCAACGTGGGGCTGGCGCACTTCGCACGGGTGATGTCGCGGGCGGTGGTCCAGGAACCGATGCGGAAGGCGGGTCTCATCGACGAGGTCCACCTGCGCGGCACGGCGAGGAAGGGAGACACCTTCCCGGCGCTGCAGCTCCAGCCCGGTGAGCGGGTGCGGGTGAAGTCGCGGGTGGAGATCGCCACCACCCTCAACGCGGAGGGGCGGAACAAGGGGCTGTGGTTCGACCGGGAGATGCTCCCGTACTGCGGCCAGGAGTTCCGGGTCCGCCAGCGGGTGCACCAGTTCATCAACGACCAGGACGGCAAGATGGTCGAGCTGAAGAACGAGGCCATCACCCTCGAGGGGGTGGTGTGCACCGGCAACCACAGCCTGCGCCGCTGGTTCTGCTCCCGGGAGATCTATCCCTTCTGGCGCGAGTGCTGGCTGGAGCGACTGGACCCCCCGGCTGCCCTTCCCGGGGAGCCGGGCCCGGCGCGCGCCTCCGGCGCCGGCCACTGATCAGACGACCAGCTTGCGGCCGTAGAAGGCCTCGGCCAGCCGTGTCTCCGCCTGGCACTCCATTCCCCGGACACGGGCCACCGCGCGGAAGAGATCCGCGGTGAACCAGGCCTTTCCCGCCTGGGTGGGGAAGGCCTTCAGCACCAGCTCGATCTTCCTCTCCAGCGTCTCCGGGCTCAGGGGGACGAAGGTGTTGGGAGTCCCGAAGTCCCCGTCGTACTTCGGGATCTCGAACTCGAGGATCAGGTGATTGCGCCAGGTGTTCCAGGTGAGCTCGGAGACCACCCGGTGGTCCTGGTGCCGGTCCTCCCGGTAGTGGGTGAGGATCAGATCTGGGGTCACCTCGCGCTTCAGCTCCTCGAACTCCTCCTTCACCTGGGCCCACTCCACCGGAAGGAAGCCGTCGCGGTGCGTCTTCACCACGATGCGCTTCCGGGAGGCACCCGCCAGGAACTGCTCCGCCGAGGCCGCCGCCTCCCGTGCCCGCTCCGGGGTGGAGCAGAACACCACCCAGGTGACCTCGAGGTCGCTCCGCTCCGAGAGGAGGCGGAGCAAGGTTCCCCCGCAGCCGATCTCGATGTCGTCGGCGTGGGCCCCGAGCGCGAGGATCCGCCGGACGCCCCAGGCCTCGCCGAACAGCGACAGCCGCTGCATCGTCAGGCGCTCTTGCGACCCGGGGCGGTTCGGGCGGCGTTCGCCTTCCACACCTCCCAGGGAACCTGCCCGCGGGCGTAGAGGTCCTCGAGGAGCTGCTTCTCCTTGAAGGTGTCCATGCAGGCCCAGAAGCCGTCGTAGTTGTAGGAGAGCAGCTTCCCGGCCCGGGCCAGCCGCTGGAAGGGCTCCTGGACCAGCTCCTCGCCCTCGTTCATCCACTGGAAGACCTCGGGGCGGAAGACGAAGAAGCCGCCGTTCACCCGCATCCCGGTCTCCTTCACGTGCTGGATGCTCTGGACCAGCCCGCCGTCACCCACGTTGACCAGGTGGAAGCTGCTGGTCGGCGCCACCCCGGTGAAGCAGGCCACTGCCTCGGGGCGAGCGCGGAGGAACTGGACCACCTCCGGCAGAGGGAGGTCGGAGAGCCCGTCGCTGTAGTTGGCGAGGAACATCTCCTCGCCCTCGACGTAGCGCTGCACCGCCTTCAGGCGCATGCCGATGTTGGCGTTCATCCCGGTGTCGACGAAGGTGATGTTCCAGTCCTGGATGTCGCTGCCCAGGAGCTCGATCTTCTTGCCGCCCTCACGCAGCACGAAGTCGTTGGTCACCGTCTCCTCGTACTCCAGGAAGTACCGCTTGATGCTGTCGCCCTTGTACCCGAGGCAGAGGATGAAGTCCTTGTGCCCGAAGTGGGCGTAGTACCGCATCAGGTGCCAGAGGATGGGGCGGTAACCCACCGGGACCATCGGCTTGGGGATGGCCTCCGAGTACTCGCGGAGCCGCATCCCCAGCCCACCGCAGAAGATGACCACCTTCATCGCATCGACTCCTTCTGCCGCGTCAGGCCGGGGATGCCGCCGGCCCCTGGGCGCGGATCTCGGGCTTCGGTGGACGCTGCTGGCCCTGGCTCCTGATCAGATCCTGGAGCCAGGTCTCGCCCCGGAAATGGACGTACTGCTCGGCGCGCAGCCGGTCGGCGATGCGGCCCTCGGGCAGCTCCACGTCGGCGTAGGTGAGCACCTGATCCTTGGCCACCGGGCGCTTCAGCCGGCATCCCTCCACCAGGCCCTCGGGGAGGTACTGCCGGGCGCTCATCTCCTCGACGTTCACCGCCTCGCCGTAGGTGGTGTACATCCCGTACTCGTCGAGCACCTCGCCGGCCTGGAGGTCGCGCTTGGCCACCGCGCAGACCTCGACCACCGGTCCACCGAGCGGCGGCGCCAGCTCGTCGCCGAAGAGCACCACCCGGGCGATGGAGAACGGCGTCTCGAAGTGCACCAGGTGGTAGGGCACCCAGAACGGGTACAGCGGCCCTGGGCCCATCTTGTACAGCTCGAGGTAGTGGCGCTGCTTGGGGTCCGGGTGCTCGGCCAGGACGAAGGCCTTGGTGAACGCCGGCCCGACCGTGTAGTCCACCACCCCCCCCAGCGCCCGGAGCTGCTCGAGGTCGTAGAGCTGGGGGATGTCCATGATCGGCCCGTCGTACTTGCGGCCGCGGGACATGCCCCGGGAGAGCACCTTGAAGCCGGTGGCGTTGGCCACGATGGTCTGCTCGAAGCTGATCTTCGAGCCGTCGGCGAACGAGGTGACCATCGCCGCGTTCTGTCCCCACCGCTCGGCCCAGCCCTTCTGGGTGGTGGGGTTCCGGTACGGATCCTGGAGACCCTTGACGTTGACCACCGCCCGGGGAGTGAGCCCCAGACCCTGGACCCAGCGGACCAGGTTCATCTGCAGCCCCGGCTCGTCGCCGTCGCAGGCGGAGAGGATGGCGCCGTGCTTCCGGGCGTACACCCGGAGAATGGGGCCGATGGTGGCGTCCACCTCGGCGTTCATCAGGACCACAGGCTTCTGATGGGCAAACGCCTCGAGGATGACCCGAGCGCCGAACTCCACCGAGCCGGTGACGTCGACGATGACGTCGATCTCCGGCGAGCGGCAGAGGGTCATCGGGTCCTCGGCGACCGCGGCCTGTCCCCTGCGCACCGCCTCGTCGAGCGCCGACTGGCTGCTCGCGGCCACCGGCTCCCTGCCTGCGTAGCGGTAGACGCCGAACGCCCGCTCGGGGTGGCGGTTGTAGATCGCCGCCATCCGCATGCCCGGCACGCTGTTCTCGATCTGGTTGGTGAGCCCCTGGCCCATGAACCCGGCGCCCACCATCCCGACGCGGATCGGCTTTCCCTGCTCCTCGCGGGCCCTCAGGGCCCGGTCGACGATGATCATGGCGCCACCCTCATCCTGCGCATCACCTCGTCTCCCACCTGGTCGAGCGGCGCCCAGGCCGCATCCTTGGGGGAGATGACCGACACCGGCAGGGGCCACTTCAGTCCCAGGCGTGGGTCGAACGGCGACAGCCCGCCCTCGCTGCCCGGGGCGTAGAACTCGCCCACCTGGTAGCTGGTCTCGGTGGCGTCTTCCAGCGCCTGATACCCGTGCGCGAAGCGTTCCGGGACGTAGAGCGCGCGGTGATTCTCCTCGGTGAGCTCCACCTCCACGTGCTGGAGATAGGTCGGGCTCTCCGGCCGCAGGTCCACGATGATGTCCAGGATCGCCCCGCGGGTGGCGCGGACCAGCTTGCTCTCGGCGTGAGGCGGGTACTGGAAGTGCATCCCCCGCAGCGTGCCCTTCTTCCTGTTGAAGGCCAGGTTGGCCTGGGCGATCACCGGCTTCAGCCCGTGCTCGGAGAACTCGTTCTGGCAGAACGCGCGGGCGAAGAAGCCCCGGTCGTCCTCGCGCCGCTCGAGGTCGATGATGAACGCACCCTTCAGCTTGGTCTCGGTGAAGATCACGACGTCCCTTCCATGGACGCCCGTGGGGGGGTCGACCTCGCTCAGGCCGCCGCCGCGGGCTCCTTGATCCAGCTGAGATCCGGACCGAGGTTGCCCGCGGCCATCAGCTGCTTGATCTGGTCGATGCGCCGGTACCGCGGGCCCTCGAAGTCCGCCAGCACCAGGCCGATGGCCCGGTACGCCTCGTAGAGCTGCTTCGCTCCCTTGCGCGCGTCCCACTGGGGCTGGAACTCGGGGAGGAGCTTGGCCACCTTGGAGAAGTCCGCCCGGTAGTTCCGCTTGTCGGGGCCGGCGTCGTCGGCGAAGGCGATCTCGCAGCCGGGCACCGTCTCCTTGACGATCTGGGCGATGTCCCGGATGCGGTAGTTCTGGTCGTTCTTGCCGACGTTGAAGGCCTGGGCGTGCACCCGCTCCCGAGGCACGCTCAGGGCGGCGAGGAACGCCCGGCTGATGTCCTCGATGTGCACGATGGGACGCCAGGGGCTCCCGTCGCTCTTGAGCATCACCTTCCCCGAGGTGAAGGCCCAGGCCACCAGGTTGTTGAGCACGATGTCGAAGCGCAGGCGCGGCGAGACGCCGTAGGCGGTCGCGCAGCGAAGGAACGTGGGCGAGAACCCGTCGTCCGCCAGCCGGGAGACGTCCCGCTCCACTCGCACCTTCGATTCGCCGTAGGCGGTCACCGGGTTGAGCTCGGACTCCTCGTTCACCGGAGCGTCCCCGGCCGCACCGTAGTTGCTGCACGAGCTGGCGAAGACGAAGCGGCTCACCCCGGCCTCCTTCGCCAGCGCGGCGAGCCGCACCGAGGCCAAGTGATTGATGTCGTAGGTCAGCTTGGGGTTCAGGTCACCCAGTGGATCGTTGGAGAGCGCGGCCAGGTGCACCACCGCCTCGTGGCCGCGGAGGTCCTTCGCCTCCAGCGCCCGCAGGTCCTTGACCACGGTGTGGATCGACTCGCGCCACGGACCGAACGTCGAGCGACGGTAGAGGTCGGTGTCGACGCCCGTCACCTCGTGCCCCGCCTGCACCAGGAAGGGTGCCATCACGGTCCCGATGTAGCCGCGGCTTCCGGTCAACAGGATCTTCATCTGCCTCTCGTCCCTCCCCGGGGGACCACGGGCTCGCATCCGCGCCTGCCGCCGCCAGCGCGCCGTGGGTCCGGCGCCGCGCACTGTATCCGGATCCCCACGGCGCTCGGTAGCAATCCCGAGGCGCCGCGGTGCGGTCGAGATCCACCGCGCTCAGGGAAGGGTTGTGCCCGGGGCCGGGGTCACCGGCGACTCCACCGGGTCGCGCCGGAACTGTGCGCGCAGACGATGGAGGTCGTGGCGCCGGACGAGGCCGGACAGGATGGAGAGGAGGGTGAAGACCACGATGCAGAGTGGAATCGCGAGCCACGGAGAGAGCGGCGGCAGCCAGTGGAGGAGCGCTCCGGTCCCCAGCGCGGAGAGCAGGGCCCGCCCCCCGTCCACCAGGACCGGCCGGGCCGTGCCCCGGGGCATCAAGGTCAACAGGCCGAGGAACACCAGCAGCTCACAGCCGACGAAAGCGGTGACCACCCCGATCCCGCCGTTGCCCGTCCGGCGCTGGAACCAGGGAATGAGGACCAGCTCCAGTCCGGTGGCCAGCACCACGGTGGCGATCTTCATGATCGAGAAGGCCGTCGCCTTCCCCAGCGCGGTCGCCGCGGTCCCCAGCAGCACGTCGACGAAGACCAGGAACAGCCCGAGGCCGAAGACTCCGAGGATGATCCCCGCCGGAGCGAACTGCCCCTTGCTGCCGTAGACGATCCGGATCGCCACCTCGGCGAAGTGCCAGGTGCCCACCGCCGCCAGCCCACCGAGCCAGACCATGGGACGATCGGCGAGGCGCATCTCGCGGTGGAATTGCTCGACGTTTCCCGCCGCCCGCGACAGCCGGGGGAAGGCGGCCGCCCCGAGGATCAGCGAGGGGGCGAGCAAGGTTCCCATCAGCGTCTTCGCCGCGCCGTACCAGCCCACCGCCTCCTTGGGGACCAGCTCGGAGAGGAGGATGGCGTCGATGTACGGCTGGACGTTGGTGGCCAGGTTCATCGACATCAGCGCCGTGCCACCGACCAGGATCTCCCGGGCAGTGGTCCGCGAGAAGCGCAGCGGGGAGCGCTCCACCTGCCGGTACAGCCAGGCCGCGAGGGCCAGCGCCGCGCAGCCGGCCAGCCCCTGCGCCACCACCACCCCGCCGAGGCCGAGCCCGAGCGCCAGGGCGGCCAGGGCCAGGACCAGCCCCGCGAAGCGGTTGGCCACCGAGACCGTGGCGTCGAGGCCCATCCGGTCGCGGCCGCGAAAGACGACGCCGAAGTTCTGCGCCAGGAACAGCGGCAGGTTCAGGGCGACGAACGCCACGGCGAACCAGATGCTTCGCCGGTCATAGCCCAGCGCCCAGGCGCTCAGCCCGGTGGGGATGCAGACCAGCGCCGTCCCCACCGCACGCAGCACCAGCCCGGTCCCGAGCAGCTCCCCCGCGCGCTCGGGGGTGCGGGCGACGGCCCGGATGCCGAAGAACTGCTGCCCCCAGTCCACCAGCACCAGGGCAAAGCTGGCAAAGGAGCTGATCAGGAAGTACAGGCCGAAGTCGCCGACCCCCAGCGTCCGGCCGAGGGCGGCGCTGAAGAGGATGCCCAGGACCATGGTGCCGGCCTGGCCGAGCACGAGGTGAAAGGCGTTCCGAGCCAGCGAGGCGCCCGGACGGTCCGGCGTCTGCGGTGTGATGTGCGCGGGCGGGGCAGGGGCGGGCGCGGTCACGGAATGGTGATGCACCCCACGAAGCGCTGTGCGCCGATCAGCTTCACCGTCTCCCGCGCCGCAGCGACCGGAGTCTTCCCCAGCGTGAGGCAGAGCACGACCGCGTCGGCGGCCAGGGCGATGGGGATGCCGGAGGGCTGGGAGAGGACCGAGTCGACCAGCACCAGCACTCGCTCGCTCCACTCGGTGGCCGCGGGACGGACCGGTGCGGCACCGCTCATGTCGAGGATCAGCGGCGCGGTGGCGGGGAGCTGGAGGCCGCGGGCGTCGAGCATCCGGAGCCGGTCACCCATTGTCAGCTTGCCCACGTCGTGCAGAGCCTTGCCCACCTCCTGGGAGGAGGTCCCGGGGTCGGCAGGGACCAGCACCAGGCTCGCCCAGGGCAGCCGCTGGATCGAGAACCACAGCTGCTGCATGGGCAGCGCCGGGATGCTGGCGCCAGGGTTGGAGTCCGGCCCAGCCTGCTCGGCGAGCTTGAAAGTGGCCCGGCTCATCACGCTTCTCCGCCCCCTCCGCCGTCACCGCCCACTTAGAGGCCCCTCGGCCCGGAGATCAAGAAGGCCGCTCCGACCCGTCCAGGAAGGCGGAACCCCGGTCCTGGAAATCGCGGCAGTCAGGAGCGCGGCATCTCCCCGAGCACCGGAATTCCCAGGAGCCGCTCCACCTGCCAGGTCTCGAGCAAGCGGCCGGAGCGGAGATCGGCCAGGACCGCAGCGAGGACGGAGAGCAGGGCGGCGGCGAGCACCGCTCCGGCGGCGAAGAGGGGGATCTTCGGCTTCTCCGGGCGCTTGGGGAGGATGGGCGGCCGCAGGACGCTGTAGCGGTACTTGAACGCCGCCCGGGCGGTGTCGAGCTCGATCCGGGCGCTGTCGATCCGGTCGAGCAGCACGTCGTACTTCTCCATCGCGAAGCGCAGGCGCGTCCTTGCGTACTCCTCGCCCAGATCCTGAAGACCTCCGGAGGGACGCTTCCGCGGGGCGGTCTCGCTCGCCTGGGGGGTGGCAAGGGGGACCGGGTCCGGCCGGGGGACACTGAGCCGGCCCAGGTCGCCCTGGAGCGAGCGCTCCTCGGCGCGCAGCGCCTGGAGCTGGGGCGAGTCCTCCTGGAGCGCGGCGATGCTCTGCTGGAGCTTCACCACCGTGGGATGACGGTCGGCATAGACCGTTCGCTGCTGGGACAGCTCCATCTGGAGCTCCGCCAGGCGGCGGCGCCGGAACTCCTCCAGCTCGTTGATCGCCCGCCGCCTGCCGTCGAGCCTCACCTTGACCTCGGCGGCCTCGGCCTTCATCGCCTCGTACGCCGGGTCGCGCCGGAAGACCGTGCCCGTCCGGCGCACGTCGGCGCGGGTGGCCGGATCCTTCGCTCGGCGGAGGTCCTCCACCGAGGTCTCGATCGCCTCCCGGAGATTGTTGGCGTGCCCCTCGAGGATCTCGATGGTCTCGGCGATGGTCGACACCTCGGCCTGGTGCCGTGCTTCGAGGAAGTTCAGCAGCGCTTGGTCCACCAGCCGGAAGGCCTGCTCCGCATTCGGCCAGTCGATGGTGATGGTGACGGTGGACTCGCCGGTGCCGATCTTGAGCTGCTTCTCCAGCAGGCCGACCATCGCGTTCACCCGATCCTCCTCGGTCAGAGGGGAGAGGGGCTCCATCACCCGGTCCTTGAGCCTGAGCAGCGGGGCCCGGTCCTGCTCCCAGCGCTTCATGAGGTCGGTCTGCTTCATCAGTGACAGCAGATTGTCCCGGCGGAGCACCGTCTCCGTTGCGGCCCGGGTCGGCGTGTCCGCCTCCAGCGGCACAGTGCGGCTCGGGTTGCCGAGCGCGGGCATGACCGTGTTGCGCTGGGCCAGCAGCTGGGCCTCCACGTGGTAGCTGCGAGGGAGCGCCCAGAGCAGGAACACCCCGGCCCCGAGCACGAGCAGGAAGGTGCAGAACACCAGGAGCCGCCGCCGGCGTACCGCGTGCAAGAGGAACAGGAGCGAGTGCTTCAGCTGCTCCAGGTCCACCAGCTGGAAGTCATCCGGATCTTCGCGGACCCGTTCCCGGTCCGCCGGGCTCACGCCTCGCCTCGCTCTGGGTGTGGCTGTGGTCCGCGAGCGATGCAGACGTTCACTGCGCGGCTGAACTCGCTCCGCTTGAAGGGCTTGATCAGGTAGGCGGTGGCCCCCACCTCCTCGGCGAAGGCGCGGTCCATCGGCTTGGCCCGGGCGCTCATCACCAGGATCGGGATGCCCCTCAGCTCGGGGATGCTGCGCATGAACTCGCAGACCTCGAACCCGCTGAGCTCCGGGAGCATCAGATCGAGGCAGACCAGGTCCGGACGTGACTCCGAGTCCTTCAGGATGCGGATCGCCGAGCGTCCGTCGGCGGCCTCGGTGACGTCGAGCTCCATCGTCTGCAGATAGGTCCGCACCAGCGCCCGTGCGTCCGGATGATCTTCGACCACCAGCGCCCGTCTACGAGCCATCGTGTTCTCGGTCGACATCGAGGGTGCGCATCGGACCACTTCGCCGCCCCGCGCACCAGAGGGCACAAAGGACACCCCTCGCCCCGTTCATGGCGGCGCTCCGACCAGCGCGCCCGAGATGGCGAGGAAGCCGACCCAGCCGAAGGCCACCGGTGCGGCAGGATCGAAGCCCCGGAGCCAGGCCGTGCGCCCGCCCAGGGAGACGGTGAGCCGCGGGGCGAACACGTAGCTGAGCTTGCCCTCGAACCGTGCATCCAGCTGGGGGCCGGAGACCGCCACCGCCACGCCACCGTTGAGCTCCATCCACAGGCGGCCGACCAGCGGGACCGCGCTGAGCAGCACCGTCTCGAAGCGCTCGTAGACGGAGCCGTTCAGCTGGTCCGGAACCGGAGCGACCCGGAGCTGCAACACGTTCCTCACGTCCCCCGCCGGCAGAAGGACCCGCTGGGTGAAGGCCAGGGCCACCACCGGCAGCACGCTCCGCTGCAGCGGCTGGGTTCCACCCGCGGCGTTCGGCACACCGCTCGAGCGAAACGCGGTCGCACCGCCAGTGAGATCGGTCTGCAGCGTCCGGCCCCAGCTGTGGCTCCAGGTGCCGGTCAGGTCCACCAGCGTCGAGTGCGCCCCGGTGCTGAAGCTGCTGCTGCTGGCCGAGAGGAGCGTGCTCCACGCATCCAGTGGACCGAGCAGCCACTGCAGTCCGGTCGCCCCGACCGGACCCTTCTGCAGCGGCAGGGCCTGCTGGGCCTCGGGCGTCGCCCCGCCGCGCCGGGTGTAGCCACCCGAGAGCAGCCAGGACAGCCTCGGGGCGATGGTGTGAACGAACCCTAGGCCGCCGTCGTACTCCTCCACCTTGAGGACCCGCTGGGCGGGCGGTGTTCCCGGCCCGGGGATGGGCAAGGTGGGCGAGGGCGTGGTCGGTGTCGCGGTGGTCCCGCCGGTGGGCTCACCGATGCCGGGCGGGGCCCCGGGGACGATGGTGGTCAGGGGAGAGAAGTCGTACTCGCCGTAGGCGATCCGTCCGTTGGCGAAGAGCTTCCACCGGCCCGAGGGCTGGTAGTCGAGCGTGATGCGCCCCCGGTGGAGGTACGAGACGTGCTTCCCGGGCTGGCCGCTGCTGTCGTTGGCGACGGCGCCGGGGACGACGAAGACGCGCGGCTCGTAGCTGAGAGCCAGCCCGCCACCCTCCAGCGGCAGGAGGATGCCCGCCACCGGATTGAACTCGGCCTCGGTGCGGGCCGGTCCGCTGCCGGTGGTGGCGCCGTTGAAGCCCAGGGGGTGTCCGGAGCGAAGCTCGGCACGCAGGCCGAGCTGGTACTTGATCGGCTCGGGCGGCTTCTCCGGATCCCGCTGCACCATGGGACCGGTGAGGACGATGGGGTCGGCGTAGAGCAGGAACAGCCCGACCACCGCGGACGAGACGACGCCCATCCACCCCTACTCCACGACGACGCTGTCGCCGGGACGCAACCGGAAGGTGGCCGCCTTGCCCTCGGTCTGGGTGAGCTGCTCGTAGGTGAAGCGGATCCGGGCGCGCTCCGGTGCCTCGCGCACCACGAAGACCCGGTCCTTCGATGCGTACTGGTTGAAGCCGCCGGCCGCGGCGAGGGCCTGCAGCACCCCGGCCCCGGGAGGAACGGCGTAGAGGCCGGGCTTCACCAGCTCGCCCATCACCGCCACCGAGAACGGACGCGCCTCCTCGAGCGAGACGGTCACCACCGGAGCATTGATGAATTCCTTGAGCTTCGACTGCAGCTGCTTGGCGAGCGCGTTGGGCTCCTGACCGGCCACCACCACGTCGTTCAGGAAGGGGACGGACACCTTGCCGTCGTCGCGCACCTTGGCCCGGGTCGACATGTCGGGCTGGTTGAAGACGCGGATCTGGATCACGTCGCCCGGCTGGATGATGTAACCCGGCTGCGCCGGGCCGGGCGGCTCCTTGTAATCGTTCACCCAGGTGAACGGGCCGGTGGTGGCGCAGCCGCCGAGGAGCAGAAGGCAGGCGGCGAAGGCACCTCTCGCTGCTCCGGAAGAGCGTTGCATGAGGGCGGCGGGAGTAGCACGCGCCGGAGAGACCGGGCAATCCGGTGCTGGGGACTGGTGAGAGCCTCCTCCGGTTTCCGGAGAGGGGGGAGACCGGCTTCCGGCACCCCGATGGTGATCGGTCGGCCCGGGTGTGGATGACCCCACCGGGTGTGGGCAACCTCATGCGGATTCACACAATTGAGCGTGTGCTCCGCGCACAAGTGAGGAAGACTCCGCCCCCGTCGCCAGGAGTGAGCGACTGCGGTCTGCAGCGCTCGTGCGAGCGTAGGGGAGCGGGAAGTGGGAATCAGCATTCAGCGTTTCGCACCGACTCCGACTGCGAAGTTCGGCCTCGGCCTCGACGTCGCAGTGCTCGCGGGATCGGTGTTTCACGCCACCTCGGGGCCGCTGGCCTTCAAGGTCGGCTGGGCAGCGGTGGCGATGCTCGTCTTCTGGAGCACGAGCTCCGTCATCCGGCACTACGCATACACCGCCGAGCGCGCCGCCTGGGAGGACGTGCTCTTCGCGCTGGTGTGCGTCCTCTCGGTGGCCACGGTGGTGGGTTTCGGCGGAGCGCTCCTGGCGTTGCCGTCGCCGGACGTGGCGCAGATGCTGCTGATCGCCTTGCCCCTTCAGATCTTGTTCCGGCTCACCGTGTTCGCCTTCGTGCGAGCGCAGACCCGGCCACCGCGGGCGCTGCTGATCGTCGGCACGGGTCCTCTGGGGCGGATCACCGGTGAGGACCTGGGACGGCGCCGTGCCCAGTGCAGCTACCTGAGCTGGCCCGGGGAGAAGGTTCCCCAGCCGCTCCCCGGTCGCTACCTCGGCGAGTCGAGTGCGCTGCCGGTGGTGCTCGAGGGGGAGGTGTTCGACGAGGTCTACCTCTGCGGGCTCCCTCACGCGCAGGAGCGCTCGCTGCAGGCGGCGGTGGGCACCTGCGAGACCTTCGGCGTTCCGTTCGCCCTGCCGGCGTACAGCGTCCGGCTGGGCCGGGCCTCTCCGGTCGCCAGCAAGGCGGTCGCCGACGGCTTCCTCCACTACGTCACCGGCCCGGTGAAGCCCGAGCTGCGGGTGGTGAAGCGGCTGCTGGACATCGTGGCCTCGGCCGCCGCGCTGTGGCTGCTGTTCCCCTTCCTGCTCCTGGTGGCGGCCCTGGTGAAGCTCACCTCGCCCGGGCCGGTCTTCTTCCGCCAGCTCCGCGTCGGGCTGCACGGGAAGCGGTTCCACATGCTGAAGTTCCGCTCGATGGTGGCCAACGCCGAGGCGCTCAAGGCCGCGCTGGCGGCGAAGAACGAGCAGGACGGACCGGTCTTCAAGATCAAGCGCGACCCGCGGGTCACCCCGCTGGGTCGGGTCCTCCGCAAGTACAGCGTCGACGAACTGCCGCAGCTGGTGAACGTGCTCCGCGGCGACATGACCCTGGTCGGGCCGCGTCCTCCGGTGCCTCAGGAGGTCGCGCAGTACGAGCCGTGGCAGCGGCGCCGGCTCTCCGTCCCGCCGGGGCTCACCTGTCTGTGGCAGGTCAGCGGGCGAAACGACGTCGCCTTCGAGGACTGGATGTACCTCGATCTCCAGTACATCGATCACTGGAGCGTCGGTCAGGACATCGGCCTGCTGTTCAAGACCGTGCCGGCGGTGGTCAGCGGCCGCGGCAGCCACTGATCGTCCCCCTGCCTGGAACCCAGTTGAGGTGAACCCGGGCGTCCGCCGCCGTAGACGCTCTCGCTGCAGGCGCGCTCGGATGGAGAAGGTCGGGCATTACCCGCCACGCGCGCACTCCCGGGAAATTGCGCTCGCCGAGGATCCCGGCCACACGCGGCTTCGAGATGGTTGACGGTCCGGGGTCGCACTTGCGACGATCTTGCGCAACGTGGAAGACGCCATCCGAAGCATCGTCGGCAAGCACGGGAAGCTGTCGGTGCCCATCGAGGAGATCCGTCCCGACGACGACCTCTACCGCGCCGGCATGACCTCGCACGCCAGCGTGAACGTGATGCTCGCGCTGGAGGCGCACTTCGACCTGGAGTTTCCGGACCGGATGCTCCGGCGCAGCGTCTTCGAGAGCATCTCCGCCATCCAGGCGGCGCTGAACGAGCTCCGCAGCATGGCGGCATAGCGGAGCGCCCCGTGGCCCAGGCCGCCGAAACCGCGTCGCCCGTGGATCGAGCTCTGCGCGCGCAGGTGGAGGAGATCGCCCGGACGGTCGTGGCCCGCCACTCCGACGCGGTCGATGGCGAGGCGCGCTTCCCGGAGGAGGCGATGGCCGCCCTGAAGCAGGCCCGCCTGCTCTCCGCCTACGTCCCGGTGGCGATGGGAGGCGGCGGCTGCTCACTGGGAGATCTGATCGGCGCATGCGAGGTGCTCGCCGAGCACTGCGCCTCGACGGCGATGATCTTCGCCATGCACCAGATCGAGGTGGTCTGCCTGGTGCACCACGGCCTGAGCAGCCCGTGGTTCTGCGGCTACCTTCGCCGGGTCGCCGCGTCGCAACGGCTCATCGCCTCGGTGACCTCGGAGGTCGGGATGGGCGGCAGCCTGCGCACCTCGGTCTGCGCGGTGGAACGGCAGCACGAGCGGTTCCGGCTCATCAAGGACGCGACCACCATCTCCTACGGAGTCCAGGCCGACGACCTCCTGATCACCGCCCGGGCGGCCATGGACGCCGCTCCGGGCGACCAGGTCTTGCTGCTGTTGCAGCGGGACGACTTCCAGCTCAAGCGGCTCGGGAGGTGGGACGCCCTCGGGATGCGCGGGACCTGCTCGGCCGGAGGGCTGGTGGAGGGCGTGGCCTCGGTGGAGCAGATCCTCCCCGCTCCGTTCGGGGAGATCGCCGCGGAGACCATGGTCCCGGTGTCACACCTGCTCTGGAGCGCGGTGTGGTGCGGGATCGCCTCGAGCGCGGTGGGCCGGGCCGCCGCCTGGGTGCGGGCCGAGGCGCGGAAGAAGCCGGGCACCATGCCTCCGGCGGCCCTGCGGCTGGCGGAGGTGCACGCCGAGCTGCAGGCGATGCGGGCCTCCGTCTCGGCCCTGGCCAGCGAGTACCAGACGCTCCGCAGCGACCCGGCCCGCTCGGGCGAGATCTCGGCGATGGCCTTCGCGGTCCGGGCGAACAACCTCAAGGTGAGCGCCTCCCGCGCGGTCAGCCGCATCGTCGAGGCGGCGCTGCAGATCTGCGGCATCCACGGGTACAAGAACGACTCGCCGTTCAGCGTGGCCCGGCAGCTCCGGGATGGGCTCAGCGCCTCGCTGATGGTGGCCAACGATCGGATCTACGCGGCCAACGCCTCGGCGCTCCTGGTCCAGAAGGAGATCTGACCCCCGATGTCCTCCACCCCTGCGCAGCGGGCCTTCCAGGAGGAGCTGGTCCGGCACCGGCTCATCACCCTCTCCGGGGTGCCCGGCGTCTGGGCAGGCACCGAGGCGTTCGAGTCGGTGCTCCGACGCGTCGACGCGCGGATCCACGCCCTGGCGGTGGCGGACGGGGCCGAGCCGCTCCACTTTCCCCCGCTCATCCCCCGGCGGCTGCTCGAGCGGACCGGATTTCTCGACTCGTTCCCCCACCTGGCAGGGACCGTGTTCTGCTTCAGCGGGTCGGAGGCGCAGGCGCGCGAGCTGGGCCGGCGGGCAGCGGCCGGCGAGCCCTGGGCCGAGCTGCAGACCCAGACCGAGGTCGCGCTCACTCCCGCGGCCTGCTACCCGGTCTACCCGACGCTGGCCGGCGTGCTGCCCGAGGGGGGCCGGACGCTCGAGGTGCAGAACCACTGCTTCCGCCACGAGCCCTCGGGCGATCCGGCGCGGCTCCAGCTCTTCCGGATGCACGAGGTCGTCCGGGTGGGGCGCCCCGACACCGTGGTGGGCTGGCGTGCCGCCTGGCTGGAGCGGTCGCTGGCGCTGCTCGATGGCCTGGGGCTCGACGCCCGTTCGGTGCACGCCTCGGATCCCTTCTTCGGGCGGGCGGGGAAGATGCTCGCCGCGAGCCAGAAGGAGCAGGGCTTCAAGTTCGAGATCGTCGTGCCCATCGCCTCGGAGGAGCCGACCGCGGTCTGCTCCTTCAACTACCACCAGGACCACTTCGGAAAGCTCTTCGGAATCTCTCTTCCCGACGGGGAGGTGGCCCACACCGCGTGCCTGGGCTTCGGGCTGGAGCGGGTGACCCTGGCACTCTTCCGCAGGCACGGGCTCGACCCCCGGGAGTGGCCCGCTCTGGTCCGGGCGGCGCTGGACGGATGATCTCCGCCTTTCTCCAGCCGCTGTCCGCCTCCGGGTACCGGCGCCATGCGCTGCACCAGGACGACCGGGTGTGGCCGGAGACCAACTGCTTCGCCGACCTGTGGATCGAGGTCCTCCACACCCTGGGACACGACCCGCTGGCGGCGCTGGGCTGCACCCTGGCCCTCGACTTCGAGGGGGACCAGTTCACCTTCTTCAAGCAGAGCCAGGGCGACCTGAGCCTTCTGCACGGGGTGGACGTGCAGGAGCTGAACGTCTGGCGCCCGCTGCACCTGCACGTCGAGGAATTCATCCGCCGGCGCCGGCTGGTGCTGGCCGAGGTGGACGCGCACTGGCTCCCTGACGCCTCGGGCACCGATTACCGCACCCAGCACACCAAGACCACCATCGGAATCCAGGCCATCGACCTGCGGGGAGAGCGGCTGGGCTACTTCCACAACGCGGGGTACTTCGAGCTCGAGGGGGCGGACTTCCGCGGACTGTTCGGGCTCGACACCCCGGCCGACGCCGGCCGGCTCCCGCTGTACTGCGAGTTCGTCAGGCTGGAGAGCCTGCACCCGCGGCCAAAGGAGGAGCTGCACCGGCTCGCGCTCCAGTGCACCCGTGCCCACCTCGGTCGCCGCCCGCGAGAGAACCCGGTGGCCCGCTTCGGGGCCAGCTTCCCTCGGGCCATCGCCGGGTTGGACCCCGACGCGCTCGGCACCTACCACCTCTACGCCTTCGCCACCGCTCGCCAGCTCGGATCCGCGGCGGACCTCGCCGCACAGCACCTGCGCTGGCTGCGGCCTGCGACCCCGGGGAGGGAGCTCGAGCCCGCGGCGACGGCGCTGGACCAGGTGTCGCTCTCGGCCAAGTCGCTCATCCTCAAGGGTGCGCGGGCGGTCTCCACCGGGAAGCGCACCGACTTCGGGTCGCTCCTCTCGTCGATGTCCACCAGCTGGGCGACGGCGCTGGACGCCGCCTGTGCCGCGCTCGAGGTCTGAGGAGCCCGTGCCGATGGGGTGCGTCCGGCGGACGAGCTGGCAGGAGTGGAAGCCGCTGACCGCTGGCTGGGAGCTGCTCCGGACCGCTCCGGACGCGGCCGAGTCGCCCGCGGCGGTGGACGCCCTCGGCGAGCGATGGAGCCCGGCCGAGGTCCCCGGCACCCTGGCCAGCGCGCTCCGGGCCCGAGGGGTGGACCCGACGACCGCAGGCGACCTCGATGGCTCGGACGTCTGGTACCGCGTCCGCTTCGCGCGGCCCGAGGACGCGGAGAGCGTCTCGCTGCGTCTGGAGGGACTGGCGACGGTGGCGGAGGCCTGGCTGAACGGGACGCGGCTCTTCCGATCCGAGTCGATGTGGCGGGTGCACCGGGTGCAGCTGGGCCCGCTGCTGCGCTCCGAGAATGTGCTCCACCTGCGCTTCCTCGCCCTCCAGCCGCTGCTCGCCCAGCGCCGTCCCCGGCCGAGATGGAAGAGCCGGCTGGTGGCGCACCAGCAGCTCCGGTGGTGGCGGACGACGTTCCTCGGCCGGATTCCGGGCTGGACGCCGCCCGTGCCCCCGGTCGGACCGTTCCGGCCGGTGGTGCTGGAGCACGGGCGTGGTCCGGAGGTCCTCGAGGTCCGGGCGCGTCCCCGGCTGTCGGACGACGCCGGCACGCTCGAGCTCCAGCTTCGACTCACGGCCCACCCCGGGCGGATGCCCCCCGCCCGCCTCCAGCTGGGCGGGCGAGAGGTGGCGCTGGAGGGCCGGGCGCTCGCCGACCGGACGGTGGAGTGGCAGGGTCGCATCGACATCCCGGGTGTCGAGCGCTGGTGGCCGCACACCCACGGCCGGCCGACCCTGTACCCGCTCTCGGTGGAGATCGGCGGGGTGGGGACGCTCCAGCTCTCCCCGGTGGGCTTCCGGTCGATCGAGGCGGACACTGCGGACGGCGACTTCGGCCTCCGGGTGAACGGGACCCGCCTCTTCTGTCGCGGCGCGTGCTGGACGCCCGTGGACGTCGCCTCGCTCTTCGCCGCGCCCGCTGCGCAGCGCACCGCGCTGGAACAGGCCCGAGATGCGGGGATGAACATGCTCCGCGTCGCCGGCCCGTTCGCCTACGAGGACGACGCCTTCCACGACACCTGTGACGCGCTGGGCATCCTGGTGTGGCAGGACTTCATGTTCGCCAGCCTGGACTATCCCGCGGACGACCACGGATTCCTGGAGGCGGTCACCGCCGAGGCCGACAGCGTCGTGGCCCGGCTCGGCTGGCGGCCCAGCACTGCGGTGTTCTGCGGGAACAGCGAGGTGGAGCAGCAGGCGGCGATGCTCGGGACCGAGCGAGAGGCGTGGAGGAGTCCGCTGTTCGGCGAGGTGCTCCCGGCCCGGGTCCGTGCCGGGTCGGATGTTCCCTACGTCCCCAGCTCCCCGAGCGGCGGCGCGCTCCCGTTCCAGCCCGGAGAGGGCGTGGCGCACTACTACGGGGTGGGCGCGTACCGGCGTCCGCTCGAGGACGCCCGCCGGGCGGGTGTGCGGTTCGCCAGCGAGTGCCTCGCCTTGGCCAACGTCCCGGATCGCCGGACGGTGGAGGCGCTGGTCGGCGAGGGCCGGGTGGCGCCGACCGACCCGGTGTGGAAGGCGCGCGTCCCGCGCGACCGCGGCGCGGGATGGGACTTCGAGGACGTGCGGGACTTCTATCTCCAGCAGCTCTTCGACGTGGATCCGCTCGCCCTCCGTTCCGCCGACCCCGAGCGGTACCTGGCGGTGAGCCGGGTGGTCAGCGCCGAGGTGATGGCGGCCACCATCGCCGAGTGGCGCCGCCACGGCTCGGTCTGCAACGGAGCGCTGATCTGGTTCCTCCGCGACCTCTGGGCCGGTGCCGGGTGGGGGGTGGTGGATTCGAGCGGGCGTCCGAAGGCGGCGTACTGGGCGTTGCGGCGCGCCTTCGCTCCGCGCGCGCTGCTGCTGACCGACGAGGGGACGAACGGGCTGGCGGCACATCTGGTGAACGACGGCGACGAGGCGGTGGAGGGTCGGCTACGGGTCACGCTCTACCGTGACCGTCGGCTCCCTATGCGCAGGGCCGAGCGCGCGGTGCGGGTGGAGCCGCGCGGGTCGACGCGCATCTGGGCCGAGGAGGTGCTCGGCGCGTTCGCGGACATCGGGCACGCGTTCCGCTTCGGGCCGCCGGGGCACGATCTGGTCGTCGTCCGCTGGCTCGCGGACGGCGATCGATTGCTCGCCGCCCCGGCCTTCCACTTCCCGCTGGGCCGGCCGTCGCGCATCGACCCCGAGCTGCAGCTGCAGGTGCGGTCGGTGGAGACCGAGGGCCGTCCCGCGCTCGAGCTCACCGCCAACCGGTTCGCCCAGGCGGTCTCGCTCGAGCTCGAGGGATGCGCGCCCCGTGACGACTTCTTCCACCTCGAGCCCGGCCTGGCGCAGCTCGTCGAGCTGCTCCAGGACGGAACGGGCGCGCCGCGCGGCACGGCCTGGCCGCTCAACGCCTCCGGACCGACGCGCATCGGAGGCCGACCGTGAGCACGGGGCTTCACGTCGATCGGGCCGCCCCCGGGCCGTGGCCACTGGCGTTCGACTGCGGCAGGGGGCGGCTCGCCGGGTGGTGGCGTGGTGGCTCGGGTTCTCCGGAACGATTGCCCGTCGTGCTCTGCGCTCCCCTGGGCTGGGAGGCGGAGGCCACGGTCCGGACGTTCGTGTGCTGGGCCGAGCTGCTCTCCACGGCGGGCTTCCCGGTCCTGCGGTTCGACTACGCCGGAGCGGGTGATTCCCCCGGCACCGACGAGGAGCCGGGCCGCGTGGCGGCGTGGATCGCCTCGGTCCATGCCGCGGTGGATGAGGCGCGGCGGATCTCGGGCAGTGATCGGGTCGCGCTCGCGGGCATCCACCTGGGGGCGACGATGGCGGCAGTCGTGGCGTCGGAGCGCCCCGACATCGCGGCGCTGGTGGCCTGGGGCCCGTTCACCACCGGCCGGGCGTACGTGCGGCAGGTGCGCGCGTACCGGCTGCTCAACGCGCTCCCGGATGATCCGCGTGGCCCGGGCGCGAGCAGGGACGAGGAGGCGGCGGGATACCGGCTCACCCGCGGCACGGTCGAGGAGCTCGAGCGGCTGGACCTCCGCGCGCTCGCGCGGAGACCGGCACCCCGGGTTCTGCTGCTCTCCCGCGACGCCGAGTCCGACGAGGCGCTCGGCCAGGCCTGGACCCGGCTCGGCAGCGAGACGACGCTCGGGGTGGGTGCTGGCTGGCCGGAGATGATGCAGCAGCCGCGCAAGTCCGTCGTTCCCGAGGCAGTGCTCGATGAGAGCTGTCGTTTCCTCATCGAGGCGGCGGGTGAGCGCGCGGTCGCAGAGCGCGCCCCGATCGACCCCTCACGCCTGGAACGATGCTGGAGCGTGCCGGGCTCGGTGGTCGAGGAGGCGGTGTGCCTCGGCGATGGCGGCACCATGGCCGGTGTTCTCGGCAAACCGGCGCATGGGAGCACCGACGCGCCGCCGACGGTGCTGTTCCTCACCACCGCGTCGCACCACCGGATCGGGCCGAACCGGCTCTGGGTCCGGCTGGGGCGGGCGCTGTCGGCGCTCGGACTGCAGACGCTGCGGTTCGACCTGACCGGCGTGGGGGACAGCCTGCTCCTGCCGGGAGAAAGCCCGACCCACGCCTACAGCCGCGAGTCGGTCTCCGAGGTGCGCGAGGTGATGGACGCGGTCGAGCGCGCCACCGGTGCGCGCCGCTTCGTGCTGGTGGGCCTCTGCTCGGGAGCCTACCTGACGTACCACACGGCGGTGGACGACCCCCGGGTGACAGGCATCGTGGCGGTGAATCCCCAGACCTTCCGCTGGAAGGAGGGGGACTCCCTCGACATCCGGCAGCGGCAGACGCTCAAATCGATGCGTTACTACCGGAAGGCGCTGCTGCGGGGTGACACCTGGCGGAAGGCGATCAAGGGCGAGCTGCACCTCCGGGAGATCAGCGAGGTGCTGGTGGCCCGCGGCTGGAGGCGGCTGCGGGAGCGGACGAGCGCCGGGCTCCGCCGCGAGGAGTCCGACGTCGCCCGGAACCTTCGCCTGCTCGTCCAGCGGGGGACGGACGTCTATTTCCTCTTCGGGGCCGACGACGAGGGCGTCGACGCGCTCGGACGGGAAGCGGGTCCAGTCCTCCGGGAGCTCTCGCGCTCGCCGTCCTTCCAGGTGGACATCGTCGAGGGGCCCTCGCACACGTTCGAGCAGCTCTGGGCGCAGGAGCTGCTCACCGAGCGGGTGGTGGGACGGGTCTCCAGGCAGCTGGGACTGGCGCGGCAGCGGAGCGCGGCAGGCTGAGCCGCCCCGGGGAGGCCCCGGGGGTGGAGCCACGACGCTCGGCGCCGATGCCGTGCCCCGGGTTTCCGGTTCGCGAGCGCCGGCCCCCCCCCCGTCCGGTCCGGGCTTCCGTTTCTGCCCATGGAAGGACCCGGTGCCGCCGTGCTCGGAGGGCTCACGGCTCGGAGGGTCCGAGCTCAGGAGCGGCCCGTGTTGCGCCGAGCGGCACCGCCCGGAACGTCCGGAGCGGGAGTGGAGACTCACTCCGGACCGCGACCGCGGCGCGGAGGCCCGGCTCGGGCGCCCACGCGCGGACAATCCATGGACCCTGGGGGGCCACGACCGAGAGTGGTTGACCCGCCCCCAGCGCGACCTCGACGCTGGCCAGGCCCGACGCGAGGCCCACGCCGCGGGCCTTCAGCACGGCCTCCTTCACCGTCCAGAGCGTGGCGAAGCGATCGGCGCGTTCCGGCTCCGCGCAAGCTCGAAGCGCCTCGGCCTCCGCGGTCGTGAAGAAGCGCTCAGCAATCCCCAGAGCGTCTTTCCCCGTGTCGACGTCCTCGAGATCGAGCCCGACCTCCCGCCCCACGATGACCGCCACCGCCGCATGCGCTCCGCAGTGGCTGAGACTGAAGCGCAGGTCGAGGGGCGAATCGACGAGTCGCGGCTGCCCGTTCGGTCCGTGCTCGTAGCGCCACTCCTCGGGACGCAGCGGCGCGTAGGTCGAGAGCACGGTGCGGACGAGGGCGTGCGCGGCCGCGTACCGCGCGCGGAGCTCGGACGTGCGAAACGCGTCTGCCCGTGCCCGCTCCTCCGGATCGAGCACCTGGAGGCACCTCTTCACGAGGTCCGAGGCCGGCGGGCGATCGAGGAACCACACGTCAATGACCTCAGCCCCGGGTGACCGCCGACGAGAGATGCTCACGATGCGCGCGGTGCCTCGTGCAGCAGTCTTCATCGACTCTCCGAGTGCGGGCAAACGCGGCACCTTCGATGTCCGCTGTGCTGCACTTCGTCGTCGGGTGTTGGCAATGGGGCGAGCTACGACAGCTCGGTCAGCAGGCGGAGGCCTGCGAGAAGAGCGATCACCGCCGCAAGGACCCGCAACAGCTGCGCCTTCCGTGCTTCGTCCGCGAGCTGCTTGGGCCCGCCGAGCGGCCGGTTCACGATCACCAGGAAGCGGACGACCGCCCTCGGAAAGGCCGCTATGCCCGCCGACGCGGCCACGACGAACAGGGTGAACAGGTCTAAGGTTCGAGCCGTCCGATCCTCCCGGGCTCTTGTGCCCCGCCGTGTGTACCGACCCCCGTTCCGCGTCGTTCCCCGCCGTGTCCCTTCGTTCCGTCTCGTATCTAGGAACCTTCGCCGGTGACGCTAGTTGCCCAGGAGAGGACTCGAACCTCCATGCCTCGCGGCGCTAGACCCTGAATCTAGTGTGTCTACCAATTCCACCACCTGGGCGGTGCGGAGGCGGGCCTTATAGGAGCAGGTGCCTCACCGTTTCAAGGGCCACTTCCCCTCGGACTCGAGCCGGTGCCGCAGCTCCGGGTTCTCGTCGAGGAAGGCCTGGAGCGACTCCTGGGTGATGTCCACGTCCACGTCCTCGTTCCCCACCAGGGACTGGCAGGACAGCCGGGAGTAGGAGCGCACGTCGAACGCCTGGTCCAGCCGGTCCGCCTCGGCGTCCTCCTGCTCCGAGAGCGACTCCAGCCCTCGACGCACCCAGACGTGGCAGGTGGAGCAGGCACAGACCCCGCCGCAGGCGTGACCCACCGTGGCCCCGCACTGCTCGGCCGCCTCGAGGAGGCTGGTCCCCTCCGGGACCTCGATGACCACCTCGTCGAACGGGCTCCGGAAGCGGACGCGAGGCATCTAGACCTCGTCGACCTGCCGGCCCTCGAGCAGGCTCCCCACCGCCCGGTTCATGATCCGCTCGACGAAGGGACGTGACACGTCGTCGAGCGCCTTGATCGCATCGGCCAGCGCGCCGGAGTCGGTCGCGCCCTCGCGCAGCTCGGCCACCCGGGCGATGGCCGCCTCGACCTGAGCGTGCTCGTCCGGGGGGAGGAGGTCGGCGAACGCCGCCAGCTGCTTGCGCGCGTCGTGGAGGATGCGCTCCGCCTCGATCTGCTGCTCGCGGAGCTGGCGGGCGTGGATGTCCTCCTCGGCGTGCTCGATCGAGTCGAGCAGCATTCGCTCGATCTCCTCGTCGGTCAGGCCGTGGGTCGGCTTCACGGTGATCGCCTGGCTGACCCCGGTGCTCAGCTCCTTCGCCGACACCGAGAGGATGCCATCGGCGTTCACCTCGAACCGGACCTCCACCCGGGCCATTCCCGCCGGGAGCGGTGGGATGCCCGAGAGCCGGAACTGGGCCAGCGACCGGTTGTCGGTCACCAGCTCCCGCTCGCCTTGCACCACGTGCACGTCGAGTGCGTTCTGGCCGTCCTGGAAGGTGGTGAAGACCTGCGCCGCGGTGGTGGGGATGGCGCTGTTCCGGGGGATGAGCTTCTCCACCACCCCGCCCATCGTCTCCAGGCCCAGCGACAGCGGGATGACGTCCAGGAGCAGCACCTCGTCGGCGCGGTCGCGGTTGGTCAGGAGGTCCGCCTGCACCGCCGCCCCCAGGGCCACCACCTGGTCCGGGTCGATGTCGCCCAGCGGCTCCTTGCCGAAGAGCTGGGCCACGAACCTCCGCACCGCCGGGACGCGCGTGCTCCCGCCCACCAGGATGACCCCCTCCAGCTCCTCGCGACCGATGCCTGCGTCCTTGAGCGCCCGCCGGCAGGCGCTGCCCGTCCGCTGGAGGAGGGGAGCGATCCACGACTCCATCTCGCCGCGGGTCACGGTGAAGGTGTGTCCCAGCGCCGTCAGCTCGGTGGTCTCCGTCCGGGTCAAGGTCTCCTTGGCGGTCCGCGCTACGGCGAGCAGCTCGGTCACCGCCGCCGCGTCGGGATGGGCGACGCCGTGCGCCTCGAGGAAGCGGGTGGCGATCGCCCGGTCGAAGTCATCTCCCCCGAGCGCCGAGTCGCCTCCGGTGGACTTCACCTGGAAGACCCCCTCCACCAGCTGGAGGATGGAGATGTCGAAGGTCCCCCCCCCGAGGTCGTAGACCGCGAACGTCCCCTGACTTCCCTTGTCCAGCCCGTAGGCCAGCGCCGCCGCGGTGGGCTCGTTGAGCAGGCGCAGGACCTCGAGTCCCGCCAGCCGTCCGGCGTCGCGGGTGGCCTGGCGCTGGGCGTCGTCGAAGTACGCGGGCACGGTGATTACCGCCTGCTCCACCTTGCCGGTGAGCGCCGCCTCCGCCCGCCGCTTCAACGTCCGGAGGATCTCCGCCGAGACCTCGATCGGTGTCACCGGCGGGCCGCCCTTCACCTCGAAGCGGACCACCGCGCCGCCCTTGACGAAGCGGTACGCCCCCAGTGCCCGGGTCTCGGCGTCCTCGGGCCCCTTGCCCATGAAGCGCTTCACCGAGGCGATGGTGCTGGTGGGCTCGACGCTGGCGAGCCCTCTGGCCCGAGCCCCCACCACCACCGAGCCGTCCGCCCCGTAGTGCACGATGGAGGGGAGGAGCAGCGAGCCGCCCTCGTCGACCTCGAACGCGCGCGGCTTGCCGTCGACCACCGCGGCCACCAGCGAGTTGGTCGTGCCGAGGTCGATCCCCACCGCGTGACCGCGCGGCTTCAGGGGGTCGTGAATCTGCAGGAGCCCGCCCGCCATCAGCCCTCCTCCTCGTCGGAGCCCTCGGCGGCCTCCAGGAACCGGTGGTGGTACCGGAGCCGGGCGAGCGCCTGGGCCGCCTCGTCCCGGGCCGCGGTGTCGGCCGGGTCGCGCTCGAGCCGGCGGAGCGCGGACTGGGCCGCCGAGAGCGTCGTCGCCGACTGGACTCGCACCCGGTCGGAGAGCGCGGACACCTCCTCGTCGTCACCGGCCGTCCGTGCCGAGTCGAGCTGCTCGCGCAGCTCCAGCACCCCCTCGAGGACGTCGGGAGGCACGGCGATGGCCCGCGCCTCATCCCGCAGCAGATCGAGTCCGTGGAGCTTGAGGAGATAGAAGGCCCGGGGCTCGGGAGCGCGCAAGGTCCGGTAGGCCTCGTTCAGCAGCGCGGTGCGCTCCAGCGACAGCCGCCGCTCGCGCGGGTCGTCCTTCCCTGCGCGGTCCGGGTGGAGTCGCAGCGAGCGCTCCCGGTAGGCGCGCTCCAGCTCCGAGCGGTCCACGTCCACCCCCCGGGGGAGCCCCAGCACGTCGAACAGCGTCGTTCCGGCGGCGACCGGCTGGACCTTCCCGCAGCTCGGGCAGACGTCGGTGCCGGCCACCTCCGACTGGCAATTCCAGCAGCGCACGGCCACCGCCCCTAGACCGTGAAGCTCTCGCCGCACCCGCAGGCGGTCTTCACGTTGGGATTCTCCAGCTTGAAGCCGGAGGCCATCAGCGTCTCCTCGTACCGGAGCTCGGAGCCCATCAGGTAGAGGTAGCTCTTGGGGTCCACGAAGACGCGGATCCCGTCCTTCTCGAAGATCTTGTCCCGCTCGCGGGGGGCCTCGGCCCACTCGATGGCGTAGGACAGGCCGGAGCAACCCCCGCCGCGCACCGCCACCCGCAGCCCCGCCTCCGGCGTGTTCCGCTGGGCGAGCAACACCTTGATCCGCGCCGCCGCGCCGGCGGAGATGCCGAACGTCTTCAGGGCGGGACGGGGTGGAGCGGCCGGAGCCGGGTTCTGGGCGGGAGCGGTCATCAACTCGCGGAGGCCGTCGCCGCGGCCTGACGCTCGGCCCGCTTTCTCTTGAAGTCCTCGATGGCGGCCTTGATCGCGTCCTCGGCCAGCACCGAGCAGTGGATCTTCACCGGCGGGAGCGACAGCTCCTTGGCGATCTCCCTGTTGGTGATCAGCGTCGCCTGGTCCACCGTCTTGCCCTTCACCCACTCGGTCACCAGCGAGCTGCTGGCAATCGCCGAGCCACAGCCGAAGGTCTTGAACTTGGCGTCCTGGATGACGCCCTCGTCGGAGATGCGCAGCTGCAGCCGCATCACGTCGCCGCAGGCCGGCGCGCCGACCAGACCGGTACCCACGTTGGGATCGCTCTTGTCCAGCGTGCCCACGTTCCGGGGGTTCTCGTAGTGGTCGACGACCTTGTCGCTGTAAGCCATGGCAGTTCTTCCTAGTGGGCCGACCAGGCGATGGACTTGAGGTCCACGCCCTCGCGGGCCATCTCGTACAACGGGCTCATCTCGCGCAGCTTCTTCACCTTGTCCACCACCAACCGCGCCACCGCGTCCACCTGGGCCTCGGTGTTGAACCGCCCGAGCCCGAAGCGGATGGAGGAGTGCGCCATGTCCTCCTCGACGCCCAGGGCCCGGAGCACGTAGGACGGCTCGAGCGAGGCCGAGGTGCAGGCTGACCCGGAGCTCACCGCCACGTCCTTGATCGCCATCATCAGTGCCTCGCCCTCGACGTAGGCGAAGGAGACGTTGAGGTTGCCCGGGAGCCGGTGCTCGAGCGAGCCGTTCAGGATCACCATGTCCAGCTCGGACAGGAGCTTGCTCCGCAGCCGCTCGCGCAGGGCGAGGATGCGCGCCGACTCGGCCGCCACCTCCGCCCGGGCGATCTCTGCCGCCTTGCCGAACCCGACGATGCCCGCCACGTTCAAGGTCCCCGAGCGCATCCCGCGCTCGTGGCCGCCGCCGTCGATGATCGGCGCGATGCGCACCCGGGGCTTGCGGCGCACGTAGAGCGCGCCGATCCCCTTGGGGCCGTAGATCTTGTGCGCGGTCACCGAGGCCAGGTCGATCTTCATCGACTCGACGTCGAACGGGACCTTGCCCACCCCCTGCACCGCGTCGGAGTGGAAGAGCACGCCCCGGGAGCGGCAGAGCTTGCCGATCTCCGCCAGCGGCTGGACGGTGCCGATCTCGTTGTTGGCCAGCATCACCGAGACCAGGATGGTCCGGTCGGTGATGGCGGCGGCGAGCCTGTCCAGGCTGACTCGCCCGTCCTTCTCCACGTCCAGGTAGGTGACCCGGGCGCCGGTCTGGACCACGGAGGCCCACCGCTGGAGCACCGGGTCCTGCTCCAGCTTGTACTGGGCCGCGAGGGCGTCCACCTCCTCCGGCTTCACCTCGCCACCGGTCAGCTCCATCAGCCGGAGCAGCTTCATCTCCTCCAGCCGCTCCTGCCGCATCCGCTCCAGCCGCTTGCCGGAATCGAGGATGGCCTTGTGCTCGGTCTTCAGGGTGACGATGTGGTCGCCCTTGGACCGGTAGAACTCAGCCGCCCCTTTCAGCGCCAGGTTGTCCGACTCGGTGGCACCGCTGGTGAAGACGATCTCGTTGGGCTGGGCGCCGATGAGCGCCGCCACCTGGGCCCGCGCCTGCTCGACTGCCGCCTCGGCCCGCCAGCCGAAGGCATGGTTTCGAGAAGCCGCGTTCCCGAAGTCCTCGCGCAGATAAGGAAGCATGGCCTCGAGCACGCGCGGGTCGAGCGCGGTCGTGGCATGGTTGTCCATGTAGATCGGGAGGTTCATCGGCTCGTTCGGGCCGGTGCCTACATTGGCCTACCAATGTGGACCGGGTAGGTCGATTATAACGACAGGGGTCCTGACATCAAGGTGGAAGCCCGCGGCGTCCGTGGGCGTTTCCTGCTTGGACTCCGGAGCGAATTCCTTGTGACGACGACAGGACCGATGCGGGTGTTCCGGGTGGCTGGCCTGGCAGTCGTGGCCGCTCTCGGCCTCGCGCTCATCCCTGCTGCCCTGCCTACCGGGCCCTCGGCCAACCTCGACGCCGCTGGAGCGCTCGGCGCTGGCCGTCTCGGCGCCGGGGCGCTGCTGGTCTTCCTCGGCGGCCTGCTCACCGCGCTCACCCCGTGCGTGTACCCGCTCATCCCCATCACCGTCGGCGTGTTCGGCGCGCGGCCCGGGGTGGGGCGGGGCAAGGCGGTCCTCCTCACCTCCAGCTACGTCGTGGGCATGGGCGTGGTGTTCGCCACGCTCGGGGTCATCGCCGCCCGCACCGGCGCGGCGTTCGGACAGCTCCTCGGGCATCCGGCGGTGGCCATCGGCCTGGCGGTGTTCCTCCTCGTCCTGGCGGCCAGCATGTTCGGGGCCTTCGAGCTCACCTTGCCGCAGGGGCTCGCCCTGCGTCTCAACTCGGTGGGCGGATCCGGGATGGCGGGCGCCTTCCTGATGGGCAGCGTGGCCGGGTTCCTCGCCGCGCCCTGCACCGGCCCGGTGCTCACCGGTCTGCTCACCTACGTGGCCACCACCCGGAGCACCGTGGTCGGGGCGGGGCTCCTCTTCGTCTACGCGCTCGGCATCGGCGTCCCGTTCTTCCTCATCGGCGTCTTCGCCGTCCGGCTGCCGAAGAGCGGCGCGTGGATGGACTGGGTGAAGAGCGCGCTGGGCATCCTCCTGGTCGCGCTCGCCGCCACGTATGTCCGAGACGCCTTCCCCGCGCTCCGCTCGGCCGCCGCCTCCGCGGCCCGGGCCTGGGGAACGAGCGGCGGGGTGTGGCTCGCGGCCCTCCTCGCCGCGGCCGGCATCCTCCTCGGAGCCATCCACCGGCAGTTCGGCACCAGCCCCCGAGACGCGCTGCTCAAGGGCGCCGGGGTCGTGCTGGTGACCGGGGCGGTGCTGCTCCGCCTGTCCGCCCTGAACGTGGGCGTGGAGAGCACGGGCCTGGTCTGGAACCTCCGCTATGCCGGCGAGGGGACGCAGCCCGAGCCGGTGGACGCCGCCCTGGCCCGAGCGCGGGCCGAGCACAAGCCGGTGATGATCGACTTCTTCGCCGAGTGGTGCGCGGCCTGCAAGGAGCTGGACCGCGAGACCTACGTCGCCCCGGCAGTCGTCGAGGAGGCGGAGCGCTTCATCCGCATCAAGGTGGACGGCACCAACGCCCAGGATCCGGTCGACGCGCTGTACCAGCGGTTCGGGGTGAACGGGCTTCCCACCGTGGCCTTCGTCTCGTCCGACGGAAAGGTCCTGGATGACCCGCGGGTGACCGGCTTCCTCGGGCCGGAGAAGTTCACCGAGACGCTCCGGCAGGTTCGGTAGTCCCTCCAACAGCCCTGTCGCTCGCTTCCCGGGGGAGGAGGCGGGCGCATAGACTCCCACCGAGGGGGACACGCGGCGCGCATGTCCCAGAGGCGGGGAGCCCGAGCGCGAATGGCGGTCTCGCAAGAGAGGACAGTCACCCCGGTCCAGGTTCCAGCCTCCGGCCGCGGTCCCGCTCCCGATGCGCGTCGCGTGCTGGTCGTCGAGCCCCAGGCCTCCACCCGCGGCCTGATGCAGTTCGGGCTGGTCCGCGCCGGCTTTCAGGTGACCTCGGTCCGGAGCGCCGAGGAGGCCGAGCGCGCGCTCGCGCAGGGCCCGGCTCCGGCGCTGGTGGTGAGCGAGATGCGGCTCCCCGGCCTCGATGGGGTCACCTTCTGCGCCCGGCTCCGCCGCTCCGGGCTGGCCGAGGTGCCGGTGCTGCTGCTGACCGCGCAGCCCGCCGAGCCGGCCACTGCCCAGGCGCTCGCCGCCGGCGCGCACGACGTGCTGGCCAAGCCCCTCTTCGTCAGCGACCTGGTCTCGCTGGCCCGCCTCGAGTCCTCGCGGGCGCCCGGGAGCCCGACCCTGGTCGCGTCCACCCGCGAGGTCCCGGTGGCGGCGGCGCTCCGGGCGCTCCTCGCCGGCACGCGGAGCGGGCGGCTGGTGCTGGGGACCTCTGCCGAGCTGCTCTTCCGCGCCGGGCAGATCGTCTCCGCCCAGGTGCGCTCGATCCAGGGCGAGCGCGCCTTCCGGCGGATGCTCTTCCTCGGCGAGGGGGCCTACGCCGTCCACCTCGGATCGGTGCGGGCGAGCACCGAGCTCGGGGTGGACCTCCGGGCGCTGTGCGGACCGTGGGCGGACGCACTGGCCGCCTGGCGGGCGCTCACTCGGGTCAGCATCCCGCTCGAGGCGGTGCTCTGCCCCGACCTCCGCGCGCTCCTGGCGCAGATCTCCCAGCTGCCGGAGGAGGTCGAGCCGGTGGTGCGCCTCTTCGATGGGGAGCGGACCGTGCGGGCGGTGGTGCTCGAGTCATCGCTGCCCGAGCCGGTGGTGCTGCAGGTCACCAACCGTCTCTATGCCTCGGGGGCGCTGCTCCCGGCGCGGGTGGCGCGGGCGCGGGGACTCGAGCCCATGCCGCAGCGAGTGCGCACCGGATGGGACGACCCGGTGCCCCGCACCTCCACCCCCGCCGTCCCCTGGGCGACCGGACAGACGCCCGCGCCGAACCCCGCGGTCGCCCCGACGGTGGTCGAGGAGGTGGGGGGGAGCATCGCCACCTCTGGCCCCGCGACCGAGCCTCCGCTCAGCGGCCCCGGTGCCGTGCCTGCGGAGATCCCGGGCGTCACCGGCTGGGACAGCGCCCCCCGGGTGGGGGAGATGGAGCGGGCGATGCGCTCGGTGCCGCTCGGGCTCGAGCCGCTCCCTCCGCCCACGCCGCGGGTCCAGACCCCGTCCGCGCTGCCTGCCGCCCCGCGGCGCACGCCCGCCTCCTCGACGCCGCCGCCCCCGTTCCGCCCGCCCACCCCACCGAGCGTCCCGGTGGCCCTCGAGGCGGGCGAGGAGTCGCCCCTGTCGGTGGCCGCGCGCCGGGTGACCCTCGCCCAGCCCGTCTTCCAGGCCTTCGGATGGCAACGAAAGCTCTTCCTCGCCGGCCTGGGAGTGATGGTGCTCGGGTTCGTCGGCACCACGGTGTGGGTCCGCTCCGTCGCCCCGCCGCGTGCCACACCCCCGGCCCGGGTCCCCGCTGGAGGGCCGGTCGTCGAGACCGAGGTGGACCGGCTTCTGACCCGGGCCGCGGAGCGCATTGACGCCCACGACGACCGCGGGGCAGAAGAGGCCGCGATGAGAGCGGCAGCCGTCGACCCATCGGACCCCCGGGCCCCCTTGCTCCTCGGCCGGATCCACCTCCGGTCGGGGCGCACGCCACAGGCGCGGGTCCAGCTGAACCGGGTGTTGGATCTGGAACCCTCCGGACCCGAGGCCGACGCGGCGCGCGCACTGCTCTCGACACTCCGGTGAGGGGCGAGGGCCATGTCCGGTCACAACCGTTGGACGAAGATCAAGCGCCAGAAGGAGGCGATGGGCGCGAGCAAGGGGAAGCTCTTCACCAAGCTCATCAAGGAGATCACCGTCGCCGCCCGGCTGGGAGGGGGTGACCCCGCCGGGAACGCCCGGCTCCGCTCGGCGATGCTGGCCGCGCGCGAGGCCAACATGCCCGGGGACAACATCACCCGGGCGGTGAAGAAGGGCACCGGCGAGCTGGAGGGGGTGCACTACGACGAGGTCACCTACGAGGGCTACGCCCCGGGCGGGGTGGCGGTCCTGGTCGAGTGCCTCACCGACAACCGCCACCGGACCGCGGGCGACGTGAGGGCCACGTTCAGCAAGGGCGGGGGCAACCTCGCCGCCGAGGGCGCGGTGGCCTGGAACTTCCATCGCACCGGCAGCATCACCGTGAAGCCGGGACCGAGCGAGGACCGGGTGATGGAGGCCGCGCTCGAGGCCGGCGCCGCCGACGTGGTGGCCCTGGGCACGGACGGCTTCGAGGTCCGGACGGATCCGGCGCTGCTCCACCAGGTCTCGGGTGCGCTGGAGAGGTCTGGCCTCCGGCTCGGCGAGCAGCGCTGGGTCTACCTCCCCCAGAACACGGTGAAGGTCGAGGGCGACGCGGCGAGGAAGGTGGTCAAGCTGCTCGAGCTGCTCGAGGACAACGACGACGTCCAGAACGTCTGGGCCAACGCCGACATCCCGGAGCGCGAACTGGAGCAGATGGGGGGGTAGTGCTACACATCCGTTCCGTGCTCGGTCCGACGCGCGTCCTCGGCATCGATCCCGGGAGCCGGGTGGTGGGCTGGGGCGTCGTCGAGCGAAGCGGAAGCCGGGTGGGGCACGTGGCCCACGGCGTCCTCCGGCTGGACGGCTCGGCCCCGCTGGAGCTGCGGCTGGTGGAGCTCTTCGCCCGTCTCTCCGAGACGCTCTTCCGCCATGGGCCCACCGCGGTGGCGGTGGAGGGGGTCTTCGCCTTCAAGAACGCCCGCAGCGCGCTGGTGCTCGGACAGGCCCGCGGGGTGGCGTTGCTGGTCGCCGCCCGCGCGGGCCTGCCAGTCTTCGAGTACGCGCCGGCGCTGGTGAAGCGGGCCGTCGGCGTCGGCGGGGCGAGCGCCAAGGAGGCCGTCTCGCGGGCGGTCACCGCCTTCCTCCAGCTCGCGGACGCGCCGCGAGCCGACGCCACCGACGCGCTCGCGGTCGCGGTCTGTCATCTCCATCGCGCCGGTTCGCCGATCCAGCGCCGCCCCCGCCGCGCGGGCCCGGACCTGAGCGACCGGCTGCGTCCGGCGGTCGTCCGGCCGGCGACAGCGGAGCGAGGACCGATCAGCCCAACCGATGTCCGCAGTAGGTCCGGGGCGTGATCGCCGCCCTGCACGGCACGGTGCTCGAGAAGTCCCTGGACGAGGCCACCATCGAGGTGGCCGGCGTCGGGTACCGGGTGGCGTTCTCGGTCCTCACCCTGGCCCGGCTTCCTCGGGCCGGAGAGCCGGTCCGGGTCCGGGTCCGCACCGTCGTTCGCGAGGATGCGCTCGAGCTGTACGGGTTCCTCACCCCGGTCGAGGAGGCGATGTTCACCCTGCTCACCTCGGTCTCCCACGTGGGGCCGAAGCTGGCGATGACGGTGCTTTCCGGCCTGGAGGTGGACGACCTCGTCGTTGCCTTGGAGCGCGGCGAGGTGGCGCGGCTCACCCGGATCCACGGGGTGGGAAAGAAGACCGCCGAGCGGCTGGTGCTCGAGCTGAAGGACAAGGTGAAGGTCCTGCCACGCGCCGCCAGGGGACCGGCCGCCGAACCCCGAGGGGAGGGTCCGCGCGCCGATCTGATCTCGGCGCTGGCCAACCTCGGCTACCGGCCGACGCAGGCCGAGGCCGCGGCCGAGGCGGCGCTGGAGAAGCTCCCCGGCGCCGAGCTCGAGGCGCTGCTCCGGGAGGCGCTCCGCACCCTGCGCACGGCGTCGTAGCCGGTGGTACCCT
The DNA here is from genome assembly GCA_035519675.1 of Myxococcaceae bacterium. Taxonomy (GTDB): domain Bacteria; phylum Myxococcota; class Myxococcia; order Myxococcales; family Myxococcaceae; genus RPRB01. The sequence continues at coordinate 82,637 of DATIWB010000003.1, forward strand.
GCAGCCCTCAGGGTCGCCCTCCCATGTCCCGCGTGCCTCCCGAAGTCGCCATCCCCGACGAGAAGCGCCTCGAGGCCTCGCTCCGGCCACGCAACTTCGCGCAGTACGTGGGCCAGTCCACCATCGTGGAGAAGCTCAAGATCTACGTCGCCGCGGCGCGGGCGCGGGGAGACGCGCTGGACCACTGCCTGTTCTCCGGGCCGCCGGGGCTGGGGAAGACCTCGCTCGCCCACATCCTCGCCGCCGAGCTGGGCGTCGGGCTGCACGTCACCTCCGGACCGGCGCTGGAGCGGAAGGGAGACCTCACCGGGCTGCTGATCAACATGCAGCCGCGGGACTTCCTCTTCATCGACGAGATTCACCGGCTGCCTGCGCCGGTGGAGGAGTACCTCTACCCGGCGATGGAGGACTTCCGGCTGGACATCACCATCGACTCGGGCACCGCGGCCCGGGCGATGAAGATCGACCTGCCGCCCTTCACCCTGGTCGGGGCGACCACCCGCACCGGCCTGCTCACCTCACCCCTGCGCGACCGGTTCCAGATCCAGGAGCGGCTCGACTACTACGCCCCGGAGGATCTCCAGTCCATCCTCGCCCGGAGCGCGGGCATCCTCGGGGTGCAGCTGGACGCTGACGGCGCGCGGGAGATCGCCACCCGGTCCCGCGGCACGCCCCGCATCGCCAATCGTCTGCTTCGGCGCATCCGCGACTTCGCCGAGGTCGCCGGGGTGAAGCGGGTGGGGCGCGAGGTGGCCGCCCGGGCGCTGGAGCGGCTGGAGGTGGACCGGAGCGGACTCGACCCGATGGACCGGAAGATCCTCCTCACCATCCTCGACAAGTTCGGGGGCGGCCCGGTGGGGCTGGACACCATCGCCGCCAGCGTGGGTGAGCAGCGGGAGACGGTGGAGGACGTCTACGAGCCCTTCCTGATGCAGGAGGGCTTCCTCCACCGGACGCCGCGCGGACGGGTGGCCACCGCCCGCTGCTGGAGATACTTCGACAAGCCGCCGCCGGCGGACGTGCAGGGGGCCCTGTTTTGACCGCCCCCGCCGACCCGCGTGCTGCTGCCATCCCGCTCCCGCGCCTCGGGCCGGGGAGCGAGGTCCGGTTCGCCCGCGACTACTTCCACGACCTGGTCCGCGGCAGCCAGCCACATCCCGGGCTCTCTGCCGAGCGCGAGCGCTGGCTCCGGAGCTGCCGGGTGGAGGGCCGCGAGGAGCGGCTCTTCGAGTTCGAGATGCTGCTCCGGGGCATGGAGCGGTACTTCAAGCTCCACAACCTCCCCATCGACTCGATGGCCCGTCCGGTGGTGACCCGCGACTTCTCGGACGAGCTGCGCGACGTCCGCGACGCGCTCGGGCAGGCCATCAAGCTGGCTCGCCGCCTGCTCGACCCCGGCGACGACCAGCGGATGATGTTCCGCCGCTACGTGCAGGAGCAGCTGGTGGACGACCGTGCCCGCCGAGCCCTGCTCGACGAGGAGCTGGAGGAGGACACTCCGCAAGAGAGCCTCTTCCTCCTCCGGCAGAGCTTCGAGTCGCTCCGCACGGTGGTGGACTCCTTGCTGAAGCTGGAGACGGTGAGCTTCCGGGTGTTCCACGAGGTGGGGAACCTCGTGCTCCGGGCCATCCTCCACAACCAGTACTTCCGCCCGTTCCGGCCGCTCGAGTTCTGCCTCGAGTTCGACCGGGTGAAGTCGGTGCCGGTGCTCGACGCGCTCCGCAAGCTGGGCGACCCCGAGCGGCGGCTCTTCACCACTGCCTTCCTCGGGCTCTTCCGGCTCCTTCACTACCTCGCCTACGTCCGGGCCACCCCGCGGGGTGTCGAACGGCGGGCGCGGGTGGTGCTGGCGCTGGTGCGGAGCGAGGCGCTGACCCTGGTGGGCTACCTCCGGACCGAGCTGGCGCCGCGGGTCTCGCTGCGCCGGCACCAGGGAGCGGGCCTGCGGATTGCCCGCGATCTCTCGCGTCTGGCGGAGGAAATCGGCCGCCGTCTGCGGCAGGAGGCCGACGATCCAGAGCGGGTCCTCGACATCGGTGCCGCGGCCGCCGAGCAGCTGAAGGCGCAGGTGGTCCGGCTGGCCGCCGCGGTGGAAGCGCGCCTGCCGGCCGACGAGAGCTTCGTCCGCCTCGTCTCTCCGGTCATCCTCGCCCAGCGGCTCCGCAACGACCTCTGGGTCTTCGCCCAGCTCGCCCGCGCCGCGGACCAGGCCCTCACCTCCCGGGACGAGCAGGCCATCCCGGCGGTGGACGCCCTCGGGGCGTTCCTCTCGTACTTCCAGGACGTCAGCTACCAGCTGCTCCGGTACGGGGACCTCCAGGCCTTCGACCAGTTCGCCGCCATCCTCCGGGAAGCCGGAGCGATTCCGGCGGGACCGATGGCCCGTGCCCGCCTGGCCGAGGAGTGCCGGGCATTCGCCGAGGCCGCCGAGGGTTGCTTCGTCGCGGTGGGACGCCGTTCCGACGTGGCCGGCCGCCGGTTCGACGAGGCCCACGCCAGGGCCGTCCTGGGGCGCTTCCAGCAGGTGTAGAAAAGTACCCGGTCCTGCCCCAAACAAAGGAAAAGTCCGACAACACGGATACTTGTGCGGCTGTCAGGCTCTTGGTTAAGTGTGGAGGCGTTGTCACGTTGCGGCATGCGGGGGGGAGTCGCCAGCCGTGCACAACTTCGAAACGCAGGTCGGTGTTCGTCACCCGGAGCCCATGAGCGACGCGTCATTTCACCAGCGAACCCTGGAGCAGCCCGTCGCCACCCGTGGGGTCGGTCTGCACTCCGGCGCCCAGGTGACGCTGACCCTCCGGCCCGCTCCGGCTGACCACGGCATCGTCTTCCACCGGGTGGACCTGCCCGGATCCGCCGGCATCCCCGCGACCGCGCGGCACGTGGTGGAGACTTCGCTGGCCACCAGCCTGGGCCATGGAGCGGCGCAGGTGGGGACGGTGGAGCACCTGCTCGCCGCGCTGAGCGGGCTCGGCGTGGACAACGTCCGGGTCGAGGTGGACGGGCCCGAGGTCCCCATTCTCGACGGCAGCTCCGCCCCCTTCCTCTACCTGGTCCGCTCCGCGGGCATCCGGATCCTCGAGGAGCCCAAGGCGTTCGTGGTCATCAAGCGGCCGGTGATGCTCCGGGACGGAGACCGCGAGGCCTCGCTCTCGCCCTGCGACCGGCTGCGCATCGACTGCGCGATCGACTTCCACCATCCGCTCGTCCCCGGGCAGTCGCTGTCCATCGACTTCTCCGGAAGCTCCTTCAGCCGGGAGCTCGCCCGGGCCAGGACGTTCGGGTTCCTGAAGGACGTGGAACAGATGAAGTCGGCGGGACTCGCCCGGGGCGGCTCGCTGGAGAACGCCATCGTCGTGGACGAGTTCAGCATCCTCAACCCCGAGGGTCTGCGTTACCCGGACGAGTTCGTGCGCCACAAGATGCTCGACGCCCTCGGCGACCTGGCGCTCTTCGGGCATCCGGTCATCGGGCACCTTCGGGTCACGAAGAGTGGGCACGCGCTTCACCACCGGCTGGTGAGCCGGGTGCTGGCCGACGCGTCGTCCTACGCCATCGTCCGTGCGCGCCGGCGGGAGCTCGAGCGGCTGGATCTCCGAGTGCCTGACTTCGCGCTGGCGCTCGACTCGATCTGAGCCCGCGGCGCCTGCGGGAAGACCGCCGACCCTCCAGGGGTTTCCGGGCTTGCGCCGCAATGTCCAATGCTGGAAAGGTGCGCCTCCCCATGAACGTCCTTCGGTCCTTCGCCCCCGCGGCGCTCGCCGCCTTCGTGCTGGCCTGCGCCTGCTCCAAGCAGGCCACCACGGCCTCGTCCACCTCCGGTGCCGCGGGAGGCGTCGCGCCCGACCGGGTGGTGGCGACCTACAACGGTGGAAAGATCACCGCCGGCGAGCTGGAGAAGGAGGCCCGGCCGCAGATCGCCGAGCTGGAGAACAAGATGTACCAGGCGCGGAAGCAGGCCCTGGAGCAGATGGCGATGGAGCGCATCATCAAGGCCGAGGCGGCGAAGGCCAACCTCTCCGAGCAGGACTACATCCGCAAGCGCGTCGAGGAGGCGCCGGTCCAGCAGCCCACCGAGGCCCAGGAGCGCCAGTTCTACGAGCGGCTGAAGAGCGGTGGGCAGATTCCCCCCGACGCCACCTTCGAGTCGCTCAAGGACCGCATCGGCCAGGCGCTGGTGAACCAGCAGCGGCAGAGCCAGATGCAGAAGGTGGTCGCGGACCTCCAGAAGCAGGCGAACCTCAAGCTCGACCTGCCGCAGCCCCGCATCCAGGTGGCCGCCGAGGGTCCCACCCGCGGCCCCAAGGACGCGCCGGTGACCATCGTGGAGTTCTCGGACTTCGAGTGCCCGTACTGCGGCGCGGCCCACGACACGGTGGAGCAGGTGATGAATTCCTACGCCGGCAAGGTGCGCCTGGTGTACCGGCAGTTCCCGCTGAGCTTCCACCCGCATGCGGCAAAGGCCGCGGAGGCCTCGCTCTGCGCGGCGGACCAGGGGAAGTTCTGGGAGTACCACGACGTCCTCTTCAAGAATCAGAAGAAGCTGGAACCGACGGAGCTCAAGGCGCACGCCAGCGAGGTGGGTCTGGACGGGCAGAAGTTCGGCCAGTGCCTCGACTCGGGCGACAAGAAGAAGGCGGTCGACGCCGACCAGCAGGCGGGGCTCCAGGCCGGGGTGGGCGGCACGCCGGCGTTCTTCATCAATGGCATCTTTCTCAACGGCGCCCAGCCCATCGACGAGTTCAAGAAGGTCATCGACGGGGAGCTGGCCAGCAAGTGAGCGGGGCGCGCGAGCGCATCGCCTGGGCGGCGGACGTGCCGCTCGACGAGGCGCTCCGCCTCTGGCCGCTCCTCTCTCCCTGGGTGGGGGTGGTGAAGGTCGGGCTGTCGCTCTTCGTCGAGCACGGCCCGGCGGCGGTGCGGGCGTTCCGTGACCAGGGCGCCTCGGTGTTCCTGGACCTCAAGCTGCACGACATCCCGAACACCGTGGAGCGGGCGGCGGCCGGGGCTGCCGCCCTCGGCGTGGCCTACCTCACCGTGCATGCCTCCGGCGGCGACACCATGCTCCGGGGGGCGCTGCGGGGCGCCGCGGCGGGGGCGGGCGCCGCGGGCGTGGAACCACCGGTGCTTCTCGGGGTCACCACCTTGACCTCGCTGGGGGACCCCGAGGTCGGGGAGCTGGGGTTCGGCGGTTCGGCGCGGCAGATGACCGATCGGCTGGCAGCGCTGGCGATCCGCGCCGGACTGTGGGGGCTGGTCTGCTCGCCGCAGGAGGCGCGGCAGCTGAAGACCAACCGCGGGGTGGTGTTCCTCTGCACCCCGGGGATCCGCCCCGCCGGCTCCGATGCAGCAGACCAGGCACGGACCGAGACTCCGGCCGCGGCGATTGCCGCGGGGGCAGATCTCCTGGTAGTCGGACGTCCGCTGCACGCCGCCCGCGATCCGGCGGCGGCTGCACGGGGGCTGCACGCCGAGGTCGCCGCGGCGCTCGGCTGACCTCGAGGATGAGCGGCTCGTCCAGGGGGCCGAGGCGACGGTGGCCCTGGCTCCAGGAGCCTCAGCGGGCGTCGCGGGCGCGCTTCTCCAGGAACTCGGCCAGCGTGCGGACGCCGATTCCGGTCGCGCCCTTGCCCAGGTAGCCGCGCTCGCGGGGCGCGACCGCCGGCCCGGCGATGTCCAGGTGGGCCCAGGGCACGTCGCCCACGAACTCGCGGAGGAAGACCGCCGCGCTGATCGCCCCGCCCCAGCGGTCGCCGTGGTTCTTCATGTCCGCGACGTCCGAGCGGAGCGTCTCCTTCTGGAGATCCACCAGCGGGAGCCGCCAGAACGACTCGCCGGCCCGCGCCGCCGCCGAGAGCAGCTCGTCCGCCAGCGCGTCACCGTTGGAGAAGAGACCGCCCACCCAGTGCCCGAGCGCCACCACGCAGGCACCGGTCAGGGTGGCAAGGTCGATGATCGCCGCCGGGTGCTGCTCCACCGCGTAGGCCAGCACGTCGCCCAGCACCAGCCGGCCCTCGGCATCGGTGTTGGTCACCTCCACCGTCTTCCCCAGGCGGGAGACCAGGATGTCGCCCGGGCGGTAGGCCGTGCCGCTGGGCATGTTCTCCGCCGCGCCCAGGTACCCGAGGACCGGGAAGGGCGGCGCGAGGTCGGCCGCCACCTGCAGGGCCCCCAGCACCGCGGCGCTCCCCGCCATGTCGGTCTTCATGTCGGCCATGTTCTCCGCGCTCTTGAGCGACAGGCCGCCGGAGTCGAAGGTGATGGCCTTGCCCACCAGCGAGACCGGCCGCGCCTTCGCCGCCGATCCCTTCTTCGGCCGGTAGGCGATCTCGATCAGCCGCGGAGTGTTCAGGCTGCCCTGACCGACGGCGGAGAACATCCCCATCCGGAGCTTCTTCAGCTCGCGCGGCCCGCTCACCTTCACCTCGAGCCCGTGACCCTTCGCCACCCGCGACGCCTCCTCGGCCAGCGCCTGGGGGGTGAGGTGACCCGCCGGCTCGTTCACCAGGGTCCGGGCGAAGTTCGCCGCCTCGCTCACCTGGAGGACCCGGTGGAGGATGTCCCCGAGCTCGCGGGGGCGTGCCGCTCCGTCGGGGAGCAACAGACGCACTGCCTCGAGCGCCACCCGCTCCTCCCGACCCTCGGTGCGGTACTGGTCGAACCGGTAGGCGCCCAGGGCCGTACCCTCGGCAATGGGCCCCAGCGTCTCGGTGGGGTTTCCGGGAAGAACCACTGCCACCGAGCGCGCCCGGAGCCGCTGCGCCGCCTTGACTGCGCGGCCCGCCGCCTGCCGGAACGACTCGGCGTCCGACTTCTCTCGCGGACCGGTGCCCACCAGCACCACCCGGGCCGCCGGCAACCGACCGTGGGTGTGGAGCACGAAGGTCTGGTCCGGCTTGCCGCGGAACCCTTCCTCCGTCGCCGCCCGGAGCAGCTGTCCGGCGAGCGCCTGGTTCACGTCGGCGACGGGGCCATTGGGTCGCGACGACTCCTCGGAGAAGAGCACCAGCACGTCGGCACGGGTCCCGGCAGGCGCCCCGGCGGCCAGGGCGAATCGAGGAGCGGAGGTGTCGGGCATAGATGGATTCAGTCGCCGTCGCGGCGGCGTCGCGAGCCGGCATCCTTGCCGGCCTCGTGCACCAGGAGCGGGGAGAAGAAGCAGTCCTTCTTCGTGTACTCGTCGAAGGAGAAGGCGAAGCGGTAGCTCGCGGCGGCGCGCTGGTTGCAGTCGGTGCGCTCGCAGAACCGGCAGCCGATCCCGGTGGGCACCGCGTCCCGGCGGAGGTCGGTGGTGGGCAGGCCGTAGGCGAGGAACTGCGCGTTCTCGGCGTGCGTCCCCAGCCCGATGCTGTACGCCGTGCCGTGCACGATGGAGCCGCCGATGGGCTGCAGCTGCACCTTGGCGAAGCAGAAGTAGGTGGTGCCGTCCGGCATCATCGAGTACTGGCGGGTGAGCTGCGACGGGTTGAGGAAGGCGAGGTGCACCGCCCACTTCCCGCACGAGCCGCCGGAGGCGAACTTGAGCCCGTCGCCGCTGTAGCGCTTGCTGATGTTCCCCGCCAGGTCGGCGCGGAGGAAGTGGAAGGGTACGCCGAGCTGCTTGGGGTCGCTGAGGTTGCAGAGCCGGTGGGCCACCGTCTCGTAGGTGGTGCCGAACACCTGGCTCAGCAGCTCCACGTCGTAGCGGGTGCGCTGCACCTCGCGGAAGAAGTCGCCGTAGCTGAGCAGCAGCGCCCCGGCGAAGTAGTTGGCCAGGTTGACCTTGATCAGCTTCGGCGTCTCGGCGTGGCGGGTGCGGGTCCCGCCGAGGATTGAGTCCACCAGCCGGTCCCGGTCCATCAACAGCAGCCCGATGGAGGTGGCCAGCTGGAACTTCAGTGGCTGCTCGGTGAGGCTGGGGGAGAGGGTGAGGGTCTGCTTCTCGGGGTCCAGCCGGCGCACCACCGAGCTCCCCGACGGCCCGTTGGCGAACTCCACCCGGTAGCCGAAGCGGTCCGCCAGGAGCTTCACCAGCTGGTGCGACGTCACCTGCCGGTCGAGCCCGAGGTCACGGCGGAGCTGCTCCGCCTCCTCCTCCAGCTCGGGGAACCAGTTGCGCTTGGCCTGGAGGAAGTCCGAGACCTCGTCGAACGGCGAGTAGTCGAGCGGGACGTCCGCCCCGTGCATCCCCCCAGTGGGGCTGGCACCGTTGGTCTGCTGGGCGGTGAGCTTCTCCAGCTGGGTCCGGGTGTTCTTGTAGAGGTTGAACAGCGCGGCCACGGTGCCGGCCAGCTTCGGCTCGGCCGAGAGGTGCTGGAGGTCCTCGGGGTCGATCTCCAGCGACTTGAGGAGCGGCTCGTCGAGCAGCTTGGCCAGAGTCTCGTCCACCGGGCCCTGGCCCAGCGAGCCCATGAACTGCTCGGGGTCCTGGTCGAAGTAGCGGAGCGCCTTCCACAGGAGCGGGAAGGGCATCACCCGCTTCCCCTTCTCGATGAGGTTCAGGTACGCCGGCGACACGCCGAGGTCGCGCGCGGCGTCCGCCTGCTTCACATGCCGCTGCAGTCGGAGCGTCCGGAGCTTGAGGCCGACGCTGGCGTTGAGGCTGCTCTCGTTCATCGAATGGGAACCCGGGAAGGCCCCGTGGACCCCCCACCCGCGTGTAGCAGTCATGGGCCAGATTTACAAACGAATGGTCAGGGACGGCGCAGGGTTACGCCGCGCCGAGTCGAGGAATTTACAGGAATGCGTCCTGGCTGGAGTTCGCGCCTCACCGAGGGGGCGGAATGCGACAGATGGGGCCGGGCAGCGCCCAGCGCCGGACCCACGCCGCGACCGCGGCCTCCACCCGGCTCCGGTCCTCGGCGGTGCGGACCAGGCAGTCCTGCAGCCTCCAGTCCGGTGGCGTGTTCCCCGAGTACCCGTTCAGGGTGGGAACCCCGGCCGCATCGGTGACCCAGAGCGCGTCGATCTGGGCATGCCACGGAGGCCAGCCATCGGGCGGCGGGGTGTAGACGAACGCCTTGCAGCCGGGGGACACCTCGCCGGCAATCTGCGCCACCCGTGCTCGATCCAGCGCAGGGAGGAAGTGGCGGTACGCCACCCCCTGCTCGAGGAGGCAGAGCACCGCCAGCGTGGCGGAGGCGAGCGGCCGCGCCCGGGACACGGCGTCGATCGCCAGCGCCAGCCCCCCCGCCCAGCCGAAGAGCACCACCAGCCCCACGCGGGGAACCGCGCGGATCGCCGCCGCCCCGGGGATGACGGCGTACACCACGTTCCACGGAGAGGCGGCGCGCCAGGGGCCGATCTGCGTGGCGAGCAGCACCAGCGCCAGGGTGGTGGTGGCCAGGACCATGACGCCACCGCGACGGCGGGCCCACCAGAACCCGAGTCCTGCCGCTCCGAGGGTGAGGAGTCCCACCCCGACCTGTTGCTCGTTCGTCTGGTAGCTCAGTCCCTGGAGCCGCCGGACGAGGCCTCCGTACCACCAGCTGTCCGGACCGACGTTGACCCAGGACTGGCCGCGGGCGAGGAAGACGTCGCGGGCGTTCCGGAGCCCCACCTCCTGGGCCGCGCTCCACCAGGCGCGCAGGAGCGGGAGGGTCAGCGCCGCGGAGAGCGCGCCCGCCCCGGCGATGACGGCCCAGTCCCGGCGCAGCGCCTGGAGGATCGCCGGGCGCGTGGCCCGCCCGCACAGCGCGACGACCAGGGCGATTGCCACCCAGAACGCGAGGAACCACCAGAGGTAGTAGGCGGACCAGGCCTGGGCCGCGGCGGCGAGGCCGGCTCCCACCCACGCGCACCGTGCCCGCCAGGTTCCGGGGGCCTGCAGGGCAAGGCCTCCGAGCGCCAGCGCCGCCAGCGACCAGTAGGCGGAGATCAGCTGGGGATGGTCGAGCAGGTGAATGCGCGGGGCGCCCGCGGCGATGAGCACCGCCCCGCTCGCCGCCGCGAACCAGCGAACCCCGAGCGCGCTCCGGAGGAACCAGGTGCCGGCGGCGGCATTGAGCGCGGTGGAGCAGAGCAGCCAGCCCGCGTAGGCGGCGTCCGGTCCGGCCCCGAGCGCTCGCATGACCCAGTACGGAGGTGCCACCCCGAGCAGGACGTCGCTGTAGGCGCCGGTGTTGGGCGCGGGAAAGTAGAAGGGCAGGTCCCAGAAGCGGCCGTGGAGCGGATGACCGTTCAGCCACCCCCAGGTGTGCTCGATGCAGTAGTGCACGAAGCGCACGTCGCCGGGGTCCCCCGGCACGCGGGCGAGGCCGCTGGCGAGCAGCGTGTGGTGCGCCAGCAGCACCGACGCGGCGGCGGCCAGCACCGGCGCGGCGAGAGCCGGAGCGACGTTCCGCGCCGGCAGCCGGTGTAGAAGCGGAGCTGGATCCACGTGCGCGCGCGCTTTTCGCCGACTTCGGAGCGGACGACAATGGCTCTTCTGCTCGGGGCGATGGTGGGCCTGGTGCTGTGGCGCGCGCTCCCCTTCCTCGGCCCGGTCCCGCCGGGGGGCCTGTACAACTCCGACAGCGCCATCCCGGTGCTCATGTCCAACCTCGCCACCGGTGCCCCGGTGGACTGGCTCTTCTGGGGACAGGACCGGTTCGGCAGCTGGCCCTTCCTGGCGGCCCGCCTGGCAGGGGCGCTGGCCGATTTCGCCTGGACCCCGCATGGGATGCACGTGGTCCGGACGCTCTGGATGGTGGCCGCCGTCCTCCCCTGGGTCGCGCTCGCGGGCCGTGCCTGGGCGGTGGCCGCGGCCGGACTGCTGCTCCTGCCGGGGCTGAACCCGCTCCTCGGGCGAGTGCTGGTGGACCTGGGTACCGTGGACGGCTGGCAGATTCCGGCGCTGCTCTGGGCCTGGTGGGCGCTCCGGCGGGCCGTGAGCACGGCCCGCCCGGGCGGCTGGTGGGCCCTCGCCGGGGTGGCGGGGGGGCTCGCCACCTGGACGTCGCTGGTGAGCGCGCCGCTGCTCGTCGTGCTCGCGCTGGTGGAGGGAAGTGGACGGGCGCTGACCGTCGGCCGGCGCGCGGTGCTGCTCCTCCCGGCGGTGGTCGGGCTGGTGGTGGAGGGGGTGGTGCGGGCGTCCTGGCACCGCGCGGTGCGGGCCCGCGGCTGGCCCGACGTCAGGACGCCGGCGTCGCTGGACCTGGGCCATCTCCTGGAGAACGCCGGACGGGTGGCCTCGACCGCGTGGGGGGTGGGAGCGGTGTCGTGGCTGCTGGTGGCGCTGGTGGCGGCGACGGTTGCGCTGGCGGTCGGGCGGTGGCGAGCGGCGCCGGAGGGCCGCACGGTGGCCGGTGCGGGCGCCTCGGCGCTCACCGCGCTCCTGGTGGTCATCGCCGTCCGGCACGTGCGGGACAACGGCTACAACCCCCGCTACCTCTGCCTCGGTCTGTCCCTCGCGGTGCTCGGGACCTCGGAGCTGCTCGGGCTGGTGCTGCAGGCGCTCGTCTCCCGCCTCGCCCCGGGGGCCGCGCCGGCCTCGGTGGGGGGGGTGGGCCTCGCTGCCGTGCTACTGCTGGCGCCCGTCGCGGAGCCGGATCCGCGCGAGGTGTTGCTCCGCCCCGCGGCCGCCGAGATCGCCGCCCATCACCGAGGTGCGGTGCTCGCCCTGAGCTACTGGCGCACCTACGCCCTCGCCGCTCTGCTCCCGCCACGGACGGTGGTGCCGGTGCCGCGGGAGGGGGAGTGGAACCGGCGCCCGGACTGGGCAGCTGCGCTCCGGAGCGGGCGGCCGGTGCTGGTGGGTTCGCCGGAGGTCCCCGGCGAGGCGCCCGCGGCGAGGCAGGTGGAGCGGGGAGCGACCTTGACCTTGGTTCAGCCAGGCGTGCTCACCATCCCGCCGTTTCCGGGAGAGTCGACCGGCGAGCGGCTCTCGCTCTACCGGCTGGCAGCCGACGAGTGAGGCGCCGCCCCACGCCAGGCGCCCGGAGGGCCTGCTAGAAGCGGCCCGACTGCCGATGCGACTCCTCGCCCCCTTCCGGGCCCTGCGGCCCCCGCCGGAGCTGGCCCCAGCCATCGCCGCGCCGCCGTACGACGTCGTCAGCTCTTCCGAGGCGCGGGCGCTGGCCGCCGGAAACCCCAGGAGCTTCTTCCGCATCAGCCGGCCCGAGGTGGACCTCCCCGAGGGAATCGACGAGCACTCCGATCCGGTGCATGCGCGCGGCCGCTGGGCGCTGGACGAATTCCGCCGGAACGGGTGGCTGGTTCTCGACGACGCGCCGCGCTTTTCGCTCTACCGGCAGAAGATGGGGTCGCACGTGCAGACCGGGCTGGTGGCCTGCGCCAGCGTGGACGCCTACGGCCGTGGGGACATCAAGCGGCACGAGCTCACCCGCGCGGACAAGGAGGACGACCGCACCCGGCACATCGAGACGCTCGGGGCGAACGACGAGCCGGTGTTCCTCGCCTACCGCGCCCGACCCTCGGTGGACGCCCTCCTCCGCCGCAGCGCGGAGCGCGTGCCCGAGCTCGGCTTCACCAGCGACGATGGAGTGGAGCACACGGTGTGGGTGCTGCCGCCCTCGGAGAACGCGGCCATCGAGGCGGCGGTCTCGGAGCTGGACAGCCTGTACATCGCCGACGGGCACCACCGGAGCGCCGCGGCGGCGCGGGTCCAGGCGCTGCGCCGGTCGCGAGGTCGAGGCGAGGGAGAGTGGGACTGGTTCCTGGCGGTCGCCTTCTCCCACGAGGCGCTGCAGATTCTCCCCTACAACCGGCTGGTGAAGGACCTTGGCCCGGGGGGGAGTGCCGCGCTGCTCCAGGGCCTGCGGGAGCGGTTCGACGTCACCCCTGCGGCCACGCCCGATCCCGAGGGACCGCACCGGTTCGGGCTGTACCTCGACGGCCGCTGGTGGCGGCTGGCGGCCCGCCCCGAGGTCATCCCCGCCGACGCCCACGGTGCGCTCGACGTGTCGATTCTCCAGGACGCGGTTCTCGGGCCCCTGCTCGGCGTCCACGACCCCCGCCGCGACCCGCGCATCGAGTTCGTGGGCGGCATCCGCGGCACCGCCGAGCTGCAGGCGCGGGTGGACCGGGGTGAGGCGCGGGCGGCGTTCGCGCTGTGGCCCACCTCGATGCGGGAGCTGCTGGAGATCAGCGACGCGGGGCAGATCCTCCCGCCCAAGTCCACGTGGTTCGAGCCGAAGCTCCGGTCCGGCCTGTTCCTGCACCCGTTCTGAGTCGCCGCAGCGACGGGCTGCTCAAGGCTCGCCGATGCGGTAGCGGAGCTGCACCAGCCCCGACGGGTACGTCTGGGTGGACTCGAGGAGGAGGCGGTGGTGCCCCGGGCTGCTGGCGAACAGCCGGACTCCGGTCCCGAGCACCACCGGGACGATGGAGACCACCAGGCGGTGGAGGCAGCCGGCGGCCAGGAACTGCGTCACCACCTCACCACCGTCGGCGTAGACGTGGCGGGCGCCGGCCTCGGCGAGCGTGGCCAGCACGTCCCGGGGCTCGCCGGCGAGGAAGCGCTCGCCGAACCGGGGGGACCGCGGGCTCCGGGTCAGCACCGCCACGCGCTTGTCGGCGAACGGCCAGCTGCCGAAACCGAGCACCGTCTCGTACGTCTTCCGCCCCATGAGCAGGGTGTCCACCGAGGCGTAGAAGGGCGCGTACCCGTGCTCCTCCTGCTCGAAGGGCTTCAGGAACTCCAGGCCTCCGTCCGCCTGGGCGATGAAGCCGTCCAGGCTCGCGCCGAGGAATGCCGAGACCCGTGGCTGGTCCATGCCGGACTGTGCTTCTACGCCCCCCGGCCCAGGTGTAGAAGGCCGACATGCGAGCCATCAACTTCAACGCGGGGCCGGCGGGCCTGCCCCTTCCGGCGCTGGAGCGGGCGCGGGACGAGTTCGTCGACTTCAAGGGCACGGGGATGTCCATCCTCGAGCACAGCCACCGTGGGAAGGACTACGAGGCCGTCCACGACGAGGCCATCGCCCAGTTGACCCGGCTGCTCGGCATCCCCGAGAGCCATCAGGTCCTCTTCCTCCAGGGTGGCGCCTCGCTCCAGTTCGCGATGGTGCCGATGAACTTTCTGCCCAGGGACGGCTCGGCGGACTACATCCTGACCGGCACCTGGAGCGAGAAGGCGCTCGAGGAGGCCAAGGTGCTCGGCACGCCGCGGGTGGCGGCGACGACCATCGGCCCGGACAAGCGCTACACCCGGATCCCCAAGCAGGCCGAGCTCCAGCTGGATTCGAAGGCGGCCTACGTCCACATCACCAGCAACAACACCATCTTCGGCACCCAGTGGCACGCCTGGCCGCAGGTGGGCGCGGTCCCGATGGTCGCGGACATGTCCTCGGACTTCCTCTGGCGGCCGACCGACGTCTCGCGCTTCGCGCTGATCTACGCCGGGGCGCAGAAGAACCTCGGGCCCTCCGGGGTCACGGTGGTGGTCATCCGGAAGGACTTCATGGCCAGAGGCCGGAAGGACCTCCCGAAGATCCTCAAGTACACCACCTTCGCGGAGAACAACTCGCTCTACAACACCCCGCCCACCTTCGGGATCTACCTGATGCGGAACGTCCTCGCCTGGATCGAGGAGCAGGGCGGGCTGACGGGGATGGAGCGGCGCAACACCGAGAAGGCGGAGATCCTCTACGGCGCGCTGGACCGGATGAGCGGCTTCTACCGGGCGCCGGTGGAGCGGGCCGCGCGGAGCACGATGAACATCGTGTTCCGGCTGCCCACCGAGGAGTTGGACGACCGCTTCGTGGCCGAGGCCAAGAAGCAGCGAATGGTGGGCCTCAAGGGCCACCGGAGCGCGGGTGGCATCCGGGTGAGCGCCTACAATGCGGTGAGCCCGGCCGACATCCGGACGCTGGTGTCGTTCATGGAGTCGTTCGCCAAGGCCAACGGCTGAGGCAGAGGACCGACAGAGGAGGGGACCCGTATGGCTGGAAGCCTGCGCATCGCTGTGCTGCTGCTGAGCTCGCTGGTGTCATTTCCGGTGGTGGCCAAGGACGTGGAGGGGACACAGGTCCCGGACACGGTCAGCCAGGACGGGAAGACGCTCCGGCTCATTGGAGGCGGCGTCCGGACCAAGTGGATGTTCAGCGTCTACGTGGGCGCGCTCTACGCCGAGAAGCCCACCTTCAACGCGCCGAACCTCATCAAGTCCGAGCAGATGAAAAGGATGGACCTCCACCTCCTCCGGGACGTGGGGAAGGACAAGATCATCGAGTCGATCCGCGAGGGCTTCGAGAAGCAGTCCAAGGACCAGATGCCCGCGCTGAAGGACAGGCTGGACCAGCTGGCGGCCGCGGTGCCGGACCTCAAGAAGGGCGACCTGCTGAGCCTGACCTACGTCCCGGAGAAGGGGGTGGTGGTCGGCGGGGCAGCCAAGGAGGCCGTCATCCCGGGGAAGGATTTCGCCGATGCGCTGTTCTCGGTGTGGCTCGGCCCGGACCCGGTGGATGCGGAACTGAAGCGGAAGCTGCTCGGCGGCTGACCCGTAAACTTTTCAAGGAGCTGACCGGCACCGTGAAGCGTCTTCTCGTCCTTTCCCTGCTCGCCGCGGGCTGCGCCTCGGCACCCGCCAACAAGCCAGCCCCGCCTCCCCTCACGGCGCCAGCCCCCCTCGCCCCGCCTCCGATGCCCGCCGGGCTCGACGCCGCGGCGATGGACCCAGCGGTGAACCCCTGTGACGACTTCTACCAGTACGCCTGCGGCGGCTGGCTGAAGGCCACTCCCATCCCGGCGGACCGGAGCACCTGGGGGCGCGGCTTCGACGTCATCACCGAGCGGAACGAGCAGATCCTCAAAGAGATCCTCGAGGCCACGGCCGAGGGCAAGGCTCCGCAGGGGACGCCATACGCGAAGCAGATCGGGGACTACTACGCGACCTGCATGGAGGAGTCGAAGCTGGAGGGCGCGTTGCCGGAGCTTCGCACCGCGCTCCGGAAGATTGATCGGCTGACGACCTCGAAGGACGTGGCGACCGAGCTGGCACGCCTCCACGACGCCGGCGCCAACGCCCTCTTCGGCTACGGCTCGGCCCAGGACTTCAAGGACGCCACTCAGGTCATCGGCCTGGTGGACCAGGGCGGCCTCGGGCTGCCCGACCGCGAGTACTACCTGAGCGACGCGCCGAAGATGAAGGAGATCCGCGAGGGCTACCGGGCCTACGTGGCCCAGATGTTCGGCCTGCTGGGCGACCCGCCGGCGGTGGCGGCGAAGAAGGCCGACCAGGTGCTGGATCTGGAGACGAAGCTCGCCCAGGCCAGCCTCGACCGCGTCTCGCGGCGCGATCCAAACAAGATCTACCACCGGACCGACCCCAAGGCCCTGGCCCGGGCCGCACCCGGCTTCGACTGGGCTCGGTACTTCGCCGCGGTGGGCACGCCGGGCGTCGAGGCGCTGAACGTGGCCCATCCGGCGTTCGCCGCGGAGGTGGGTCAGCTGGTGAAGCGAGCGCCCCGGGCGCAGCTCCGGGCGTACCTCGCCTGGCGGCTGGTCTCCTCGCAGGTGCTCGCGCTGCCCAGGCCCTTCGCCGACGCGCAGTTCGCGTTCCGGAGCAAGTACCTCACCGGCGCGAAGGAGGACCTGCCCCGGTGGAAGAAGTGCGTCAACGCGACCGACAAGGCGCTGGGTGAGGCGCTGGCGGTTCCCTTCGTCACCCAGACCTTCGGCGCCGACGGCAAGCAGGTGACCAGGTCGATGGTGGGCCAGATCGAGGCGGCCTTCGACTCCAACCTCGAGACGCTGTCCTGGATGGATGCCGCCACCAAGGCCCGGGCCCGGGAGAAGGCGAAGGCGGTCTTCGACAAGATCGGCTACCCGGACAAGTGGAAGACCTACGACGGCCTGGTGACCGACCGCGGCACGTTCCTGGGCAACCGGATGCGATCGGAGGCGTACGAGAACGCGCGGGATCTGAAGAAGATCGGCAAGCCGCTGGACCGGGGGCTGTGGCTCATCACCCCACCCACGGTGAACGCCTACTACGAGCCGTCGCTGAACGAGATCGTCTTCCCCGCCGGCATCCTCCAGCCGCCGTTCTTCAACAAGGAGGCCACCGACGCGGTGAACTTCGGGGCGATGGGGATGGTGGTGGGGCACGAGCTGACGCACGGCTTCGACGACGAGGGCCGGCAGTTCGACGCCAGGGGCAACCTCTCCGACTGGTGGACTGCCGACTCGGGGAAGGCCTTCCTGGATCGGGTGGACTGCGTGAAGAAGCAGTTCGACGGCTACGTGGCCATCGACGACCTGCACCTGAACGGCGCGCTCACCCTCGGGGAGAACGTGGCGGACCTGGGCGGGCTGAAGCTCGCCTTCGCCGCGATGCAGGCCTACGCGAAGCAGCACCCCGAGCGTTCGGCCCCGCCCAGCCGCTTCACCCCGGAGCAGCAGTTCTTCCTCGGGCAGGCCCAGTCGTGGTGCACCAACGTGCGTCCGGAGGAGGCGCGCCGGAGGGTCACGGTGGATCCGCACTCGCCGCCGAGGTTCCGGGTGAACGGTCCGCTGTCCAACCTGCCCCAGTTCCAGCAGGCCTTCGGGTGCAGGGCAGGCGACCGGATGGTGGCCCAGAACCGCTGCGAGGTCTGGTAGCGGCTCGGGCTCAGGCTTCCTCGGGGCGGTCCACCCCGGCCTCCAGGGCGCGACAGACGCTGGAGAGGTCGGTGAGGACCGAGTCTCCGCAGTACTTCAGGGCCGCCAGCGCTCGCTGGGCAGCCTCGGCGTTGCCGAATCCACAGGCGTCCTGGACCAGGACGGGGATGAGTCCCAGATCAGCGCCGTGTCTCGCGGTGGGCTCGATCCCGATCTCCAGAGCGATTCCCGCGACGAGGAAGCTGACCAGCCCCAGGTCCCGCATCAGCAGCGGGAGCGGCGTCCCCTCGAAGGCGGACATCGTCATGGTGTCGCGATTCAAGGTGGGGCGCCGCGGCTCGCCGGCGACCTACCGCCTCACCCGGCGTGCGGACTCGCTCCGCCCACGCTGGGGGCGCTCAACGACTGGGGGCTGCACATGGCGCCAGAGGTAGGAGCGGTCGTGGAGTACGTGGACATCCCGGCGCTGCGGGCACGCCGGTCGTCAGCCTGACCACGGAGCCCGGCGGGCCCGGGGCCTCGGGGCGCGGCGTCTCAGAGGAGCGCGAGCTGGTCCCCGGACCTCTCCGGCCGGCGGAAGGTGTCTGGACGGGCCTCGTCCGGCCAGCGCGGCTGGAGCCCGACCTTGCGGGCCTGGGCGGCGAACAGCGCGGCGATGGCGTCCGCGTACTGGCCCTCGCCCCGCTGCCGGAGTCCCCACGTCGAGTCGTACATCTTCCCGCCGCGCGTCTGCCGGATGCGGTGCAGCACCTTCTCCGCCCGGAGCGGGAGGGCCTCCCGCAGGCGCTGCTCGAACACCGGCCGGACCGAGCCGGGAAGGCGCAGCAGCACGTAGCCGGCGAACCGGGCTCCGGCGCTCGCTGCGTCCGCCAGCACCCGCGAGACGCCCTCGTCGAGCCCGGGGACGATGGGAGCGATGCTCACCCCGACGCGGATCCCCGCGGCCGCCAGTCGCTCGATGACTTGCAGGCGGCGCCGCGGGGTGGCCACCCCCGGCTCGAGGGCGCGGGCGACGTCCTGGTCGTGGAAGGGAAGGCTGACCGCCACGCTCAGGCTGGCGTCGCGCTCCAGCTGCTGCAGCACGTCGATGTCCCGCTCGATGATCGGCGACTTGGTGATGACGCCCACGGGGTTCCGGAACTCGGCGCAGACCTCGAGACAGCCGCGCGTCAGCCGGAGCGACGCCTCGAGCGGCTGGTAGCAGTCGGTCACTCCGCTGAAGACCACCAGCTCCCCGGTCCAGGAGGGTTTCCAGAACGCTTCGCGGAGGAGCTCGGGCGCGCGGCGCTTCACCACCACCTGGGTGTCGAAGTCGGTCCCGGCGCCGAAGCCCAGGTACTCGTGCCCGGGCCGGGCGTAGCAGTAGGCGCAGGCGTGCATGCAGCCCCGG
Source organism: Myxococcaceae bacterium (assembly GCA_035519675.1). Lineage (GTDB taxonomy): Bacteria > Myxococcota > Myxococcia > Myxococcales > Myxococcaceae > RPRB01. The sequence continues at coordinate 101,547 of DATIWB010000003.1, forward strand.
TAGGGGTTCACGCTGAAGCGGAAGCCGACGTCCGGGCTGTCGTTGGTGGCCAGGATGCCCTTCGTGGTGTCGTCCCAGACGTGCACGGCCGCCCGCGGGTGGTCCTCCTCGAGGTACTCGAGCGCGGTCGGGGCGAACGGGTTCGGCGGATTGGACCAGGCGCGGGGCTTCACACTCGTCATGCTCGACTGAACATCGGTTCAGGTCAAGCGGCCACCCCTCGACCGGAGGGAAGCCGACACTGCCGCTCGTTTCACTCGCCCGGAGGGATGAAGCTGTCCTGGTAGCCGGGGTCCTCGACCGCCAGGGCGGCCGCGGTCGTCTGTAGCGGCAAGGTGGTGTCGAGCATCACCGCCAGCTCGTCCGTCCGGGTGTGCCCGATGCTTCCCTCGTAGGCCCCCGGGTGTGGTCCGTGCTGCACGCCCGCCGGGTGGTGGCTCACGCTGCCCGAACCGACACCGCGCCGGCTGGTGAAGTTCCCCCGCGCATAGAAGAGGAACTCGTCGCAGTCGATCGACGCGTGCGGGTACGGGCAGGGAATGGCCTCGGGGTGGAAGTCCACCACCCGGGGCACGAAGCTGCAGATCAGCGCCCCGCGGGCGGCGAACGTCCCGTGCCAGGTGGGCGGCAGGTGTACCAGGCCCGCGCGCGGCTGGAAGTTCAGGATGGGGAAGGCCCAGGGGTACACCGTGCCGTCCCAGCCCACGACGTCCAGCGGCGAGTGCCGGTAGCGGAACCCGTGGAAGGCCCCGCCCTTCTTCACCACCAGATCTCGGATGTCCTCGTCCATCGGACCCTTGAACTCGGGGCGCTTGAAGTCGCGGTGGCTGTAGGGCGCGTCCATCCGCAGCTGGCCCACCTCGTTCCGCCACTGCCGCGGCAGATGCAGCCCGCCGTTGAGCTCCATCCACAGCCAGGCCTGCGGGCCGGCGTCGGGGATGAGCCGGTGGAACAGCCCGCGGGGTACGAAGACGTAGTCGTCGGCGCCGAACTTGACGTCGCCGAGTGCCGTGCGGAGCGTCCCACCTCCCTGGTGGATCCAGAACAGCTCGTCGGCGTCGGCGTTGCTCACGTAGACCGGGTCCGGCTTGTCGGGAAAGGCCATCCCCAGCGTCACGTCGGCGTTGAAGAGGAGCGGAGTGCGTGCGTTCACGGGCGGGCCGCCGGTCCGCTTCATGTCCTGAGTCTTGTAGTGGCGCTTCGCCAGCCGGCGCCCCTCGGTGGCGTCCACCGGGCGGGCCCACCCGTGCTTGGCCTCGGACAGTCGCTGGGTATGCGGAGCCCGCTGGTGGTAGGCGATGGTGAACGGGCCCTCGAACCCCTCCTGGGTGAAGCACTCCTCGAAGGCCAGCTCGCCGCCCGGAAGCCGCAGCTGGATGTGGTGCTTCCTGGGAATGGTTCCGAAGGCCAGCCGCTCGATCATCGCCTCTGCTCCTAGACCCGGCCCGCGGCCTTCTGGTCGCGCTCGATGCTCTCGAACAGCGAGCGGAAGTTCCCCGCGCCGAAGCCCTTGTCACCCTTGCGCTGGATGACCTCGTAGAAGAACGGACCGGCCTCGCGGTCGCCGTAGAGGCTGGCCGCGTCCTTCATGAAGATCTGCAGCAGGTAGCTGTGCTCCTTGTTGCCGTCGATGAGGATCCGCAGCCTGCGGAGATCGTCCGGGTTCTCGTCGATGCGGCCGATGCCGAACACCTCCAGCCGCTTCGGCAGCTGGTCGTAGTAGCTGTCGGGGGTGTCCATGAACTGGACGGACCGGGTCTTGCGCATCCCCTCCACCGCGGGGACGATGTCCTCCACCCCGAGCGCCAGGTGCTGGATGCCCTCGCCGCGGTTGTCCTCGACGAAGAGGTTGATCTGCGAGGCGCGGAAGTTCGGGCGAGCGGGCTCGTTGTTGGCGAACTTCACCCCCGACTCCGGGTCCCACATCACCGTGGACCGCAGGCCCGACCCCTTGTCCAGCTTGTCCGCGGCGTCGTCGGTGTGGAACTCGATCTTCCAGAACCGCTCCAGCCCCAATATCTGCTCCATCCACATGATCGCCGGCATCAGCGTCCGGAAGTTGGACGTCACGTGGTCGATGACGTTGAAGCCGAAGCGGTTCTGCCCCCCGGCGGGCTTCTCGTGGAAGATCATCCCCGGGAACAGCGGGCGGTAGCCGTCGCGCTGGGCGAAGCGGAAGGTGGTGTCGCCGAACGGCGTGGTGATCGAGAACCAGCTCAGCTTCCCCCCGCGGTTGTCCCGGACCGTCTGGACGTCGTCGATGATGGTCGCTCCGCGCCGGTCGAGCAGGCGGAAGGTCCTCTCCACGTCCCTCACCGCGAAGGTGAGCGTCCCCACTCCGTCGGGGTGCTTGGCGAGCCACCGCGCCGCCCGCCCGCCCTCACCCCGCGGCTGGCTGACGACCAGGACGATGTCCCCGGCCTGGAAGACGAGGCTCTGCTGCCGGCCCTTTGCCGTGAGATCGGGGTCGCTGCCGCCGATCTCCTTGAAGTCCATCCCTTGCGTGTAGAAGCGGCGGCTCCGCTCCACGTCGCGCACGTACCAGTGCGCCGATTCGATGCCGAGGAGTCCGAGGGATTCGTTCTGGGCCATGGTGATGTTCCTTGATTAGCGCGGCGCGGGCTGCGCGTCTGGCTGGCGGTCGGGGTGAGCGGCCTGGAAGGCGGGGAGGGCCTCGCACGCCGCCTCGATGCGGGTGAGGGTGGGGAACGGGGTGAGGTCCATCTTCCAGCGCCGCGCCGCGTAGAGCTGCGGCACCAGGCAGCAGTCGGCAATCGACGGAGCATCGGCCACCGAGAACCGACCGGCCGTCCGGGAGGTCTCCTCCTCCAGCGCGGTGAACCCCCGGGTCAGGAAGAAGTGGACCCAGGCGCGGTCGTCTCCGCCGAATTCCTTCACCTTCCCGGTGACCAGGGGCGTCTGGAAGGGCTGGATGCCGGAGTTGACGATCTCCGCGAGCTGGCGGGCGCGCGCGCGCAGCCAGGGATCGGTCGGAAGGAGCGGCGGCGAGGGGAAGCGCTGCTCGAGGTGGTCCAGGATGGCCAGGCTCTGGGCCAGCCGGCGGATGGCCCCGCCGTCGTGCCACTCGAGGAGCGGCACCGACTCCATGAGGTTCAGCGTCCGGTACGGGTCCTGGTGCTGCTGGCCCTGGAGGAGATTCACCGGCTGGTACTCGTAGGGAATGCCCTTCCAGGCCAGCGCGATCCGCACCCGCCAGGTCGCCCCGCTGCGCCAGTAGCCGTAGAGCTTCATCCGGGAGCCCTCACCGTCTGGGAGATGCGGCCGAAGAGGCTCTTCCCCTGCGGGTCGAAGGTCTCGACCTCGATGCGGTCACCCACCGCCATGAAGGGCGTGGTGGGCTTCCCGTGCTCGATGGTCTCGATCATCCGCTGTTCCGCCAGACAGCTGATGCCGCGGGCGTGGTCGGCATTGCTCACCGTGCCGCTGCCGAGCAGCGTGCCGGCGGTGAAGGCCCGGGTCCTCGCCGCGTGCTCGAGCAGCTGGAAGAACGAGAAGTGCATCTCGGGTCCGGCCTCGGTGTCGCCCACCACGCGGCCGTTGAGCGTGGACCGCACCCGCACGTGCGCCCGGCCGTTGCGCCAGGCGGGGCCGAGCTCGTCGGGGGTCACCGCGAACGGGCCGAACGCGGTGGCCGGCTTGCCCTGGAAGAAGCCGAAGCCCTTGGCCAGCTCGGCGGGGATGAGATTGCGCAGGCTGACGTCGTTGCACTGGGTGACCAGCCGCACGTACCGGCCGGCGTCGGCGGCCCGGGTCCCGAGTGGCACGTCGCCCAGAACCACGACGATCTCCGACTCGAAGTCCATCCCCCAGGAGGGGTCGGGCAAGACCAGGTCGTCGGTGGGGCCGAGCAGCACGCCGGAGCCGCCCTGGTACACCAGCGGATCCGTCTCCAGGGTGGGTGGTGGCTCGGCCCCCCGCGCCTTGCGCACCAGCCGGACGTGGTTGAGGTACGCCGAGCCGTCCACCCACTCGTAGGCCCGGGGCAGCGGCGCATGCAGCTGGCGGACGTCGAGCGGCTCGCCGTCGATCTTCCCCGCGTCGAGGCGCTGGGCCAGCGCCCGCAGGCCGACCTCGGTGGAGTCCCAGGCATCGAGGGCCGCCTGGAGCGTGCGCGCCACGTCGTGGGCGCGGGTGAACGCTGCTCCATCCCGGCGGACCACCACCAGCGCACCGTCCCGGGTACCGTCTCGCAGGGTCGCCAGCTTCATGGGGTGGCCTCGGGCTTTTGTCCGTCGGGCTGGAGGGTGTCAAGGCACATCGCCTCTCCGAGCGCCCGGCGGAGCGCCAGCGCGTCGTGCACCGCATGAGCGCCGATGTCGTTGTTGAAGTACACGTACGCGTCCATCCCGCGGCGGCGGGTGCGGAGGAGGTCACGGGCGACCGGGGCCAGCGCCCCGGGCCCGTACCGCCCGCCGTACTTCGCCCCGGAGCCGTGGAAGCGAAGGTAGCGGAAGCCTCCGGTCAGCCGGGGAGGGGAGAGCGGGACCAGGTCGTGCTCGCAGAAGGCGGCCCCGTGGGTGTCCAGCACCGCGCAGGTCTCGGGCAGGTACCAGCTCGGCTCGCGGAACTCGACCGCGTGGCGGACACCGCGGGGCAACACGGCGAGGAACGCATCGAGGCGGGGAAGCGCGTCGACGTCGAAGCGCGGCGGTAGCTGCCAGAGCACCACCGCGAGCTTGGGGCGCAACGGCCGAAGGGAGGCGAAGAAGCGCGCCACCGCCTCGGCCGGGTCCTTCAGCTTCTTCATGTGGGTGATGTACCGGCTGCCCTTGGCGGCGAAGACGAAGCCGGGCGGGGTCGCCTCCCGCCAGCGCTCGGCGGCCAAGGCCGTGGTGAGCCGGTAGAAGGTGGTGTTCAGCTCGAGGGTGTGGAACGCGCTCGCGTAGCGCCCGAGCCACCGCCCGGTCCCGAGCCCGGGCGGATACAGCACGCCCCGCCAGTGCCGGTACTGGTAGCCGCTGGTGCCGACGAGGACTTGCGCCATCCCGCAGGCACGTTAGCCATACCCGCCGCTCGGCGGGGCGATGTGTCCGCCCGAAGGCACTGCCGCCGGCCTTCCGTCGCTGGCGTCTTGCCGCTCCCGGGCTGCGTCTCGACCCTCCGCGGGCGGCTGGCGGGGAGGCAGGGCGGATGCGGTGGGCGGCGCGCGTGGGATGCGCCCTGGTGGGGCTCGGTCTGGGCGGCTGTGGAGGCGGCGCGGGTGGCGGTCCGGTGCGCTCCGCCTCCCGGCCGGCGGCGGCCGCGCTGGCCGGGACCTGCTCGGTGGACGGGGTGCGCATCGAGGTGGAGGAAGGGGTGCTGGGCGGCCTTGGAGGCGAGACGCCCTGCAGCTACTCGGGCCGCTTCGTCTCGGTCTGGCGCGCCATCTACCAGGAGCGATGGGGGGGGGTGTCCCTCGACTCCTGGATCGTGCGGATCCGCGCCCCGGGCCTCCTGGACCGGGCCGGTCACGCCGGCCTCACCTGGTACGACGAGCGGCTCATCGAGCTGAGCCAGAGCCACTTCGAGCTGCTGCCCCACGAGCTGCACCATGCGCGCCTCGGTGAGCCGTCGAGCGATCACGGCGGGTGGTGCGCCGACTTCGTCCCCTGGGAGCTGGAGCGGAACATCCAGGACGAGCGGGTTCGCCTCGGCTGCGTGCAGTGAAGCGGCTTGAACCCGGGGGGGCGGTCGTAGTACCTCGGTCGAGCCGTTCGCGGGAGTAGCTCAGTGGTAGAGCATCGGCTTCCCAAGCCGAGGGTCGCGGGTTCGACCCCCGTCTCCCGCTCAAGTCAAAAGGGCCGGAACCCCTGGCGTTTTCTGGACGGGATTCCGGCCCTTCGTGCGTCCGGTGGAGTTTGGGTCCCGCGGGGGTCCCGCTGCCGCTCGCAAACGCGATGGATGGGACCGACGCAGGCTCGGGCATCCCTTCGAACTGGAGCCGGTCGACACCGGCTCGGAGGAAGTCGTCGGCGAGGTGTCCATAGACCTGCTCGGTCAGCTTTGGGTCTCGGTGTCGGAGCACCTTCTGAACGACGACCAGGGGCACCTTCTCGCGGAGAAGCAGAGTCGCCGTCGTGTGACGGAGGTCGTGGAACCGAATGGGCCGGACGACCGGCTTGGGCCAGAGCCGCATGTTGCACTTGCGGCAGCGCCGGAGGGAGGCGTCAGAAGCGGGCTCCTTGTGCCGACAGCCCCGCCGACGGCACACGTGCTTCCATCCGCGCACGATGCCCGCGCGACCGAGCGCCCGACGGAGAACTGCCTCGAGCGCCACCTCTCGCGAAAGCATGCCGCCCGGACCGGGGCAGCTCTTCTGGGGGCAACTGGGGCTGCAGACATGGGGAAAAACGAGCTCGGAGGGGGACTGCTGAAGGGCGTCGCGCAGCCAGGGCACGAGGGCTGCGGCGATGGGCACCGCGTCGGCGTGACCGCCCTTCGTGGTCTCGCGGTCCCAGCTGCGTCGGACAACCAAGAGCCGAGCCTCGAGGTCTACGTCCTCGCGCCTAAGCGCGGCGAGCTCACCCTTTCGAAGCCCCGTGTAGATGGCCGTGGCGTACAGAGGCCGCCATCGAGGGTGCAGTTGAGCGAGCACCCGGGGGACCTCCTCGACCCGCAGATGATCCCCGACCGCGGTCTTCGGAACCTTCCGCTTCCGAACGAGCGCGACGGGGTTGGCGCCCGGCCAGCGCCCGACGCGGATTGCCGCGGCAAACGCTCGGGAGAGAAAGGCCCGAAGGTGG
>DATIWB010000004.1:0-10198 GCA_035519675.1 Myxococcaceae bacterium
GCGCCGATCACCGCGGTCGCGACCGCCCCGGCCTCCCGGTCCACCGCGGTCTCCACGACCGCCCGGCCGTCCTGCCGCTCCCTCGCCGCGGCGCCCCTGCCCCGGGCGCCCAGGTCCCTGTCCACTGTCCACTGCCACGGCTGCCCTCGCTAGAAGGCGTAGCGCAGGTTCGGCGTGATGGCGAAGCCGAAGGTCTTCGGCTTCAACAGGTACGAACCCACGATCTCCACGCCCACCGAAAAGTGTCGAAGGCGCGTGTAGTACTGCAACCCGGGTCCGCCGAACACAAGAATGCTGCCGTAGCTGTCCGTCGGGTTGGAGGCAAACAGGGCGTTCGGCTTGAGGAGGGCGAAGCCCCCTCCTGCCTTGAGGTACAGCCAGGTTCGCTTGACGTCCTGACTGTCCGCGAACCCGAGGAAGTTCCACCGCACCGCCAGTCCGGTGGCGATGCTCGAGAAGTCACCCGAGGCGGTCCCGCTGGAGTTCCCGACGTAGTCGGCATTCGCGGAGAAGGTGTTCCCGGCGAAGAAGATGCTCAGCGACACCACCCGGCCGATGTCGTAGCCCACCTCGAGCCGGAGCGTCGCCCCGGAGGTGAACGGGCGGTTGCCCCCGGTCGGCGCCGGCGCGGCGGTCATGAAGGCCGGGCCGATGTCCAGCCCGAAGAAGACACCGCGCTCGATCTCGTCCACCGGCGGCTCGGTGGAGGCGAGGATCGGCGCCGCGGCCTGTGCCCGGAGCGGGCCGGCCCACAGCGAGGTGAGGACCACCACCATCCCCAGGAGGGAGCGGTTCATGTAGGCGTCATTCCCCTGCTTGCTTGAACACGAACGGGTAGGTCACCACCGCCACGCCGCCACCCTTTGGCTTGGGGAAGATCCAGGTCAGCACGCGGCCGGCGATGCACCGGTCGAGATCGGGCGTGTTGGTGGTGGAGCTCACCACGTTGGACGAGGCCACCGTCCCGGCCTCGGTGATGATCCACCGAATCGACACCTTGCCGGTGAGCTTCGGGTTCCGGGTGAGCGCGTTGTCGTAGCAGTACTTCAGCTGGTCGTGGTGGCTGCGGACGACGCGGCGGATGAGCTCCGGGTCCATCGAGCCCTGCACCTCGGGGTCGGACTGGGTGATGGAGATGTCGGCGCTGGTCTTCTTCCCCATGCCGATGCCCGTTCCGTACTTGCCCTCGCCGCCCGCCACGCCACGCGTGCCCACCGCGCCGATGCCGATGGTGTTGCCCGTGCCCCCGCCGCCGCCCCCGCTGCCCTTGAGGCCCATGCCCAGCACGCCGCCGGCGTCACCGACGGTCGAGCCGGTCATGTGGCCCATGGCCGCCTGGAGGCTTCCGCCCAGGCCCGCCCGGCCGAAGAGGGTGGCGATGCCCGCGTTGCCCTTGCCTCCGAAGATCCGCTGGGCGATGAGCCGCGCCTGGTCCTTGCTGTTGGGGTCGATGGCCTTCGGGGAGGCCTTGGCGTCGCGGTTGGGCGCGTTCTTCTTGCCCATCTGGCCCTCGGTGCCCTGGAAGGCGGCGGGCGCCTCGCCCTTCTCCTTGGCCTTGTTCAGCTGCTCGATGAACGGGTTCTTCTGCATCTCCGGCGGCTTCACCAGCAGCTTGGTGAGGACCGCGGTGTTGCCCGAGAGCTCGTCGGTGAACTCCTCGCCCGAGGCCGCCCGGGTGACCGCCGCCACCACCAGCAGCCCGGCGAAGAAGAACACCAGGAGAAAGATGTTGAGCGCGGTCCAGTCCAGCCGCTCGGTGAGTGGCACCAGGACTTTCGGTGGCACCGGCTGGAAGCAGAGGTCCACCACCACCCCGCCCACGTCCACCAGCACGATGTCGTCCGGCTCCAGGGCGATGTTGTAGGCGTCGTCCTCGCGGGTCGCGATCCCCGACTCGATGGCCTGCAGGAGGGTGACGATGCGCCCCTTCCGCTCCAGCTCGCCGGTCATCTGGCCGGTGATGCGGAGGGTGAAGCCACCGGCGCCGTCGGCGCTCACCAGCACGAACGACGGCGCGCCGAGCCGCTGGTCGCCGACGGTGAAATCCACCCCGGCGGCACTGCCGATCTTGAACTCGCCCTTGTGCTTGGGGCCCAGGAGCTGCTCGGCGAGGATCTGATCGCCCCAGCGAAAGCGGAGCTCGAGCCCCAGCGGGCCGGCGCCCTTGCGGCGCAGCGGGCGCTCCCGGGCGTCGAGGCGGGGCCAGGCCTCCTCGGGGGCGGCGGCGCGCGGAGCCACCGGGGCGCGGGCGACGACCGGCGCCGGGGAGGGGGCGACGGGAGCGCGGGCGACGGGTGCCGCGACCGGCGCGGGGGCCGCCGCCGGAGTGAGGGGAGCGATGGCCGGGGCGACGCTCGCCACCGGGACCGCGCGGGCCGCCCCGGAGAGTGCGGCGGCCGGGGACAGGCCGTTGCCGTTGGCGCGCGCCGGCACCGACGAGGAGGCCGGGGTCTGGGCGGCGGCGGCGAGCGCGGCCGCGGCCTTCGCCGTCGCCCCGTCCTCGACCTTGATCAGCGTGTTGCCAACCCGGATCTCGTCACCGAAGGAGAGAACGCCCTTGCTCACCCGCCGGCCGTTGACCCAGGTGCCCTCCACGCTGCCCATGTCGATGATCGACAGCTTGCCGTCGGGGGCAACCTCGATCACCGAGTGGATCCGGCTGACCTTGTCGTCGTCGAGGCAGAGGTGCGCCGAGGCGAGCCGACCGATCTTGATGATGTCGCGGTCGTAGTCCTTGGCCGCGACCATCGCGTCGCCCTTGAAGACCTTGAGTGTGAGGGGCACGGACACGGTTCCTGGTCGCTCTCTGGTCGAAGACTACAGCTCGTCCACCGACTGCATCACCTTGTCGCGGTACTCCTCGCGGATCCGGATGAGGTTGGAGTGCGGCACCCTCTTCAGGGCCTCGACGTACTCGCCGTCGGGACGGCTGAGGTCCCCCTCGATGGTGTCCTCCTCGAAGCTGAACTCGCTCCGCTTCTGCGCCTTGGCCGCCGCGGCCTCCGCCGAGCTTGCCGCCTTGTCCTGCGCGGCCGCGATCCACGGCACGAGAGCCACGATCAACATCCACACTCGCATGACGCGTCCAACCCCCGAAGTGCTCCCCGACCCGGGGAGACCCGCCTGCTTTCAATCTACATCGAATGGCGGAGGCCACACCAAACCCCGACCTGCCTCCCATCCCCTCGGACCGACCACACAGGCCTACAGCTTGTCCGGTGCGTCCTTTCCGGTGTCCGCGGCCGTGCCCTTCGCCGGCGCTCCCTTCGCAGCCCGGTCCTCGGCGTCCTTGAGCCGCTGCTGCTGGAGCTTCTGCGCCTGCTCCAGCGTCTTGGCCTGCTGATCCTGCGCGCGGGCCTGCGACTTGGCCGCCACCAGCGCCTCCGCCTCGCGCCGGAGGGCGAACACCGGCGCATCGTTGGGGAGCGCCGACTCGCCGCCCGACAGCGAGACGTATTGCTTGTAGAGCTCGAGCGACTTCTCCGGCGCGTCCTTGTACCGCTGCATCACGATGCCCCGGTTCAGGTAGACGGCGGCGAGGCGGGGCTGCAGCTTCTCCGCCGCCTCGTACTCGGCCAGCGCCTTGTCCGGCTGCCCCAGCCCGCGGTAGGCCACCCCCAGGTCGAGGTGGACCTCGGCGGTGCCGCCCCCGTCGGCCACCGCCCGTGACAGGTGCTTCTCGGCGGCGGCGAAGTCCTCGTCCCGGAGCGCGAGCCGGGCCAGCGCCAGCCGGGCCGGCACGAAGGTCGGGCTCGCCTCCAGCGCCTTCTGGTACTGGGCCGCCGCCTTGTCCACCGCGCCCTTGGCCAGCTGGGTGTCGCCGATGGCGAGGTAGAGGTCGGGATCGGTGGTGGAGATCTTCAGCGCCCGGACCCCGACCAGCTCGGCCATCGCGAACTGCTTCCGGTCGAGGTTGCTCCGGAGCAGCGTCTTGTAGGCGTCGAGGTTCTTTGGATCGCGGATCAGCGCCTGCCGAGCGAACTCCTGGGCCCGGTCGTGGTCGCCCGACATCCGGTAGAGCTCGGCCAGCTGCGAGCGGCTCTCGGCGTCGTCGGCGAAGGCACGGGCGACGTCGTTCCACTGGGCGATGGCCGAGGGCAGATCGCCCTGGGCCCGGGTGAGCCGGGCCAGGCCCTCGGCGGCGGGCTTGAGCGAGGGCTTCTTCTGCAACGCCGAGCGGTAGCTGGCGTACGCCTGCTCCCGCTTCCCCTGGCGCTCGGCGAGGACGCCCAGGTTGTAGTCGGCCTCGGCGAAGGTCGGGTCGGCCTGGCGGACCGCCTCGAACCGCCGCTCGAGCGCCGCGTCGTCCCCGGCTCCGGACTTGGCCTGGGCCTCGGCGGCCTTGGTGGCGTCCTCGAACAGCAGCATCGCCCGGGTGTTGGGGGTGGATGCAGCGGAGGTGCTCACCGCCGGAGCGGTGACCGGGGGCGCCTTCTCCGCCGGGGCGCTGGTGGCGCAGGCGGTGGCGAGCAGCGCGGCGCAGGCGGTGGCGACGAGGCGGCGCGAGGAGCTGACGGTCATGGCGCTCACTGGCGGAGGTCCTCCGGCTCGGCGTCGGCGGCGGGCTTCTTCGGCTGGGTCGCGCTCGCCGGCACCACCTCGGAACCGCGCCCGTCCGCCGGGCGCTGGCCGGGCCGGAGGTCGCTGGTGTCGTCCTGGCGGCCGTTGCCCGAAGCCTGGGGCTCACGGGTCACCACCGGGCGGCCGGGCGGCAGCCCGGCGCTGGTCCCCTTCAGCACCACCCCGGGAACCACCGGCTGCACCTGGGTGAGGATCTGCGGCGGAGGCGGCTGCACCCCGCGGTCTTGCCGCGGGTTGGCCAGCTCCTCGAGCAGCAGCGGATACTGCGCCGGGCGGTAGGTGGTGCGCAGCGCCTGGAGGCTCCTGGTGGCGCAGTCGCTCCGGATGCCCAGCTCGCGGCTCTTGGCCACCGCGGCGGCGAAGTGGTCCGCGGCCTTCTCCCGGATGGGCTGGGCCTGCTGCTCGAGCTGGTTCTTCAGCTCCTCCTGGGCTTCCGGCGGGAGCGAGCGGAGCATCGGGGCGTTGGCCACCGAGTCGGCCATGTTCTCGTAGGCCAGGCCGATCTTGCGCAGCGAGCAGATGGCCGGCTCGGCGGCACCGAAGGCCACGGTGTTGGTGTAGAGACGGTTGATCTCGTCCAGCGACTTGCCCTTCTGCTTGATGCTGTCGCGGAACTCCTTCACCGGATCCGGGCCCTTGCCCCAGTGGAGCTTCTGCCGGGCGTAGTACTGGAATTGCTCCTCGTTCTTGGCGTAGGTGGCGCGCGCCACGGCCTCCTTGGCCGCAGGCTCGAGGGCGTCCTTCTGACGCCGGTAGAGCTTGTCGTAGTAGTCGAGGATCAGCTTCTGGCGGCGGGCGACCGCCCTCGGATTCTTCAGCTTCTGCTCCTCGATCAGGAGGATGCGGGCCTGGGCGGCGAGGTACTTGTTCGGGTCGCGCTCCTGGTCACGCGCCCGCTGCTCGAGGAAGGCCACCGCCTTCCCGTGCTGGTTCATCCGCTCGTACAGGTCGGCGATGGAGAGCGCGACCGTCTCCGAGTCCTTGGCCGCCGGCCAGATCTCGAGGTACCGCTCGCGGTCCTTGAGGGCCTGCCGGAGCTGACCGAGCCCCTCGCGGTAGACGCCGGCGTTGAACAGGGCGATCTGCGCCTTCGACTCCTCCCAGACTGGCCCCTCCTTCTTCGGCTCCTCCGGGGCCGCCTTGGCCTGCTTGCCCTTCTTCTTTCCCCCCTTCTTCGACTTGTCGGCCGGAACCAGCTGCTTCTCGAAGCCATTGACGTACAGCTCGTAGGCCTCGGCGGCGTGCTCGAAGTCGGCGATCGCCTCGTAGCCCTCGGCGTTGGCCAGCTGCGAGGCAGGGACCAGCGGGCTGTGCGGGTAGTTGCGGAAGAGCAGCTCCCGGGCGCCGAGCGCCTTCTCCAGCATGTGCGCCCGGTAGAAATCGGTCGAGGCGTTGTAGAGCGCCTTGTCGGCGATCTGGGTCCGGGGGAAGTCCTTCACGAAGTCCAGGTAGGCCTGGGCCGCGGCGGCGTACTCCTTCTTCTCCTCGAGCTGGCTCACCAGCTTGAAGCTCGACTGCTCGATGACCTTCGCCAGGTCATCCTTGAACTTGCCGGTGGCGAGCTTGTCGTTGGCGTAGAAGCGCCGGGCCCACTCGTTGACCTTCTTGTAGTCGCCGAGGGCGTTGTAGGAGTCGAGGACCAGGTTGGCGGCGATCTCCCCGGCGCGGTCCCCGTTGTCGAACTTGTGGTCCGGCGCGGTGAGGGCGATCTCGCTGAAGCGGAACACCGCCTCGTCGTAGCGGTGGTGGTCGTAATAGAGCTTCGCCGCCTTGTATTCGACCTCGACCCGCTTCTCACCCCTGGGCAGGTACTTGAGGTAGCGCTCGCAGGCGTCGATCAAGATCTTGCGTTGCGGGGCGAGCGGCACCACCGTCTTGAGGTCGGCGCCGCTGGGAGGCTTGATCTCGCCCTTCTGCTCGGCGCGGCGCACCACCTCGTCGGCGGCGTAGACCGCATTGAACGCCGCGTTGGGCAACCACTTCCCGGGCTTCTGCTTGGCGTCGATCGCCTTGCCGTCCTGGACGACCACCTGGGTGTACTGCTGCTCGGCCTCGGCGTACTTGCGGAGGTAGTCGTTGAGGAGCTCGCCCCAGTAGAAGCGCAGGTCGTACGACTTCTTGTTGTCCGGGAAGAGCACCAGGTAGTCGGCGTAGACCTCGTTGGCGTACTCGAAGGTGTCGTCGTCGCGGGTCTTCCGGCCCTCGATGTGCCAGTTGACCGCGATGTTGGAGAGCGTGCGCTCGGACAGGTCCTTGGCCGAGCTCATCGCCTTCCGGTCGGCGTCGGTCTTGACGTTGCCGGAGCTCTCGACGTCGCCGATGACCTTCACCAGCTTCCGGATCTGGGCCACGGTCTGCTTCTTGTCGCCGGCGCGGAGCACGCAGTCGACGATGCGGCTCTGCCAGCCCGGCGTCTTGGCGATGAGCGGCTTCTCCTTGATCAGGAAGCTGTAGGCCAGCGCCGCCTCCCGGTCCTTGCCCGCGTCGTAATAGAGGCTGGCCAGCAGCTCCATCATCCCGAACCGATCGTCGGGGTTGCTGGCCACGGTGCTGAAGTTCTCCTTGGCCTGCTGCGGGAGCAGCCCGGCCCGCTCGTAGGCGCGGACGTAGTCGGCGCGCGCCTCGCGGATCAGGGTGTTCTTCCCCTTGGTGCCGCCCTGCTTCTCCAGCGCCGAGGCGCCGGTGAACTCACCGTAGAGGACGGTGGCCTTGAAGAGGTCCATCGCCCGCGCGTAGTCGGTGAGGTTGAAGTGGCACCACCCCTGCTTGTAGAGCGCGAATCCGTAGATCGAGCTCTCCGGGTAGTTGGCCGCCGACTTGTACGCCTCGAGCGCCTTGAGCAACCAGTCGCGGCGCCCCTTGCTGTTGTTGAAGTAGTACTCGCCGAAGGCCAGGTAGGCGTCGGGCACGAAGCGCGACTTCGGGTAGTCCTTGACCAGCTTCCCGTAGGCGATGAGGGCCTTCTTCTCCTCGTTCAGGTCCATCAGGTTGTGGGCGAGGAAGAAGAGCACCTCGTCGGTGCGCGGGTAGTCGCGGTACTTCTGGACGATCTGGGTGTACTGGTTGACGGCCAGCTTGGCGTTGGCGTCGCGCTGGACCATCAGCGCCGTCTTCTCCTTCTTGGCTTTTTCCTGGAGCGCCACATCCTTGGTCGCCAGGCCGCGGATGAGATCGTCGTCCTTCCGGTTCGCCTGGAAGAAGTAGTCGCGCGACTCCTCGAAGTAGAGCTCGCCGAGGCGGAAGAGGAGGTCGGGGGTCTCCTTCGAGTCGCCCGACAGCTCGATGATCCGCTGGAGCGAGTCGATCTGGCTCCGGCGCTTGTCCGAGATCTGCCGCTCCACGCCGAGCTGGAACTGGTCGTACTCGAGCGGGGCCCCGCCGGTGTCCTCCTTCTTCCGGGTGATGTCCCCGGCGAGTGAGGCGTCGAGCGTCGTCTCGGCCTTCTTTCCGAGCGTTTGCTCCCGCGGCGCACGAGCGGTGTCGGCCGCATGCGCGAACATGGGAACCGTCAGCAGAAGAGCGAGGGAGCGTCGCATGTGGATGTGGACTCCGGACCCTTGTGCCCAGGCGCCTTGGCCGGTGGTCGGGCGAACGGGCAAGCCATTGATCGTGTTGGGAATTTCTTCGGAGTTGCAGCGCCATCATCCTCAACCTCCCGACGGGAGGTCAACCGGCCCCACCCCTCGGCTGGCTGCCTGCTGCCATGGAGGTGGGGAATGAGTCTTCTTCCGCCCACCTCGAGCTTCGCCGAGCGGGTGGAGGTGCTCTTCGCCGTGGTGCGCGGGCGCGGGCTGGCCCTCGGCGCCCTGGACCGCGAGCTGCTGGGGCGGTGGTCCGACTCGGGAGTCCCGCTCGAGGTGGTCGCACGTGGGCTGCTTCGCGCAGCGGAGCGGGCGCGCTGGAACGGGCCTTTGGGCGCGGCGCCCCGGTCGCTGCGCGCGTGCCGTCCGGAAGTGGACGCAGAGATCGAGGCCTGGAAGCTGCGCAGCGTCGGCGCCGGAAAGGCCGATGGTGTCTGAAACCGGTGGGCTTCCTGTGGGTGTCGTGTGCGCGGTCGTGGATTCGCTCCCCGGCCGCGCCCGCGGCGCGCCGAGCAACGCGCGACTGCGGAGGATTCCGCTCGCAGTGCCCGTCGCGAAAAAGATCGATCGCCCGGAGCCGGAACGCATGTCCATCTTGCGCAGCCGGCACCCGCAGATGGTACACGACGCGGTTCCTCTGTCCCGGGTTCTGCGCGGCAGCTCGCCCCGCACCTCGGGACGTCGCGACTGAGGCCACACGACGACATGGAAGCCCTCGCCAACACCTCCAGCTGTCCCGAGTGCCGCGGCGACGGGTACCGGGTCGAGGCCGAGGTCCAGGCCGGACCGGGCGATGGCGAGGGACGACGGGCGCGGGCCGTGGCCCGGGTGTGCAGCTGCCGCCAGCGGTGCCCGCACTGCGCGGGACGCGGCTTCGTCTACACCTCGCGGCAGGCCGAGTTCAGCAAGAAGGTCGGCGTGCGGAGCTATGAGGCGCTGGCCCCCTGCCTCTGCCGGCTCCTGGCGCAGCGGGTGGCGGCGTTCGCCCAGGTGGGCATTCCCGCCCACCACGCGACCAGCAGCTTCACCACCTTCCGCGCCAAGGGAGACGACCAGGAGAAGACCGCCGCGCTGGAGCAGGCGCTCGGAGTGGCCCGGGCAATGGCGCAGGAGTGGCGGCGAGACCGGCCGGCGCGTGGCTTCGTCCTCGCCGGCCGGGTGGGCTCGGGGAAGACCCATCTGCTCTCGGCGACCTTGCGCCACCTGGTGCTCGAGCGCGGCGCCTCGGCGCAGTACCGGGAGATCTCGCTGCTCTTCGCCGACATTCGCCGCGGGTTCAACGCCGGGAAGAGCGGCGGGGAGATCATCGCTCGCCTGGTGGACGCGGACGTGCTGGCGATCGACGAGCTGGGACGCGGGCGCGGCAGCCCGTTCGAGATGGAGACGCTCGACGAGCTGATCGCCCGCCGCTACAACTCCGGCCTCACCACCATCGTGGCGACCAACTTCTCGCTGGAGCGCGA
Source organism: Myxococcaceae bacterium (assembly GCA_035519675.1). Taxonomy (GTDB): domain Bacteria; phylum Myxococcota; class Myxococcia; order Myxococcales; family Myxococcaceae; genus RPRB01. The sequence goes on from DATIWB010000004.1 coordinate 9,626, forward strand.
GCGGACGCCCTCCCCCGGCCCGCGCGGGTTCCAGGCACCGGCGCAGGCGCTGGAGGAGCGAGAGGACCTCCTGCTGGTGGAGCGGATCGGCGAGCGCATCTACAGTCGCCTGTGCGAGATGTGCGACTTCGTGTCGCTCCCCGCGCGCACCGACGACTTCCGGCGCACCAAGCAGGACGGCCGACCCACGCGGCGCCTCGTCCGGCCGGCGTCGTAGTGCCGCCGCGGCAGCGCGTGCGCGGCCGGAACGCCGCACGTGCTGACCTCGCGTCGCATCGAGCGGCGCTCCGCTGCGGGCATGCCCACCCGGCGGCGAGCGGGTTGCACCGAGGCTCGCTCCAATCCTTGCCGCGTCATGGGTGATTCCGTCGTGAGATGCGTTCGTCCGGTCGCGGGCTGGACGACCCTGGCGCTGGTGCTCGCCGCCTGGCCCCCCGGCGCATCGATGGCGGCCGAGCGGATGGTCGTCGTCTCGCGACATTCGGGGGAGGTCCTGGCGGGGACGGACTTCCCCATCCACGCGCTCGAGGCAGAAGGCGCGCGCGCGCTCGCCGCTGCCGTGCGGATCGAGGT
>DATIWB010000005.1:0-72689 GCA_035519675.1 Myxococcaceae bacterium
GCCTTCTCGCGAGCGAGCCTCAGGACGTATTGCTCCGCGGCCTCGCCGGGCCGGACATTCTCGTCCAGGTGCGCAGGATCGATGCGCAGCGGAATTCCCAGCTGCTCGAGCAGAGCGCGACGGCGGGGGCTGGCCGAGGCCAGGACCAGGAGAGGCGAGGGAGGCATGAGCGACCCCCCCGTCTAGCGAAACGTGGGTTGACCTGCCACGACCGCCCCGTCGATGGTGGGACTGGAATGAGGGCCACGGACCTCCTCGCGGCGCTGCGCCGGACGGTGGAGCAGCTCGCTGCGTTCAACGAGCTGGCGAAGGCGCTGACCTCCACCCTGGAGACGCGCGAGGTCCTGGGGCTGGTGATGCAGAAGGTGTCTGCGCTCCTCCGCCCGGCCAACTGGTCGCTGCTCCTGCACGACGAGGCGACCGACAGCCTGTACTTCGAGATCGCGGTCGGGGTGGGCGCCGACCGGCTCCGCAGCGAGCGGATCGCGGTGGGCGAGGGCATCGCCGGCACCGCCTTCCGGACCCTCAAGCCGCGCCTGGTCGACGACGTGCGCACGGCGCCGGACTTCTCGCCCCGCTTCGACGCGCTCACCGACTTCCGGACCGGCTCGGTGCTCGCCGTGCCGCTGATCTTCCGCGGCCGGGCGCTGGGGATCATCGAGCTGGTGAACGGGGAGGGAGACCCTCGCTTCGGCGAGGAGGACCTGGCGGCGGTGATGGCGATCGCCGATTTCGCCGCCATCGCCATCCAGAACTCGCGCGACTTCCAGCGCGTGCAGGAGCTCACGCTGGTGGACGAGCACACGGGGCTGGGGAACGTCCGCTCGCTGCGGAAGCAGCTCGACGCGGAGACCACGCGCGCCCGGAGCCTGGGTCACCCGCTCTCGCTGCTCTTCCTCGACCTCGACCACTTCAAGACGGTGAACGACACCCACGGGCACCTGGTGGGGAGCGCGCTGCTGCGTGAGGTGGGCGGGATCCTCCGCGAGGAGCTGCGGCCGGTGGACGCCGCGTTCCGCTACGGCGGCGACGAGTTCGCGGTGATGCTGGTGGAGGTGGACACCCGGTACGCCGTGCTCACCGGGGAGCGCATCCTGACCCGCTTCCGCTCCCACCGGTTCGGGAAGGCCTCCGGGCTCGATCTCCGTGTCACGGCGAGCCTGGGAGTCGCCGCCTGCCCCGAGCACGCGTCCCAGTCCACCGAGCTGATCGAGGCGGCGGACCGGGCGATGTACCTGGTGAAGGCGCGCGGCCGTGACGGCCTCGCGATCGCTTCAAGCTGATCCTCACAGCACGCGGACGAGCCAGCGAGGCTCGGTGCAGTTCCCTCCCCGGTCGAGCCGGAGCTGAAGCCAGTAGGCGGGTCCAGTTCCGGGCCCGAACTCGGGTCCGACTCCGACGAGCTCGAAAGGGTACTGGAGGCACTCAGCCAGCGAGAGCCGGCGGTCCTGGAGTGAGCGCGGGTCGCGGCACCGCTCGGGCGGCCCCAGCGCGGACTGCACGGTGGAGCTCGACATCCCGACGAGGAACGTCAAATCCTGGAGCTCGGGATCGAGGTCTCGCTGCAGCTCTCCCCGATGAGCCTCGAGGTACCGTGTCCGCAGCAGGTCGAGCTTTGCTCCCGTTGACGCACAGCCAGCAAACAGAGGTGAGCACCCGATGGCGACGAGAAGCCAGCGGATGTCGCGAAACGGCGCCACCCGGTCATTCTACCGGGCGGCTCAGCCCTCGGCGGCGGTCGGAGCGATCAGCTCCTCGTTCTTCACGATCTTCGCCGACTTCTTCAGTGACTCCAGATAGGACTCCTGGATCTCCACCTGGCGCTGGCGCATCGCCTCCTCGCGCAGCTCGCCCTTCTTCGCCTGGAAGTTGGCGTCGTCGGCCTTCTGCCGGGCGGTGACCTCGGCGACCACCCACGCATCACCCGAGCGGTAGGTGCCGGGGAGCGGCCCGGGCCCGTCCTTAGCGAAGGCCGCGGCCTGCAGGTCGGGCGAGGCGCCGAGCCGGGGAATCGTCGCTGAGCTCTTCGGGAAGGCGCCGGTGTCGATGGCCCGCGGCGCGTCGCCGGGGTCCACCGACTGTGCGTCCTTGTCCTTCTTGTCGGGGAACTGGGTTGCGAGAGAGACGCCCTTCTGGAGCGCAGCGGCAGCCTTCTTCGCGTCCGCCTCGGCGAGGGCAGAAGCCCGGTCCTTCCGCAGCAGGACCTGCGCGATCTCGGCCGAGACCGAGGCCAGCGGCTTCTCCTCGGGGGGCTTCTTCTCCTCGACCAGCAGGAGGTGCCAGCCGAACGGGGTGAGCACCGGCTCGGAGAGCTCACCGATCTTGAGGTTGAAGGCCGCCTGGGCGAACGCCGGCACGAAGGCGCTCCGTTCGTTCCAGCCGAGCTCCCCTCCCTGCATCTTGCTGCCCGGGTCGTCCGACGACTCCTTCGCCACGTCGGCGAACGCCTTGCCCCCCTGGATCTGCTTGCGGAGCTCGAGCGCCCGGTCGTGCGCCTTGACCTTCTCGTCCTCGGTGGGGGTGCGGTTCATCCGGACCAGGATGTGACGCAGCCGGACCTGCTCCCCCTTGGAATAGGTGCGCTTGTTGGCCTCGTAGTAGGCCGCAATCTCCTTGCCGTGGGCCTTCTCCCAGGCCGCCACCTCGGCGGGGGAGGGCGCCTTGATCTTCGCCGCGTAGGCGGCCGGGTCGAACTTGACCAGCGAGAGGCTCACGGTGTCGCCCTCGCGCTGGAAGCGAGCCCGGAGCTCGTCCTCGGAGACCTCCGCGGTCTGGGCCACCATCGCCAGGAGCCGCTGGGCCGCCAGCCGGCGCCGGAGCCCGGCCTCGTAGTCGGGGGCGGTCTTCTTGGCGTACGCCTGGAGCACCTCGTTGTAGGTCTGCGGGTCGAACTGCCCGTCCTTCTGGAAGCTTGGGTCCTTCCGGATCATGTCGAGCAGATCGGTGTCGGAGACGGTGATCCCGTGTGCTTCCGCTGCCTGCTCCAGCAGCTCGGTGGTGATCAGCTCGTCCAGCACCCGCCCGGGGATGCCGAACTGCCGGGCCAGGGCCTCCGGGAGGTCCCCCCCGCCCCGCATCCGGAGCGCCTCCAGGCGCTGTCCGTACGCTCGGCGGAACTCGGCGATGGAGATCTCCTGGCCGTTGACCCTGGCTGCCGCGTCCTTCACGGACGGGGCGAGGGGGGCGTTGCAGCCGCGGCTCCCTGGCCCGAACTGGAGGATGAAGACCAGGGCGATGGCGAAGATGAAGAGGTAGGAGAAGAAGCGGCGGGCGTCGAATCCGGAGCTCATCGGCGTGTCTGGAAGGTGCTCGCCCGTGGTAGCAAAGAGGCCAGCCACCCCCGGGGAAGCATCCTTGACCCTCTAGGGGAGCGACTGTGAAAATACAAGCGCTTCGGCAGCAATGAGAAGGGCCCCCCGACCAAGTGCTGTCTTTCCTCCGGCGTCACCGTGAGCCACTGCTGGTCTGTCTCATCCTCGCGCACGCGCTGGGGATGTTCCTCGGCTCGAGCCGTCGGGTGCGGGAGCCCAACCTCGTCGATCGGATCGCGCTGGCGGTGACCGCTCCGGTGCAGCGGGCCGCGGTGGCCATCGTCGACGGCTCGGTGAACGCCTGGCAGCAGTACGTGTCACTGCGGAGCGTGCGCCGCGACAACGCCCAGCTGCAGGCAGACAACGCCAAGCTCCGCGCCGACGTGGTGGGCCTCGCCGAGGCGCGCGCCGAGAACGAGCGGCTCCGGCGGCTGGTGCACTACGAGGAGACCAACCCCGGGCCGAAGGTGATTGCCCGCGTGCTGGGCATCAACCCCGACCCGAACCGGCTCACCCTGCGCATCGACCGGGGCGAGGGGGATGGGGTACGGCGCGGGCAGGCGGTGGTGACGGCGGATGGCGTGGTGGGTCAGGTGCTCCGGGCGACGGCCAGCGCCGCCGACGTGCTGGTGGTGTTCGACCCCAACTGCCGGCTGGGCGGCCGCATCCAGCGGACTCGCGCCCGGGTGGGCATCTCCGGCGCCGGCGACGACCAGGCGCTGAAGCTCGAGTACCTGCTGCGGACCGAGGACCTCGAGGAGGGCGACCTGGTGGTGACCTCCGGGACGGACGGGGTGTATCCGCCGGGGCTGGTGGTCGGTCGGGTCACCTCCGTGCAGCGGCAGACCAGCGGGATGTTCCTCAACGCCGGCATCCTCCCGGCGGTGAACTTCACCAAGGTGGAGGAGGTGCTGGTGCTGGCGCCTCAGCCCGGGGCTGCCGCCTTCCCCGCCCGCACCGAGAGCCAGGGCCGCCGATGAAGCTGGCCCTGACCCTGGTGCTGACCCTGCTCTTCCTCGCCCTCGAGTCGGTGGCGGTGAAGTACGTGGGGCTCGGTGTGGCCCGCATCGACGTCACGGTGGCCATCGTGGCCTTCCTCTCGCTGCGCGCCGGGCTCCTGGAGGGCGCGGTGGCCTCCTACGCGGTGGGCTACCTGCTGGATCTGATGACCGGGCGCCCCACCGGGCTCTACACCTTGCTGGCGGTGGTGACCTTTCTGCTCGGGCGCATCGCCGCCTCGCTGGTGGACGTGCGCTCCGGGAGGTCCTTCGCCCTGTTCGCCATGGCTGCCGATGCCACCCACGGGCTGCTGGCCTGGGGAATTGGCTCGGTGAGCAGCAAGCAGATGGCCCTCTCGTGGCTGTCCGGCTTGCCGGTGGAGGTGCTCCTCACCGGGCTGGCGGCGCTCCTCCTCTATCCTCTGCTGCGGCGCTTCGGACTCGGCGCCGAGAAGCGGGATCCGGGGCTGCTCGCCCCATGACGCTCGGCCAGAACAGCGCGGGGAAGGACCTCAAGGCGCGCTATCTGTGGCTGGGCCTGGTGATGATCGCCGGCCTGCTGCTCCTCGCCGGGCGGCTGTACCGGCTGCAGATCGCCCAGGGGGACGAGTACTCGGCGAAGTCGGTCGCCAACTTCGTGAAGGAGATCCGGGTCAAGGCCGACCGGGGAATCATCAAGGACCGGCGCGGGGAGATCCTGGTCGACAGCCGTCCCTCGTTCGACGTCTTCGTCACCCCGGCGTTCTGCGAGCGCTGCTCCGAGGAGGTGCTCCCCCGCCTCTCCGGCTGGCTATCCTGGGACGAGGAGCAAGGGAAGCACGTGGAGCAGCTGCTCCGCGCCGCGAAGCGGAGCGCCCCGTTCCAGCCGGTGCCGGTGCAGCTGGACCTCAACCGTGACGAGCTGGACACGCTGAACGCGCACAAGCTCGAGCTTCCCGGGGTGGACTGGCCCGCGGTCCCCCACCGCAACTACCGCACTGGCACCGTGCTCCCCCACGTGGTGGGGTACATGAACGAGATCACCCAGGACGAGCTGGACCGGCTCAACGCCCAGGGTGAGGGCTATGCGCTCGGCGACTTCATCGGCCGACGCGGGGTGGAGCGTTACTTCGAGCGCCGCCTGCGGGGCAGGGACGGGAGCCGCAAGGAGGTGGTCAACGCCCGCGGCGAGACCATCCAGGAGCTGAACGACCTCATCACCGGCGAGGCCACCGTCTCCAGCTCGCCAGGTGACAACGTGGTCCTGAGCATCGACATGCGGCTGCAGGCCGAGGCCGAGCGCGCCTTCCCCGGGACCGCCGGGGCGGTGGTGGCGATGGACGTCCGCACTGGGTTCATCCTGGCGATGGTGTCGCGCCCGGGGTTCGACCCCAACGTGCTCACCGGCCGGGTGACGCCGGCGCAGCTGACGGCGCTCAACAAGGACCCGTTGCAGCCGATGATCTTCCGGCCTGCGCAGCAGCACTACAGCCCCGGGTCGACCATGAAGACGCTGAGCATGTTCGCCGCGCTGGGGAGCAAGGGCTTCACCCCCCACAGCACGGTGAGCTGCGGCGGCGGCTACCGGCTCGGCGCGCGGATGTGGCGGTGTCACAAGGACGCAGGCCACGGCCTGGTTGACGCACGGCACGCGCTGCAGTGGTCGTGCGACACCTGGTTCTACAAGGTGGCCGACAGCCTGGGTCTGGACCCCATCGCAGCCACCGGCCGGAGCTTCGGCCTCGGCGCGCCCACCGGGGTGGCGGTGGTGGCCGAGGTGCCGGGCATCATGCCCGACGCCGCGTACCACGACCGGGTCACGCCGGGCGGATACACCAAGGGCCTGGCGCTCAACAGCGTCATCGGGCAGGGAGATGTGAACGTCACGCCGCTGCAGCTCACCATGGCCTACGCCGCGGTGGCGAATGGCGGGCACCTCTACAAGCCGCAGCTGGTCCGGCGGCTGGAGACACCGGACGGGCGCACGCTCCAGGAATACCAGCCCGAGGTCGTCCGGGAGCTGGACCTGGATCCCGAGGCGCGCCGCCTGGTGGTGGACGCGCTGGCCGCGGTGGTCAACGAGCCGGGCGGAACAGCCTACCGGGCGCGGCTGCCCGACGTGCGGATGGCGGGGAAGACCGGCACCGCGCAGGTCATCGCGCTGGGGAAGACGCGGGTGAAGAAGGAAGCGATGACCTACTGGCAGCGGGACCACGCCTGGTTTGCCTCCTTCGCCCCGGCCGAGGACCCGGAGATCGCGGTGGTGGTGCTCAACGAGCATGGCGGACACGGGGGCATGGATGCCGCGCCCACGGCGACCGCGCTGATGAAGAAGTACTTCGAGCTCAAGCGCGAGGACGCCAACGCCACCATCGCCGCGTCCACCGCGCTCCCGGTCATGCCGGTGCGGCCGGTGCCGCCGCCCCCCGCTCCGCGGCCGCCCCCCGTCCAGGAGGAGCTCCCCGTGGATCCGGCCTCCGCGCCGTCGGTGGCGCAAGTCCCGGCGGCCCCCTCGGAGGGCGCGCGCTGATGCAGCTGCGGATCGAGCGCCGGATGGTGCTCAAGATTCCCTGGGGCCTGGTGGCGGTGACGCTGGCCATCGCGCTGCTCGGCATCTGGAACCTGGCCTCTGCCTCACGGCCTCCGCATACCCCGCTCTGGGCGCGGCAGCTCCTGAACCTCGGGGTGGGGGTGGCGGCGGGGATCGGCGTCTGCCTGATGGACTACCGGTTCATCCAGCGGATGGCCTGGCCGATCTACGGGGTGAACGCCGCGGCGCTGATGGCGCTGAAGATCGTCGGCCACCGGGCGAAGGGGGAGGCGAGCTGGCTGGCGCTCGGGCCGCTGCGGATCGAGCCGGCGGAGTTCATGAAGCTGGCGTTGATCATCGTCCTGGCCCGCTTCTTCCACGACGACTACCGGGAGGGCGAGAAGCCCTACGGGCCGTTGCGGCTGTGGAAGCCGCTGCTGCTGACGCTCTTCGCGGCGGGGCTGGTGCTCCCGGACCTCGGGAACACGATGATGCTCCTCCTCACCGCCTGCACCATCCTGGTCTTCTCCCGGCTGCGGCTGTGGTTCCTGGGGGTGGGCGTGGCCGGGCTGCTGGCCATCTCGCTGGTCATCTGGAACGACTACGTCCGGGACCCGTCGGACGGGCACCGCACGGTCATCCGCCAGGTCCTGAAGCGGCACCAGAGCCAGCGCATCGCCGGATGGCTCTCGCCCGAGTCGGACCTCAAGGGCTCGGGCTACCACGCCGCCCAGTCGAAGATCGCGGTGGGCTCCGGAGGTCTGCTGGGGAAGGGCTGGCGGCAGGGCACCCAGACCGGCCTCTTCTTCCTCCCCGAGCAGCACACCGACTTCATCTTCTCGGTGTGGGCCGAGGAGCACGGGTTTCTCGCCTCGCTGCTGCTGCTGGGGCTCTACGGGCTCATCTTCGCCTTCGCCCTGGGGGTGGCGATGCAGGCCCGCGACCGCTTCGGGGCCTTCGTGGCGGTGGGGGTGGCGGCGATGATCTTCTGGCAGGTGTTCGAGAACATCGGGATGGTGGTGGGCCTGCTCCCGGTGACCGGCATCACCCTGCCGCTGATGAGCTACGGGGGCTCGTCGATGATGAGCGTGCTCCTGTCGCTGGGGCTCCTGGCGAGCATCGCCATGCGCCGGCACATGTTCTGACTACGGGGGCGACCGTGCCCCTGGCGGATCTTGCTCTGGCTGGAGCGGCGCCGGGCGGGGCAGACTGTGCTGGTGGGGGACCGCTGACCGGAGCATCCTCGCCGTTCCCCACCGTCTCCGGGAGGTTCCCCTTGAGGGCCGAGTCGATCGCCGTCGCGCCGCCGCCGGTCGCGGTCCCCGCCGAGTCGGGCCGGCAGCTCCCGTTCGACTGGCTGCGGGGACTGGTGATGGTGCTGATGACCGTCGACCACGCCTCCGGGGAGTTCAACGCCGGACGGCTCTTCACCGACGCCACCTTCCTCTACACCCCGGGGATGCCTCTTCCGGTCGATCAATTCCTGACCCGGTGGATCACCCACCTCTGCGCGCCGGTGTTCGTGTTCCTGGCCGGCTACGTGATGCAGCTGAGCGTGCGCCGCCGGCTGGAGCAGGGGGAATCCGAGGGGAGCATCACCCGGTTCATCGTCACCCGAGGCCTGATCATCGCCGCTCTCGATCCGCTGTGGATGCGCCTGGTGTTCAAGCCCCCCGGGGGACTGATCGTCCTTCAGGTCCTCTACGCGATCGGGATGAGCTTCGTGGTGATGGCCTTCCTCCGGCGCATCCCGCCGTTCACCATCGGCATCCTCGGGGTGGTGCTGGCGTTCGTCTCCGAGCCGCTCCGGGCGCTGGTGCCGGCCACCGGCTCGCTCCACGCCCTCGGCACGCTGCTGGTGGCCGCCGGGCCGCTCCCGCCATTCATCGTCGGCTACCCGCTGATCCCCTGGCTGGCGATCATGATGATGGGGTGGGGCGCCGCGGAGCTCGGCCGGCGCGAGCCTTCCCGCTTCCCGGCGAGGGTGGCGCTGGCGGGGCTGGTGGCGCTGGCCCTGTTCTTCCTGTTCCGCGGTCTGAACGGGTGGGGAAACATGGGGCTGTTCCGGGAGAACGGCTCGCTGGTGCAGTGGCTGCACGTGTCGAAGTACCCGCCGTCCGTCGCCTACGACGCCCTGGAGCTGGGCATCGGATGGTTGCTCCTGGCGCTGTTCCTGGTGTGGAGGCCTCCGGCCTGGGCGGATGCGGTGCTCCGCCCGCTGGGGCAGAGCGCGTTCTTCTTCTACCTCCTGCACGCGCACTTGCTCGCCGTCGCCTCGTACGGGCTGGGGATGCACAACAGCGCGGGCCTGGTGGCGACGTACGTCTCGTCGGCGGCGGTCATCGCGGTGCTGGTCCCGGCCTGCAAGGCGTACCGACGCTACAAGCTGGCGCACCCGAGGAGCCTCGCCCAGTACATCTAGAGGCTGAGCCGCCTTCCTCCGCCGGAGATGCCGGAGGATCCAGTCCAGCGTGTTGCCCGAGCCGGCGAACGGGTCGATGACCAGCACGCCGGGGACCGGGGACAGATGATTGACCGCCGCGGTCACGTCCCGGCCGATCGCGTCGCCGAAGCTGTCGCGCCCGTACCGCTCGACCTCCTCGAGGGTGAGGACCTGGTTCCGCTTCGGGCCGTGAAGCAGGAGAGCCCTGTCGTGCACGGGCGCGCCCGTCTCTTGCTCCTCGCTCATCGGCGTCCTGCCTCGGTCGGCGGCGCGCCGTGGCCGGACTCACATCGAGCATCGCTCACACCCGGACGGCGAACCGAAGTCCACGACCAGCCCGGTGGACGTCGCTAGAGCAGGGCGCCGCGGAGGATCATGCTCGCCACGGTGAAGTAGATGATCAGCCCGCTCACGTCGACCAGCGTCGCCACGAAGGGTGCCGAGGCCTTCGCCGGATCGAACCCCAGCCGCCGGAGCAGGAAGGGCAGCATCGAGCCGACCAGGTTCCCGTAGAGCACCACTCCGACCAGGCTCAGCCCCACGGTGAACGCCACCAGCATGAAGTGGTCGCCGTAGAGGTGGAAGACCTTCGCCCAGATGACGATGCGCAGGAACCCGATGGAGCCCAGGAGGCATCCCAGCGCGGTGCCACTCGCCACCTCCCGGCTCGCCACCCGCCACCAGTCGCGGAGCTTCACCTCGCGCAGCGCGAGCGAGCGGATGATGATCGACGTGGCCTGCGAGCCCGAGTTGCCGCCGGAGGAGATGATCAGCGGCAGGAAGAGCGAGAGGACCACCGCCTTGGCGATCTCGTCCTCGAAGGCGCTCATCGCCGTGGCAGTCAGCATCTCGCCCAGGAAGAGCGCCGAGAGCCAGCCGCCGCGCTTCTTGATCATCGAGCCCATGCTCACGTCGAAGTACGGGGCCTCGAGGGCCTCGACGCCGCCGAGTCCCTGGATTTCCTCGGTGGCCTTCTGCTCGGCGACGTCGAGGACGTCGTCGACGGTGATCATCCCCACCAGCACCCCGCGAGAGTCGGTCACCGGGAGCGCGACCCGGTCGTACTTCTCGAAGGTCGCAACCACCTCGTCGCGGGTCGCGGTCGCGGGGATGCTGACCAGCGTGGCGTCGTTCAGCTCGGAGACCTTCTGGTCCGGCTTGGCGAGGACCAGGATCGGCAGCCGCAGGTCGTCCAGCAGCACGCCCTTGTCGTCGGTGACGTAGATGACGTTGAGGGTCTCGATGTCCGTGCCGTGCTCGCGGATGTAGTCGAGCGCCTCACGTGCGGTCCACTCGGGCCGGACCGCCACGTACCTGGGCGTCATGAAGCGCCCGGCGCTGCCCTCGGGGTAACCGAGCAGCTGCCGCGCGATCTTCAGCTGGTCCGGGGTCAGAGTGCTCAGCGCACGCTTGGTCACCTCCGCCGGAAGCTCCTCGAACAGACGGGTCCGATCGTCCGGAGCCATCCCGTTGAAGACCCCGGCCATCTGCCCGGTGCCGAGCGTCTCCACCACCTCGCTCTGCTGATCCAGGGGGAGGTACTCGAACACCTGTGTCGCGGTGTCCCGGGGCAGCACCCGGAAGATGACCCCCGAGTCCTCCGGTGGAAGGTCTCCGATGACCTCCGCGATGTCGGGTGGGTCCATCTCGGAGAAGGCCTCGCGCAGCGTGGCGTAGTCCTTCGCCTGGATCAGCTCCTCGAACTCTGGCTTCAGAAGGTTGCCGAGCATCGCTGTCTCGAGTCCCGCCTTCGACGATGTGACGGGGCGGCATGGTGATATGAAAGCGGGGCACAAGCCATGGCCAAAGCGAACGAGACGCGGAGCCGCTCCAGGGCAGTGTCCACCGGCCCAGCCGCCCGCGAAGGTCTCTCCACCGCGCTTCACCGGCCAGACCTGGTCGGCCCGAAGATCGAGCTGGACACCCAGGACGACGGGCCGGAGCACCGCGCATTCCCGCGCGCGAAGCTCGCCGTCCCCTTCGGGCTGTGGATCGGCGACGGCGACTCTCGCCGGTTCTCCGCCACCCTCGTCTCCGTCAACGTCAGCGTGAGCGGGGCGTTCCTCAAGAGCAGCTTCTTCCTCCCGGTGGGGACCCAGATGTCGGTCCGCTTCCAGGTGGAGGCCACCGGACCCGCCGTCGAGGCCCGGGTGGAGGTCCTGCGCCAGGAGACGGAGGCCGACCGCACCGGCCGGACCGGCATGGGCCTGCGCTTCCTGGAGTTCTTCCGCCAGACCGAGGTCACCCTGGCCCGGCTCTTCCTCGGCGAGCAGCTGCGGAAGTTCGCCGAGGGCTACCTGGCGTCCACCCGGGCCCGCTCGCTCAGCTCGGAGCTGGACCGGGTGGTGGACGCGCTCGCCGCCTGGGAGCTGCTCAAGGTCACCTCGCCCAACGACCCCTGGCGCTTCGCCAAGTAGCCGGGGGGGGCGCGCGGCGGCTCAGACGTGCTTCTTGAAGCTCTCCTCGAGCCTGCTCTTGGGGACGGCGCCGAGGATCTGGTCCACGACCTTGCCGCCCTTGAAGACCAGGAGCATGGGGATGCTGCGGACGCCGTAGTTCTGAGCGGTCTGCTGGTTCTCGTCCACGTTGAGCTTGGCGACCTTCATCTTTCCCTTGTAGCGGGTGGCCAGCTCGTCGAGCGCCGGGGCGATCGCCTTGCACGGCCCGCACCACGGAGCCCAGAAGTCCACCAGCACCGGCTCCTGCGAGTCGAGGACCGTGGCCTTGAACTCAGCATCAGAAACGTTGAACGTATCAACACCTGCCATTGCTCCTCCTAATACAAACCCACGGAGCACTCTGCACCGCGGGCTGACGTCCCGGATGTACAACGGCCGTGCCCGGCGCGCACGCCTCGGTTTGCTAAGGTGCCGACACCCGTGAAGCTTTTTCTTCCACAGACCACCCTCGAGGATTGGGCCGCCAGCGGCAAGGCCGACGTCCACGAGCACGCGCTGGTCGTCACCGGGGAATCCGTGAAGTACCCGGTGGAAGCGGCGGTGCACGTCATGGCCCTGGTCTCCGGCCCGGACGAGCACCAGCTACTCCGGAAGGTGAAGACGGAGGCGCAGCTGGCGGAGCTCGGGGGCGAGCGGCTGGCCGACTCGGTCGTCGCCGGCGAGAGCGCGTACGACGTGGAGAGCGGCTATGTGGTGCAGATGCCCGACGCGCCGGCCCCAACGGAGACCGCCCTCCTCGCCGACTACCTGCTGAACAAGATCTGACATGGTCCGCACCTGCTTCACGCTCGCCTTCCACGCCTACGCCCTCGGCGCGCTGGCCTACCTCGCGGTCCTCGCCCAGGGGTGGAAGGGGATGGCCTGGGTGGCGCGGGGGCTGACCCTGGGCGGGTGGGTGCTGCACGGCATCGGGCTGGTGCTCCTGCTCTCGGCGCAACGATGGGTGCCGAGCGGGTTCGGACAGGCGGTGAGCCTGCTCGCGTTCCTGCTGGTCGCGGTCTTCCTCGCGGTGGACCTCCGGGCACGCGCGGCGCTCCTCGGGGCCTTCCTCTCGCCGGCGGCGGTGGCGGTGCTCGTCCCGAGCCTGTGGATGGGCGCGCCGGGGCCCGAGCTGACCCAGGGCCTCCGCCAGCCGCTGCTTCCCGTTCACATCGCCGTTGCCCTCGCCGGGCTGGCGGTGTTCGGCGTGGCCACCGCGGTGGCGGGGGTGTACCTCGCCGCCGAGCGAACCCTGAAGGGCAAGCGGTTCGGTCCGCTCTTCCGGAAGGTGCCCTCACTCGAGCTGCTCGACGACCTCAACCGCCGGCTGGTGGCCTGGGGCTTCATCGCCCTCTCGCTGACGCTCCTCACCGGCGCCTGGGTGCAGGCCCGGCTCCGGCCCGAGGAGCGCTGGAGCCCCGCGGAGCTGGCGGTGGTGGTGGCGTGGATCGCCTTCGGCGTTCAGCTCCAGGCCCGCATCTTCGCGGGGTGGCGCGGCCGGCGGGTGGCCCTCCTCACCATGGTTGGCTTCGGTGTGCTGGTGGTCTCGTTCGTCACCCGTTACGGTCCCTGGGTGACCCGGTGAGCCCTCCGCTGGTCTGCGTGGGACTCTCGCATCACACCGCTCCGGTGGACGTGCGCGAGCGCCTGGTCCTCCCCGACGACCGGCAGAACGAGCTCCTCCAGGCGATGGCCCAGGCTCCGGCCGAGGCCCTGCTGGTCTCCACCTGCAACCGGGTGGAGCTCTATGTGGTCGGCCCGGGGCCGGACCTTCACGACCGGACGCGGACCGCGCTGGCGAGCGTCGCGGGCAACGACCTGGCGCCGTACCTCTACTCGCACCATGGCGAGGCGGCGGTGCTCCACCTCTTCCGGGTGGCGGCGAGCCTGGACTCGATGGTGCTCGGCGAGCCGCAGATCCTCGGCCAGGTGAAGGACGCGTTCGAGCAGGCCCAGCGGCTGGGCGCGGCGCGGGGCGAGCTGGCCCGCATCTGCGCCGCCGCCTTCGGGAGCGCGAAGCGGGTCCGGACCGAGACCGAGCTCGGCCGCGCCGCGACCTCGATGGCCTCGGCGGCGGTGGAGATGGCCCGACACATCTTCGACGGGCTGGAGGGGAAGACGGTGCTCCTGGTCGGCGCCGGGGAGATGGCCGAGCTGTCAGGGCGCCACCTGCTCTCCGCCGGAGCCTCGAAGGTCCTGGTCGCCAACCGCACCTTCGAGCATGCCGCGGCGCTGGCGGCGATCCTGCAGGGACAGGCGGTCCCCTTCGACCGGATGGAGGAGAGCCTGGTGCTGGCCGACGTCGTCGTCTGCTCCACCGCCTCCCCCACGCCGGTCATCACCCGGGAGAAGGTCGCCCGGGTGCTCAAGCCCCGGAAGCACCGTCCGCTCTTCCTGGTGGACCTCGCGGTGCCGCGCGACGTGGACCCCGACGTGCACACCCTGGACGGCGTCTACTCCTACGACGTCGACGACATCCAGCGGGTCATCGACGAGAACCAGGCGGCGCGGACGGCCGCCGCGGCCAAGGCCGAGGTGCTGGTGGCGGAGGAGGTCGCCCGGTACATCCGCCAGCGCACCGTGCGGGAGCAGGTGCCGGTGCTCGCCCAGCTGCGGGCGCGGGCCGAGCAGATCCGCCGGGCGGAGCTGGAGCGGGCCATGAGCAACCTTCCGGCCCCGCTGAGCCCGGCACAGGAAAAGGTCATCGAGGCCATGACCTCGGCCATCGTGAACAAGATGCTGCACCAGCCCACGGCCAAGCTCCGGGCGGTCCAGGCCGGCGAGAGCGAGCTGGCCGACGCCGCCGCCGAGCTGTTCGGTCTGGACGGGGTGCCCCGCAAGGCCGGCGAGGGCTGAGGGGACCTCGCGCTCCAGCGCCATGCCGCCGCTCCGCATCGCCACCCGCAAGAGTCCGCTCGCGCTCTGGCAGGCGCACCACGTGGCCGGGCTGCTCCGGGTGCGCTCGCCGAGCACCGAGGTGACCCTGGTCGAGCTGTCGACCGAAGGGGACCGGGTGCTGGACAGCCCGCTGTCACGCATCGGCGGCAAGGGGCTGTTCGTGAAGGAGATCGAGGCGGCGCTGCTCGACGGCCGCGCCGATCTGGCGGTTCACAGCCTCAAGGACGTGACCAGCAGCTTCCCCCCGGGCCTGGTGCTGGCCGCGGTGCCCGAGCGCGAGGACCCGCGTGACGCCTGGACGAGCCCTCGGGGCATCCGCTTCGCCGACATTCCCCGGGGCGGGCGGGTCGGCACCTCGTCGCTCCGGCGGGCCTGTCAGCTGCGGGCGCTCCGGCCCGACGTGGAGGTGGTTCCGCTCCGGGGCAACGTGGGGACCCGGCTGCGGAAGACCGAGGAGCTGGGGCTGGCTGGGTCCATCCTCGCCCTGGCCGGGCTGCGGCGGCTCGGACTCGAGGACCGGGTGACCGAGCTGCTTCCGCCGGAGGTCATGCTGCCGGCGGTGGGGCAGGGGGCACTGGCGCTGGAGTGCGCGGCGGACAGCCCCCACCGCCCGCTGGTGGAGTCGCTCGAGCACCGCCCCACGCGCATCCCCATCGACGCCGAGCGAGCCTTCCTCGAGCTGCTGGAGGGCGGCTGCACCGTCCCCCTGGCCGCGCACGCCATCCTCGAGGGGGACCAGCTCTGGGTGCGCGGCCTGGTCGGCGCGCCGGATGGGAGCGAGGTGGTGCGGGCCGAGCGGCGAGGCGCCGCCTCACGGGCCCGTGCGCTGGGCCAGGAGCTCGCCGAGGAGCTGCTCCGCCGTGGCGCCCGGGCCCTGCTCGCCGCGCACGCCGGAGCGCCGTCCGGTGCCTGAGACCCCGGGGGGTCGGGGCCGCCCATCGCCCCACCTTCGGCGTCTCGCCGGGGTCCGGGTGCTCGTCCCCCGTCCCCGGGAGCGGGCCGAGCCGCTGTGCTTGCAGCTCGAGGACGAGGGCGCGGAGGTGGTGGCGCTGCCGCTGCTGGAGCTGGAGCCGCCGACGGACCCGCGCCCGCTGCAGGCGGCCGCCGAGCTGCTGAGCCGGTTCGCGTGGGTGGCGTTCGCCAGCGAGCGCGCGGTGACGGCGCTGGTGGAGGCGGCGCGGACGGCGGGGACGCTGGACGTCCTCCGCACCCGGAAGCTGGCCGCGGTGGGGCCGGCGACGGCGGCGGCGCTCTCCGCGCAGGGGCTCGAGCCGGCGCTGGTGGCCACGGTGTCCACCGGGGAAGGCCTGGCCCTGGCGCTGGTCCCCCGGCTCCAGGCGGGGGAGGTGGTGTTGCTCCCGGCGGCGGAGCAGGGGCGGCGAGCGCTCGAGGAGGGCCTGGTGGTGGCCGGGGTGACGGTGGAGCGGGTCGCGGCGTACCGCGCGAGCCCGGCCGGCACTGCGCCGGAGGGCTGGGCGGAGGTGGTGGCGCGTCCGCCCCGGTGTGTGCTCTTCGGGTCTCCGCGCACGGTGGAGGCGTTCCTGTCGCTCCCCGGGGCAGCGGCCCTGGTCGCGGCGGTGCGGGCGGTGGCGGTGGGGCCGACCACGGCCGCCGCGCTCCGGGCCCGGGGGTGGGAGCCGGCGGCGACTGCCAGCGCGCCGACGCCTCCGGAGTGGGTGGAAGCGGCGGTGCGGGCCATCGGGGGGTAGACTCCCCGGTCGCTCCCCATGACCCAGGCCGCCGTGGCGCGTACCAGCGCCGACTTCACCCTGAGCTTCGTCCTCAACGCGCTGGTCCAGGCCAAGCTGCTCACCCCGAGCCAGGCCCAGGACGTGCGCACCAAGGAGCAGGCGGCGCGGGCCCGGGTGCTGAAGCAGGTGGGCGCGGACAAGGACGAGGCCCGCTACACCGTCTCCCCCATCGAGGTGGTGGCGGCGTTCCAGGTCCCGCTGGTGGGTGGCCGCGCGCTGGACCAGGACAAGGTCTCCGAGGTCGTCGCCGCAGCCGCCGGGGTGGGGTACAGGAAGATCGACCCGCTGAAGCTGGACATGGCGCTGGCGACGCGGACGGTGTCCAAGCCGTACGCACAGAAGCACGTGCTGCTCCCGCTCGAGCGGACCGAGGCGGGCGCGCTGGTGGTGGCGGTCGCCAACCCCTTCGACCGCGAGCTTCTGGAGAACCTCCACCGCCTGGCGGGGATGCCCATCGAGCCGGTGCTCTCGGCGAAGGCGGACATCCTCAAGGCGATCGCCGACATCTACGGCTTCAAGCGGACGCTGGCCCAGGCGGCGACGGACTTCGCCCAGCCGGCGGGTCCGCAGATCCAGAACTTCGAGCAGCTGGTCTCGCTGTCCAGCAGCCAGGAGCTGGACGCCTCGGACAAGCCCATCGTCCAGGCGGTGGACTACCTGCTCCGCTACGCCTACGACAACCGCGCCTCGGACATCCACATCGAGCCGAAGCGCGACAGCACCGTGGTGCGGCTGCGCATCGACGGTGTGCTCCACCCGGTCTACACCCTCCCCACCGGCGTCCATCCGCCGATCGTGAGCCGGGTGAAGATGCTCTCCCGCATCGACATCTCGGAGAAGCGCCGGCCGCAGGATGGGCGGATCAAGACCGAGCGGGACGGCCGGGAGATCGAGCTCCGGGTGTCGACCCTGCCCACCGCCTTCGGAGAGAAGGTGGTCATCCGCATCTTCGACCCCGAGACGCTGGTGCAGGACATCGCCCAGCTGGGGTTCGACGAGGACGAGAAGGGGCTCTTCGAATCCTGGATCGACGAGCCGCACGGGCTGATCCTGGTGACCGGCCCGACCGGCAGCGGGAAGACCACCACCCTCTACTCGGCGCTCAAGGCGCTGGCCGGCCCCGAGGTGAATGTCACCACCATCGAGGATCCGATCGAGATGGTCTGGGACGGCTTCAACCAGGTCCAGGTGCAGCCGAAGATCGACCTCGACTTCGCCAACGCCCTCCGCCACATCCTCCGGCAGGATCCGGACGTGATCATGGTGGGCGAGATCCGTGACGCGGAGACGGCGGAGAACGCGATCCAGGCCGCCCTCACCGGCCACCTGGTGCTCTCCACCCTGCACACCAACGACGCGGTGGGGGCGGTGAGCCGGATGAAGGACCTGGGGGTGCCGCCGTTCCTCCTCTCCAGCTGCCTGCTGGGGGTGATGGCCCAGCGTCTGTTGCGCCGGGTGTGCAGCCGCTGCGCGCAGGAGCAAAACCTGAGCCAGGACGAGCTGCTGGCGCTCGGCGCTCCGCTGCCGCTGCTTCCCGGGGGGTTGCAGATCCTCCAGGGCGCCGGCTGCGTGCACTGCCGGGGCACCGGCTTCTACGGCCGCACCGGCGTGTTCGAGATCATGCCGGTCACCGCGCAGATCCGCGAGGCCATCGCCCAGGGCGCGAACACGCCCGAGCTGGTCCAGCTCGCGCGGAAGGCGGGCATGCGCACGCTCCGCGAGGCCGCGGTCCGCAAGCTCGCCAGCGGCCAGACCGCCTTCGCCGAGGTGGTCCGGATGACCGCCAGCGCGAGCGCCTGAGCCATCGGCGCCGGTGGTCCCGAAGCCGTTCTTCCGACGCTGAAACTGCTTCGGCAAGCGCGACCTCGCGACCCCCCCCGGGCGCCCACCGTCACCGGCGACGGACAACGCCCCTGTCGCTTCTAGCCGAGGAGTCCCGCCCGCACCGCGGCGTCCAGCACCTCGGCGAGCACGTCCACCGAGCTGCGTGTCTCGGCGCGTCGAATCTCGGCGCCAGCTGCGCGGACGACGTGCTCTGCGCCGAGCACGAAGGGAAGGCTGCGCCGACCCAGGCGAACGAGCCGGTCGTCGTGGAAGGCCGCCGGGGCCCACCGCTTCAGCTCCTGGGCGACGACGCCGAGGTTGGCCGCGCGCGCCGGTTGCAGCAACGGACCGAGCCCCGAGAACTCCAGCGCCTTCTCCGCGAGGATGACCCGCTCGCCGCCGCTGCCGTGCACCAGGACGAACTGCTCGGAGTCCTCCTGCGAGTCGCGCACGGTGGAGCTCGTCTTCTTGGTCATGACCAGGCCGCCGGTGAGCACCGCACGCCCCATGGAGAACGCCCGGGACGTCTCGGTGTGCGTGGTGCTGGTCCGTGAGATCCGGATTCCTCGGAGCACGAGCTGCACCTCGTTCCAGGCCAGCCCGAGCGTCTCGCCGCTCCGGGAGGTGAAGATCGCGCCGCCGTCCTGGAAGGCAAAGCTCCGAGCCTGGAAGCGGTCAGCGTCGGAGGGGACCGTCTGGTCGATGGCCAGTGCCACCAGCCCCGCTCGACCAAGCGCCGCCACCAGCTCCGTGGCGCGCTCCGGCGGAACCCGGGCCAGGAGCGCGGGTGGCTCGGGGGCGAGTCGCATCCGCGCCTCCGCCGCGCTCATCCCCGCCGAGTCCACCAGCGCCTCGACCGCCGCGTCGAGCTGGGGCGGCAGGCGCACCGTGGAGACGAGCTTCATTCACGGAAGAGTACGCCACACGCCCGGTCCCCGCCGAACAGGCAGGGGCGCGCCATGCTCACGCGCGCCCCTGCCCCGGTTGCCCGGCCGCTACTTGATGATGATCGGCGGCCGGCGGAATTGCACGTAGTGCGGGTCGAAGAACGTCCCGCTCTGGGGTGGCTGCCGCTTCCGCAGGGTGTAGCCCACCGCCGCGAACTGCGACGGATCCGACCCCACCGGACGGATGGTCACGTAGTCACCCCACCGCCCCTGGCTGGCGTCGCTGCTCCGGGGTGGATAGACGATGAAATCCCCCCAGTAGCCCACGGCGTGGTTGGCGTGGAGCGTGCCTCCGCCCCCGTAGGCAAGGGAGAGCCCGATCTCCCCGCCGACGTTGGTGGACAGTGAGGGGTAGGCAAAGGCGAACCCCCCGTTCCAGATCTGCACCTGCTCGACGAGGCTGAAGTTGTTCCCCCGGTCGAGGTGGACCATCTGGATGTGTGGATGGGCGAAGCCGCCGCCGCGCGCCGCCATCCAGGCGAACCAGAGGTTGTTCCCCCAGCGGGTGGCCCCGATGACGCCGGCCCCGGGGAACCCCCCGGACATCTGCATCCAGTCGATGCCGCCCGGGGTGATGGAGGTGTAGTCGCTGTTGGGCCAGCTGTTGATGTTCACGTTGCGCCAGAAGTAGGTGTTGGAGTCCTCGCGCAGCGAGTAGACGACCATCTGGCTGGTGGAGTTGTGCCCGGCCCAGAAGATCTCGTCCCCGGTCACCTGGGTGAGGTGACCGCCGTACGCCCTGGCCGAGTTCGAGGGGTTGGTGAAGCCGATGTTGATCCCGGTCGAGTCACGGATCTGCGCCAGCGGGATGCGGAACACCAGGAGCCCGGCCCCCACCTGGTCCACGCTCCCGTAGAGGAAGTTCTGGCCCACCGAGAGATCGGGGTAGTCCATCCAGTTGTTCCCCATCCCGAAGGTGGCCGAGCGGAGGTCCCAGTAGGTCCAGGCGGTGCCGTTGCTGCTGACGATCTGCGCCGGGCTGGCTGAGGCGATGCGGAGCATGTTCGGCCCCCCGCCGCTCCCTCTCCAGAACTGCATCAGCCAGATGAACCGGTCGATCTGCGGGACGTAGAGGATGACCTGGTCACAGCAGAGGCCGCCGTCGAGCTGCCGTCCGAGCGAATCGAGCGTGGGCCGGCTGGGGAAGATGGTGGTCGGGTCCAGCCGGGTGAAGGTCAGTCCCCCGTCCTTGGAGAAGGCGGCGAAGGTGTTCCCCGAGACCAGCACCACGTTCCCGCTGCTCGCCCCGCTCATGTCCGGCGGGGAGCCGGTGAAGTTGGAGGCCGAGAGGAAGGAGGTGACCACCGTGAACTCGAAGCCCCCACCGGCGTTCCCCGCGAACGGACTCGCCACCGAGATCCCCTCCACCGCCGGAGAGAGATTGCCCCGGAGCGGGCCAGGAGCCACCAGCAGCGGCTCGTCCTCGTTGCGCTCGTCCTCGACGTTGATGTCGAAGTGGTCGAACAGGCCTCCGGCCACCTGGATCGGAGGGGCGAAGGTCTGGATCAGCACGTCGGAGCGGGCGCCGTCGCACATCGGACCGGCCGCCACGTGGATCGGCACGGTGAGGGATGCGGTGTGCCCGATCGGGTCGGAGACCGTCACCATCACCGCGTAGTCACCCGGGGTGCGGGCCTCGAAGCCGGCGTGATTCCCCGCGGGGGTGAGGGTGTAGACCGCGCCGGCAGGGGCAGCGGTCACCGCCAGGCGTAGCTGAGCGGGAGCCCGTCCGGATGGCTCGCCACCACCTGCATCGCCACGTCCTCGCACACGGCGGTGAACTTGCTCGGACGGAACCGGAAGTCGGTGATCCGCGGCGGATGCTCGGTCACCACCGGGACGTCGAGCCCGCCGGTGCCGCCGTCGTCACAGAACAGGGCGAGCACCACCTCGGTGGTCTTCCCGTGGAGCACGTTGGCCGAGGCCGACGCCGCCGCGCACTTGGTGCTCGGTCCTCCGGAGAGGCCGAAGGGGATGGCGGTCACCAGGTAGCTTCCGGGCTGGAGGACGAAGAAGGCGTCCCCTCCGGTCCGGGTCTGGCCCCCGAGGGTGATGGTGGAGAGGACGATGTCCTCCTCGGCCACCACCGTGGTTCCCTGCGTCACCCGGATCAGGACGGAGGCGATGTCGTCGGTGCTCGCGGCGACCAGCGCGGCCCGGATCCGGGTCGTGTCCGTCGAGCCCTGCGCCGGGATGGAGCGGCCACAGCCTGGAGGGACCGCGACCAGAAGCAACAGCATCAGCAGTGTGGACCTGAAGCAAACGTGCAGGGGACCCCCTTTTCAGCGGCACGCTGTCAGCCCTGGCTGGCGACGGTCGCTTGGCCGGCACCACTGCGCCCGGGCGTGCACAATGTCCAGACGCACCGCGTGCAGGCAGGCCCATGCCGCAGCCAGCGGCGACGTCTGGCATCGTGCGTTCCATGGACGGCTCGCCGCGAAGCGTCGTGACGGGGATCGAAGTGGTCGAGGACGTCACGTCGCGCTCGCGTTGCGACGAGGGCTTTCTCCATCTGAAGCGACTCGTCTGCCGGAACCGCCACGCGGACGGCTCGACTTCCCGCGAGTACCGCGTGGACGTGGTTGACCGGCCTGTCCCCGACGCCGTGGCGGTGCTGATCTGGCGGCGCGGCCCTGGGGGCGTCGAGGTGCTCACCCGGAAGACGCTCCGCCCCGCAGCGCTCTTCCGCGCCGGGATGGCGCTGCCGCTGCCCGATCCGCGTTCTTACCTGCTGCTCGAGGAGCTCGTGGCAGGGGTGCTGGAGCCCGCGGACCGGGGCGAGGCCGGCCTGCGTCACCGCGCGGCCGAGGAGACCCTGGAGGAGGCGGGGTACCGCGTCCGACCCGAGGAGGTGACCTTGCTCGGGGGAAGCTTCTTCCTCGCTCCGGGAATTCTCTCCGAGAAGATTCACCCCACGGCGGTGGAGGTCACCGGCCGCGAGCAAGGAACGCCGCACGGCGATGGCTCACCGCTGGAGGAGGGCGCAGCGCTCCACTGGTGGGCCATCGGCGCGCTCCTCGAGGCATGCCGGAGCGGCGAGGTGGAGGACGCGAAGACCGAGATCCTCGTGGCCCGGTTCCTCGCCCGCGGGTTGGCCGCGACCCCCACCGGGAGCCGCTGACCCACCCCCATTCCCGGAATTCCGGAGCCTTGGGGGCGGCCCGGCCAGTGCATTCCCACGGGGTCCATGGCCGATCCCGCCAGCCCTCGTCCCGTCCCGGTCCTCGACCTCGTCGGCGCCATCCGGCTCGACCCGGAGTTCCGGATGGAGGACGTGCTCCGCGCCCTGGACAGCATGACGCCCGAGGAGCTGGAGGAGCTGGCCTCGCTGCTCGACGAGCACGACGCGGCCGTTCGCCGGCGCGCCCGCATCCTGGCGAGCTGAGCCGGGGGTGTCGACGCAGCCCGGGCCCTGGCGGTAGAGGGCCTGCCATGCAGTTCGCGCCCCATCCCCAATGGCAGCGGGTCCTCGGCGACATCCTCGCCGCGGCGCAGGCGGCGGGTCCCGCGGGCGTCGTCGCCTTCGACCTCGACTCGACCCTGCTGGACAACCGCCCGCGCCAGGCGGCCATCGTGCGCGACTTCGCCAGCGTGCACGGCATCCCGGCCCTCGAGGGCTTCCAGCCGGAGCACCTGGTCACCGGCTTCGACACCCGCGAGGCGCTGGGCAGGGCCGGGCTGGACCCCGAGGGGGTCGCCCGGTGGCTGCCGGACCTCCGCAAGCACTGGGTGGAGCGCTTCTTCACCTCTGAGGCGTGCCTTCATGACATCCCCGTGCGGGGCGCGGCCGGGTACGCCCGCCGCGCGCATGGCACGGGGGTCCAGCTGGTCTACCTGACGGCCCGCCCCGAGCGGATGCGTCCCGGGACGGAGGAGGTGCTCCGGCGCTTCGGGTTCCCGCTCCCCGGCCCCGGGGTCCAGCTGTGGATGAAGCCGGACGATCCGGGGCTCGGGGACGATGCCTTCAAGCGCTCCGCCCACGCGCGGCTGGCCTCGCTGGGGCGGCTGGTGGCCGCCTTCGACAACGAGCCCGGGCACGCCAATGACTTCCGGACCACGTTCCCCGAGGCGGAGGTGGTGCTGGTCGCCACCGGCCACTCGGGCCGTGTGTCAACGCTCGCCCCACGGGTGTCCGTGGTCCCCCACCTGGCGCTCGAGGGGGAGGCGCCAGAAAACCTGTGAAGCGCCCGCCGCGCCGCGGCATGGGGCGATCACTTGGAAAATCGGGCCTCGAGTGGATATGCAGCGGCCCGGCATGGCACCCCAGTCTCCGAAGGATCTCCTCCTCTCGATGTACCGGAAGATGTACCTGATCCGCCGGTTCGAGGAACGGGCGGCGCAGGCGTACACGCAAGGGAAGATCAACGGCTTCTGCCACCTGTACATCGGGCAGGAGGCGGTGGCGGTGGGCACCACCGAGGCGCTCCACCCCGACGACTACCAGCTCGGCGCCTATCGCGATCACGGCTACCCGCTGACCCGCGGCGCTGACCCGGGGATGATCATGGCCGAGCTGTTCGGCAAGGCCACCGGGTACTGCAAGGGCAAGGGCGGCTCGATGCACATCTTCGACGTCGAGCACTACGTGCTCGGCGGCTACGGCATCGTCGGCGGGCAGATCCCGCTGGCCGCCGGGCTGGGGTTCGCCTCGCGCTACCGGAGCGACGGCCGGGTGGCGGTCTGCTACTTCGGCGAGGCCGCGGCGAACCAGGGCGCCTTCCACGAGACGTTGAACATGGCGGCGAAGTGGTCGCTGCCGGTCATCTTCCTTTGCGAGAACAACCGCTACGGGATGGGGACCGCGTTCGCCCGCGTCTCTCCGATGCCCGAGGTCTACAAGCGCGCCGCGGCCTACGGCATCCGCGGCGAGCCGGTGGACGGGATGGACGTGCTCAAGGTGTACGAGGCGGTCAAGGACTGCGCCGCCTGGTGCCGGGCCGGAAAGGGCCCGGTGCTGCTGGAGGCCAACACCTACCGCTACCGCGGCCACTCGATGTCCGACCCGGCCACGTACCGGACCAAGACCGAGGTGGAGGCGGAGCGGAAGGGAGACCCGATTCCCAAGCTCCGGCAGTTCGCCGTGGAGCAGATGAAGATCCCCGAGTCCGAGTTCGAGGCCATCGATGCCGAGGTGAAGGCCACCGTCGATGCGGCGGTGAAGTTCGCCGAGCAGTCGCCGGAGCCCCCGCTGGACGAGCTCCACGAGGACATCTTCGTCGAGCCGGGCGATCCGGACGTGAAGCCGCGCGAGCGGGTGCTGGGGATGAAGGTGGAGTGGCCGCACTTCCCCGGACCTCAAGACTACCGGGTGACCTGGGACCTCGAGCCGCGCGAGCAGGCCGAGGTGGCGGAGCAGAAGGCCGGCCTGAAGCAGCCGGCGCGGGCCTGAGACGAGCAAGCGACGAGGGACGGTCGATCGATGCCTGAGATTGCGTGGCGCGAGGCGCTGAACCAGGCGCTCTCCGAGGAGATGGAACGCGACGTCAACGTCTTCCTGATGGGGGAAGAGGTGGCGCGCTACAACGGGGCGTACAAGGTCAGCCAGGGGCTGCTGGACAAGTTCGGCAGCGCCCGGGTGGTGGACGCGCCGATCAGCGAGCTGGGCTTCGCCGGGCTCGGGGTGGGCGCGGCGATGGTGGGGCTCCGGCCGGTCATCGAGATGATGACCTGGAACTTCGCCATCCTGGCGATGGACCAGATCGTCAACAACGCGGCCAAGCTCCGCCACATGTCCGGCGGGCAGCTGCGCTGCCCCATCGTCTTCCGCGGGCCGAACGGCGCCGGTGGCCGGCTCTCCTCGCAGCACAGCCAGTCACTGGAGGCGAACTACGCCCACTTCCCCGGGCTGAAGATCCTCGCCCCGTCCACCCCGGCCGATGCCAAGGGGCTGCTCAAGGCGGCGATCCGGGACGACAACCCGACCATCTTCCTCGAGGCCGAGCTGCTCTACGGGGTGAAGGGCGAGGTCCCGGCCGGCGAGCACGTGCTGCCCATCGGCAAGGCGGACCTCAAGCGCCAAGGAAAGGACGCGACGGTCATCACCTGGTCGCGGATGTACTACTTCGCCGAGCAGGCGGCGCAGCTGCTGGAGCAGGAGGGGATTCACGTGGACCTGCTGGATCTCCGCACCCTCAAGCCGCTGGACGAGGAGGCGATCCTCACCTCGGTGCGGAGGACCAACCGGGTGGTGGTGGTCGAGGAGGGGTGGAGCTTCTGCGGGCTGGGCGCGCAGATCGCCGACCTCCTGCAGCAGAAGGCCTTCGACGACCTCGACGCGCCGGTGGAGCGGGTGACCGGCCTGGACGTGAACCGCAGCTACGCCGCGGTGCTGGAGAAGGCCACCGAGGTGTCCGCGGAGCGAATCGTCGCCGCGGTGAAGAAGGTCATGTACCAGGAAGAGGGGACCTGACGATGGCCACCGAGGTGCAGCTTCCGGCGCTTTCCCCGACGATGACCGAGGGGAAGATCGTCAAGTGGCTCAAGAAGGAGGGCGACAGCGTCTCCTCCGGCGAGGCCATCGCCGAGGTCGAGACCGACAAGTCCAACCTCGAGGTCGAGGCGTTCGACGACGGCGTCTTGCTGAAGATCCTCGTCCAGGAAGGCGAGACCGGCGCGGTCGGCGCGCCCATCGCGGTGATCGGCGCCAAGGGCGAGAAGGTGGAGGCGTCCAAGCCCGCACCGAAGTCGGCGGCCCCGAAGCCCGCCGCCGTCCAGCCCGAGGAGCGCGCCCAGCGTCCGGGCGGTCCGGCGCAGGTGGTGCCCATCCGCCGGGCCGAGGAGCGCGCGCCGGCGCCGGCGCCGGCGTCCGAGGACGGCCGCCTCCGGGCCTCGCCGCTCGCCAAGCGGATGGCACGGGAGGAGGGGCTCGACCTCGCCGGCGTGCAGGGCTCCGGCCCCAGCGGCCGCATCGTGAAGCGCGACGTGGAGGCAGCGATGGGCCAGGTGGGAGCCGCGGCCCTGGCGCCTGCCCCCCGTCCCGGGTCTGCCCCCCCACCGGCCCCGGTCTTCGGCCGGCGCGAACCGGAGGTCCTGCCGATCTCCGGGATGAGGAAGATCATCGCCCAGCGGATGGCGGAGGTGAAGCCGGGCGTCCCGCACTTCTACGTCACGGTCGACATCGACATGGAGGAGGCGGTCAAGGTCCGCGAGCAGGCCAAGGCGGCCGAGGTGAAGATCTCGATCAACGACCTCATCGTGAAGGCCGCGGCCATGGCGCTCCGCCGGCAGCCGAAGGTGAACGTCTCGCTCCAGGGTGACCGCCTGCTCCAGTTCCACACCGCGGACGTGGGCATCGCGGTGGCGATCGAGGATGGGCTCATCACCCCGGTCATCCGCGATGCAGATCTGAAGTCGCTGGGGGCCATCGCCGCCGAGGCGCGCGAGCTGGCCGAGCGGGCGCGGCGCAAGGCGCTCCGGCCCGAGGAGTACTCGGGCGGGTCGATCACCGTGTCCAACCTGGGAATGTTCGGGGTGGACTCGTTCATCGCGGTCATCAACCCGCCGCAGGCCTCCATCGTGGCGGTGGGCGCGGTGGCGGAGCGGGCGGTGGTACGCGACGGCAAGGTGGTGGTGCGCAAGACGATGTCCACGACCTTCTCCGGAGACCACCGGGTGGTCGACGGCGCGCTCGGCGCCCAGTACCTGCAGGAGCTCAAGGCGCTCCTCGAGCAGCCGACGCGCTTGCTGTTCTAGCCCGGCCCCGGCCCAGAGACCGCCCGAGGTGCCGTCCCGCCTCAGACGTTCAGGCGGCGACGTCGCCGGGATGGTCGGGCGCCGCCGGTGAGGCGAGTGCCGGGAGTCGGATCCGGAACGTGCTCCCCAGCCCAGGTTGGGAGGTCACCTCGAGCGTCCCGCCAGCGCGGTGGACGATGCTCCACACCAGGGTCAGGCCGAGCCCGATGCCCTGAGGGCCGCCGCGGGTGGTGAAGAACGGCTCGAAGATGCGCGACAGGTGCGCGGCCGGGATGCCGGGTCCCTCGTCCTGCACCTCGATCACCACCGCGCCCTGCGCGTCGTGGGTGCGGACCCGGATGGCTCCGGACGGGGCGGCGAGCCGCGCGTTCCGGATCAGCTGGACCAGCGCCTGCTCCAGCTGCCCCGCGGTGACCATCACCTTCGCGGTGCTCTCGGTCCGCAGCACCGCGGCGCCCGCGGCCTCGCCCAGCTCCGTGCGGAGGGCCTTGAGCACGCAGCCGTTCGGGTCGACGGACTCGGGCCGGGCCACGTCCTGCCGGGCCAGCTCCCGCAGGCCCTTGACGATGGCCCCGATCCGCTGCGCGCCGTCCTCCACGTCCTGGAGCAGCTCGCGGAGGCTCGCGGCGAGGTCGCGGATCTGCACCTCGGTGAGGGCCCGGACCGCGGCCGCGGCGTCGCCCTGGCCACAGAGCCGCGCGGCACGCTCGATGGAGTCGGCACCGGACTCCAGCTCGTCGGCCGCGCCCCGCAGGGTCGAGAGGTTGCCCAGCACCGCCCCGAGCGGCGTCTGGATCTCGTGCGCCGCCCCATGGGCCAGCTGCCCGAGCGAGGCGAGGCGCTCCTGCTCCCGGAGCCGTCCCTCCAGCGTGCGCTGGGCGGTCACGTCGCGGTAGTGGACGACCACCAGCTCCGGATCCCCGGCGGCCTCGGTCCGGAAGCCGCTGAAGCGCACCGTCCGCCCGCGGGGCAGGGAGATCTCCGCGGCGAGGTCGGGGGCGCCGCTGGCGAGCGGACAGCCGACGCACGGCGCCACCCGCCCGGCCAGCAGCTGATGACAGCTCTTCCCCGGCACCTGGGTGATGGGCACGCCGGCGGCCTCGGCGTAGGCGAGGTTCGCCCGGCGGATGACGAAGCCGTCCTGGAGCGCGATGGGCTCGCGGATGGCGTCGAAGGTGCGCTCCCACTCGCGCTTGGCGTGCACCACCGCCCGCGTCCGGAGCTCGATCTTCGCCTCCAGGGCGGCGTTGGCGGCGAGGATCTCGCTCTGCGCCTGGTGGAGCCGGGCGGTGTTGAGGGTGCCGGCGAGCGCCGTTGCCACCTGGGAGCCCCAGGCCGAGAAGCGCTGGCGGTCCGGCTCGGAGAACGCCGGGCGGCCCGGACGGCGCACCGCCTCGAGCACGCCCACCAGCTCGCCCGCGCGAACCAGCGGGACGGCCAGCATCGCTCCCGGCTCGGCACCGTCACGGCGACGCACCGCTTCGCGCCAGGGCTCGGGCAGCTCTCCCTCGGCGTGACAGAGTGGCGCCGCGTCGGCGGCACAGGCCCCGGCGAGCAGCTCGCCGATTGGCATCGAGGTCGGTGGAGCGGGGAGCGCCGGGTCGGCGGCTGCCAGCGTCAGGGTGGCCCCCTCGCCGATGCGCCAGCAGAGCACCCGGTCTGCCTGGACCAGCCCGCGGACCCGGCGCACCGCCTCCCAGGCGATCTTCTCCGGCGTCGGCAGGAGGTGGAGCGCCTGGACCTCCGAGGAGAACCGCTCCGCCTCGGCGAGCCGCTGCTCGAGCGTGGGGGAAACCTGGGCCGGCGGGGTGTCCATTCCCCGGCGGGCTCGGGCGTCGCGGAGGAGCGTCGCCACCTCGTCGAGCCGAGTGACTGCAATCACCCCGGCGGGAAGGGCCCGCGGGGCATGCCCCTCGTCCACCTGCAGCAGCCCGGTGGCCCCGGAGGCGACGACGCGGGAGAGCAGGAGGCGCCAGAAAGGCACCGGCCGGGCAAGCACGGCCTCGGCGACCCCGGCTCCCAGGAGGCCGAGGACCTCGTCCGGCGCGCAGGGCCGGGGATCGAGCCCGCCCGCGCGAAGCGCGTCGAGCAGCGCCGCCGGGGGCGCGTCGGGGCCGACGACGAGGACCGGCAGGGTCGCCTCCATCGGGAAGCCCTGGGGACGGTCAGCCGACCGCGAAGGAGACCGCGGCCCGCTCCTCGGTGTCGTCGAGCAGGATCGAGCCGGTGGAGTCACGGACCACCTGCAGCTCGGGGTTGGCGCTGGCGATGGCCCGGCAGATCTCGCCCTTCACCTGATCGAGCAGCTGGGAGTTCTCGCGCTCGCGGTAGAGCCGGTCGACGGCGGCCCGGACCACGCCCCGGAGCTCGACCCCGTCCCAGGGCTTCACCAGGAAGCGGTAGACGTCGCCGTGCTCCATGGCCTGGAGCGCCGTTCCCACGCCGGCAGGCGAGGTGAGCAGCACCCGCATGGTGGCCGGCTGGATGCGCCGGACCTCGAGGAGCAGCGCCAGCCCGGTGCCGTCCGGCAGCGCGGTGTCCGCCACCACCACGTCCACCGATTCGCGGGCGACGATGGCCAGGGCGTCCTTGAGGCACGAGACCTCGTAGAGGCGGTGGGCCTCGTGGTCGAGGCTGTGGTGGAACGCTTCGGCGCTGCGAGCGTCCCCGGCGACGATCAACACGGTCCGGCTGGAGATGGCCATCTTCGTGCTCTCCTCTTGTCCCGCAGGGTGGCTGTACAAGCCCTGGGCCAGGGTGAACGCCCAGCAATGGCGGTGGGTTCGCGGGCGAGGGCTGGGGTGCGCCCCGAGTCCTGGGGTGGGCCGGACCTTGCGAGGGCATCGGGGGAGGTGCGATGCCGAAGCCGGTGGGGCGGGTGCAGATTCGCCGGGAGCCCCGGGGCGAGCGCGCCCGGAAGATCGTCGACGACGGGCCTGGCGCTCCGCGCGCTGTCCGGGCAGGGAACCACCGCCTGCATCGAGCTGCCGCGGGCCGCCTGAGCACGTCTGGCGCGTTCGACGCATCGTGTCGAACGGGGAGGCTCGGCGTACCACGGCCGCGGCCGGCGCCCCCAGGGAACAGGTGCGCAAGGCTTGCGCTCTGGACAGTCACCCCCTGCCAGGTCGAGATCGGCCCCGGGTTTCCGCGAGGAGGAACCAGAGCCATGTCTTCCGATCGCATCGCGCTGGTCACCGGGGGCGCCGGCGGCCTGGGGTACACCATCTGCACCAAGCTCCACGAGAAGGGGTACCGGGTGGTGCTGACGCACTCGCCGAGCAACACCACCATCAAGGAGACGCTGGCCGACATGAAGGCCAGGGGGCATGACTTCCACGCCTACCCGGTGGACGTCGCGGACTACGACTCCTGTCTGCGCTGTGTGGAGAGGGTCCGGAAGGACGTGGGTCACATCGACATCCTGATCAACAACGCCGGCATCACCCGGGACACGACCTTCCGGAAGATGGCCAGGGAGGACTGGGACGTGGTGATCCGCACCAACCTCGACAGCATGTTCAACATGACCAAGCACGTCATCGAGGGGATGCTCGAGCACGGCTGGGGACGGATCATCAACGTCAGCTCGGTGAACGGGAGCAAGGGCGCGTTCGGGCAGACCAACTACGCGGCGGCGAAGGCCGGCATCCACGGCTTCACCAAGTCGCTGGCGCTCGAGGTGGCCAAGAAGGGCATCACCGTGAACACCATCAGCCCGGGCTACATCGGGACCAAGATGGTGATGGCCATTCCCACGGAAGTGCTGGAGACGAAGATCATCCCGCAGATTCCGGTGGCGCGGCTCGGCAAGCCCGAGGAGGTCGCCGGGCTCATCATCTACCTCTGCTCGGACGAGGCGGCCTTCGTCACCGGGGCGAACATCGCGATCAACGGCGGCCAGCACATGCAGTGACCGGCGGCGGCCCCCGGCCGGCGTCACCTCACGACGTCGTCTGAACCGGAGAGCCGGGGCCTCGTTCCCTGCGGCAGCACGTCGTGCCACGGGCGCCGACGGCCGTCCGCCGGGCCCTTCAGCGCCGATCGATCCCCGGAGCGGCTGGCTCAACCGCGGGGTCGGCGCGGCCTCCTCGAGGCGGAGGCGCCGGACCCCGCTGGGTCCCCCGGCTTCCAGGGAACGCCTCGCTTGCGCTCGATGTACTCGCGGATGAGCCGGCGAACCATCTGCGACGGCGTCACGTCCTCCTCGGCGCAGAGCTGCTCGAACACCGCCTTCTTGCGCGGGTCGATCAGGATGGTGAGCCGGGCGGTGCGATCTTCGATTGTCATCAGGCGTTCATGGGTCGTACACTGGAGACACCTTTGATGATAATACGATGATCATGGGCTCGGCGCCATCCCTCTCGGTTCTTCTGGCGCTGGTCGCCGGCTGGTTCGCGCTGGGCCTGGCAGGGCTGCTCCGTCCGCACGCCCTCGGCTTCGTCGGTCGGGTCCTCTTTCCCCTCGGTGCGCTGGTCGCCGTCGGGGTGGCGCTGGTCGGTCTCGGTGCGCTCCGGCCCGACCGGGCCGCGGAGCAGCTGGTGCTCCCGCTCGGTCTCCCGGACCTTCCCTTCCACCTGCGACTCGATGCGCTCTCGGGGTTCTTCCTGCTGCTCCTGGGAGCGGCCGGAGCCGGCATCTCCATCTTCGCCGCGGGCTACTTTCGCGCCGGCGAGGGAACCGCGCCCGGGCTGCTCTGCCTGCAGTACCACGTCTTCCTCGCCAGCATGGTCCTGGTGGTGGTGGCCAACGACGCCTACCTCTTCATGGTGGCGTGGGAGACCATGGCCCTCAGCTCGTATTTCCTGGTCACCACCCAGCACCGCATCCCCGAGATTCGACGGGCGGGCTTTCTCTATCTGCTCATCGCCCACGTCGGCGCACTGAGCATCCTCCTCTGCTTCGGGGTCCTGCAGGGTGGCAGCTGGAAGTTCACCTTCGATGCGATGCGAGGACCGACGCTCCCTCCGGGTCGGGCGACCGTGGCCTTCCTCCTGGCCCTGCTCGGATTCGGAGCGAAGGCAGGGCTGGTCCCCCTCCACGTGTGGCTGCCCGAGGCGCATCCCGCCGCGCCCTCGCCGGTCTCGGCGATGATGAGCGGGCTGATGCTGAAGACCGCCGTGTACGGCGTGCTGCGGGTGACCTTCGACCTGCTCCACACCGGACTCTGGTGGTGGGGGACGCTGGTCCTGGGGATCGGGCTGTTCAGCGCGCTGCTGGGGGTGGTCTTCGCCGCGGTCCAGACCGACATGAAGAGGCTGCTGGCCTACTCCTCGATCGAGAACGTGGGGATGATCTTCTGCGGGATCGGCCTGGCGATCCTCTTCCGCGCCTTCGATCTCCGGCTCTTCGCCGCGCTGGCCCTGAGCGCCGCGCTGATCCACTCGCTCAACCACGCCCTCTTCAAGAGCCTGCTCTTCCTCGCCACCGGCTCGGTTCTCCACGCGACCGGTGAACGCAACCTCGGGAAGCTCGGTGGGCTGATCCACCGGATGCCCTGGGTGGCGGCCTGCGCCCTGATCGGCACGCTGGCCATCGCCGGGCTCCCCCCACTCAACGGCTTCGTCTCCGAATGGCTCCTGCTCCAGGCGTTCCTGGTCACTCCCCGGATCCCGCAGACCTTCGTCAACATGCTGGTTCCGCTCGGCGCGGCGGCCCTCGCCCTCACCGCCGCGCTCGCTGCCTACGTGATGGTGAAGTTCTACGGGGTGATCTTCCTCGGGCAACCCCGCGAGCCCTCGCTGGCGAAGGCCCATCCGCCCGGGCCGCTCCAGCGGCTGGGCCTGGCCTGGCTGGCGGCGGGATGCGTGGCGCTGGGCGTCTTCCCCCAGCTGGCACTGACCGCCACCGCGGGGATCACCCGCGGCGCGGTGGGTGAGGCGGTGCGGCCGGGGTCCTGGCTCTTCATCGCCCCGCTGGCTCCGGCGCAGGCCTCGTACAGCGGGGTGCTGTTTCTGGCCGGAATCCTCGGCATCTTCGCGCTGACCTTCGTGCTCGTCCGGCGCCTGTACCACGGCCGGGTGCGCCGGGCGCCGCCCTGGGACTGCGGCTACCCCTGGCTGACGCCGCGGATGCAGGACACCGCGGAGGGTTTCGGCCAGCCGATTCGCCACATCTTCGGATCGGCGTTCCGGATCGAGCGGGAGCTCCCCACGGCCTGGGACAGCTCGCCGCGCTACCGCATCCACATCGAGGACCGGATCTGGCGCGCGCTCTACGTCCCGCTGGGTCGCGGCGTCCAGCGGCTGGCCGATGCGGTGGCGGTCATCCAGGGCGGGCGCCTGGCGGTCTACCTCCTGTACGCCTTCCTCACCCTCGTCGCTCTGCTGGTGTTCGTGCTGTGACCGCCTCGGCCGTCCTCCGCCAGACGGGCGAGGTGGTGCTGGCCATCGCCCTGGCTCCCTTCTTCATGGGGTGGGTCGCCCAGTGCCGGGCCTGGCTCCAGAACCGGTCCGCGCCGCCGCTCCTCCAGCCGTGGCGTCTGCTCCGCAAGCTCTTCTGGAAGGATGCGACGCTGGCCGAGAACGCCTCGCCGCTGTTCCGGCTGGCGCCCTACGTCCTCTTCGGAACGATGGTCCTGGCCGCGGCGATCATCCCCTCGGTGGCGATCGATCTCCCCTTCGCCTTCGTGGCCGACGCCATCGCCCTGGTGGGGCTGTTCGCGACCGCTCGGGTGTTCGTGGCGCTGGCGGCGATGGACATCGGCACCGCCTTCGGGAGCCTCGGCGCACGGCGGGAGATGATGATCGGCTTCCTGGCGGAACCGGCCCTGCTGATGGTCTTCTTCAACGGCTTCCTGATCTGCGGGAGCACGGCCCTGCCCAGCGTCGTGGAGAGGCTGGCTGCTCCACCCTTCATCATCTACCCCAGCCTGGCCTTCGCCGGGGTTGCCTTCGTGATGGTGCTGCTCGCCGAGAACGGGCGGCTGCCCATCGACAACCCGACCACCCATCTGGAGTTGACGATGATCCACGAGGCGATGGTGCTGGAGTACTCGGCGCGCCACCTGGCGCTCGTCGAGTGGGCATCGGCGCTCAAGCTCTTCAACTACGCCTGCCTCGGCTTCGCCCTCTTCGTCCCCTGGGGAGTGGCTTCCCGGGGAGCCGGGCCGGGAGCCCTGGTGCTGGCGGTCCTGGCGCTTCTCCTCAAGTTGGGCGCGGCCGGCGCGGTGCTGGCCGTGGTGGAGACGGTCTCCGCCAAGCTGCGCATCTTCCGTGCGCCCGAGTTCCTGGCGATGGCGTTTCTCCTCGCCGTTCTCGGCCTCCTGGTTCACCTCATGCTGGGAGCCTGAACGTGCCGCCCCCCAGCCTCACCGCGCAGCTGCTGAACCTCTTCGCCGCCGGCTTGCTCCTGATCTCCTTCGCCATGCTTTCCCAGCGAAGGACGCGGCGACTCATCGCCCTCTTCGCCTTGCAGGGGACGATCCTCACCGCCTCCACCACGCTGGTGGCCTACAGCGCCGGGCTGCGTCACCTCTACTACTCGGCGTGGCTCACCCTGGTCCTCAAGGTCGTGTTCCTGCCCTGGATCCTCCTCCGCCTGGTCGACCGGCTGGAGGCGCAGTGGGACACCGAGCCGCTGATCAAGATCCCCACCACCATGCTCCTCGGCGTGGGGCTGGTGATCTTCGCCTTCGGCCTGGCCCAGCCGATCAGCGCCCTGGCCACCACCATCACCCGGAACACGCTGGGCATCGCCCTGGCGGTCATCTTCCTGGCCTTCGTGATGATGATCACCCGGCGGAAGGCGGTCACCCAGGTGATGGGGTTCCTGGCCATGGAGAACGGACTGTTCTTCGCCGCCACCAGCGCCACCTACGGGATGCCGATGGTGGTCGAGCTGGGAATCGCCCTCGACGTCCTGGTGGGCGTCTTCATCCTGGGCATCTTCTTCTTCCAGATCCGGGAACAGTTCGAGAGCCTCGATCTGCACCACCTCGAGAAGCTCAAGGAGGATTGAGGTGGAGCTGCTGCTCGTTCTCGGGATTCCCCTGCTCGGCGCCGCGGTGCTGGCGGTGGTCGGCGCGCGCCGTCACGCGGCCGAGGTGAACGCCGGGATGAGCCTGGCCACGCTGGGGGCGGCGGCGATGCTCGTCCTCCGGGTCATCCGCCACGGACCGATGCTGGTCTGGCGCGAGCAGTTCTTCATCGACCCGTTCAACGTCTTCCTGGTGGCGCTCACCGCCTTCGTGGGGTTCACCACCGCGCTCTTCTCGCGTCCCTACATGCGCATCGAGGAGCACAAGGGTCGGATCACCCCGCGCCGCCTGCGGCTGTACCACAGCATGTACCAGCTCTTCATGGCGGCGATGCTGCTGGCGCTGCTGACCAACAACATGGGGATCCTCTGGGTGGCGATGGAGGCGGCGACCCTCTCCACCGTCCTCCTGGTCTCGCTCTACCGGACCCGGGCCAGCCTGGAGGCGGCCTGGAAGTACTTCATCCTCTGCGGAGTGGGGATCGCCCAGGCGCTCTTCGGGACCATCCTTCTCTACTTCGCCGCGGAGGGGCTGCTGGGCGCGGAGGGGATGACGGCCCTCCTCTGGACCCATCTCGACGGCGTCAAGGCGCACCTCGAGCCGACGGTGATCGCGCTGGCCTTCGTGTTCCTCCTGGTGGGCTACGGGACGAAGGTCGGTCTGGCGCCGCTGCACAACTGGTTGCCCGACGCCCACGCCGAGGGCCCGACCCCGGTCTCGGCGGTGCTCTCGGGGTTGCTGCTCAACGTGGCGCTCTACGCGGTGATCCGCTGCAAGGTGCTGGCCGAGGGGTCCCTCCATCAGCTCCCCGGCCGGATGCTGATGGGTTTCGGGCTGCTCTCGGCGATCCTGGCGGCGTTCTTCCTCTGGCGCCAGCGGGACATCAAGCGGCTCTTCGCCTACTCGTCGATCGAGCACATGGGAATCGTGACCTTCGCCTTCGGGATGGGCGGGCCGGTGGCGAACTTCGCGGCGCTCCTCCACATGACGGTGCACTCGCTGACCAAGTCGGCGATCTTCTTCGCCGCCGGTCACGCCACGCAGACCGCCGGCACTCAGCGGATGGACGGCATCCGCGGTCTGCTGGTGCTGAGCCCGACGATCGGCTGGGGCCTGATGCTGGGGGCGCTGGCCATCCTCGGGCTCCCTCCCTTCGGGGTCTTCGCCAGCGAGTTCCTGATCCTCACCACCGCGATGCGCGATCACCCCTGGGCGACGCCGATCCTCCTCGCCGCGCTGGGGGTGGCCTTCGCGGCGATCTTCGGCCGGGTGCAGCCGATGGTCTTCGGGGAGACACACGGCCGGCCCCTGCCGCACTCGCCGGCACTGCTCCCGGTGTTCGTCCACCTGGCGATGGTGCTGCTCCTCGGCCTCTACATGCCGCCGGCTCTGGCCGAGTGGTACCGCCTGGCGGCGCGGTTGATCGGCTGAGCGATGGCACCTGCGACCTCAGCGGTGAAGGGAGTGCCGCTCCTGGCCAACGTCCGGGGCAGGCGCCTCCTCGCTCTCGAGCGCGACCAGTGGAGCGGAATGGCCGAGTCGATGAAGGCCGGTGGAGCGGGGCTCCTGGCCCTGTGGGGCACCGACGATCGCGACCGGGACGGGCGCTTCCGGGTCCACGCGGCGTACCTTTTGCCCGGCGAGGTGGTGCTCGTCGAGCATCCCCTGTCCCCCGGAGACGAGAGCTACCCGAGCCTGGCGCCGCTCTTTCCGGTGGCGGGGCGGCTGGAGCGCGCGGTTGCCGATCTCCTGGGCCTGCGCGCCGAGGGAGGCGACGGGCGGGGATGGCTCCGGCACGGAGGCTGGCCGGAGACCGTCTTTCCCCTGCGGAGAGACAGCGCCGCGACCGGGAACTTCCCCCGCTCCTCGGTGGCGTACCCGTTCGTCGCCGTGACCGGGGATGGGGTGCACGAGATTCCGGTCGGCCCGGTCCACGCTGGAATCATCGAGCCGGGCAACTTCCGCTTCTCCGTGGTGGGGGAGAAGGTCCTCCGGCTGGAGCAGCGCCTGGGCTACACCCACAAGGGAGTGGCGAAGCGGTTCGAGCAGCTCTCGCAGCAGGATGGCCACCGGCTCGCCGCGCGCCTCTCGGGCGACTCGGCAGTCGCCTTCTCCTGGGCGTACTGCGCGGCGCTGGAGACCCTCACCGGTACCGCCGTGCCGCCCCGCGCGGCGGCGTTGCGGGCGCTGGCGCTGGAGCGGGAGCGAATCGCCAATCACCTCGGCGACCTGGGAGCGCTGGGCAACGACGCGGGGTTCGGCCTCGGGCTCGCCCAGTTCTCCCGGCTCAAGGAGGATCTCCTCCGGGCCAACGCGGCTGCGCTGGATGCCCGCTACCTGCTGGATCTCGTGGTCCCCGGAGGCGTGGCCAGCGACATCGGCCGGGAGAGTCGGAACGCCCTGATCCAGCAGCTGGTTCCGCTGCAGACCGCGGTCGTCGAGCTGCGCACCCTCTACGACGAGCATCCTGGGCTGCAGGATCGCTTTCGCGACGCGGGCCGACTGGACCGGGCGCTGGCGGAGAAGCTCGGCGCGGTGGGCCTGGCCGCGCGCGCCTCGGGCATCCAGCGCGACCTCCGGCGGGACCTGCCCTGGCCTCCCTACGACGCGCTGGATCCGAAGGTCGTGGTCCAGAGCACGGGCGACGTGGCCGCGCGGGTGCAGGTGAGATTCGGCGAGCTGCTGGAGTCGATCCGGCTCAGCCGGGCGCTGCTGGAAGGGTTGCCGGAGGGCGCGGTCCGCGTCGAGATCCCCTTCGCGCCGGGGGATCGCCTGGGGCTGGGGGCGATCGAGGGCTGGCGCGGGCCGGTGCTGATCGCGCTTCACACCGGGGCGGAGGGCACCATCCGGCGCTGCCACGCCCACGATCCGTCGTGGCAGAACTGGCCGCTGCTGGAGCATGCCATCCTCGACAACATCGTCCCGGACTTCCCGCTGATCAACAAGTCGTTCAACCTCTCCTACAGCGGGCACGACGGGTGAGGTGATCGATGTTCGACCTGTTCAGACGCATCCTTCGCACCGGAGTGCTGAGCGAGCCCCTGCC
This sequence comes from Myxococcaceae bacterium, assembly GCA_035519675.1. Classification (GTDB taxonomy): domain Bacteria; phylum Myxococcota; class Myxococcia; order Myxococcales; family Myxococcaceae; genus RPRB01. Next base: position 37,833 of record DATIWB010000005.1, read on the forward strand.
TGCACCGGCCGGGCTGCCGGTCGACGAGCGCCGGATCCAGGAGGAGCTGCTGGCGGTGCTCGGCCGTGCGCTGTGTATTCGCCAGGTCGACGCCGGCTCGTGCAACGGATGCGAGCTGGAGATCCACGCGCTGAACAACCCCTATTACAACCTCGAGGGAGCGGGCATCCGCTTCGTGGCCAGCCCCCGGCACGCAGATCTCTTGCTGGTGACCGGGCCCGTCTCGGTGAACATGGAGGAGGCGCTTCGTCGCACGTACGCGGCCACGCCGGACCCGAAGCTGGTGGTGGCGGTGGGGGACTGCGGCGCCTGCGGCGGAATCTTCGGCGAGAGCTACGCCAGCCTGGGAGGCGTGGCAAAGGTGATTCCGGTGGATGTGACGGTTCCCGGATGTCCGCCGAGCCCGATCGCCATCCTGCAGGGGATCCTCGCCGCGACCCGCAAGGTTCCACCGCGCTCGGAGCGCGCCTAGTGCCTCGACCGGGGTGTACTGACCGCTGCGCTGGCCGATCCTCTTGCTGCGACGCGCAGACTCGTCCCTACGCTGCTCGACGTGCCGACGGGCACGCCTCCGCTGCTCGGTCCTCGTGTGCGCCGTCTCGCTTCGGTCTCTGCCATCTCGCTGTGCTCACTGCACCCCGGTCGAGGCACTAGCGTGAGATCCTGCCCGGAGACGGCCTCGCCGACTCCAGAGCAGTCCGACAGGCGGCGGTCCGCTGGTATCCCGCGACCGCCGATGCCGTGAAGAGGGTGCCCGTCGCTGCGCCTCCGATGATGGCATACACCCCCGCGGTAGAAGAGGCGTCCTGGAAGCCCGAGAAGGCCGAGGCGGCGAAGATCCCGGCGCCGACCAGGGCCAGTGACAGTGTGGCCAGGGCGGTGTCCACTGCCGGCGCGGCAACGGAGGACGTGCACTCGAGCGAGGGGGCTCCGGACGGCTGCGCGTACCGGCCTGGCTCCGGCCCACGAGTGAAGATGAAGGAGCAACCGGGGCTCGTCGTCGCGAGGGCGATGATCACTGCGATGCGCTGTCCAGGGATGCCCATGATGCGAAGCTCGCGGTTGCATCCGCTGAGCCACATGGAGATCTCGAGTCCGGGAAGAGGCCTCGCTCCGGGCAGCGCTCATTCGCTGTGCGGCGTGCTGCGCAGCTCTGCAATCAGCTGCGCAGCTTCGCGAACGCCCCCCCCTCAACGCCGGCCGCTGAAGGAGAAGCGGATCGCGTACTCGGTCTCGAACGGCTCCCGCTCGAAGGTGGCCGGGGCGAACCTGGCGCGGGTCAGCTGCTCGATGAACCATCGGCCGGGGGCCGAGTCGGGTCCGCGGCAGTCGTGGGCGTGCCCGGTCACCGAGACCCAGCAGATGACCTCCCCTTCCGCTCCGATGACACCCTCGAGGGGTGTTGGAGGCACCTCATCCAGAAGGCGAGGGGCCTGAAACGACTCATCGAGCCGACCGCAGGCGGCAGTCTGGCCGCCGGCACACGCAGCGCCCAGCAGTCGACTGGCCCGGTGCGGGTCGCGAGTCCCCCCATCCGGCGCGAGGAGGGCGAGCGCCGCGGCCAGACATCCCGCGCCGTTGCTGCCTTTGCATGCCTCCACCTCCCCGGATTCGAGGGGTGGACGCCAGCTTCCCGTGCGCTCGGTGATGGCGGGGATGTCGAAGCGAAAGTTGAAGATGTAAGAGATGCGGACCGGCGTGCCGCCGTAGGTGGCGGGAGCGAAAGAGGCGCTCTCCAGCTTGCCAATCACCCAGGAGTCGAAGCCGGGGAGGGATTTGAGCGTCTGACAGTCCTGGACCAGGCCCTGCTCGGTGAGGACGCACCGGACGCTGAGCGTTCCCGTCACCCGGTGAGCCGTTGCCTGCGGTGGATACGACCAGTCGATGGGTGTCACCGGATGGGGCTCGGTCATCCCCGCGGGAAAGCCGGGCGGGTTCTCGGCGGCGTGGTGAAGACACCCGAACGCGAGCGGCGCACCGACCGCGAACCAGCTCCACGGCGCGAGAATCCACCTGACTCGCCAAGGCTGCATCGGCCGACACCCAATGCGAGTCGCCAGGTCGACGTCTGATCCGACTCGCCTGAAGGACCGACCCTACCTCGAAGTCAGGCAGTCGGGCAGCCGCCCAGTGGCGCATTTCCGATGTCTCTCGCGAGGGGAGCCGGCATGGGCCCGAGCATGTCCGTGCCGGTCCTGGCATCTCGAACGGGAAGCCCCTCGGAACGCTCACCGGCGCTTCCACGAACGAGTGCGCTTGCCAGAGGAGTGGTCGGTAGGTCTGGACGCGGTGATCGGACGGAGCGGGGCGATGCGGTCCGGCCTGACCCAGGAACCGTTTCGTCCATTTCTCACGCGTTCCATGCGGGGCGGTGCTTGACTCGCCCGCCGTCCAGGGAGGTCCGCCATGGGAACCGGCTGCTGTGCGCCGCGCGGTGCGCTCCTCGTCCCCGCCATCGGACTGACCCTCTGGGTCGCCGGAGCGCTCGTGCCGCCGGAGGCCGCCGCGCAGTGCCCGACCTTCGGTCCGCCCACTCCGTTCGGCGCCGCGGCGGGGACGCTCGCCCCGGCGGACTACGACGTCGACGGCAACCCCGACCTCGCGGTGGGCGGCGTCGTGCTCTACGGCGATGGCGCGGGTGGCTTCGGCGCTCCGGTCAGCGTACTGAACATCTCTGCGCTGGCCGCGGTCGACCTGGGCGGCGTCGACCCTCCCGTCCCGGGAATCAACAACGCGGCACCGGAGCTGGTGGGGGTCTCCACGGTCAACGGGAACGCCGCCGTGGGCCTGGGCTCGGGGAGCAGGGGCTTCCCCTTCCAGCTCCTGGCCGGCTTCCCGGTGGAGGCAGCTCCTCCGCGGGCCGCCGTCGCCGCGGATCTCAACGGGGACGGCATCCCGGAGCTGGTGATCGCCTACGGCAACCCGGTCAACGCGCTCTTCGTCTGGATCGGCACGAACACGTCGACGAACTGGGTCAGCGAGATCCCGCCGCTCGAGATCAGCTTCGATGACCCGGTCGCCCTGGCGGCCGGCGACTTCGACGACGACGGTCGGATGGAGCTCCTGGCGCTCAGCCGTCGCTCCAACCTCGTCGCCGAGCTCAAGTTCACCGGACGCCGGACGTTCGTCTCTCAGAACGTCGCGATCTCCGGAGGCCCGACCGCCATGGCGGTGGCGGATCTCGACGGGGACGGGCTCCTGGACGTGGTGATCACCACCGGAAACGGGGAGCTGGTCTCGGCGCTGGGGACCGGAGCGATCGTCACCGGGGCCAACGGGGCGCCCGCGGCGTTCGGCTCGCTCGAGCGGGTGTCGCTGGGCGGTAACCCGCTCGGCGTCGTGCTCGGGGACGTCGACGGGGACCGGCGGACTGATGCGGTGGTGGTGGACCGGGGAACGCAGCGGGTCATCCCGCTCATCGGCGACGGGAAGGGCGGCTTCACTCCGGGCACCGGGCTGCCCACCGGCTCACCCGCGCCGACCTCGGTGATGCTCGCCGACCTCGACCACGATGGCGCCCTGGACATCGTCTCCGGTGACGCGAGCGATGCCCATGTCTTCGTGCGCCACAACGGCTGCGCCGGAGCGGCGCTGGACCTCGAGGTCACCGGGATGGAGGTGACGCAGGGGATCCAGGATCTCGGGAACTCGGTGGTCCTGGTGGCGGACCGCCCCACCTTCGTCCGTGTTCACGTGAAGGCGGGTGCCCCCGTCGACGGCGTGACCGCCCGCCTGGCCCGGACCGACGGCAACGGCACCGAGCTCGAGCGACCCCTCTGGCCGAGCAACCCGGGAGGCAGCATCACCGTCCGTGCCGCCCCCGACCGTTCCGAGCTCTCGCAATCGTTCCTCTTCGAGCTCCCTCCCGCCTGGACTGCTCAGGGAGTGCTCCACCTCACCGCGACCGTCAACCCCGACCACCTCCCCGGCGAGACGTCCTTCGCCAACAACGTCGCCTCCCGGGACGTGACCTTCCAGACCACCAATCCGATCAAGATCGAGCTGGTCAAGGTGAAGTTCTTCACCCGGGCCGGGCCGGACACCGGCTGCGGCCAGGACTCGGTGCCTTCCGACGCCGATCTCGACCTCGCCGAGTCCGCGCTGAGGCGAGAGCTGCCGACGGCGAAGCTGGTCATCACCCGAGCCGCGGACGTCTGGGACTCAGGTCTGCAGCTCGACTGCACGCTCAACATTGCGCTGGGGGTCGACTCGGGAATGGTCCTCGACGCCTTCCGGACCGCCTTCGCCTCCGCGCCGCAGGACCGGATCCGTCTGGGCCTCGTCAAGCGAGACGCCTTCGGCGGCCTCGCCCCCGCGGGCTCCAGCTGGTTCGCCGTCGCGGAGGCTGGGATCGACCAGGTCGCGGTCCACGAGATCGGTCACACCCTGGGCCGGTTCCATACCGTGTCCCCGAACGGTCCGCCCTGCAGTCCGGCGCTCACCCCCACGCGGCTCGACGCCTCGTATCCCTACCCCAGTGGCCTCATCGGCGGCCCGTCCGCGCAGCCCGACCGGTTCGTCGGCTTCGACCTGGGCGACGCGACCGCCGCCCGGTGGCCCATTCTCCGGCGCGTGGTGCCGCCGACGACGGGGGATCTGATGGGGTACTGCCAGCAGACCTGGTCCTCGGACTACACCTGGACCGGCAACCGCAACGGGATCAACGCCCACTTCACCCCCACCGACCCGAGCGGCGACTTCCTCCGCGTGACCGCCCGGCTCGATCCCTCGGGGGGCAAGCTCTCCGGGCTCGGGGCGGTACGATTGGGCAGCGTCGGAGCGCTCGCTCCGCCCTCGCCCGGGAAGTGGCACCTCCAGCTGCTGGACGGAAAGGACGTGGTGCTCTCCGACCACCGGTTCTCACCCACGCCGGACGCCGACGGCCCGGCGAGCGGGATCGAGGAGACGCTCGACTTCATGGCCGGGACGCGGAGCATCGTCGTCCTCGATCCCGGAGGCAGGCGGCTCGGCTCGCTCCCGGTCAGCGCCCATGCGCCGGGGGTCGGAAAGCTCACCCTCTCCACCGGGAAGGTGGTGCCCGCCTCGGGCCCGGTCGGCGTGCTCTGGTCTCCCTCGGACGCCGACGGCGACCCGCTCCTCGCGGATCTCCTCTGGAGCCGCGACGGCGGCAGCACCTTCGAGCCCATCGCCAGCGGGATCGTCGGCTCGACCTACACCTTCGACGCCAGCCGGCTCTCCGGCACCGGGGGCAAGGCCAGCGGGATGCTGCGCGTCGTGGTTCGGGACCCGGTCCTGACCGCGGTCACCGACCTGGGCGGAATCGTCGCCGCGGGCTCGCCCCCGCGCATCCGCATCCTCGCGCCGTTCGCCGGCCAGACCTACGTGCGCGGTCAGACCGCGGTGCTCCGGGCGATCGCCTCCGACGTGGAGGACGGGGTGCTCGATGGAGCGGTGAGCTGGGGCTCGGACCGCGACGGGCCCCTCGGAGGCGGCGCGAACGTGGCGGCCCGCCTCTCGCTCGGGAACCACCTCCTCACCGCGCGGGTGGTGGACTCGAGCGGGAACGTCGCCACCGCGACGACCACGGTCCAGGTGTCGAGCGTGCTTCCGCCCGGAGCGGCTCCCACGGCGGTGGCGGGCAAGACGCAGAGCACCGGGGTCGGGGCGACGGTGGTGCTCGACGGCCGCGGCTCGAGCGATCCGGACGGCGACGCGCTCACCTATTCCTGGCGCGTGACCCAGCTCCCGGCGGGACTGCTGGGACTGACCCTGTCCGGAGGCGGGCCCATTGCGACCTTCGTGGCGCCCAAAGGCGGGACCTACGGCTTCGAGCTGACGGTGACCGACCTGCGCCAGGGCACGTCCACCGACGCGGTGCAGGTCCACGTCCCGAACGTCGTGCCCTCGGTGAACGTCGTCGCGCCGACCTCCGGAACGGTCTTCTTCGCGGGACCGGTGACGGTGCAGGCCACGTTCACCGATCGGGGCCTCGACACCCACGGCTGCACGGTGGTCTGGGACGAGGACACCCGCACGCCGCCGGTGCCGGGGACGCTCTCCGAGGCGGACCAGACCTGCACCGCGACCCGGACCCTTTCCGCCGGGGTGTACTCGGTGCGCGTCTCGGTCCGTGACGACGAGGGTGGCGAGGGCGTCGCCCGGGTGCAGATCATCGTGGCCGATCCGCGGGCGGGGAGAGTCAGCGGCGACGGGCGGATCGTCTCGCCGAGGGGTGCGCTGGCCTCCAGCCCGAGAACGGCGGGCAAGGCGGCGTTCGACTTCCGCTCGGCGTACTCCCCCGGGGCGACGCGGCCGACGGGGGAGCTCGAGTTCCACCTGGCGCGATTCAGTTTCCGGGCCGAGGCCCAGGACTGGCTGGTCGTCTCGGGGAGCCGGGCGCAGGTCCGGGGAACCGGTCGGGTGAACGGCAGGTCGGGCTACGCCTTCCTCCTCACCGCCGCCGACCTGGATCCCAGCAAGGAGTGCGACGAGGACCGGCGGGAGGAGGATCGCGATCGCCGCCCCCACCGGCACCACGACGCTCTCGACCGGTTCCGCCTGAAGGTCTGGAGCCGCGCGAGCGGAGCGGTCGTCTACGACAACGTCCGGGGCGCGCCGGAGGACGTCGACAGCGCCTCACCCCAGAGGATCTCCTCGGGGTGCATCACCGTCACCCATCCCGGGAACCACCCGTACCGGAAGGAGCACGATCGCTGAGCGTCGTGCCCTCCCCGGCAACGGGGCGCTCACTTCTCGTCGTGGGTGGCCTTCAGCTTCGCCACCCCCTCACGCGGGGGGGGGGGACGCAGGGCGTCGACCGACAGGCTCTCTCCGGTGGACACCCACTGGAGCGACGACGAGCGCCTCAGGCGACCAAGGCCGACGGGTCCGAGGGGAGACAATTGCCAGGGAAGACTCGAGATTGGCGGAGCCGGTCGTCGCGAAGATCAGCCCGGCGAGCAGCAGGCCGAGCGGGTGACAGTGGCGCCCCGGCAGGACGAGGTTCAGGAGCCAGTGGTGAGGGCGCTTCGTGGCGAGAACTGCCTCCGGGTGCGAGGGGGCCTCCCCCCGGTGATCACATGCCCCTTTGGGCAAACACCGGCCACCCGGAGCGAGGGACGACCTAGTCCTCGAGGAAGCCCGGCGCCAGCATCCTGAGCATGGCTTCCGGGTTGGCCACCCCCTCGTCCGGGAGGAACTCCGGAAGACTCTCCCCTCGAAGCCGGGCGAGCTGGCACCGCGCGGCAGCCGCAAAGGCGGCCATCTCCAGTCGGTCGAATGCCTCCACCGCTCGCTCGATGTACGTCACCGCCTCAGCGGTCTGCCGGCGCTGAACGGCGGCACTTCCCCGGAGCAGGTCCGCAAGGGCGGACGCCTGCGGAACTGCAACCTTGCCCAGCCGACGGGCGGCTCGCTCGGCCTGGTGAAGGAGCTCCCGGCTGGCCTCGCTCCCCGGTTTCTCCAGGGCAGCCGCTGCCAGCGCACAGCCGCCGCGTACGTTGAGCAGCTGGACGGTGAGCATGGGGAAGCGGAACGTGACCGCCGGGTTCGCCACGTCGTCCCAGCCCCTGCTCACCCCCTCCCACGCCCCCCGGCCGTCACCGGCGTAGAGCCGGATCAGGCTCTCGGCGGTGAGGAACCAGAACTTCTGGAACTGAAACCCACGGACGGACCACCTGCTGGTCACCTCGTGAAGGCTCTCGGTCGCCCCGGCGATGTCATCGCGAGCGAGCCAGGCGGCGACACCGAAGGGCGAGATGATTCCCGCGATCGCGTACAGGTTTCCGCGGTCCCTCGCCTCCCTCAGCCTCGTCTCCACCCGGCGTTGCATCTCCTGCCAACGGCCCAGGAAGAAGAGCGCCCAGACCGCCACCGCGCGCGTCGTCCACAGCTCCCACACCAGGCCCGGGCACTCCTCGCTGAAGATCTTCTCGGCGGAGTCCAGGTGGCCCAGGGCTTCCCGCCAGTCGCCGCCAAAGTACGCCCTCAGCCCGCGTACGCAGGCCATGGATCCGTCGAGCGGGCGCTCGGCGACCTTCCTCCCGTCCAGCTCCATGCGTTCGACCAGGGAGCGTGTCCACTTCGAGTTCGGGGCCTCGATGGCCGCGTGTCCAGCGATCAACGCACGTCCTCGGGCAATGAGGTGAGGTTCACCGAGGTCGAGCGCGCGCAGGAAGTAGCGGACCGCCATCTCCCCGCCGATGAGCGCGTCGACGAAGGAGATTCCCACGCAGACGTTGTAGACGTGCTCGAGAAGGGTCACCTCTCCCAGCGAAAACGTGTCGCGCCGGCGGGGCTCGAGCCCGCGCAGCCAGCGCAGGTAGAGGCGGTGGGAGAGCAGGGACACCCAGGCTCTTCGCCGCCTCGGGACCGGGAACCCCTGGGCTCGCAGGTCCTCGCGGATCAGCCTCCGGCCTTGATCGATCTGGCCGGCAAAGAAGCGCTGCTCCGCGGCCCGTCTGCGGAGCCGGGTTCGCTCCGTGGCCGCGGACTCGCCCTCGGCGGCTTCCAGGAACGTGTCGGCCGCTTCGACGCACCTTCCCGAGTTCGCCAGCGCGCCCCCCAGCGCGGCCAGCAGCTTGACCCGTTGCGGGCTGCCCTCGGGCACCAGACCGATGGCCCGCCGGTAGAGTCGGGCTGCGCGGTCGAAGGCCAGTGCCCGGTCGGCCTGTTCGGCAGCGAGCACGGAGAAGTGGAGCGCCTGCTCCGCATTTCCGGCCGCCTCGTGGTGTCGGGCCAGCACCTCGGGGTCGGCGGAGCCGGCCTCCTCGAGCGCCTCGGCCAGCCCGTGGTGACACTCGCTCGCTCGCTGCGAGGAGAGGTCGGCCAGGACGGCTTCGCGGATGCGATCGTGGAAAGGCTCCAGTCGGCGCTCATCGGCGGCCCCCACGAAGCGAACCAGGTGCTGTGCACCGAGGAGCCCGGAGTCCTCCCAGGGGGAGCCGGAGAGGCCACACGCGCGCCGGGCGACCAGCTCGGTGACCGGATGTCCGGCCACCGCCACGGTCTCCAGGAGACTCCGTGCGGCGGGAGGGAGGCGGGCGAAGCGAACTCGCAGTGCCCGGTGGACATCGGGCGAGGTGTCCAGCGTCCGTCTGGACTCCGGATCGGCCACGGCGCGTGCCAGCTCCTGGATGAGGAACGGGTTCCCGTCCGTCCCCCGGGTCAAGCTGGCGACGTCGATATCCGGCACCGGACCGGGGAGCAGCGCTCGGAGGAGCGTTCCGGCGGCGTTGGCGTCCAGCGGTCGGAGATGCAGCTCGACGGCCGCCCCGAACGGTTCGCCCAGCAGTGCCACGAGACAGGGGCTGCGGTCCCGATCCTCGCTGCGGAAGCCGAGGACGAGGAGCATGGCCGGTGCATCCGGCGGCCGGAGGAGCTCGCGGAGGAGCTTCGCGGTGTCGAGGTCCCCCCACTGGAGATCGTCGATGTGCAGGATGAGCAGCTGTCGGTCGGCCACCCGCTGCAGGAGCTCCCGGAGAGCGCTGAATGCCTGCCGCCGGATCTCCTGCTCGTCCAGGGTCACGGCCCGGGCGCGAAGCCCGTGCCCGCGGATCGCCGGAACACGGTCCATGACCGGGAAGAGGCGCACCAGTGCCGCCACCTGACGGGGCAAGAATTCCGTGGCCACACGCTCCGGCCCGTTCAGCAGCCGGCAAAGGTCGTCGATGAGGCTGTCGATGCCCTGGTAGGGCACTCGTTCGCGCTCGTAGCAGCGCCCGCGCAGGACGAGGGCGCTGCTCTCTCGCTCCGCTTGTCCGAGAAAGCGCTCGACCAGCGACGTCTTTCCGACGCCGGACGACCCGTCCAGGAGCACGGTGACCCCTTCTCCGTCGTGGACCCGGGCCAGAGCATCGCGGAGCTCGCTCAGCTCCCGCTCCCTGCCGACCAGGAGCTTGTCGCCCGGGAGATCCGTCTGTGCCCTCGCGCTGGACTGGCCATGCCCGAGAACGGTCTCGATCTCCTCGGCTCCGGCTCGGGCCTGGGGGTCTCGAGCGATGAGCGACAGGCAGAGATCGGACAGGTCAGCCGGCACGTCCGCCATCAGCGCCCTGGGAGAGACCGGATCGCCCCGCTGCTGGTGGGCGATGATCTCATGCCAGGTCCCCTTGAAGGGGACCCGGCCGGTCAAGGCCTGGTAGAGCATGACTCCGACCGAGTACCAGTCACTGGCCGCGGACACGGCGTGGCCAAGAAACTGCTCCGGCGACATGTACTCCGGCGTCCCCGCGAGCTCGATGCTGTTGCCGAGTGGGCTCGTCTCGAGCTCCCTGGCCAGGCCGAAGTCGAGCAGCACGACCCGGTCATCCGGCGTCACCCGGACGTTGGAGGGCTTGACGTCTCGATGCAGCTTTCCGCTGGCATGGAGCGCGGAAAGACCCCGGACCAGCTCCGCCAGAGCGGCGCGCAGCCGGCGCTCGTCCAGAGCGCCGCCGGGGCGGACGTGGCTCAGGAAGTTCGTCCCTGGGACGTACTCCATGGTGAAGAAGACCGAGTCCTTGTCGGCAAAGAGCTCGTAGAAGCGGATGAGATTCCTGTGGCGCAGGTCGGCCAGGGCGCGAAACTCGTGCTTCAGCCGATAGATGAGCTCGGCCCGCCTGACGGTGATGGTCTTCAGGGCCACCTCTTCATGGGTCTCCCCATCTCGGGCGAGGTACACGACACCGAAGGCCCCTTCCCCGATGCGTTGCAGGATGTCGAATCGCGAGGAGGCGACCACTGGAGCGAGAGCGCCAGCGGGCAGTGGAGGGATCTCCGGCGGCCGGTCCGGGGGACGATCGAGCGGCGCCGTTACCACGTCATCGGTCTCCTGCGCGTCGGCAGCCTGAGGAAGTGCCTCCGTGGGGCGATTCACCGGCACGGCGCCGGCGTTCGCGTCACCATCCGCGTCGACATCGTGCTGAGAACGCTCCGTCGCCACTTGGCCCCCGCTACGCGCACCGGGCCCCGGGTTCGCGGCGCCCTGCATGCATGGGCTCGAGAACTGTACAGCTCAGCAATCCAGGGGCCAGCCCGGTCTGCATTTGCCAACAGGCGACCTGGTTTGCCTGGATTGCGCAACGGGATGCGCAGGATGTGCAAGGACCGGCTCATCGGCTGTGCGGACGTGGAAGGCGATACTTGGCGAGACGGTTCACGAGCGTGCGGCGGGAGCAGCCGAGCTCCTCGGCCGCGCGGGTCTGGTTCCCGGCACAGCGAAGGAGGGCCTCCTCGATGCGCTCCCTCTCGCCGGGCGGGGCGGGTGCCTCGGCGTAGAGCGTGGTGTGCGGCTTCTCCGCCGGGAGCAGCTCGGGGGTGATCACCCCGCTCGTGCAGAGCACCGCCGCCCGCTCGATGGCGTTCCTGAGCTCCCGCACGTTGCCCGGCCACGAGTAGCGCCGGAGAGCGGCCCACGCCTCCGGGGTCACCTCCGGAACCGGCCGGCCTGCCTGGGCCGCCGCCTGCTCGAGGAACAGGTGTACCAGGCCCTCCAGCTCACCCGGGCGCTCTCGGAGAGGCGGCACGGTGAGCGAGATACCATCGAGTCGAAAGTAGAGGTCCTGCCGGAACGTCCCGGCCTCGACTGCCGCACGCAGGTCGACGTTGGTGGCCGAGACGACACGGATGTCCACCGGATGCGATTTCACGCTCCCCACCCGTCGAACCTGACGCTCATCGAGCACCTTCAGGAGCTTCTTCTGGATCGAGAGCGGCATCTCGCCGACCTCGTCGAGGAAGAGCGTCCCACCGCTTGCCGAGTCGATGAGACCGGGCTTGGCCGTGACTGCTCCGGTGTACGCGCCCCGCTCGTGGCCGAAGAGCTCTGCTTCGAGGAGGGACTCGGCGAGCTCGGCGCAGTTCAGGGCGACGAAGGGCCCCGAAGCGCGCGGAGAAAGCCGGTGGAGCTCGGCTGCGAGGACGCCCTTCCCCACGCCGGTCTCTCCCAGGAACAGGACGTTGATCGGACTGGGGGCGATGCGCTCCAGCAGGATCCGCCGCAGCTGGTCCATGGCCCCGTCCCGGCTGAGCACGGGAGCGACGGTATCCCGTGGCGGAGCCGTTCCCCGCAGCGCCGCGTTGGCCCTCTCCAGCAAGAGCGCCGAGGTCCGTCCGTCGGCGGGAAAGCTGGCCATGCCGAACTCCGCCAGCTTCTGGCCGGAGGAGATCGACGCCGCCATCCGCCGCGAGCGCGCCTCGGCGAGGGCCCCGCTGCAGTCGACGAGGAGCACCTCGTAATCCCCGGGGCCGTACTCTCCCAGCACGTCACCAGGCTGGATCACTCCGGCGAGCTTCTCGTCTGCCGTCGCAGCGGGCCCCCCTGGCGCACGGATCCGGAGGACGCTGAACTGGCTGCCGGCACGCACGGCGCGGCCGCACTCATCCTCGACGCGGTTCACGAAATCGTCGTGCGCGTGGAGGCGCACCCGCCTCGTCTGGGAAGACATCGCCCGCTGAAGAACGAGCAGGGTCCGACCGATCTCCACCGCGTCGCCGGGCTGCAGCTCGACCGTCTCGCCACGACCGAGGTCGCGCCCCCGTACGCGCGTTCCGTTGGCGCTGCCCAGGTCCTCGACCTGGACGCGGTCTCCGAGAAGGTGAAGATGGAGATGCCGGCGTGAGATGGCCTGATCGTCGAGCCGCAGGTCAACGCCCTCGCCCCGTCCAATGCTCAGCGCAGCCTGCCCGGGCAGGAGAACCACCTTGGACCCGTCTCCGGCGAGTACGAGCAGTCTCAGCCTGCCGGACGGCGAGCCGGTACCCGGTCTCAGACTCAGCGTCTTCGGGTCGGAGTCCATCTGGATTCCCCCACGGCAAGACGGTACCTCGCGGTCACGCCCGAAGGAATCGCTCGGCGGCCGAGGGCTGCGCAGACCGAGCATCTACGTCCACCGTTCCCGCAGCTCGTGCCCGGAGGCCCCCCGCCGTCCGTGCCGCTCGGCTCGCAAGGCCTTCAGCTCCGGAGTCGAGGCCTCGAGGTCGCCGTGTTCCAGGAACCAGCGAAGCGTGTCCCTCACCGTCACCTCGAGCGGGCGGTTTGCGTAGCCAAGTTCACCATTTGCCTTTCGTGAGTCGAGGAAGGTGTAGCGGCGCGCCCCCCGAACGAGCTGGCGTGAGATCGGACAGCGCTGGCCACGAATCCGGGCACCGAGCTCACGCAGGCCGGCGACGGTCAGCATGAGCGGATACGGGACGCGGAGCGGCATCGGTACTCCCGACAGCCGTGACACCATCCGCGCCAGCTCCCCGAGCTCGAGGTTGTACCCCCCCAGGAGGTACGACTCGCCACTGCGGCCGCACTCCAGCGCCTCGGCGTGGGCGTGGGCCACGTCCCGGACGTCGCAGTAGGACCCGCCTCCGTGCACGTAGGCAGGGAGCTTCCCGCGGGCGAGCATCAGCACGGTGCCGGCGCTGGAGTGGTAGACATCGCCGGGTCCCAGCGTCACCCCGGGACGCAAGATCACCAGCGGGAGCCCGGCTCGGCCCAGCTCCAGCGCCACTTGCTCGGCCCGGTGCTTGGAGACGAAGTAGTCGACACGAACCTTCTCCGCGGATCCCCGCCACCGCTCGTCCACTGCCAGGGGTTCCCAGGTCCCACCAAGAGCCCCCGCCGAGGCGACGAACACGGCGCGCCGGACGCCGGCACGGAGGGCCGCTCCGAGCACGTTCCGTGTCCCCCCTTCATTCACCGCGAGGAGATTCTCTCGGTCTCCGGCGCGGAGCCGGGCCAAGGCAGCGGCGTGGATCACGACCTCGCAGCCAGCGACGGCGCGGTTCACCGAGGCCGCGGCGGTGATGTCACCGACGAACCGCTCCCCAGGGATGTCCCGGACGTTGTCCAGGCAGCTCCGGGGGCGGACCAGCAGCCGGACCGCGTGCCCACGGGAGGCGAGCTCGCGCGCCACCCACGACCCGACGAACCCGGTTCCACCAGTGACCAGGACCTTCATGCCGGACGGGTCTCCAGCGAATCGCGTGCCAACCAGATGCCCTGCGCGCGCCAGCGCCGCTCGGAGAGGCGCCGCGAGCGGCGCGAGCAGGTCGCTCCGTCTGGGCGAGCTCGCCTTGCGCGAGTTGAGCAACGCGGCATGCGCACCGTGCGCAGGCGAATGGACAGGCCATCAGAATCACGGTGCCGCGCCGCGGGCACGCGCATTGCTCCCTGGCCGATGCACGCTCGCCCCGATGGCGAGCTGCAAGCGGGGGGTCACACCCATGTACGTTCGTCACGCGGTCTCGGTCATCGTCGTCTCCTCTCTCTTCGCTCTGGGTTGCCCCGGGCCCGGCCCTTCGGGCCTTTGCCAGGGGGTCGCAGACCCCTGCACCGCTTTTCCCGCGGGGACCTCGGAGCAGACGGTCTCCGCGGCCTTCGCGCGGGCCGCTCCGGGCGCCACGCTGGTCTTCGACAGCGGCACCTACGCCTTCAGCAACACCCTGAACCTCGCCGCGGTCGCCGGGGTCACGGTGAAGGGCCAGGGCGCGGAGAAGACCATCCTCGACTTCAAGGGCCAGGCCGCCGGGGCCGACGGGATTCTCGCCGACCGCACCGATGGGGTTGCGTTCCGTGACTTCTGGGTACGCGATCCCATCTCCAGCGGCGTGCGGGTGAACCACGCGAACGGCGTGGTGATGCACGGGCTCAAGGTCAGCTGGACCACGCCGGACATCTCGAAGCACGGGGCGTACGGTCTCTACCCGGTGCTCTCGAGGAACGTGGTGCTGGAGGACAGCGCCGTCTCGGGCGCCTCCGACTCGGGGATCTGCGCCTCCCAGCTCGACCACGCCATCGTCCGCCGCAACGAGCTGACCGGCAACATCGCCGGGATCATCGTCCGCAACCCCTACCTGCTCGACCTCCTGGAGAACCACGTGCACCAGAACAGCGTGGGGGTCATCGTCGGCACGCTCCCCGGCGACGAGCAGCTGAACGGCCACGACATCCGGATCTCCGGGAACCAGATCGTCGACAACAACGTTCCGGGGCTCGACCGGCCCGATGCCACCGTGGATCGGGTTCCATCAGGTACCGCGCTGGTGATCACCGGGAATCATCGGGTGGAGATCTCGGGGAACACCATCACCAACCACGGCACCAACGGCATCGCGGTGGTGAGCCTCCTCTTCGCGCAGATCCCGCTCGACCCCGGAGTCGACCCTTTCCCCACCGACGTCTACGTGCACGACAACGCCCTGAGCGGCATCGGCGCCACGCCGGACGTGAATAAGCTCATGGGCGCGCTCCTCGCGTCCGGGGCCGCGGCCTGGGACACCTGCTGCGGCGGCCACCTTCCGGACATCCTGGTGGACGGAATCGTGAACCCACTGCTCCCGCCCGGCCCCAACCCGATGGGCTGGTGCATGAAGCCGGGCACCGCCACCTTTGCCAATCTCCACGCGGACCTGCTGGATCCGGAGATAGACAACCTGGGCGCCATTGCCGAGACCACCGCCTCCGCCCTGGACTGCGCCTCGCCGGTGCTGACGCCGGTGGTCGTGCCGGGAGCGTGAGGTGGGAACCCGGCATCGAGCGTGGCTCGGGGCAGCGGCGCTGGTGGCGGCCGCCGTCGCCTCCGGCTGTGGGGGCCCCGATGGCCGCTGCATCCCGCCGTCGGGAAGCTCGGAACCACCGGGAACTCTCGCGGAGTGGTGCATGGTCTCGCTCGACAACGGCCTGATCCTCCTCGAGGAAGGCGTGGAGTACTTCGAGCTGAACACACCGCTCTTCTCGGATGGAGCGACCAAGCTCCGGACCTTCTGGATCCCCCCGGGGGGCGCCGCCCGTTATCCCGCGGACGGAGGGGTACTCGAGTTTCCCGAGGGGACCGTCCTCACCAAGTCGTTCCGTTTTCCGCCCGACCCGCTTCAGAACGGAGGACCGGTCCGCTTCATCGAGACCCGGGTGGAATGGCTCTCGGGGGGAACGTGGCGCGCCGTCAGCTACCGATGGAACGACGCCCAGACCGAGGCCCGGGTCAGCTATGCGGGCGAGGTCGTGCCCCTCACCTTCGTCGATGGCGACGGCGTGCTTCAGTCCGCGCGCTACCTGGTGCCGAGCCAGCAGCAGTGTCGCCAGTGTCACCAGGACGGGGACCGGCTGCAGCCGCTCGGGCCGAAGCCGCGAAACCTCAACTTGGAGCTCGCTTCATATCGGGGCGGGGGAGGAAATCAGCTTCAGAAATGGGCTGCGAAGGGCGAGCTCGTCGGACTGCCTGCGCTGAAGGACATTCCCCGGCTGCCGGTGTGGTGGGATGCCCGCACCGGCCCCCTCGACCAGCGTGCCCGTGCCTACCTCGACGTCAACTGCTCGCACTGCCACCGGCTCGGGGGCGAGGCGGAGAACACCGGTCTGGTGCTCACCCTGGAGCAGGAGGACTCCTACCACCTCGGGATCTGCAAGCAGCCCGGCGGGACGGGGCCCGGCCCGGGTGGACGGCCATGGGAGATCGAGCCCGGGCACCCGGAGAACTCGGCGGTCATCTACCGGATGTCGTCCACCACGCCCGGAACGGCGATGCCACAGATCGGTCGGAGCCTGGTGCACGCCGAGGGGGTCGCGCTCGTCGCCGATTGGATCGCGCAGCTCCCCGGAAGCTGTCCCTGAGCCTCAGGGAGCGGACAAGCTTCGGCGGCTTCTCCGGGAAAGGAGATCTTCATGCCTCGACCCATGGTGCTGCTCGCCCTTCTCGTGCTCTGGGCCACGGGTTGTTCATATGCTTTCGTCCATGGGCCGCCGGCACCAATCGATTCGGCGCCCGCCAGTGCGCAGGAAGATTCCAAAGGACGAGTCACCTGCACGACCTCCAACGATGTTCCGATCCTGGACACGGTCCTGGGTGTCACGCTCGTAGGCGTCGGAGGTGCGGGGGTCGTGGTCGCAGTGGCGAGCAGCCACTGCAGCGGCCCCTGCGACGCGCCGAACGCTTGGGGGGACGTCCTCATCCCCTCGGCGGTCATGGTTGCGGTAGGAGCGGTCGCCCTCGCTTCGGCGATCACTGGGTACGGACGAACCGCCGATTGCCGCCGGACGGTGGAGACACTTCCCAGCGGTCCCCGCCAGGGCGCCCGGCACCTTCTCGACCTGGACGCCATCGCCGCAGCTCGTGCGCGGGAAGAGCGAGAACAGTTCTGAATCACGACGGGGGAGGTGGCAACCCGCGCCACCGCCAGATCCAAGCGGCGAAAGGCGTTGGTTGCCACTTCGCCAAGTGACTCAAGTGATTGACGAAAATGACCCTGCCGGGATTCGAACCCGAGTTTGTGCCGTGAGAGGGCACCGTCCTGACCACTAGACGACAGGGCCGTCCTTTGCCGCGAAGCGCGCTTCTCTACCGAGCCTTCCGCCGCACGTCAACGGAAGCGGGCTGGACGTCCGCGTCCAGCTCCAGCCAGGCATACCCGCACACCGTGCACACGGCCTTCCGGCCCTCGGGGAAGGTGAGCCCGGTCTTCACCTCCACCGCGTGCCCGTCCGGTGCGGGGCAGCGCGGGCATGGGCTCGAGGGCGGACGCACCGGGTAGTCCCACTGGTGCGGGGGCAGCCGCAGCACCCGGAACCACTCCACGACGAGTGACTCGCTCCAGCCCACGTCCACCCGCCGGCCGGGCGGCACCAGCCCCCGTGCGAGCCCCAGCCAGTACACGCGCAGCTCCTCCACGTGGCGCTTCATCCCCCGGGCGGCGAAGGTCGTCCCCAGCATCTCGACCATCGCCATCAGCCGGGCCCGGTCCATGACCGGAACATGCGTTCAGTGGCCTGGAGGCGTCAACGGTCTTGGCAACCCCGCGCCGCTGCTAGGGTCCCCCGCCATGGCCGAGACCCGGGTTCACCACCGCACCTGCAACCTCTGCGAGGCGATGTGCGGCCTGCGCATCGAGGTGGAGGGCGACGCCATCCGCTCCATCCGCGGCGACCCGGACGACCCGTTCAGCAAGGGGTTCCTCTGCCCGAAGGCGACCGCGCTCGAGGACGTGCACCTCGATCCGGACCGCAAGAAGCATCCGCTTCGCCGCACCGGCGAGGGCTGGACCCCCATCGGATGGGACGAGGCATTCGACGAGGTGGCGAACCGGATCGCCGAGATCCAGGCGCGCCACGGGCCGGACTCGGTGGCCATCTACCTCGGCAACCCCAACGTCCACAGCCTCGGGGCACTGACCCACGGACTGCCGTTCATCCGGGCGCTCCGCACCCACAACCGCTACTCGGCGACCTCGGTGGACCAGCTGCCGCACCACCTCGCGGCGACGACGATGTTCGGGCACATGCTGCTCCTGCCCGTTCCGGACATCGACCGGACCCAGTTCTTCCTCGCCCTCGGCGCGAACCCGCTGGCCTCCAACGGCAGCATGATGACCGCGCCGGGGATGCCGCTCCGGCTCAAGGCGCTGAAGGCGCGCGGCGGGCGGCTGGTGGTCGTGGATCCGCGGCGGACCGAGACCGCGGAGGTCGCCGACAGGCACTTCTTCATCCGCCCCAGCACCGACGCGCTCCTCCTCGCGGCGCTGGTGCACACCATCCTCGAGGAGAAGCTCGAGCGCCTCGGCCGCCTCGCCGACTTCACCGACGGCCTCGAGCAGGTGCGCGCCGCCGTCGCCCCGTTCGCGCCGGAGCGAATCGCCGGGCCCACCGGCATCCCCGCCGAGCAGATCCGCACCCTGGCCCGGGACTTCGCCCGCGCCGAGTCGGCCGCCGCCTACGGACGCGTCGGCCTCTCCACCCAGGCCTACGGCGCGGTCGCCCAGTGGCTCATCCAGGTGCTCAACGCCTTGACAGGAAATCTGGACCGGCCGGGCGGCGTGCTCCTCACCCGGCCGGCGGTGAACCCGCTCGGCCTCACCCCGCGCGGCGGCTACGCGCGGCACCGCACCCGGGTCCGGAAGCTCCCCTCGTTCGGCGGCGAGTTCCCCGTCGCCGCGCTGGCCGAGGAGATCCTCACCGAGGGCCCCGGCCGCATCCGCGCGCTGGTGGTGGTGGGCGGCAACCCCGTCCTCTCCACGCCCAACGGCGCCCAGCTGGAGCGCGCGCTCGGCACGCTCGACCTCCTGGTGGCGGTGGACCCGTACCTGAACGAGACCACCCGCCACGCCCACGTCCTGCTCCCGCCCACCACCGCGCTGGAGCGCGAGCACTACGACGTCGTCTTCCACCTGCTGGCGGTGCGGAACACCACCAAGTGGTCGCCGCCGCTGTTCCCGCCTGCGCCCGGCGCGAAGCACGACTGGGAGATCTTCCAGGCGCTGACCCGCCGGCTCCGGACCCGCGGTCCGAGGCGACTGCTCCGCCCACTGCGCGCAGTCGTGGATCGCCTCGCGACCCCGCGCCGTCTCATCGACCTCGCGCTGCGCACCGGCCCGTATGGCCTCCGCTCGCCCCACCGGCTCTCGGTGGGCAAGCTCGAGAAGCGCCCGCACGGGGTGGACCTCGGTCCGCTCGAGTCCTCGATGCCAGAGCGGCTCATGACCCCGGGCAAGCGCATCCAGCTCGCCCCGGAGCTGCTGGTCCGGGACCTCGCCCGCGTCGGGTCCGAGCTGCTGGCCTCACCGCCCGCGCGGAACGGCGAGCTGCTCCTCATCGGCCGCCGCGACCTCCGGAGCAACAACTCCTGGATGCACAACAGCCAGCGGCTGGTGAAGGGTCCCGAGCGCTGCACGCTCCTCATGCACCCCGACGACGCTCGCGCCCGCGGCCTGAGCGCCGGTCAGACCGTCGACGTGCGCTCGCGGGTGGGCAGCGTCCCGGTGCGGCTCGAGCTCACCGAGGCGGTGATGCCCGGCGTGGTGAGCCTGCCGCATGGCTGGGGACATGGCCGTCCCGGCGTCCAGCTCCGGGTGGCCACGACGCACCCCGGGGTGAGCCTCAACGACCTCACCGACGACCGGGCGGTGGACACGCTCCTCGGGACGGCGGCCTTCAGCGGCACGCCGGTGCACGTCACGGCGACCCGAGCCGGTTGACCCTCAGGCGTCGAAGGGGTGCCAGAACGCGTCCGCCGGTGGCGGCGGTGCGTCGGGCAGGAGCTCCCGCCAGGCCTCGGCCTCTGCGGTGTCCGCAGGCTCACGGGTCTCGATGAGCCGGAGGCTGTGAGGGTCCCGGAACCGGGTCGCGCGCACCGGGTGAGGGATGCCCTGCCAGTAGTACACGGGCCCGAGATTCTCCATCTCCACCAGGTCTGTGCGCTTCACGGGGCAGCTCCCTTCGCGGCGGGAGATAGCGGGTGAACGTTGACGTGACAATGCCGTGTCGGTCTGACATCCGGACGGTCGGCTGCCTCAGGCGTGGCCCGAGACGGGGGCGTAGACCTCCACCGGCTCGATGCCCAGGCTCCTGCCGGCCAGCTGCACCAGGGCCCGGGCCACGGGCAGTCCCCGGTTCGACGCGTGGCAGGACAGCTCCGGCTCGAGGTCCCGGAGGTCGGCCTCCAGCTGCAGCGCGAACTCCAGCAGGAGCGCCACCGCCCGGGAGCGTGGGAGCCCGCTCTCCTGGACCCGTGCCCGGAGCCGCTCCTCCAGCTCCGGGCGGAGCCGGACGGTCACGCTCTTGCCCCTGCCGCGCGGGGCTCGGGGACGGGTGGGGAGCACGGGCATGGTTGCCTCCTCGGACCAGGACGGAGGGGAGGTGCGCACGGCTCCCGTGGGTGCCAAGCGCGCGCCCGCGGCCGCCCGTACTTCCAGGCACTTCTCCGCAGGGGGGTGAACACCCAACCCAGGAGGTCGCCGGGCGGAACCGGCGCGTGGAGGTCTGGCGAGTGCGTCGGGCGTGGGGGATGGCAGTCCTGACCCTCAGCGCTCCTGGTCGGTGGGACGGAGGAGGATCTCGTTCACGTTCACGTGCGGTGGCTGGCTCACCGCGTACAGGATGGCCGCGGCGACGTCCTCGCTCTTCAGCTGGCGCATGGAGCGGGCCCAGGTGTCGATCCGGTCGCGGGTCTCGGCGTCGGGCACGTGCTCGCGCAGCTCGGTGTCCACCGCACCGGGCTCGATGAGAGTGACCCGGATACCGTCCCTGTACACCTCGCGCCGGAGCGCCTCGGAGAAGGCGCCCACCCCGAACTTGGTCGCGGCGTAGACCGCCGCGTCGGGATTGGCGACCCGTCCGGCGGTGGAGGAGATGTTCACCACGTGCCCGTCCTTCTGCCGGCGCATGTGAGGAAGGGCTGCGCGGGTGGTGACCATCAGCCCGAGGAGGTTCAGGTCCAGCATCCGCCGCCAGTCGTCCACCCCTGCGCGATCGACAGGCGACAGGAGCATCAGCCCGGCATTGTTCACCAGCACGTCGATCCGGCCCCAGCGCTCCACCGTGCGTGCGACGATGGACTCGGCCGCCTCGACGCGGGCCACGTCGGCCTCGAGGACCAGCGACTCCGAGCGCAGGTCGGCGATGCGGCGGGCCACGCCGTCGAGCCGCTCGCGACGGCGGGCGGCGATGGCCACCCGGGCTCCGGCGCGGGCGAGGACCAGCGCGGTGGCCTCGCCGATGCCGGAGGAGGCGCCGGTCACCAGGGCGACCTTGTCTTTCAGGGGAGAGTTCATGGCGGACACACCTAGCAGCTCCTGGCGTGCCGCGGACCCACGCCCTGGGGAACGGGCAACGGTGTGTTGCCCGGCGGAGGCGCTGCCGGACGGCTAGGTCAGGGCCACCTGGAGGAGAAACTCATGGACATTGGACTTCTGGTGTTGCGACTGGCGGTGGGTCTGACGATGGCCGCGCATGGCGGTCAGAAGCTGTTCGGATGGTTCGGCGGGTACGGGCTGGCCGGGACCGGTGGCTTCATGGAGAGTCTCGGCTTCCGCCCCGGCCGGGTGCACGCGGCGCTGGCGGGAACTGCCGAGACCGTGGGTGGGCTGCTGCTCGCGCTCGGGCTGCTGACGCCGGTGGGCTCGGCGCTGGTGATCGCGGTGATGGTGGTCGCCATCGGGAGCGTGCACCTGCCGAAGGGCTTCTTCGTGAGCGACGGCGGGTCCGAGTACAACCTGGTCATCATGGCCGCGGTGGCCGCGCTGGCCTTCACCGGTCCGGGCGCCTACTCGCTCGACGCGGTGGAGGGGCTCGAGCTCGCGGGCTGGCTCCCCGGCGTGGTCGCGGTGGTCGCCGGGCTGGTGTCCGGCGGTGGTGCGCTGGCGGCACGCCGGCCGGCGCCGGTCGCCCGTCAGAGCTGAGCTGGCCGAGGCCGGCGCGTGGCGGAGCGACTCCCGTGGCGCGCCGGTCAGGCGTCGAGCCGCGGGCCTGCACCGCCTGCGGATGTGGGCCTTTTCGGCTGTGGCGCAGCGCGCAACACGTGCGGGCCCAGTGACCTCCGGCGCCACAAAGGACTGCCCAGGTCCTTGAAATCGCTGGGCTCCGGATTGGTTTGGCCGATGCAGTTCTCCTGGGAGGTCCGGCGACGTCCGGGCGCGAAGGAGCCACTGCGATGCAGCGCTTCACCGGGTCTGTCTCTTCCGAGTCCCCTCGACACGGCCGCGAGCCGGTCTCCCGTCTGGTCCGGGCGATCCGGAGCCTCGCGGTGGCCGAGCGACCCGCGATGCGCTGGGCAGAGATGACGCCGATCGACTTCGAGGGCGAGGACACGAGCCTCACGCAGGAGCAGCTCGAGGTCCTTCGCTGACGAGAAGGGCGGGGCACCGGACAGGGGACCGCGGCGCAACGCGGACCCGTGTCCGGTGTCCTCCGCCTGGGCCATCGCATGACCCAGAGCCTCCACGCCGCCCCATCTTCCTCGTGGCGCACCCGCGCCCGGGATCTGCTGCTCCGCCTGGTTCTCCCGTGGGCGCACGATGCTGGACGGTTCGTCGTCTGGGCGGAGATGAAGGCCGTCGACTTCGACGGTGAAGACACGAGCCTCACCGAGGCCGATCTGCAACTCATGAAGTGAACGTCTGGTTCTGCGGGGCACCTCGAGCGCTCGAGCCGTGACGCCCTGCGTTGACCGGGGGATGTCCGGCGCCGGCTCCGAATGCGGAGCACCCGAGCGCGGCGGTCGGATAGGGTGCCGGCGCCTCTGCCGTGCCCGCTCCAGAGAGCTGCGTTTCCATCGGGGCACCCCGGAGGCCCGACCTCTCACGCCGAGGAGCTCCGATGAAAGCGGTCACGCTGCTTGCCGTGCTCGTTCCACTCGTTGCACTGGCCGATTCGCCCTTCGACGGGACATGGGTCTCGAAGGAGGAGTCGGCGACCATGGACAAGAAGCCGTACGTGATCTCGCTCGCCAAGGACGTCTGGAGCAACCAGACCGCAGTCCCGCCGATCAAGATCAAGGCCGATGGGACGGACCAGCCGGTGAAGGGCCACGCCTACTACGACACCGTCTCGGCCAAGAGCTCCGGTCCGGAGGCCGTGGAGATCACCAGCAAGAAGGGTGGGAAGGTGAGCGGGACCAGCACCTTCACCGTCTCGGCCGACGGAAAGACCCTGACCCAGAAGTGGACCGATCAGACCGGCACCGAGGTGGCCAGCGGCGAGACCGTCTACGAGCGCGTGGCGCCCGCGGCCGCCGGAGCCCACGCCGTCTCGGGCTCGTGGAAGGCCACCAAGGTCCAGAACCTGAGCGCCAGCGCCCGGACCATCACCTACAAGAGCACCGCCGACGGGATCAGCATGACCACCCCGACCGGGCAGAGCTACACCGCCAAGTTCGACGGCAAGGAGGTGAAGGTGGCCGGAGATCCGGGCGGGACGACCGTGGCCCTGAAGAAGGTCAACCCCAACGCGTTCGTGGAGACCGACCACCGGGGCGGCAAGGTGGTCGAGGTGGACCACTGGACCGTCGCACCCGACGGCAAGACCATGAAGGTGGAGTGGGAGACCATGGACACCAAGCGCAAGGGCAGCTACGTGCTGGAGAAACAGTAGCCGCAGCTCAGTGGGCGTGGGCCGCGCCGGTCCTCGATGCCGAGCACACCCTGCCAGGGAGTGTCGATGGGCCCCGCAGCCTTCCGGTCGCCGCTCGAGACGGCCACCTGGGCGACCGCGCGGGGGGCGGGGAGCGGGGCCCAGGCTCCGGCTCGGGGCGAGGGAGGTCGGCGGAAACGAACGGCCACCCGCGAGGTCGAAGACCTGTGCTTTCATGGCGTACCCGGGACATGGCCAGCAGCCCAGTCGACAGCCTGAAGCGAGCGGCGGCCGAGGCGGCGGCACAGCGCGTGGCCTCGGGAATGGTCGTGGGGCTGGGGACGGGCTCGACCGCGATCCATGCCGTTCCCTATCTCGGCCGACGATTGCGGGAAGGCTCCCTTCGCGAGATCCGCGGCGTTCCGACCTCTTACCAGTCCATGATGCTCGCCCGGGAGGTCGGCATTCCTCTGGTGGGGCTCGACGAGATCGAGCGCATCGACCTGGCGATCGACGGCGCGGACGAGGTCGCTCCGGACCTGACGCTGATCAAGGGCGGCGGCGCGGCGCAGACGCGGGAGAAGATCATCGCCGCGCTGGCCGACGACTTCAGCGTGGTGGTCGACGAGGGAAAGCTGGTCGACCGCCTCGGGTCGAAGTACCCGGTGCCGGTGGAGGTGCTGCCCTTCGCCGTCGCCCCGGTTTCACGGGCCATCGCGCGGCTCGGCGGAGAGCCGACGCTGCGGATGGCGGTGAAGAAGGCGGGGCCGGTCGTCACCGATCAGGGGAATCTGATCATCGACGTCCACTTCGCGTCGATTCCCGACCCGGGGCGGCTGGAGCGGGAGCTCCGGATGATTCCCGGCACCCTGGAGAACGGGCTCTTCGTCGGACTTGCCCGCCGGGTCTTCGTCGCCGGCCTGGTCCAGGGCGTGCCGACGGTCCGGGAGCTGCTGCCTCGATCGTGACTGTCCCGGCCCCGGGGGCGGGTCATCCCGTGGGCCGCAGGACGGGGAGCACCTCCTCGGTCTGCTCTGGCCTCCCCCGTCCCCAGACCAGTGCGTAGAGAACCGGCACCGCCATCCGGCTGATGAGCAAGGAGGCGATCTCTCCGGCGGCGAGCGAGATCGCCAGACCCTGGAAGATGGGGTCGAAGATGATCATCACCGACCCTACGGTCACCGCCAGCGCGGTGAGGAGCATCGGCCGGAAGCGGACCGCCCCGGCGTCGACCACCGCCTGCTCCAGCGGCACTCCCTGGCGGATCCTGGTCTCGGCAAAGTCGACCAGGATGATGGAGTTCCGGACCACGATCCCCGCCCCGGCCATGAAGCCGATCATCGAGGGAGCAGTGAAGAACGCCCCCAGGGCTGCATGCGCCGGAAGGATGCCGACCAGCGAGAAGGGGATCGCCGCCATGACCACCAGGGGGGTCAGGAACGAGCGAAACCATCCCACCAGCAGGCCGTAGATGAGGAGGAGGACGATCACGAACGCGCGGCCCAGATCCCGGAATAGCTCGAGCGTGATCTGCCATTCTCCGTCCCACTTGATGGCTCGCTGCGCGTCGCTGGGCGGCTGAGTGGAGTTGTAGATGACGACGGGATCGGCCATCGCGGCAAGGGACTTGTTCATCTCCAGAATCGCGTAGGCGGCACTCCCCGCGGCCCCGGCGACGTCGCCGGTGACGTAAACAACTGGCAATAGATTCTTGTGGTAGATGCTCCGGTCCTCGCTGGTACCCTCGACGCGGACGAGCTCGCTGAGCGGGATCATGGCCTGACCACGTCCGTCCGGAATCTGAATGGACAAGAGATCTGCGGTCCGGGTTCGCTGCATCCGGGGCAGGTCGAGCACGATGTCGACGTCCTCCTGGTCACCCGGCACGTGCAATCCCCCGACCGACTCGCCGCCCACTGCGACCCGGAGCGTCCGGGCGACGGTGTCGGCAGTGATGCCGTGGAGAGCGGCCTTCTCCTTGTCGACGACCAGGACCTCCTTGGGATGCGGAGACTCCACGTACCAGTCGACGTCCACCACCCCGGGCGTGCTGGCGAAGAGGCTGCGCATCTTCTCGGCCAGCTGCTGGCGGGTGCCACCATCGGGTCCGTAGACCTCGGCGACGAGTGTCTGGAGAACCGGCGGCCCGGGCGGCACCTCGGCGACTGCGATGCGGGCCCCGTGACGGGCGGCGATGGCGGCGACGGTGGGTCGAAGGCGGAGGGCGATCGGGTGGCTCTGCGCCGCGCGCTGGTGCTTGGGCAGCAAGTTCACTTGCACCTCCGCCATGCTGGAGCCCTGGCGCAGGTAGTAGTGCCGCATCAGCCCGTTGAAGCTGTAGGGAGCCGCCGTCCCGACGTACACCTGATAGTCGGTGACCTCCTTCTCGCCGCGGATGGCGGCGGCGATCTCGCGGGCCGCCTGGGCGGTCCGTTCCAGCGAGCTGTCCTCGGGCATGTTCAGGACGATCTCCAGCTCGCTCTTGTTGTCGTAGGGCAGCATCTTCACCCGCACCCAGCCGGTGGGGACGAAGGCCACGGCTCCGAGGAGGAGCAGTCCGATCAGGAGGAAGAACGACCAGCGCCAGGCCGATCGGCCGACCAGCCTGGACATCAGCCAGCGGTACGCACGGGTGCCAAGGTCCTCCCGACCTTCCCCGGGGGCGTCAGCCACTCTGTGCGTCTTGAGGAGTCGCACGGCTGCCCAGGGCGTCACCACGAACGCGATCAGCAGAGAGAACACCATCGCCACCGACGAGCCGACGGGAATCGGCCGCAGGTACGGACCGCTCAGCCCCCCCACGAAGGCCATCGGGGCGATGGCGGCGATCACCGTCAGCGTCGCCAGCACCGTCGGGTTCCCGACCTCGGTGACTGCCGCCACGGCGATCTCCTTGATCGAACGGCGCTTCGACGCGTCGAGATCACGGTGGCGGACGATGTTCTCGACCACCACGATGGCGTCATCGACCAGGATGCCGATGGAGAAGATCAGCGCGAAGAGTGTGATCCGGTTGAGCGTGTAGCCCAGAAGGAAGAAGACCAGCAGCATCAGTGAGAGGGTCGACGGAATGGCGACCGCCACCACCAACGACTCGCGCCAGCCGAGCATGAACAGGACCAGGAGGGCGACGCCCACGATCGCGATGGCCATGTGCAGCAGAAGCTCGTTCGACTTCTCTGCCGCCGACGCGCCGTAGTGGCGGGTGATGGCGATGGAGATCTCCCCGGGAATCGTCGTTCCCTTCAGGCGATCGACCTGGGTCAGCACGGCCCGCGCCACGGCGGTGGCATTGCTCCCCGGCCGCTTGGCGATGGAGAGGGTGACCGCGGGCTCCTCGGCGACGACGCTCCCGGTGGTCGCCGCCCCGGTGCCGTAGAGGACGTACTGCGTCGGTTCCTCGGAGTCATCCTTCACCTCCGCAACGTCACGGAGGTAGACCGGGTTGGCCGCGTGCACGCCCACCACGACGGAGGCCACGTCGTCGGCGCTGGCGAGGAACGCGCCCGTCTGGACGATGACGTCGCGGTCGCCGGTGGTCAGCGTCCCGGCGATCTCCTGGCGATTGGCCGGGCCGAGGGCCCGGAACAGATCCAGAACCCCCAGCCCGCGCGCAGCGAGAGCGACCGGGTCGAGGTGGAGCCGCACTTGCCGGCGGTAACCGCCGATGAGGGTGGTCTCCGAGACCTCGGGCACGTGCTTGATCTCCGCAGCAACCTGAGCTGCCACCCGCCGCAAGGTCAGGTGGTCGTACCGCTTCGAGTGGAAGGTGAGGGCTAGGATCGGCACGTCGTCGATCGAACGTGCCTTGACGAGCGGCGGGGACACTCCGGGTGGGATCCGGTCCTGGTTCGCCTGGAGCTTCTGGTAGAGCTTGACCAGCGACTGCTCGGTGTTCTCACCCACCCGGTAGCGAACGACGATCAGGGCCCGTCCGGGCTGGCTGGTCGAATAGACGTACTCGACGCCGGGGATCTCCCACATCAGCCGTTCCAGCGGTGCGGAGACGCGGCTCTCGACCTCCGCCGCGCTCGCCCCTGGCATGGCAAGCAGGATGTCGACCACCGGCACCTTGATCTGAGGCTCCTCCTCTCGCGGCAGGACGACGATGGCCAGAAGACCGAGCAGGACCGAGGCGGTGATGAGGAGCGGCGTCAGCCTGGAACCGATGAAGGCCTGGGCAATGGTTCCGGCCAGGCCCGGGCGAACGGAGCGCGTCATCGAGCCTCCTCCACGCGCTGGCCGTCGACGAGATCGGCGGCTCCCGCCAGCACGACCTTCTCGTCCCCGGCGAGGCCCGAGACGATCTCCACCCTGCCGTCCCGCTCACGGCCGGTCCGGACCAGGCGCAGCCGGGCGGTGCCGGAGGTCACCACGAACACGCCCTCGAGCTGGCCGTGACGGACGACGGCCTCGGCGGGAACCGCCACGCCGACGGATCCGCCGGTGGTGAGCAGCACCCGACCGAACCGGCCGGACCGGACCCCGGGTGTTGCTGGGAGGTCGATCTTGGCCAGCCGGGTGCGGGTGGCATCGTCGGAGGCGGGCTGGATCTCGGCGATGCGTCCCTCGATGTCGTGGTCGAGGCCGTCCAGCCGGACCGGCAAGGGCCTGCCGACGGCCAGCGCGTCCACGGCGGTCTCCGGCACCCGCGCCTCGAAGCGAAGGGCTCCCGGCGATTCCAGGACCAGGAGGGCCTGTCCGGGCATGGCCGTGTCGCCGACGTTGGCGAGCTTGGCGGTGACCACCCCGGCGAAGGGCGCCCGCAGGACGGTCCGGTCGGCGAGAGTGCCCGCCTCGGCCTGTCTGGCCTGGGCGACGTTCCACTGGGTGATGGCCGTCTCGTACTGGGCGACGGAGATCGCTCCGGTGTCCTTCAGGGCGATGGCCCGGTCACGGTCGCGCTTGGCCAGCGCCGACACGGCGCGGGTCTGCTCGAGGCGTGCGTCGATCTCCCGGGCCGAGAGTCTGAGCAGGACCTCTCCGGCTCGAACCGAGCTCCCGAGGCCGACGCGGACCTCGACGACCGTGCCGCTGATCAACGGGGCAATGGTGGCGCTGCGAACGGCGCGGACGGTACCGACGACGTCGGTCGTGACCGAACGCTGGGTCCGGTCAGCCTGTGCGACCTGGACCACCCTGGGAGGCACGCCGGCCGCCGGCCGTTTCGCGGGTTCCCCTGCGCAGCTGCAGAGCAACGCCAGCAGCCCACAGGCGTTGATGAATCGCTTGGCCAGGCTCTGCGGGGCGGTCTGCACGGATGCCTCCTCGGGTGATGTGAGGCGCTCCGAGAGCAGCAGGCATGCCGGATGCCGAGACCCTCCAGAATCGAGTGCTTCTGCGGGGATGAGCCGGTGCGCCCGCTCGCGATTTCTCGCGACTCGCGAGAACTCGTGCCTATCCGCCGCGTGCCATGAACCACGCTGCGACGACGCGTTCCCGCCGAACGGGGTTGGAGATCCCCCAGACCGTCTGCGGACTCATCTGAACTTGTAGGCAAGACCGAGCAGGGCCTGAAACGTCAAGTCGGTTCCATATCCAGACTTGGTGAAGATCATCGGCCCGGCCCGGAGGTTGAAGGTCACTGCTGTGGATCTGTCGAGAAAATACTCGACCCCTCCACCGAACAGGATGGGAACAGTGAGGGTGCCGAGGTCGCCAAAGGTCACGAACAACGGGAGATCCAGATCGAGGGCGACATGTAGATTGTCCAGCACCGACACGCCGAAGACCAGACCGGCCGGAAAGGCGACACCGAACTGCGTCCCTCCGAGACCGCTGCAGACGTTCCCAAGGGTGTAGAAGCTGCCATCGACGGTGTGCGTCCCCAAGATGATCGGATTGCAGTACGTCTCACCCAAGAAATACGTGAGCATCCCCGGCGCGAACCAGAGACCGAGGTTGTACCGCGGGCTCTTCACTAGGGTGGCCTTGAGGTAGGCCTGCACCTTGATGCCTGGGAAGGAGGCCCTGACATCGCCCTCGTAGTTGTAGTTGACGGTGAAAACCCCGCCAAAATCGAAGCCGGGGCGGAAGCCGTGAAGCACGCTGACCGAGACTCCCGGCCAGGCCGCCTGCACGTGAACGGATGTCGCACCGCCGCCGACCGTCTCGCCGGTGACCACCGACCACTCCTGGCCGCCGGCTGCCAGTGCGTGACAGGGCGCGAGCGCGAGCACGCCCAGGACCGCACAGCGCTGAAGAACTTTCCTCACACGAGACCTCCCGAAGCCCACTGAAGCAGCGCCCGAGGGACGCGCCGATGGTGATACGCACGAGGCCGTCGCGGTTTCTCACCAGCGCTTCCCGAGAGGCCGTCAGGCAGGTGCGTTGTCTTGGCCTGGCCCGCCGCGTACGTTGGGCACCGCTCGAGCCCATGTCTTCAGCGCCAGATAGGCTCTCCTCCGAGCTGGAACCGGAGCTGGGAAGATTCGCTGCGCTGGTCCGTCGGGTCGGGCTCAAGCATCGGCTGTCCGAGTCGGACCTCGAGGATGTGCTCCAGGAGGTTCGGATCCGGCTCTGGCGCGCGCGTTCTCGCCCGCAAAGTGAGAAATTCGAGCAGCTCTCTGCGTCCTACGTCTATCGGGTCGCGGTGTCGGCGGCGGTGGATCTCCTGCGCCGCCGGCATGCCCGAGGCGCGGAACAAACTGTGGCATTGGGCGAAACCGAGGAACCCGTCGCTGAGCACTCGGACCCTGCCCGCTCGGTCGAGGAGTCCGAGCTGTCAGCCCAGCTGGCCCGGGCGATCGAGGCGATCACGCCCTCGCGCCGTCCAGTGGTGCGAATGCACCTGGCCGGCTACTCGCGTGAGGAGGTCGCGACGGTGATGGGGTGGTCAGAGGCGAAGACGCGCAACCTGCTCTACCGGGGGCTCGCGGATCTGCGTGAGCGGCTGGAGGAAATGGGCATCACATGCCAAACCAGGGCGTGACCGACGAGGCACTGCGAGAGGCGTACCTGCGGACCCTCGCTGCGCGCCGGGTCAGCGGCCGGGAGCCCTGCGTGGCCCCTGAAAGGATGCTGTCACTGCTGCGACGCGAGGGCGCCGAGCAGCAGCGGCTGGAGGCGCTCGACCACGTGATGGGCTGCGGGGCCTGCCGCTCCGAGTTCGAGCTGCTGCGTTCGATAGAGCAGGCCGGTGCCGCGACCACCGAGCGGGCGGCGCCTGCAGCACTGCGGATTCGTCCGCGGTTTGCGGTCCCCCTCGCCTTGGCCGCCTCACTCATCCTGATGGTCACCGTCGGGCAGAGGCTCAGGACACCGGAGGGCACCGATGTCGAACGCGGTACCATGGACGGGGTCACACTCCTCGGGCCGCCGCCTGAGATCGCGGCGGGGACTTCTCCGACGTTCACCTGGAAGCCCGTTCCTGGCGCACAGAGCTACGAGCTCGAGGTGCTCGACGAGAAGGGCGGCGTCGTCTGGGCCGCGAAGACCAGTGAGACGTCGGTGACCATGTCCGATCCCCTGGTGATGGTGCCCGGCAAGAGCTACCGCTGGTGGGTGCGAGCCACGACCGCTCCGGGAAATCAGCGGGCCTCCGCGGTCCGGAGCCTGCGCATCCGGATGAAATAGGCCGCCGCGCCCGCTGCGGCCACCACCGGTAGCGCCAGGACCAAGCTCACCCACCCGGGGGCGACCAGCGGTGGCTTTCGCAGCGGGACGCGAACGAGAGGGTCACCCACTGCCGTGAACACCGCCCATTCGTTGGGTCCGACGCCGCGCCCGAGCGCATCGAGCTTCGCCGCGCGCAGGGCATCCGCGACCGGCAGATCTCGCGCCAGCCCGTCGTAGAACGCCTTCACGAATGCGACCGTTGCCTGGTCGCCGATCCGCCAGCTGGTCGCGACCACGGACCGCGCGCCGGCCTGCAGAAGCGGGGCGGTGAGGCCCAGCACTCCCTCTCCTTCCACCACCACGCCCCGAGCGGTGCGGCACGCCGAGAGCACCACCAGGTCCGCGTCGAGACGGAGCGCGGCCAGCTCTCCGGGACTGACGAACCCGCTCTCGCCCTCCCCGGGCGCGAGCGCCAGCGCGGTCCGTGCAGCGGTGCCCTCATCCACCAGGGCATGCGTGGCGAAGTGCAGGATCCGGAATCGAGCGAGGTCGGCATGCTTGAGATAGGCCGCGCTCGCCGCCTCGTGCAGCCTGACCTCCGCCTCGGGAGCGTACCCTGCGACGAGCTGGATCTCGCGAGCACTGGCCTGAAGACGCGGGAGTCCTCCGGTTGTCCGGAAAGCAGATCGGAAGACCTCTGCGTCGTCGTTCGCCGACGGGACCTCGCCATGCTCCTCGCCAGCGCCAGGGAAGGTGGGATCTCCGAAGGCGAGCAGCCGCATCGGACGAGCAGAGGTACCGGCCTCGCGAGATCTTCGCCAGAGCGCAGAGACCACTGCCGCAGAGGGAGCGACGGTCACCGAATACTGCTGAACGACGTGCCGGCCATCGGCGAGGCGGAGGGCATCCCAGGGCAGGCGATGCAACGGACCGTCCGGTACGATCACCAGTCGAGTGATGCTGGGGCCAAGGCCGGCGAGCGCCGGCTGGAGCAGGGACTTCCCGAGGGTGGTTGCCAGCTCGCCAGCGTCTGTGCCGCCTTCCAGGAGCGCGGCGAAGCGCGTCACTTGGGTCGACAACCCCTTTGGCGTCTCCAGGGAGTGGGCCTGCAATCCGGAGCGCTGGACGACGAACAGCGTCGCCGGACCCCCCTGGTTGGCGACGATGAACTCGAGCAAAGCGGTCCGCTCGTCGGGGAGCGAGGCGGCGATGGCATCCGCGGTGACCGGGCCGGCGCGCAGCGCTTGCAGCGACTTGGCGTCAGCCTTGGCGCCGATGCGCAGCGCCTCGGCCTGGAGCAGCGCGTCCATCAGCTCGCGAGCGCGGCGGCGTTCGGCAAGCTCGAAGGCGGAGGCGACCCGACCACCCGCCGCGAGCAATCCCAGCAAGCGCGCCACGCTGGCGTCCTGATCGCTCTTGCCGACCGTCTTCAGCTCCGCCGCGGAGGTCTGAAAGGCGAGGAGCCGCAGCTCGCGGTCGCCGAGCCCGGCTCTCCAGCGATCCAGGTCATCCCAGGCGGCCATCGCCTCCTGTTCGGCCCGACCGACCTCCCCCCGGAGGGCATGAATTTCGGCCAGCCTGAGGCGGGTCTCGTGGCGTGCGACGGGCTGGGACGCGTCGGAAGTGGCCAGGTATGCCTTGAGGGAGGCCTCGGCTTCCGCCAGATCGCCCCGAAGAAGTGCGAGAAGCCCAACATCGAGCTTGAGTTGGTCGGTCCACCGCTGTAGCCGAAGTTGGCGGGCGAGCTGCTCGGCGTCACCGATCGCCCGGGCGGCGGCTGCCCAGTCGGCCTCGCGCATGGCGATGGCAGCGAGCATCCGGTGAAGATCGAAGACGTCGGTCGCCTCGCGGGTGAAGCGGTAGAACTCGAGGATCTCGAGCACCTGGCGCCTCGCCTCTTCCGGCTTTCCGGCAGCCAGCGAGAGGAAGGCCAGATACCTGCGGGGGATGGTGGTGCTGGACGGATCCCCCTGGGCCTCGTACATGGCGATGGAGCGCTCCAGATGTTCGCGGGCACTCGCCAGGTCATTGACGTGCATCGCCACGTCGGCAAACCCGTTGTGGGCTCCGGCGATGGCGAAGAGGTTGTGCGACCTCTCTGCCTCGGCGAGGCCCACGCGCAGGGCTTCCATCGCCTCTCCGAAATCGCCGTATGACAGATGAGCTCCCGCGCGGTCGGTGATGGTGACCGCGAGCCAGCTCACGTCGCGCGCTCTGCGGAATCTCTCCTCTGCCTGGTGGTAGAGGGCGACCGCCGACGGGTACTCCGAGCGGTAGAAATGCACCTTCGCCGCAGAGCGCAGCGCGTGCGCCTCGGCCCTCAAGTCGCCCGCCCGGCGCGCGATGGCGATGCTCGCCTCTGCGTCCGCCATCGCCTCGGGAGCGCCGGAAACACCCCGGAGGCCCGCTCGATGGCTCAGCAGATGCGAATGGAGATCCAGCGCGCCCTCGGGGATCAGCCGCAGCGCCCGATCGAGGAGTGCCAGGCCAGCTGGCACGCCGCTCACTCGCCCAGCGACGAAGGACAGAGCGATCAGCGCCTCCGCCTCCGCCGCTCTGTCGCGCGCCGCCCGCGCCGACTTCCGGACAGCTTCGAACTCCGCTTCGGCCCCGTTGCTGAACCCGCGCTCCTCGAGTGCCCAGGCCTGGCCAAGACGGGCATAGATCGCAAAGCCGTCCGCTGGAGAGGAAGTGGGATCACTCAAGCGGCGATAGAGGGCCTCCGCGTTCGGATAGTCGTAAGTGAGTCGCGAGAGCGTGGCGAGGCCGAGCAAGGCTCCCCGGTCTGTGGAGTCGCGGCCGAGCCTCCCCTCCCAGAGCGCTCGCAGTCCCGCCGTGCCGTCGTTCTCGATGGCTCGCGTCGCTTCGCGCACGACGGCCCGGGGGTCATCCAGCGCACTCGCCGGGGTTGAAGGCACCGCCAGCATCTGCGCAATGGCCAAAGTGCAGAGCAGCGGCAGCATGAGAGGCGCCCCTCGTGCCCGTGCGTCTGGAAGCAGCAACCGCGACAGTAGTCTCCAGCGGCGGAGGCCGAAACCCCTTCCGCCTTGCCATGGCGAGAACTCGCGAACGGATCGTGGCTGGCGGTGTACTGCGGGCACACACGGCGCCCGGGCCAGTGCGACGCCCCGGTGAACTCCGTCCCCAGGCACCGCGCCCAGTGGTCGTTGGGCGACCCTCGTCGCCCAGGAAGGGAGCGCCGCGCACGAGGGCACAATGAAGAAGACGGTCGGCAACGGGGGAGTGCGGAAGGCACCGATTCCGGTCCCGGCGGGACAAGGCGGGACCCTCCAGCGGAACGTCCTGGTCGACATCCCCGTCGAATCGGGCCACCCGCCGGGGTCGCCCGGCGTCGGCGGGTCCATCGAGGAGCTGCTGGTCAACGATCGCGCGTTCGAGACGCTCTCGGTGCTGGAGCTCCTCGAGGCGCGGGACGCCTACCACTACCACCTGATGGACAAGCCGAACGTCGTGGGCACCGCGATCGGCCTGTACCTGATCCGGGACACCGATGCCCCACGAGTGGACGGGGAACC
>DATIWB010000006.1:0-48703 GCA_035519675.1 Myxococcaceae bacterium
GGCGATGGCGCCCGAGTTCTACGATGGACTGGTTCACCACCGCTCCTGGAGGGCGCTCCTCTTCCGCTTCCTGCTCGACCCGTCGCTCAGCCTCTACAGCCGGCGGGTCCGCGGGACCGCGGCGGGGGTGTGCGTGTCGGGTCCGGCCGACTGGAAGCTCGCCGAGGGCATCCTCTCCTCGGCCTTCGAGGACGCGCGGGCAGCGACGGATGACCGCGGCGGACAGCGAACCGCCTCGGCCGCCTGATCCCTCGGGAGCATCCCGAGCGGCTCGCCCCGGCGGAATGCGGGCGCACGGGCTGGAGGCCTGCTGTCGCTCCGGGCGGCCTCCGCGCATCCCGGGCTCTCCGGTCGGCAGAGGCGCTGGGCGGGCGGTCTGGAGCAGTCATCGAGACGCTCTGGCGAGGCTTCCCCGTGGCAGCTGAGGAGCCGACTGCGCTCACTGGCTCGGCCGCGGGTACGTCCTCTGCAAGCCCCACGGGAGCGCGGGGTGTTTCTGATTCCTGCGATGGTTAAGTCACTTCCTTAACGATCCGAGCCTTTCGCGGCCCCCGGCCTGATGCTTCGTCCCCGTCCGCCGGTCCGGGCAGCGCAGCGTCCCGGCCAGGCTCGGACGTGGCGAGCGCACGGGTCGCGCAGGCCGGGCGGACCGGGCGCCGGCGGGAGGGCCCCAGGGCCGCGGCGCCCCCCGGGCCTCAGCGAGCCGCGGACAGCGCCTTCAGCTCGTCGTCGCCGAGCTTCGGAAGCGCCCGGAGAAATCCTACCAGCGCCCAGCGCGTCTCCTCCGGGAGCGAGCGGGAGAACCCCGGCATCCCGGTGAGCCGCACGCCGCCGGAGACGAGGAAGTACAGCTCGCCGTCGGTGCGCGCCTGGGTCTCGGGCTCGGCCAGGTCCGGTACCGGCGGGTTCAGCCCCGCGGCGATGCTCGACTGCTCCCCGCCGGGGACGCCATGGCAGACCAGGCAGTGGGCGCGGTACGCCTGCCGCCCGCGGTCCACGCTGGCCCGGTCCGAGGGCGCTGTCCTTCCCCGGGGAGCGCGGGCCCGCACCGACGCGTCGAGCGCCAGGTGGGCCACCGTCCGCTCCAGCTTCGAGGGACGGCTGGTGGCGGACGGGTTCACCGCACCGAGGGCCACCGCGGCCGAGGCGACCCCTGCCGCGCCCACCGCCAGGAGCAGCAGGCGCAGCCCGAGCCGCCGTCCGGTCACGTGCGCCGTTCCTTGATCAGCGCCGCGAGCGCCTTGAGGTCCTCGGTCCCGGCGTCGGAGACCATCCAGTAGGCCACTCCACGGTGCGACCAGCGGCAGACCGTCCACCGTCCCGCCACCGAGGGGCGGGGCTCCATGTCCCGCTCCGACGAGGGCCAGGCGAACACGTCCACCAGGTGGCTTCGCACCTGGTACACCACCGTCGCCACCTGCCGCCCGTCGAGGGAATCGACGCGGGCCCCGCGCAGGGCGAACCCGTCACCGCCCGCGGTGGGCGGCACTGGCTCGGCCAGGCGGGTGGAGAGCCACCGCTCGATGGCCGCGGGGTCGTCGGAGGCGAGCTCCACCGTCCGGCCCGTATCCAGGGCGCGGGCGTGCACCGAGGCGACCTCCTCCACGATGCCGGGAGTCCCTCGGGGGATCAGCACCAGGGCCACCAGCGCGGCGGCCGCCATGGCCCCGAAGGCGCTTGCCGCGTAGACCCGGCGCCGCCGCGTCCGGACGCTACGGGTCACCCGCATCAACGCCGTCTCGGCCTCGGGCGCCGCCGGCTTCGCCGCCTGGAGCAATCGCCGGAGCGCCCGGAAGGTCTCCAGCTCGCGACGGCAGGCGCTGCACGATTCCAGATGGCCTTCCACCTCCAGCGAGCCCTCCAGCGAGAGCTCCCCGTCGAGGTAGGCATGCAGCGCGCCGCGCGGATGTTCGTCGAAGGGACTCATCAGTTCTTGCTCCTCGGGTCGCCCACCAGCTCCTTCACCAGCTGCACGCGGGCGCGCGACAGCCTCGACATCACCGTCCCGATCGGCACGCCGAGGACCTCGGCGATCTCCCGGTAGCTGCACTCCTCCATCTCTCTCAACACCAGCACTTCCCGGTGCAGGCCCGGCAGCCGCTCCAACGCGGCGTGCACCTGAGCCGCGTCGCAGGCCTCGAGCAGCCGGGCCTCGGGCGAGGGGCCCAGGTCCGGCTCGGCCTCCAGCGCCGGCTCCAGGTCACCCGGGTCGTCGCGCTCGCGCTTCCGCCACAGGGTGAAGCTGACGTTCCGGACGATCGACAGCAGCCACGCCCGGGGGCTCTCTCCCGAGAAGCCACGGAAGTGCCGGAAGGCACGGAGGAACGAGTCCTGGAGCACGTCCTGGGCATCGGCCTCGTTTCGAACCAGGGTCCGGGCCAGGCGGAGCGCCGCGGCGGCGTGCGGCCGGGCGAATCGCTCGAACTCTCGAGAATCGTCGTCCACGATCGCGAAGACTCCGCGACCCGGAACTCCATTCCATCGACCCCGACGGAATAGCCAGGCCCCCACCCCGAGTCTGGGGGGCACACGGGTTTGCACTGCAAGAGGAGCGTGAGATGCAATTCGATCGACGGGAGCTGATGAAGCTGCTGGGCCTGGGCGGGGTGGTCCTGGGATCGGGACTTCCGGGGTTTTCCCTGGCGGCCAGCAAGGGCCAGCCGGCGCAGGACTTCATGTTCCTGCAGCTGTCCGACTCGCACTGGGGCTTCAGCGGACCGCCGAACCCCCAGGCGGACCGCACCCTCAAGGAAGCAGTGGCGGCGGTGAATGCCTCCAAGGAGAAGCCCGACTTCATCGTCTTCACCGGCGACCTGACCCACACCACCGACGACGACGCGCTGCGCAGGAAGCGGATGGCCGAGTTCAAGGCCATCGTCGCCGACCTGCGCGTGCCGAAGATCTACTACCTCCCAGGTGAGCACGACGCGTCGCTCGACAAGGGCCAGGCCTATCAGGAGAACTTCGGGGTCCTGCACCAGAGCTTCGTCCACAAGGGCGTGCACTTCATCGCCCTGGACAACGTCTCCGATCCCACCGGCGCGGTGGGTGACACCCAGATCGACTGGCTGAAGTCGGAGCTGGGAAAGCTGGACAAGGACGCGCCGATCGTCGTGCTCGCCCACCGTCCGCTCTTCGACCTCTACCCCCAGTGGGACTGGGCCACCGCCGACAGCGCCAAGGTGCTCTCGGTGCTCGAGCCGTACCGGCACCTGACGGTCTTCTACGGCCACATCCATCAGGAGAACCACCGGACCACGGGCGCCATCGCCCATCACTCGGCGAAGTCGCTGATCTTTCCTCTCCCCGCACCGGGAAGCCTTCCCAAGAAGGCCCCGGTGCCCTGGGATCCGGAGCATCCCGGCCGGGGGCTCGGTTTCCGCGAGGTGGAGGTCAAGGATCGCGGACGGACCCTGGCCCTCGAGGAGTACGACGTGCGCGGGGGCCGGGTGTGAGGAGGCTGTGCTCCGCCCTGCTCCTGGGATTGCTGGCGGGGCTTGGCTCCGCGGCAGCGGAGGCGCCCGTCCCGCGGGTGATCAAGATCACCGCCAAGAAGTTCGAGTACTCGCCGTCCGAGGTCCACATCAAGCGGGGTGAGCACGTGGTGCTCGAGCTCACCTCGCTGGATCGGAAGCACGGATTCAAGCTCCCCGAGCTGGGCATCCGCGCCGACGTCCCACCCGGCGGAACCGCCCGCGTCGAGGTGACCGCGGAGAAGGCCGGGCGGTTCCCCTTCGCCTGCGACGTGTTCTGCGGCGACGGGCACGACGACATGGCGGGGACGCTGGTCGTCGACCCCTGAGCGACCGTGTGGGGGCCAGCCCCCCGCGGATGTCGGGTGAAGTCCTCAACCGCGCCCGACCTCCGGAGGTCCGTCGCAGGGAAACGCGAGGGAATCCGGATGGTCCAGGAATTGAAGCCTGCCCGCGGCGGATGCGCGTCCCGTCCCTCCGACCGTGGGTGGTTTCAGCGCTCACCCTGCTCGCCTCCTGTGAGGGAAAGCTCGTCGGTCCCGGGGGTGGGACCCCGGGCGGCGGCACTCCGGGCGCCTCGCTGACCATGGGAGCCTCGGGGGCCCATCGGCTCTCGCGGGACGAATACGACAACACCGTTCGCGACCTGGTGGGGGACACCGCCGGGGAGGGGTTCGCCCTCCTTCCGGAGGATGCGCACGACCCGTTCGACAACAACTACCTCACCCAGCTCGCGTCGCAAGCGCTGGTGACCGCGGCAGAGCAGGTGGCGACCGACGTCGCCCAGCGCCTGATCGCCGATCCGCAGCGCCTGCAGTCGGCGCTGCCCTGCACCCCGACCGGAGCCGGTGACTCGGCGTGCTTGAAGAAGTTCATCTCGGTCCTCGGCCGCCGGGCGCTGCGCCGCCCCCTGACCGATGCCGAGATCTCGGAGTACGCCGCGCTCCAGTCCTTCGCGGTGGAGAAGAACGACTTCAAGGTCGGCGTGGCGCTGGTGGTCCAGGCGATGCTGCAGGACCCGGAGTTCCTCTACCGCATCGAGCGCGGGACGCCGGCAGCGGGCGCGGCGGGCACCTTCAAGCTCGGCCCCTACGAGGTGGCCACCCGGCTGAGCTACTTCCTCTGGGGGAGCACGCCCCCGGACTGGCTGCTCGATGCCGCAGCGAACGGGCAGCTCGCGACCCGGGATCAGATCCGCGCCGCCGCCAGCCGGCTCCTCCAGGACCCGCACGCCCAGGCGCGGGTGGACCGCTTCCACGCGCTCTGGCTCGGGTTCCACCAGCTCCCCCATCCAGTGGACCTCACCCAGGCGTTCCGAACCGAGACCGGTGCGCTGATCAAGAAGGTGGTCTTCGACGACCGCGCCGACTACTTCCAGCTCTTCACCTCGAGCCAGACGTACGTCAACGCGGCCCTGGTGACCAACTACGGTCTCACCGCCACCGCTCCCGCCACCGGGTTCGCCTGGGTGCCGTACGGGACCAGCGGCCGCAAGGGCATCCTCTCCACCGGGGCAGTCCTCTCCGCCGGCGCGAAGTTCGGCGACACCAGCCCCACCCAGCGCGGCATCTTCGTCCGCAGCCGGCTGCTGTGCGAGGTCATCCAGCCGCCGCCCCCGAACGTCGACGTGGATCAGAAGCCGAGCTCCCCCACCAGCAACTGCAAGGTGGACCGCTACCAGGCGCACTCCGCCAACGGGAACTGCAACACCTGCCACCGCCGACTCGACCCGGTGGGGTTCGGGCTGGAGGCCTACGACACCGCCGGCCGGTTCCGGACCCACGACATCGGAGAGCCCACCTGCGCCATCAGCGGGGCGGGGACCATCGAGCCCCTGGGCAGCTTCAACGGACCGGGTGGGCTCGCCGACCTCCTCCTCCAGTCACCGGCGTTCGAGGGATGCATCACCACCCAGCTCTTCCGCTTCGCCATGGGTCGGAACGAGACCCCCGACGACGCGGCGCTGATCTCCCAGCTCACCCGCTCCTTCCACGACGGCCAGCGGCGCTTCGACCAGCTGCTGCTGGACGTCGTCTCGGACGAGCGCTTCAGCCATCGCCGCGAGGAATAGACCGGTGAGCGTGAAGAAGGCCCTCCGGCTCTCCAGACGCACGCTGCTCCGCGGTGCCGGCGGCGTGGTGGTCGGCTTGCCGCTGCTGGAGTGCATGCTCGACGGTCGGTGGGCGAGGGCGCAGACCGCGGTCGCGCCCAGGCGCTACCTGGTGGTGTTCGACGGACAGTCCCTGGGCGGCGACGACGACACGCTCCTCAGCGAGCTCGTGCCCGACACCGTGGGGGCGAACTACGATCTCAAGACCGCCCTGGCTCCGCTGGGGACCGCGGGGGTTCAGCCCTGGGTCTCGGTCGTCTCCGGGATGCGAATTCCCACCGCCGCCGAGAACGGCGGCGCCGCTCCGGCCGGTGGGCGTGCCGACGACTTCCATGTGAGCTCGGCCAGCCCGCTGCTCAGCGGCGTCCGTTCCCCCACCTCCAGCGGCCGCGTCTACGGTCCCACCTCGGACCAGCTGATGGCGGGGCAGATCGCCGGCAGCACCACCTTCAAGTCGCTGGTCTACCGGGTCCAGGCGGCCTGGTACCTGTCGGTCTCGGCGCCCTACGGGCGAGACCTCATCTCCTACAAGACCGACGGCTCGGGGAACGTCGTGCCCGTCCCGGCCGAGGTGAGCCCGCGGCAGGCCTTCACCCAGCTCTTCGGGAACTTCGTCCCCCCGGGAGTGGATCCAGCGACCGCAGCGGCCATGGACTTCCAGCTCCGGACGCGGAAGAGCGTGCTGGATCTGGTCCACCGTCGGACCGAACGGCTCGTTCCCCAGCTCGGCCGGGCCGACCAGCAGCGGCTGCAGCGTCACTTCGACGAGGTTCGCGACCTCGAGCTGCGCGTGGCGGCCACTCCACCTCCACAGACCAGCACCTGCCTCAAGCCCGCAGACCCCGGCCCTGACCCGGCCCTGGGGGGGAACCAGGGCGTCGACGCCAACGGCGACAACACCTATTCGCAGAACCTCGGGTACAGCAACGAGGAGGATCGGGCCAAGACCTTCGTCGGGCTCATCCACATGGCGATGGTCTGCGACCTCACCCGGGTCGCCTCGCTCCAGCTGACCATGTTCCAGTCGCACATGAACATGTTCGCCCTGACCAGCCAGGGCTGTGACCTCCACGAGGTCGGTCACTTCGGCGCGGGGCGAGAGACGACCAAGGAGATGGCCAAGGGCCAGGCCTGGCACGTGAAGCACTTCGCTTCGCTGATCTCCAAGTTCGCCTCCACGCCCGAGCCCGGCGGAACGATGATGGACAACACCGCGATGGTGTTCCTGCTCGAGGGCGGCCACGGCTTCGATCCCGGCAGCGGAAAGACGTGGAGCTCGCACAGCACCGAGAACATGGCCTGCCTCGTCGCCGGCAAGGTCGGCGGGCTGAAGGCGGGGCTTCACCTGAAGGCCACCGGCCTGCACCCGGCCCAGGTGGTCCTCACCGCGATGCGCGCGGCCGGGTACGCAGGGAACTCGCTCGGCGAGGTCTCGGGCGAGATTCCCGGGCTCCGCGGCTGAGGTCCCCGCGGACACCGGTCTGGCGAGGATTCTTTCACCGAAGCCGGACGCGTGTTTCACCTGTTCGTCGTACCGGGATGCATTTTCACTTTCCAGCGACCGGGCTCCTCCTGTTTCCTGGGTCATCGGCTTGGAGGCCGAGAGGGGAGAGCGAATGCAGCGAAGAGGACTCGGTCTGTTCGCGGCGGTGGTGCTGATCGCCGGATGTGGCAGCGGAACGTCGACCGGAAGCGCGTGCGACAAAATCGTCCAGGGCTACAGCGACTACGCCACCAAGGCGTCGGCGTGCGGAGTCACCATCCCGGTCGGCAGCTTCGACAAGGCATCCTGCGAGGCCGCCTTCAACGGCAGCGGATGCACGTCGGCGGACAAGCAGCTGTGGGCGGACTTCGGGAGCTGTCTCAGCGCCCTGCCCACCTGCACCGCGGGGAACATCACCCCGTTCACCAATGCGGTAGTGGCCTGCACCAACAAGCTGAACGGCCTCTCCGCGAGCTGTAACTGAGGGTCAGGGCGGACTGTCCGAAGGGACAAGGCGGCCGTTCCGGCCTTGACTGCCGCTGTCTCTCGCGCTGAAGGCCCCCTCGCGCGAAGGGGGTCTGACCGATGAAGCGGAACGTGTCCGGGGTGGCGGCGAGTCTGTGCCTCGTCCTGGTGATGGCCTGCAGCGAGGACCTCGGGCCGGTGACGGCGGCGTGGAATC
This sequence comes from Myxococcaceae bacterium, assembly GCA_035519675.1. Classification (GTDB taxonomy): domain Bacteria; phylum Myxococcota; class Myxococcia; order Myxococcales; family Myxococcaceae; genus RPRB01. Next base: position 7,749 of record DATIWB010000006.1, read on the forward strand.
AGCTCTCGCAGTCCATGACCACGAAGATCGCCGAGCTCAAGAAGCAGTTCGACACGCTGCAGGGAATGGTGAAGACGCTCCCGGCGCTCCCGGACGGAGACGCCGCCGGAAAGGCGCTGAAGGCCAAGCTGGACCAGGCCCTCGCCGCTCAGAAGCAGGGCATCGAGGCCCTCGACTCGCTGGTCGCAACCTCCAAGTCCAGCTTCGACGAGGCGGTGAAGACCGGGAAGATCGCCAACGTGCAGAAGGTGATCGACGACACCCAGAGCAGGTTCGACCAGCTCTCCAGCGGCGTGACCAGCTCGGGCGCCGGCCTCAAGGGGCTCATCGACCAGTACCAGAGGCACCTCGCCGACATGGCAAAGCCGGAGAAGGTCGACTTCACCGACATCGACTTCAAGCCGGGCACGGCCAAGTTCCTGTTCGATCGCCCGAGCAGCAAGGCCACGCTGGACAAGCTCACCGCCTACATGAAGGCCTGTCCCCAGCTGGTGGTCGACCTGGTGGGGCACACCTCCAACGAGGGCTCGGACGCGAAAAACCTCACCCTCAGCATCGACCGCGCCAAGGCGGTGAAGCAGTACCTGGTCACCAAGGGTGGCGTGGAGGAGAAGAAGTTCCGGAACGTCGCCGGGGTGGGGGCGCAGGACAACGCGGTGCCCGAGCCCGCCCCGGGGAGCCCGGAGGCGAAGAAGATGGGCGCCAAGGCGCTGGAGGAGATCCGCCGGAAGAACCGGCGCATCACCGTCACCACCGTCACCCCCTGCCCGAAGTAGCACCGCTCGCGGGTGGTGCTCAGCCGGTGCGCAGCCCGGATCCAGAGGCCGGTACCGCCGGGACCGCTCCCCGCTCAGGCTCACCGCCCGGCAGCGACACTCCGCGGATGGAGGCGTCGAGGATCTCCACCGGGTGCGCGGCGCGGAGGGTGATCCCCTTCGCCTCGAGGAGCCGCTGGAGGTGCAAGGTGCAGCCGGGGTTCGCCGAGGCGAGCAGCTCGGGACGGGTCCGGAGCACGGCCGCCACCTTGCGCTCGCCGACCTCGTCCGCGCTCTGGGGCTGAAAGAGGTTGTACGTCCCGGCGCTGCCGCAGCACTGCTCGCCGTCGCCCACCTCGATCACCTCGAGCCGGGGGATGCTCCGGAGCAGCATCCGCGGCTGACTGCGGATTCGCTGCCCGTGCGCGAGGTGGCAGGCGTCATGGTACGTGACGCGCGCGGCGATGGGATGGCGCACCGCCCGGGGCGGACCGAGCGCGACCAGGAACTCGTGCACGTCCTTCACCTTCGCCGAGAAGGCGCGGGCACGCTCCGCCCAGGCCGGGTCGTGCCGGAAGAGCCGTCCGTAGTCCTTCAGGTGCGAGCCGCAGCCGGCGGCGTTGATGACGATCGCCTCCACCGGCGTGCTCTCGAAGTGCTCGATGAGTGCCCGGGCGAAGCGCAGCGACTCCTCGTCGCGGCCCGAGTGCATCGACAGCGCACCGCAGCAGCCCTGCCCTGCAGGCACCAGCACCTCGCACCCCTCGGCGGCGAGCACCCGCACCGTGGCGTCGTTCACCCCGGGGAAGAACACCCGCTGCACGCACCCGGCGACCACCCCCACCCGCGCCCGCGCCGGACCCGCCGCCGGCACCCGCTCGGGCAGGGCGCGGGTCAGCTCCTTCCACCCCAGCTCCGGGGTCAGCGCCTCCATCTGCCGGAGGCCGGCCGGGAGCAGCCTGAGGAGGCCGCTCCTGCGCACCAGCCAGCGCAGCCCGCTCCGGGCGTAGAGGAGGAGGAGCGCGCCGGCGACCCGGAGCCGTCCCGGGTACGGAAACATGGAGAACACCATTCCCCGGAACAGGCGCTCGCGGAGCGGGCGGCGGTGGGTGCGCTCCACCTTTGCCCGTGTCTCCTCGATCAGGACGTCGTACTTCACCCCCGAGGGGCAGGCGGTCATGCACGCCAGGCACCCCAGGCACTTGTCGAAGTGCGAGGCGACCGTCGGCGTCATGGGGATCTTCCCCTCGCGCAGGCCGCGCATCAGGTCGATGCGGCCGCGTGGGCTGTCCATCTCCTCGCCCCAGCTCTGGTACGTCGGGCAATGCGGCAGGCAGAAGCCGCAGTGCACGCAGTCCTCGACCAGATCCCGCTCCGCCATCCCACGCTCTCCCTAGAGTCCGCCCACGAAACGCCCGGGGGCGAGCCGCCGCTCGGGGTCCAGCCTTTGCTTGACCGCGGCCATCAGTCCGAGCGCCGCGGGCGGAGGGCCCCACACGTCGACCGCGGCGCGTACCTCGGGGGGCGCGGCGTGCAGCACCACGCTCCCCTGGGGCAGCGCCTCGCGCGCGGCGTTCACCGCCGCCACCACCGGCCCGGCGGTCCGCACATCGCCGGCGATGAAGGCCAGCCCCAGCACCGGGTAGCAGACGGCGCGGGGGTGCTCGAGGACCGGGAAGAGCGAGCCCAGCGCCGCGTTCGCCACCCGCTCCAGCTCCGAGGGCAGGGCAGCGAGCTTGGCCCGGAACCCGGCCGGCGCCTCGCGTGCGCGATCGTGCCGCGACCAGAATGCCGCGGCGGCGCCCGCGTCGAGCAGCTCCACCCCCCGGCCCTCGCGGGTGCCCAGCTCCAGCAGCTTCGCCGCCTGCTGGCGGACGCCGGCCTCGAATCCCTCGAAGCGCACGCCCAGCTCGAAGCGCCCATCGAAGCGGACGCCCAGATCGTCGCCGCCCTCGTGGACCAGCGCCGCCACCGCGGCCGGCTCGAGCTGGGCCTGACGCAGGGCGAGCACCACCCGCCGGACGCCGTCGGCGTCGAGGTCGGCGAAGAGCACCGTCCCCTGGGCCTCGGGCAGAGGGTGCAGCCGGAAGGTCACCGTGGCGACGAGCCCCAGGGTCCCCAGCGAGCCCACCATCAGCTTCGGGAGGTCGAATCCGGCGACGTTCTTCACCACCTTGCCGCCGCCTCGAGCCTCGGTGCCGTCGGCGCGCACGATGGAGATGCCGATGATCAGATCCCGGATGCTGCCGTACCGGGTGCGCCGCGGCCCGAAGGCGTTGGTCGCCACCAGCCCCCCGAGCGTCGCCCGGGCGGCCCAGGGGGCGTCCAGGGCCAGCATCTGTCCGGAACCGGCGAGCACCGCCTGGAGCGAGGCCAGCCGCACCCCCGCCTCGACGGTCACGATCTGATCCAGTGGCGCGTGCTCGACGATTCGCTCCAGGCGCTCGGTGCCGAGCACCATCTCCACCCCGGCCGGGGGCGCGCCGAGCGACAGCTCGGTGCTCCCGCCGAGGAAGACGACCCGCCGATTCTCCCGTGCCGCCTGGCGAAGCAGCTCGGCCGCCTCGCCCAGCGTCCCGGGGCGCTCCTGCCGCGCCGCCGCCAGCGCCTCGGCGCCGGTCATCGCCGTCATCCGCGGCCCGCGAGCCCGGCCAGCTCGGTGGCGTGCGGGCGGTAGGGACCCGGCCGGTCACCGCAGAGCCGGGGGGTGGGGAACACCTTGCTGGGGTTGAACGTCGTCCCCGGATCGAAGGCGCAGCGCACCTTGGCCATGGTGTCCAGGTCGGCCTCGGTGAACATCTCCGCCATGTACGGGGCCTTGTCCGCGCCCACCCCGTGCTCGCCGGTGATCGAGCCGCCGTAGCGGATGCAGATGCGGAGGATCTCCCCCGCCAGCTCCTCGGCGGCATGCTCCTGCCCGGGCACCTTGGCGTCGTAGAGCACCAGGGGATGCAGGTTGCCGTCCCCGGCGTGGAAGACGTTGGCCACGCGCAGTCCGCTCTCGTCCGAGAGCCGGGCGATCTCCGCCAGCACCCGGGCGATGTCCTTCCGGGGAATGACCCCGTCCTGCACGATGTAGTTGGGGGCCAGCCGGCCCATCGCGGCGAAGGCGCTCTTCCGGCCCTTCCACATCAGCATCCGCTCGTCGTCGTTCTTCGGGACGCGCACCTCGAGCGCCCCGGTGCGCCGGGCGATGGCCACCGCCACCTCCGCGGTGTGCTCCGCCTCGGCCGCGCACCCGTCCACGTCCATCAGCAGGGCTGCGCCCACGTCCGGCCAGTCCACCCCCGTCGCGGCCACGGCTGCCTGGATGGCAAGGCGGTCCATCATCTCGATCGCCGCCGGGACGATGCCGGTGCCGATGATCTCCGAGACGCAGGCCCCTGCCTCGTCGGTGGAAGGGAAGGTGGCGAAGAAGGTCCGGGTGCCCTCCGGCTTGCGGAGGACGCGCAGCACCACCTCGGTGACGATGCCCAGCGTGCCCTCGCTGCCCACCACCACCCCGAGCAGGTCGTACCCCGGCGGGTCCAGCACCGGGCCGCCCAGGTCCACCACCTCGCCGCTGGCGGTCACCAGCCGGACGCCGCGGACGTGGTTCACCGTGAACCCGTACTTCAGGCAGTGCGCACCACCGGAGTTCTCGGCGACGTTGCCTCCGATGGTGCACACCCCCTGCGAGGAGGGGTCCGGGGCGTAGTAGTAGCCCGCGGCGGAGATCTCCTTGCTCACCTCGAGGTTGATGACCCCCGGCTGCACCCGGATCCATCCGTCGTCCAGGTTCACCTCCAGGATGCGCTTCATTCGCGACAGCCCGAGGAGCAGGCATCCGGGGACGGGCAGCGCCCCGCCGGAGAGGCCGGTCCCGGCGCCGCGCGGGACGATGGGCATCCCGGCCTCCACCGCGATGCGGACCACCGCCGCGACCTCCTCGGTGGAGGCAGGGAGCACCACCACGCTGGGTGCGGCGCGGAAGCTGGTGAGCGCGTCACACTCGTAGGTGCGGAGCTGCACCGGCTCGCGGATGACGTTCCGCTCGCCCACCACCGCGATCAGCCGATCGACGACGCCGGGTGGCACCGGGACGGGCTGCGGGGCCGGGGCGGCGGGGGTGACCAGCGACGGCGCGGACATGACCCCTTCCTAGTCGAGATAGCGATAGGCGGGCAGGGTGAGGAACTCGGGGAAGGTGGAGGTGAGCACCAGCCCGTCGAGAATCTCGGCGGCCTCGCGGTAGCGCCCCGGTCCCTCACTGGTCAGCCTGGCGAGCTGCGCGTCGCGGGTGGTCCGGTAGAGCTCCTCGGTGGCCGCCCGGCCGTCGTCGAGCTTCGCCCCGTGGTGGATCCACTGCCAGAGCTGCGCCCGGGAGATCTCCGCCGTCGCCGCGTCCTCCATGAGGTTGTAGATGGCGGCCGCTCCGTTCTCCAGGAGCCAGGAGTTGACGTACTGGAGCGCCACGTCGACGTTGAGGCGGAACCCGGCCTCGGTGATCTTCCCGTCCGGCACGCTGGGGTCGATGAGCTGCGCCGCGGCGACCTGGACCTCGGAGCGGAGGCGGTCCTTCTGGTGGTCCCTGGCGCCCAGCTTCTGGTCGAAGACCTCCTTCGCCGTCGGCACCAGGTCGGGGTGCGCCACCCAGGTGCCGTCGAAGCCGTCGTTCACCTCGCGCAGCTTGTCCTCGCGGACCTTGGCCAGCGCCTTCTCGTTGATCTCCGGGTTCTTCCGGCTGGGGATGAAGGGGGCCATCCCGCCCATCGCGTGCGCCCCGTGGGCATGGCACGACTTGACCAGCAGCTCGGTGTAGGCGCGCATGAAGGGCACGGTCATCGTCACCTGCGCGCGATCGGGGAGGACCCGGTCCTTCCGGTTCCGGAACTTCTTGATGAAGGAGAACATGTAGTCCCAGCGGCCGGCGTTGAGGCCACTGGCGTGCTCGCGCAGCTCGTAGAGGAACTCCTCCATCTCGAAGGCTGCGGGCAGGGTCTCGATCAGCATCGTGGCCCGGATGCTGCCGCGGGGAATCTTCAGCGCCTCCTGGGCGAAGACGAACACCTCGTTCCACAGCCGCGCCTCGAGGTGGCTCTCCTGCTTGGGGAGGTAGAAGTACGGGCCGGAGCCGCGATTCAGCAGCTCGCGGGCGTTGTGGAAGAAGTAGAGCCCGAAGTCGAAGAGGCTGGCGCTGATCGGCGTGCCGTCCACCGTGACGTGCTTCTCGGGGAGATGCCAGCCGCGGGGGCGAACCAGCAGCACCGCCACCTTGTCGTTGAGCCGGTAGGTCTTGCCGCCGGACTCGAGGGTGATGGTGCGACGGACGGCGTCGATGCAGTTCTGCTGACCGAGGACGATGTTCCGCCACGAGGGCGAGAGCGAGTCCTCGAAGTCGGCCATGAAGACGTCCGCCCCCGAGTTGAGGGCGTTGATCATCATCTTCCGCTCGGTGGGGCCGGTGATCTCCACGTGGCGGCGCTGGAGGTCCTTGGGGGTCGGCGCCACCTTCCAGTCGCCCCCCCGGACCGACCTGGTGGACGGCAGGAAGTCCGGCAGCTCGCCGCGGTCGAACGCCTTCTGACGCTCGGCGCGCGCGGCGAGCAGCTCCTGACGCCGCGTCTCGAAGCGGCGGTGCATCGACTCCAGGAAGGCCAGCGCGTCCCGGGAGAGAACCTTCTCGGCGCCTTCGGGGGCGGAGGTCAGGACGTTGAGGGCCATGGGAGCAACTCCTTGCCTGGGATCAGCAATCTCCGACCCTTGATGGCGGAGAGCAACGGTGTTTCGCGAGAATCGTGTCCGCAACAAGGACAGCGTGGCCGGCTCGCGGCCGGTGGGGCCAGCGCACCCGCCGGAGACCTCGCGGGCGCACCTCCGAAGGCTGCGAAATTCCAGCGGATGCCCTGCCCAGAGCAGGCACCGGGCCGGCCCGATCTCCCGAGCGCAGGTCTGCCACCGTCGGGTGCCGGCCCGCGGAGCCGAGGGCTATTTCGGCGGCGGTATCGGGATGGATCCTGGGAAGACGTAGGCCTGGAGCAAGGCGATGAGACCGATCAATGCGGCTCCCGCGACCGAGTGCCACCATACCTTCCGGAAGATTGGCCCCAGGGCGTGGCTCCGCTCGTAGGGGTCGTCGTAGCAGGCCGCACAGGCGACCATGATCGACTGGGCGTCGATCATCTTCCCCATCACCCCGCCGGTGGAGTTGGTGGCCACGATGAGGATCTCATTCAACTTCAGCTGCTGGGCGGTGATCCGCTGCAAGCTCCCGAAGAGCGCGTTGGAGGCCGTGTCCGAACCGGTGAGGAAGACCCCCAGCCAGCCCAGGTAGGCGGCGAAGAAGGGGTAGAGGACCCCGGCGGAGGTGAAGGCCAGGCCCAGCACCGCGTCGGTGCCGGCGTAGCGGGTGAGGAAGCCGAGCCCGAGCACCTGCCCGATCACCAGCACGGGGATCTTCATCCGGCTCAGAGTGCGCCGGACGGCCTCCTTCCACTGGGCGGCGGTGAGACGCAGGACGAGTCCGGAGAGGATCGCCGCGACGAAGACCCCGGTTCCGGCCGCCGACAGCCAGTTGATGACGAACCGGGCCGCCTCCGGCTTGGCGCCCGCCGGGACCACCGGCGGCATGCGCTGGACCATGTTGTGCAGGTGCGGCATGTCCCACACCGGCAAGGAGATGGTCCCGGAGAAGTTCGATCCGAACAGGGTGGTCTTGAAGGGGATCGGGATGAGGTTGTTGAGGAACTTCTTGTACTCCGGCCAGCCCCACAGCGCGCAGCAGAGGATGAGGATCGCCCAGGGCGTCCAGGCGTAGATGGTCTCGGCGACGCTGTACTTGTACTTCCAGGTCTCGGCCACCTTCGGGGTCGCGGCGGCGGCGTTGGCCGCTGCTGCTTCGCGCTCCGACTTCAGCAGGAACCGGGTCTTCGGGTGCCAGGCGAAGCGCAGGAAGAGGGCGGTGCAGATCACCGAGAACACGCCGGCCACGACGTCGGTCATGAGGTGGGTAGGGGCCCAGCCCGACGCGAGGAACTGCATGATGGCGAAGGAGAGACCGGAGACCGCGGCGCCCGGCCAGACCTCGAAGGCCTCCGCCCAGGTGCCTCCTTCCATCTTCACGAAGGTGACCACCAGCCAGAAGGGCACGAGGACGGACACCCAGGGGAGCTGATGGCCGGCCATGCTCGAAAGGGTGAGCTGGTCGAGGCCGCTCACCGCTGCCAGGGTCACGATGGGAGTGCCGATGGCACCCCATGCCACGGGTGCGGTGTTGGCGAGCAGGTTCAGGACCGCGGACTGGAAGGGCTTGTACCCGAGGCCGACCATCACCGCTCCGGCGATCGCCACCGGCGTCCCGAATCCTGACGTCCCCTCGATGATGGCCCCGAAGGAGAAGGCGATGAGGAGGACCTGGAGTCGCCGGTCGAAGGAGATGTGAATGATCGACTCCTTCACGATCTCGAATTTCCCGGTGAGCACCGTCATCGTGTAGAGGAACATCGCCCCCAGTACGATCCAGATGATCCCCAGGAATCCGGACAGGGTCCCGAGCGCGAACGCCGAAACCGCGGAGGCGAGCGGCATTCCGAAGACCAGGCAAGAGACGACGAACGCCGCCACCACTCCGTAGAAAGCCGCGTAGGGAGCGGAGATGCCGAGGTGCTTGTTTCCCTGCTTGTCCCGGTGTGGATGGAGGGCGATGAAGTAGAGGAGGACGAGGATCGGGACCGCTGCTAACAGCGTGGACAGAAACGTGTTGCCCGTCGGGTTGTAATTCTGCTGGTACATGCCGCCGCCTCCCGTGGGTGGTTCCAGGCCCGAGAACCACCAGTCCACAGCGTGTCCCTGCTGCACCCTCTCCCGAGTACGAGTCGTCGACGCAATGGCTCGTAGCCTCGCGGCGCGGCACCTTCAAGAACTCTCCGCTCTGCTGCGGTGCGTTGTTGGGTCCCCTGTCGGGGTCACCGGGCGAGCGGCGCTGCGGCGAGGATCGCCAGGAGCAGAGCCGCCATCGAGAAGAGGCGGAAACGGACGAAGAGCTTCCTGCTCTCGGGGGACACTTCCGGGTTGAGCTCGTACACGCTCGCTTCGACGGTCTTCATGGGTGTGTTCTCCAGTACGGCGGCTCCATTTGCTGGCCGCGCGAAGGGCGGAGGGCCTCAGCTTCCGAGCGCGGCGGCGCCCGGCACGGCGGAGACGTCCGCGCTCTGCTCGGGCTCGGGGCGACGGAGGGGGGCGACCAGCGCCCCGAGCTCGAGCGAGGCTCCTTCCGCGAAGAGCGTTCGGTCCGCCCTGTGGAGAAGCGGCTCCAGCCCGTCTCCGGTCGCGGCGCTGATGGCCACTCCCCCGCGGGTCCGGACCAGCGTCCGTGCCAGCTCGGGGTCGATCCGGTCGGCCTTGTTCCACACCAGGATGCGGGGCTTCGAGAGGAGACCCAGGGTCTCGAGGATCTGCTCCACCGCCTCCACTTGCGCGTCGTGGGCCGGGTCCGAGGCGTCCACCACGTGCAGCAGCAGCGACGCGTCGTCCAGCTCCTCGAGCGTGGCGCGGAAGGCGTTCACCAGATCCGGCGGCAGGTCCCGGATGAAGCCCACCGTGTCGGTGATGATGACCTCGCGCTCCTCGGGAAAGCGGAGCCGGCGGCTGGTGGGGTCGAGCGTGGCGAACAGCTTGTCCTCGGTCAGCACCTCGCTGTGGGTCAGCGCGTTGAGCAGGGTGGACTTCCCGGCGTTGGTGTAGCCGACGATGGAGATGACCGGCAGCTCGCGGCGCTCGCGGCGTCCGCGGCGGACCTGGCGCTCGCGCGACAGATGCTCGATCCGCCGCTCGAGATGAGCGATGCGGTCGCGCACCCTCCGGCGATCGATCTCCAGCTTGGTCTCGCCGGGTCCACGCCCGCCGATGCCGCCTGCCAGGCGCGAGAGCGAGTCATCGCTCTGGGCGAGGCGGGGCAGCAGGTACTTCAGCTGCGCCAGCTCGACCTGGAGCTTTCCGTCGGCGCTCTGGGCGCGCTGGGCGAAGATGTCGAGGATGAGCTGGGTGCGGTCGAGCACCTTGAGGCTGGTCTCCTCCGCGATGTGCCGGCTCTGCGATGGGCTCAGATCGCGGTCGAAGACCAGGAGGTCCGCTCCGAGCTGCATCGATTTCAGATTCAGCTCCTCGAGCTTGCCGCGGCCGATGAGGTAGCGCGGGTCGGGCTCGCGCCGCATCTGCAGCACCGAGTCGAGCACCTCCACGCCCGCGGTCCGCGCCAGCTCACGCAGCTCGGTGAGCGACGCCTCGGCGCGGCCGCGCTGTCCGTCGAGCGCCACTCCCACCAGCATCGCCCGCTCACGACCGGAGACGGCGCGGGCCAGGGTCCCCTGCGCCAGCTCGTCCTCGAGCGCGCCCAGGGTGGCCGCGAGGTCCGGCTGGGGCCCGTGCACCGAGGGCAAGGTCTCGGTCCGCCAGTAGCTCCCGTCGCCGTTCGCCGGGACCAGGTGGGCGAAGTGCAGAACGCCCGGGAGCCCGTCGGGGCGCACGCCGACCGCCGCCACCAGGTCCAGCCGGAGAAGCGCGAGGTCGGTGAGGTCGTCGCGGGTCAGCGGCTCGGACTTGAGGTGGGTGTGCACCAGCCGGAGCCCACGGAGGCGGACCTGGCCGGCGCGGGCGCGGCCGATGTCCGGGAGCTCGAGCTTGTGGGCGTTGCCCACCACCACTCGCTCGACCTCGCCCTTCCGGTTCAGCAGGACCCCGACCTGGCGGTTCGTCTGCAGCGACAGCTCGGTGAGGTGCCGGGCCAGCTCGGCGCTGACGATCTCGTGTGGGGAGACCCGACGGCGGTAGGTGTTGCGCAGTTGCTGCAGCTCACTGGGCTTGAGGCCGAGGGTGTTGCCGTGCAGGTCTTTCAGAGGTGCTCTCCAGGGGGCAGGCGAGGCTGCCCTCGGTGGATATCTAGCCATTTCCGGGGCGATCCGCTCGTCGGCAGCGAGCGGGGGGCCGGCGGCCGGCAACCGTGCCCTTCCGGGGCCGGGGCCGTGATGGACTCCTCCCCGTGCCGTTCCGGTGTGTGGTCCCCCTCCTGCTCCTCGGCTGCGCGGCCGGTGTGCCGGCGAACGTCCGCCTCGACCCGGGTCCCGCACCGGAATCCGCGCGGATCCACGCCCGCCCCGAGGCGGAGCTCCGCCCGGCCCGCCCGGGACTGGTCCGGCTCGGGCTGGGATCGCCGCGGGACGCTCTGCTCTACGTCCCGGAGGAGGCGCGGTCTCGCCGGGTTCCCCTGCTGGTGATGCTCCACGGGGCGGGGGGCTCGGCGGCGGGCATCTGGACCGTCGTCCACTCCGACGCCGAGGAGCGGGGCGTCGCGGTGCTGCTGCCGGAGAGCCGGCGCTGGAGCTGGGACTTCGTGCCGGGGGACTTCGGCGCGGACCTCCGCTTTCTCGACGAGGCGCTCGCCGAGACCTTCCGGCGCGTGTCGGTCGACCCCGGGCACATCGCGCTCGGTGGCTTCTCGGCGGGCGCCACCTTCGCCCTCTCGCTCGGGCCGTCGAACGGAGATCTCTTCGGGTGGATCTTCGCCTTCTCCCCCACCGGCATCGAGGTCACCGGGCGGGTGGGCCGCCCGCGGTTCCTCGTCTCGCACGGAACCGCCGATCCGGTGGTGCCCATCGGTCTCAGCAGCCGGGCGATCGTCCCCGCGCTCCGGGCCGCCGGCGACTGGGTCGTCTATCGCGAGTTCCCGGCAGTCGAGCACGTGGTTCCCGCCGAGGCGGTCCACGAGGCGTTCTCGCTGCTGGTGGCCGACTGACCCGGTGCCGGCGCGAGTTCGCTCCTCATTTCGACTTCTTCATCACCCCGATGAATCCCGGAGCCCAGAGCGAGCCATCGTCGTTCACCCGGAACGTGATCCGATCCCCGCCACAGGTCAGACGGATCTGCTTGCCCTCCTCGGCGTGGGTGCAATCCCTGGTCTCCCCACCCATGCCCATCGTGGCCTTTCCGCCCGACTTCAGCTCCAGCATCACGATTCCCGTGGCATTGGCGTAGGTCCCGTCCAGCTTCGAGCCGCAGGCGGTCGCCCAGGCGCTCAGACCGATCAGGACAGCGAGGTGCAGCGCTCGACGGAGTCCGTGCATCCCGACTCTCCTCCGGATGGTCGCCCCCCTGCGGCAAGGGGGCTCGACGAGGGATGCGCAGGAACGGGCCGGGAACCGTCACCCCTGGCCCTGAAACCAGAGTGGCGGCCAGGCCGTCCCGGGAGCATGAAGCGGATCGCCATGAGCACCGAACACTTCGAGGTGGAGCGCAGGGACGAGGAGTGGAGGGAGCGGCTGTCCCCCGCGGCGTACGCGGTCCTGCGCCAGCACGGCACCGAGCGGGCCTTCACCAGCCCCCTCGACCGCGAGAAGCGGCCAGGCACCTTCCTTTGCGCGGGCTGTGGACAGGCCCTGTTCTCGTCGAGCGACAAGTTCGAGAGCGGCACCGGGTGGCCGAGCTTCATCCGGCCGCTGCAGGGCGCGGTCGAGACCGAGACCGACGAGACCCACGGGATGGTCCGGACCGAGGTCCACTGCGCCCGCTGCGGCGGCCACCTGGGGCACGTCTTCGAGGACGGCCCCCATCCGACGGGCGAGCGCTTCTGCATGAACGGCGTGGCCCTGCAGTTCCGTCCCGAGTCGGGCTGAGCCGACCTCCGGTCAGGAGGAGCGGGCCAGATCCAGCGCCCGAAGCCGCCGCGCGGCCTCGTCCAGCGTCGCCTCCGCCTTGCAGAACGCGAAGCGCGCCACGCACGGGGCCCGCGAGCGGTCCAGGTAGAACGCCGAGAGCGGGATGGCCGCCACGCCCACCCGGGTGGTGAGGTCCCGGCAGAACGCGTCGTCGTCGCTGAAGCCCCGGCCTGCCACGTCCACGCAGGCGAAGTACGCGCCCTCCGGGGTCCAGGGCCCAAGGCCAGCCGCCTCGAGCGCTTCCAGCAGCTTGCCCCGGCGCCGGGCGTAGTCGGTCTGCAGCTCGCGAAAGTAGGCGTCCGGGAGCCGGAGCGCGGCGGCAACCGCGTGCTGCAGGGGGGTGGGAACGGCGAAGGTCACGTACTGGTGTGCCTGCAACACCGCGTCCCGGAGCCCGCGCGGCCCCATGGCCCAGCCCACCTTCCAGCCGGTGAGCCCGAACGTCTTGGCCGCGCTGCTCACGGTGAGCGTGCGCTCCGCCATCCCCTCCAGGCCCGCCAGCGAGCGGTGCTCGGCGCCGTCGTAGACCAGATGCCCGTAGACCTCGTCCACCACCGCGACGGCGTTCCACCGCTGGACCAGGTCCGCCACCTGCTCCAGCTCCCGCCGGGTGAACACCTTGCCGGTCGGGTTGTGCGGCGTGTTCACCAGCACCACCCGGGTGCGCGGACCGAACGCCCCCTCCAGCTCGGCCGGCTCGAACCACCAGCGCGGGTGGGCGGTGTCGGGCGGCCGCAGGGTGACCGGTCGCAGCACGCCGCCGGCCATGGACACGCTGGCGGCGTACGAGTCGTACACCGGCTGGAATGCGACGACCTCGTCGCCGGGGTCCACCAGGCCCTGGACCGCGTCGAAGATGGCCTCGGTCGCCCCGCAAGTGACCACCACCTGGGTCTCCGGATCGATGCCCAGCCCGAGGAAGCGCCGGGCGTGCTCGGAGATCGCCTGCCGCAGCGGGACCGCGCCGAGGCCGGGCGCGTACTGGTTCTCACCCCTGCGGAGCGCGGCCACCGCCGCCTCTCGCACCACCTCCGGCCCGTCGAAGTCGGGGAAGCCCTGGCCGAGGTTCACCGCGCCGGAGCGAGCGGCAAGGGCACTGAACTCGGAGAACACCGTGGGCTGCAGCGCCCGCACCCGTCCGGAAGCCTGCACGGTTCTGGACGCTACCATCGGCGCGGCCCTTCCACCGGCGTCCACGCCGAGCCTTGACGGGCCAGGGTTCTTCGTCCACATGTTCCCCTGCGCCGCCATGGACCGTACCGAACGCCTCTTGGACCTCGTGGCGCTGCTGCTCGACGCCCACGAGCCGGTGTCGTGGGCCGAGCTCAAGGAGAGCTTCCCCGAGGACTACGGGAGCGGCAGCGACGAGGCGACCGAACGTAAGTTCGAGCGCGACAAGGCCGAGCTCCTCGAGCTGGGCATCCCGCTCACCTACGTCCAGGGCGACGAGGACCGCAAGGACGGGTACCTCCTCGACCGGAGCGCGTACTACCTCCCCGAGCCCGGCTTCACCCCCGAGGAGATGGCGGTGCTGTACGCCGCGGGCTCGGCCGCGCTGGCCTCGGGCGCCTTCCCCGGCCGGCACGACCTGCAGCACGCGCTCCGGAAGATCGCCTTCTTCGCTGGCGGCGAGCTGGTCATGCCCCGGGTGCGCATGGAGCTGGGCGCGGTCCGCGAGAGCGCGGCGGTGCCCGAGTTCCTGGAAGTCCTCTGGGGGGCGGCGAGCGCACGGAAGTGGGTGGAGATCGTCTACGCCTCGCCGAAGCGCCCCGAGGCGTCGACCCGGAAGGTGGACCCCTTCGGGCTGGTGCTTCGCCGCGGCGTCTGGTCGCTGGTCGGCTACTGCCATCTGCGACAGGGGCTCCGCACCTTCCACGTCCACCGCATCCGAGCGCTGAAGATGAACGCCAGCAAGCCGCGGACGCACGACTTCGAGGTGCCGAAGGACTTCGTCATCGACGCCCACGTGCCGCACGCACCCTGGCAGTGGGGAATCGAACCCGCGGTGGAGGTCCGCCTCGAGCTGCAGGGCCCGCTCGCGGCCCAGGCCGGGGCGCACTTTCCGGACGGGCGGGTGGAGCGGAGCGGCGGACGGACCGAGGTGGTGCTCACCGTCACCCTGCTGGATGCGCTGCTCAAGCACGTCCTGGCCCTGTGGCCGCAGGCCCGGGTGCTCTCGCCCGAGCCGGCACGGGCGCGGCTCAGGGAGTTGGCCGAGCGGGTGGCCGCACGGCACGGAGGCAGGGCGTGAGCGACGTGCACGAGCGGCTCCGTCGCCTCCTCTTCGTCGTCCCCTACGTGGCCCGCCACCGGGGGGTGACGGTGGATGCCCTGGCCAGGCAGCTGGGGGTGAGCCGCGAGGAGCTGCTTCGCGATCTCGAGCTGCTCACCATGGTGGGCCGCCCCCCGTTCCAGCCCGACGACTTCATCGATCTGCACGTGGAGAACGACCGCGTCTGGGTGGACCTCGATCAGCGCTTCAGCAAGCCGCCCCGGTTGACCGGTCCCGAGGCAGCGGCGCTGGCCGCCGCCGCCGAGCTGCTCCGTCCCGCCGCCCAGAGCGCGCTGGCCTCGGCGCTGGGAAAGCTGGAGAAGGTGCTGCCGGCGCAGGCCAAGAAGATGTACCGGGAGCTGGGGAGCGCGGTGAACGCCCGGTCGCTCGCCTCCGAGGAGCTCGGCGTCCTCACCCGCGCCGTCGAGGAGCGCCGCGAGCTCGAGTTCGACTACGCCGGCCGGGGCAGCACCGCCGCCGAGCACCGCCGGGTCGAGCCGGCGGAGGTCTTCAACCACCGCGGGCAGTGGTACCTCTACGGCTGGGACCTCGGCCGGGGCTCGGAGCGGCTGTTCCGGCTCGACCGGATGACCGCCATCCAGCGGACCGACCGGGCGTTCTCGCCGCGGTCGATGCCCCCGGCGCGCGTGCCCGATCCGGCCGAGCGGGGCGAGGTGCGGGTCCGCTTCACCGCCGCCGCCGCCCCCTACCTCCGGGAGCGCTTCGGCGGCGAGGCCCGAGAGCTCACCGACGGAGGCGTGGAGGTCAAGGTCTCCGGTGAGGAGCGGTGGCTCGTCCAGTGGATCCTCTCCTTCGGCGGCGAGGCCGAGGTCGTCGAGCCGGCCTGGGCGCGGGAGGCGGTGTCGCGCGCGGCGCTCCGGGCGCTCGAGGGAACCCGCGCTCCAGGCTCCTAGGTCCCGGGGCTCGGCGTCAGGGAGACGCGGTCGGGCACCGGAAGGCGACGCCGGTGAGCGTCGCCGAGAACGGTGCTCCGTCCTTGTCGCGCACCGTCACCGGTGAGAGAAAGATGTGCGTCGCGCCGAGCGCCCCCGCCCTCTCCATCGCCTGGCCGGTGGCCTCCGAGACCAGCTGCTCTCCCGTCGCTCCGAACGCCCGGGCCTCGCTCTGTCCGATGACGGTGCCGAGGTTCTGGCAGCGTGGGCCGGGAACTCCGTTCACCGGGATGACCCGCTGGGCCTCCGGCGAGGGTCCGGGAGTGGCGCACCCCAGGGCGCTCGAGCCCACCGCGAGGAGGAGGGCTCCGAGCCGTCTGGGGCCGGCGGGTGAGCGTGAGGGGTCCATCGTCGTCGAGCGCTCAGGCACGTGGCGGCAGCTCGTCGCCCTCGAAGTCGACCTCGTCGATGTAGCACCAGCCCCAGTCCTCGCCCCGCTCCATCGACTGGACGATGGGGTGCTGGGTGGCGTGGAAGTGCTTCGTCGCGTGCCGGTTGGGGCTGGAGTCGCAGCAGCCCACGTGGCCGCAGGTCAGGCACAGCCGGAGATGGACCCAGCGCCCACCCATCTTCAGGCAGTCCTCGCAGCCTAGGGTGGTGCTCGGGTGGACCGGCTTGAGGGTCTGGAGATGGGGGCAATGGGCCATGGCGCTCCTGGGAGACTGCTCGGGCGGACCGGGGGTGGTCAATCGTGCACCGAGGGCCGGCGGCCGCCGGGCCCGTCTCCCGTGCGCCGGGCGCATGGAAGCCATCGGGCGCGCGGTCGTTGCGCTCGGTCGCTCTCCCGGGCATACCGCTGGTGCACGCCATGACCACCGATTCCTTCAAGACTCGAGGCAGCCTGCAGGTTGGCGGCAAGACCTACGAGGTCTTCTCGCTGGACGTGCTGGCCAAGTCGCATCCCGCGGTCCGGCAGCTGCCCTTCTCGCTGCGCGTGCTGCTGGAGAATCTCCTCCGCCACGAGGACGGGCGGGTGGTGAAGCGCGAGCACATCGAGAAGATGCTCGCCTGGAACCCCAAGGCCGCGCCCGACACCGAGATTGCCTTTCACGTCGCCCGGGTGCTGCTCCAGGACTTCACCGGGGTGCCGGCAGTGGTCGACCTGGCCGGGATGCGCGAGGCGCTGGGCGCGCTCGGGGGTGACCCCAACAAGATCAACCCCCGGAACCCGGCGGACCTGGTCATCGACCACTCGGTCGTGGTGGACCAGTTCGGGACCACCAGCGCGTTCCAGGCCAACGCCGACATCGAGTTCGACCGTAACCGCGAGCGCTACGCCTTCCTTCGCTGGGGACAGGGCGCGTTCCGCAACTTCCGGGTGGTGCCGCCCGACACCGGCATCTGCCACCAGGTCAACCTCGAGTTCCTCGCCCAGGTCGTCTTCCAGGACGGAAGCCGCCTGTTCCCCGACACGCTGGTGGGGACCGACTCGCACACCACCATGGTGAACGGACTCGGGGTGGTGGGCTGGGGCGTGGGCGGCATCGAGGCGGAGGCGGCGCTGCTGGGCCAGCCGCTCACCATGCTCATTCCGCAAGTCGTCGGGTTCCGGCTCAGCGGCAGGCTGCCGCCGGGGGCGACGGCGACCGATCTGGTCCTCACCGTCACCCAGATGCTCCGGAAGAAGGGCGTGGTGGGGAAGTTCGTCGAGTTCTTCGGGCCAGGCATCTCGGAGCTCTCGCTCCCCGACCGCGCCACCATCGCCAACATGGCGCCCGAGTACGGCGCCACCATCGGCATCTTCCCGGTGGACAAGGAGACGCTCTCGTACCTCCGCTTCACCGGCCGGCCTCCGGCCCAGGTCGAGGCGGTGGAGGCCTACTTCAAGGCGCAAGGGCTCTTCCACACCCCGGACGCCCCGGAGCCGGTCTTCTCCGATCTGCTGAGCCTCGATCTCTCCACGGTGGAGCCGAGCCTCGCCGGTCCGAAGCGCCCGCAGGACCGGGTGCCGCTCAAGGACGCCAAGCAGATCTTCCACAAGAGCCTGGTGGAAATGCTGAACACCGCTCCGCCCCAGGACGACGACGCCGCCCCGACCGCCGCGGCCCCCAAGGCCCCGCCCCCCTCCGGCGCCTCACGCCTCGCCGCCAGCGCGGTCGTCAACCAGGGGGCGCTCAGCTACCGGCTGCAGCACGGAGCGGTGGTCATCGCCGCCATCACCTCCTGCACCAACACCAGCAACCCCGCGGTGCTCCTCGCTGCCGGGCTCCTGGCAAAGAGGGCGGTGGAGCGCGGGCTCGGGGCCAAGCCCTGGGTGAAGACCTCGCTCGCTCCGGGCAGCAAGGTGGTCATGGACTACCTGCGCTCGGCGGGCCTGGTGCCCTACCTGGAGGCGCTGGGATTCCACCTGGTGGGCTACGGCTGCACCACCTGCATCGGGAACTCGGGGCCGCTGCCGGAGCACATCTCCAGCGTGGTCACCGACCACGACCTGGTGGTGGCCGCGGTGCTCTCCGGCAACCGGAACTTCGAGGGGCGGATCAACCCCTTCGTGCGGATGAACTTCCTGGCCAGTCCTCCGCTGGTGGTGGCCTACGCCATCGCCGGAGAGATGGACCTGGACCTGAACAAGGAACCCCTCAGCGTCGACCGCAACGGAAACCCGGTCTACCTCAGAGACATCTGGCCCTCGGACCAGGAAGTGCGCGAGGCCGTCGCCGCGCACGTCAAGCCCGAGCAGTTCCGGAACCAGTACGCCCATGCGCTCGAGGGCGACGAGCGCTGGAGGACGATGAAGGTGCCGGCCTCGAACACCTTCTCCTGGGACCCCAAGAGCACCTACGTCCGCCGGCCTCCGTTCTTCGAGAATCTGCCCAGGGAGCCGGCGCCGGTACAGGACGTCAAGGGCGCCCGGGTGCTGGCGCTGCTCGGCGACTCGGTGACCACCGACCACATCAGCCCTGCGGGGAGCATCGCCAAGTCCAGCCCCGCGGCGCGGTACCTGATGGAGCAGGGGGTGGAGCCGAAGGACTTCAACTCCTACGGCAGCCGCCGCGGCAACCACGAGGTGATGGTGCGCGGCACCTTCGCCAACATCCGGCTCCGGAATCTCCTGGTGCCCGGCGTGGAGGGCGGGGTCACCGTCCACCACCCGAGCCGGGAGCGGATGAGCATCTACGACGCGGCGATGAAGTACGCCGCG
Source organism: Myxococcaceae bacterium (assembly GCA_035519675.1). Taxonomy (GTDB): domain Bacteria; phylum Myxococcota; class Myxococcia; order Myxococcales; family Myxococcaceae; genus RPRB01. The sequence goes on from DATIWB010000006.1 coordinate 26,558, forward strand.
GAGAAGACGCCGCTGCTGGTCATCGCCGGGTCCGAGTACGGCACGGGGAGCTCGCGCGACTGGGCGGCCAAGGGCACCTTGCTCCTCGGCGTCCGGGCGGTGCTGGCCAAGAGCTTCGAGCGCATCCACCGGAGCAACCTGGTGGGGATGGGCGTGCTCCCGCTGCAGTTCGACGCCGGGCAGGACGCCGCGACGCTCGGCCTCACCGGCAAGGAGACGTTCGACATCGGCGGCGTGGCCGAGGGGCTGGCGCCCGGCAAGCGGCTCACGGTGAAGGCGACCGGAGAGCAGGGGACGAAGGAGTTCACCGTCAGCTGCCGCATCGACACCCCGAACGAGCTGGACTACTACCGGCACGGCGGAATCCTCCCGTTCGTGCTCCGGCAGCTGGCGAAGGCCTGACGGGACGTCGTCCCCGGACACCTTCGGACACGAGGGAAGGAAGGGCCCCGGTGGGACGCGGGTGGGGATGGATGTGGTCGCACCGCCGGATCCGGCCGGCCTGCGCGTCGTCCGAGCGCTCCTGGGAGCGGCGGGACCACGGGCGACCGCAGCGCCTGGACGCGTGCCCGCCGAGGCAAGTCGCCTCCCAGGACGGGAACCGGCATGCCACGACTGGTTAAGGAAGTTCCTTAACTATTTTTTGAAACTAGTTAAGTAACTTCCTTAACTAGTTCTGGCCTCGACCTTGCCTCGAGGCATCATGTGTCGAAGGCGGCGAGATGGGCGGGCGTATGGTCGCCAAGTGCATGGCCGGGTCCGATCCGGGGCACTCTGTATCAGTCGTGCCTCCGGGGAGCGGTGGAGGTCGCGCAGGCCAGACGGAACGCGCACGGCGATCCGACCGCCCTCCGCACGTCCCCTCCCGGCATGCGGCTCGCTGGTCTGTCGCCGCATCGAGTCCGTGAGCGGCTCAGTGTGCGGCGGCGTCCTTGCGGCGGCGCTTGTCGAGGTACATCCGGCTATCCGCCTCGGAGAGCAGGTCCTCCAGCGGCTCGGGCGCGGCCGGATCGAACCCCGCCACCCCGGTGCTGAACGCGAGCTGGAACTCACGGCCAGGGCGGGCGTTCAGCGTGTCGAGCCGCCCCGCCAGACGGGCGAGGAGGTCGGGCTCCCGAACCGCCGAGGAATCGGTCACCAGCACCACGAACTCGTCGCCCCCCAGGCGCGCCACCACGTCCCGCTCGCGGAAGGTCGACTTGAGCACCGTGGCCATGTCCACCAGCGCCTGGTCGCCCACGGCGTGCCCGAGGCGGTCGTTGATGTCCTTCAGCTCGTCCAGGTCCACGAAGATGAGGAGCATCGGGCGGCCGGCCATCGCCGCGGCGTCGAGCTGCGCCCGGGCGAACCGCAGGAAGCCGCGCCGGTTGTAGAGCCCGGTGAGCTCGTCGAGGTACGACAGGTTCGGCTCGTGCGGATGGCCGTGCCCCTCGGCGGCGCGCAGCCGGGCGCGCTCGGTCACGTCCCGCCACAGCCACAGCTGCTCGCTCCGGCGACCTTCCAGCATGACCGGCAGGACGTCGCACTCGAGCACCCGCCCGTCGCTCATCGTCCAGCACTTGCCGGTCACCGGTCCGTCCTGCCGCTGCAGCTCCTCGGCGCGCCCGAGGAACTGCGCGGTGTCGGCGAAGGACTCGCCCAGCCGCTCACCCAGCTCCCCGAACGACAGGCCGTGCAGCGGCGCAGCCGGAGCCTGAAGCGAGAAGAGACGGCAGAAGGCGGGGTTGGTGGCGAGGACCCGTCCGTGCGCGTCCACCACCAGCACGCCATCCGCGGTGGCCTCGAGCAGGACTCGCCAGAGCGTGGAGGAGTGCGTCGCCGCGGCGTCCGGCGAGGCGGGATCGCTGGTGAACACGGACGTCTCCACAGGGGGGCCTGACCGACGATGGTATTGCGGCGCGCTGACGGGATCCCACCCCCCCCCGATGCAGCGGCCCGTGCCCGTGACCTAACCCCCCGCACCGGCGAGCACTCGGACCGACGTCGCCGGCGGCGCGGGCCCTCAGGCCGCGGCGCGGGGCCTCACCAGGGCGGCGACCCGCGCCACCAGAACTTCCGGCTCCACTGGTTTCGTCAAGTAGTCCTGGAACCCGGCATCCAGCGCGCGGCGGCGGTCCTCGGGGCGGGCGTAGGCGGTGAGCGCCACCGCGGGAATGGCGCGGGCCGAGCCGGGACCGGTGCGGCGGATCTCACGAATGAGCGCGCATCCGTCCATGCGCGGCATGGCCACGTCCGAGACCAGGAGATCGGCCTTGTTCCCGGCGAGCCAGCGCAGGACGTCCTCGGCGTCGGCGAGCGCCACCACCTCGGCCCCGTGCGTCTCGAGGGTGGAGGCCACCATCTCCCGGGTGTCTGGCTCGTCGTCCACCACCACCAGTCGCAGGCCGGAGAGGCTCACCCGTTGCGCCGTCGGAGCCTCGGCGGGCGAGCGCTCCAGCGGGGCGGCCGCTGCGAGCGGGATCTGCACGGTGAAGGTGGTGCCCTGGCCCTCGCCCGGGCTGGTGGCGGAGACCGTGCCGCCGTGCAGCTCGACCAGGTGCCGCACGATGGCCAGCCCCAGGCCGAGGCCGCCGTGCGCGCGGGTGGCAGTGGCGTCGGCCTGCCGGAAGCGCTCGAAGACGTGGGGGAGGAAGTCGGGCCGGATGCCCTGGCCGGTGTCGGCCACCATCAAGGTGGCCGTGCGCTCGCGCACCGTCAGCGAGACCGACACCCGCCCGCCTCGCGGGGTGAACTTCACCGCGTTGGAGAGGAGGTTCCAGAGGATCTGATGGAGCCGCTCGGGGTCGCCGGCCAGGGTGCAGGGCTCGACCGAGGCCTCCAGCCGAACCCCGCGGCCGTCGGCGCTGGGCCGGATGGAGTCCACCGCCGCCTCGACGATGCGCCCCAGGTCGGCGGTCTCCACGTTGAGCCGGGTCTTCCCGGAGACGATGCGGCTCACGTCCAGGAGATCCTCCACCAGGCGGGTCTGGGCCCGGGCGTTGCGCTCCAGCGTCTCCAGGGCGCGCGACTGCTTCTCGGTGGTGAGCCCGCCGCGCCGGAGCAGGCGCGTCCAGCCGAGGATGGAGGCCAGCGGCGTTCGAAGCTCGTGGCTCACCGTGGCCAGGAACTCGTCCTTGGCGCGGCTGGCCTCCTCGGCGCGCTGGTAGAGCTCGGCGTTGTCCATGGCCAGCGCCGCCCGGCGGGCGAGCTCCTCCACCAGTCCGAGGTCGAGCCGCTCGAACCGCCGTCCGCTCCGCACGGTGAGGAAGCTGATGACCCCCAGGGTCCTCCCGCGCGCGGACAGCGGCGCGCAGACCAGCGAGGTGGGGCTCAGCCGGTCGAAGAGGCTGAGCCGCTCGGGGTCTCCGGCCATCTCCAGCTTCACCGCCGCAGGGAGCCGCTCGCGGAGGACCGAGCGCCGGGTGCGGAGCGCCTCCATCACCGGCGAGTCCGGGTCGGTGCGCGGCGGCATCCGCCGGAGCTCCTCCAGCGCTTCCTCCTCGATGTGCCCCGACACCAGCACGCGGCGCAGCACGCCCGACTCGTCCATGAGATCGACGATGCACACGTCGGCGAAGGTGGGGATGGCCATCTCGCCCACCGCACGGAGCGTGGCCTTGTAGTCCAGGGTGTTGGAGAGCGCCGCCGCGCCACCGGAGAGGATGCGGAGGGCCTCCTCCTCGCGATGGCGCGTGGTGACGTCGATGGTGGTCCCCACCCACTCGCGGATGTGTCCGTCGTCGCGCAGCAGGGGGATGCCGCGGGAGGCCACCGTGGCCCAGCCCCCGGAGGCCTTCCGGATTCGGAACTCGGCCTCGAAACGGCGCCGCTGCACCACCGCGTCGGCCCACTGCTGCGAGAGGCGGTCGAGGTCGTCGGGGTGGATGACGTCCACCCAGCCCAGGCCCAGCATCTCCTCGGGCTTCTGCCCGGTCAGCGCGCACCAGCTCGGGACCGGGTGGCGCAGCTGGCCGTTCCAGTCCGCCACCCAGACCATGTCGGCGTGCGTCTCGACGATGGAACGGAAGCGCTCCTCGCCCACCGCCAGCCGCCGGCGCTCGCCCTCCAGCTCTTCGGCCAGGGCCATCCTCTCCCGCGCCAGCGCATCGCTCCGCCCCCGTGCCGAGACCTGCTCGGTCACGTCGGTGCCGAAGGAGAGCACGCCCTCCACCGCCCCGTCCGCCCCGGTGACTGGGAGGAAGGCCAGATCGAACCAGCGGCGCTCGGTGCCGCCGGGGCCGTCGACCACCAGCGGGTGCTCGATTTCGCGGTAGGGAGCACCGGTGCGGAACACCTCGCGCATCGCCAGGAGCAGCGGGTCGTTCCCCCCGGCGCCGAGCACCTCCGTCAGCGGGCGGCCCAGCAGCTCCCGGCCCGGATGGCGCGCGCGGTAGCGGTCGTTGACGAACTCGTAGACCAGCTCGGGTCCACGCAGGTACGCCATCTCTGCAGGCACCTGCGCCAGCAAGGACTCGATCGACGCGCGGCGCAGCTCGGTCTGGTCACGCTCCGCCTCGGTCTTCTGCAACGCGGCCTGGGTCTCGGCCTCCCGGGTCACGTCACGGAGGTGGATCAGCAGCGCCCCGCCGGCCCGGCTGGCATGAATGCGGAACGAGCCCTTGATCGGACCCTCGTTGCGGTCGATGCGAAGGTCGGTTGGCTCGCCGCTCTCCATCGTCCGCTTGTAGGCGGCGAGCAGCCCCCAGCGCTCGGCGTCCGGGGCGACCGCCAGCAGCCCCTGCTCGAGCTTTTGCCGGATCGGCGTGCTCACCACCTGCAACGCGGCGGGGTTGGCGTAGAGGTAACGGAAGTCCACCACCCGGCTGCCCTCGCGCAACGGCGCGTAGACGAAGACGGGCTCTGGACTCTCGCCAAAGAGAGTCGCCAGGACCTCGGAAGTGAGCGCGGCCATCGGGTGCGACGTGTCGGAAGCTTACCCCCACACCCTCCGAGCGGCGCGATAGGTGCCGATGTGTGCGCGCACCGTCGCCTCGAGCGGTCGGGCGTACCCGCCCCCCAGTGTGACCACCACCGGGACGCCGGAGCGCCGCGCCGCCTCGAGGACGAAGGTGTCCCGTGCCTCGAGCCCGGCGTGAGTGAGCGACAGCCGCCCCAGCGTGTCCTCGGCGAGCGGGTCGACGCCGGCCTGATAGTAGAGGAGGTCGGGCCGCGCGACCTCGAGCACCGGGGGCAGGTGTCGGGCGAGCACGTCCAGGTAGACCTCGTCGCCGGCCCCATCGGGCAGGCCGATGTCCAGGCTCGAGCGCTGCTTGCGGAAGGGAAAGTTGTGCTCGCCGTGCATGCTGAAGGTGAAGACCTGGGTGTCGCCCTCGAAGATGGCGGCGGTCCCGTTGCCCTGGTGCACGTCGAGGTCGACCACCAGCGCCCGGCCGATGCTCCCGGCCGCCTGGAGCGCGCGGATGCTCACTGCGATGTCGTTGAAGACGCAGTAACCCTCGCCGTGGTCGGCAAACGCGTGATGGGTGCCTCCGGCGAGGTTCCCCCCGATGCCCTCGGCGAGCGCGCGCACCGCCGCCGCGCAGGTGCCGCCCACTGCGGCGCGTGAGCGCACCACCAGCTCGGGGCTCCAGGGGAAGCCGAGCCGGCGCTGCTCGGGCTCGGTGACCCGGTTCTCGAGCATCGCCCGCACCCACCGCGGGGTGTGCACCCGCAGCAGCGCCTCGACGTCCACCGGTTCTGCGGGCACCAGCTCGTCTGTCTGGAGAACGCCCGAGGCGAGCAGCGCCTCCCGGAGCAGCCGGTACTTTCCCATGGGGAACCGGTGTCCGGGAGGAAGCGGGACGACGTGGTGGTCCGAGTGAAAGACGCGCACGGATGTCGCCGTCACTCTGCCCTGGAGCCCGGAATTCTTGGAGGGCCGACGGGCTGCTCCCCGGCCGCGCGTGCCGCGCCCGAGCGGTTGTCCCGCGGATCAGTGGTGACGCGGGGCATCCAGCCCAACCCTCTGTGGAACCTCGGGCGGCCCGGACGCAAACCTTGGGCCGTCCATCTGGAGAGACACACGATGAGCGGATTCATGAAGAAGATGGTTCTCCTCGGAATGCTCGGCGCGGCGCCGTTCGCCCTCGCCCAGTCTTCCGGCAGCACTGGGTCCACCGGCTCGACGACCGGCAGCACCGGCTCGACCTCGACCGGCTCCGACACCCCTGGCACGGGGTCCGGTCGCACGACGGGCTCCGCCCCGATGTACGGCGGCTCCGGATCGGCCGGCACGGGCTCGACCGGGACCGCCGGATCGGGCTCCTCGTACGGCTCGGGCGACGCCACCGGCGGCAGTGGCTCGACCGGGACGGGCACCGGCACGAGCGATTCGGGCAGCACCGGAAAGACGCAGCATTCCTACGACAGCAGCACCAGCAGCACCTCCACCGAGAGCACCCATGGCGGGTCGGGTGACACCTCGACCTCGACCACCACCAAGAAGCAGAAGAAGGAGACTCGCTCCAGCACCAGCTCCGACCCGGCGGGATCGATGACCGGCACGGGCTCAGGCGGGGCCGGAGCCGGCGGCGGGGACAGCGCTGGCAGCGCCGGCACGACCGGCAGCAGCTCCTCCAGCTCGGACACCACCAGCGGCACCGGGCGCTAGACCGGCGTCCGGCAGGCCTTCTTCGAAGGCGGCCACGGTCGGGCATTCCGGCCGTGGCCGTTTGTGCTAAGGCCCCCCGGCCGTATGCCTCTACTCCCCCGTCCCCTGGTCGCTGCCGGCGCGCTCGCGCTCGGCACCTTCGCGGTCGGCTGCTCCCACGAGCACGGGCCCCTGTCCGACAAGCCCGACACCACCAGCCTCGGGAACGCCGGCCGCTTCGGGGCCGCGTTCGTCAGCACCTCGTGGGGCCTCGCGCACCGACGAATGGACCCGAATGCGGCCACCCCCGGCACCGTGCAGGGCGAGACCTCGCCGCTCACCACCCAGGCCCGGCCACTGACCACGCTGTTCGGCACCCCCGACGACTGGAGCTTCGGCCAGACCACCGGCCCGGTGGCCGGCTGGGCGATGGTCGCCTGGACCTCCGGACCGAACCTCCCCGTGGAGCCGTGGAACATGGCCCTGGAGACGCCCACCGGCGAGGGCGGCGGCGAGGGTCACGGCGGGCCGAAGGGCCACGGCCTCAAGCAGTAGCCGCTGCCCCCCGTGCATCAGTGGAGCACCTGGGACTCGGGCGGCGGCCCGAGGATGCGGATGACGGTCTCGCGAACCCGGTCGAGGTCGACGGGCTTGCTCACGTAGCCGCTCGCGCCGACCAGCTCTGCTTCCCACTCGAAGCCGTAGGCGGAGATGACGATGATTGGCAGGCCGCGGGCGCGGGGGAGCTTCTTCAGTGCCTCCAGCAAGCCCCACCCGCTCATCACCGGCATGCGCAGGTCGAGGAGCACTGCCTGCGGCATCTCCTCCTCGAGCACGTCCAGCGCCTCCTGTCCGTTTCCGGCGCTGCGCGTGCGGTAACCCATCTCCTCGAGGAGATCGCAGATCAGCGTGCGATGGCTCGCGTCGTCGTCGACGACCAGGACGAAGGACATGGGGGCTTCTCGGCGCCGACCCCGAAGATGGTACCGCCCCCGGACCGGCGGCAACTCGGCACTTTCCCGCGTCGACGCGACCAGTGCTAGGAAGATCGGCTACTTCCGGGGGACCGAGGAGGGTCGACCGTGTCGCTCCGCGCAGTCCAGGTCACCTCGATGCTCGCTTGGGCCGTGGTGCTCGCGGCGGAGACCCCGAAGGCGCACGCCGCCGGCGCCGGCTCCGGGGTTCCCGCGCAGCAGCGGCAGCCGGTGGACCCGAAGCCACCGGCGCCGAAGGGGAAGTCCGTCGAGCTGTCGTTGCCCGACGGCAAGTCCGGCAGCGGCTACGTCGCACGCCCCAAGGGCACACCCCACGGAGGCCTGCTGATCCTCCACGAGTGGTGGGGACTGAACGACTGGGTGAAGGCGGACGCGGACCGGTACGCGACGCAGGGGTACCTGGTCCTCGCGGTGGACCTCTTCGGAGGCTCGGTCGCCACCAGCGCCGAGGAGGCCCAGAAGCTCATGTCTGCGCTGGACGAGAAGGCGGCCACCGAGGTGGAGGTCGCCGGGATCGACTGGCTGGCCCGGGCCGTGCCCGGCAAGAAGATCGCCACCCTGGGCTGGAACATGGGCGGCGGGCAGAGCCTGAACGCGTCACTGGCCAGCGGAGGGAAGGTCGGGGCGACGGTCATCTACTACGGGCTGCCGGTGACCGACGTGAACCTCCTCCGGAAGCTGCAGGGCCCGGTGCTCGGCATCTGGGCCAAGCGCGACGGGTGGATCACCCCCGAGAAGGTGGCGGCCTTCGACCTGGCGCTGAAGGACGCCGGCATCAAGCACGAGTTCCGCAGCTACGACGCGGACCACGCCTTCGCCAACCCGAGCGGGGGCCGCTACAACCCGCCGGCGGCGCAGGATGCGAACGAGGCCACCCGCCGCTTCCTGAAATCCGTCCTGAAGTGAGACTGCGGTGCCCTGCTCAGAAGCCGGTGATGCCCTCGGCCTCCAGCGAGCGCCGGAGCAGAGGCATTGCCCGGGTCACCCGCATCTGCAGCGTGCCGGGCCGGGCCCCGCAGAGCTCGGCCATCTCCTCGTAGGAGAGCATCTCGCCGTAGCGCAGCTCCACCGCCCGCCGTGCCTCGATGGAGAGCACGTCCAGCGCGTGGCGCAGCCGCTGGATCAGCGACGAGCGGTGCACCTCGTCCTCGGCGCTGCACCGGGCATCGTGCACCTCGGGCAGGCTCGCGTGGAGAACCTGCCAGCGGCGGCGGCGGCGGTGGATCTTCAGCGCGTCCAGGCAGCGGTTCCGGGCGATGGCCATCAGCCAGGCGGCGATTGATTCCCGCTCCAGGACCCGCTGCAGCGACTGGTAGGCCTGCACGAAGCAGGTCTGGTGCACGTCCTCGGCGAGCGCCCGGTCGGGGATGAACCGGGTGCACACCGCGAAGAGCTGCGCCCCGTACGCTTCCATCAGCTCCCGGAGCGCCGTCTCCTGATCGCCGGCCCGTGCCGCCCGGCGGATCCGTGCATCCGCAGCGCTCCGTTCCTCGAGCCCAAGACCCATGGGTTCCGCTCGCCCCCAGGCGCCGGAGGCCGTGCATCGGCCTGCGGTGAAGAGGAGTCGGACGAGGGTCCGGAATCTTCCCTGGGGGGGTCAGGGGCCGGGGTGGCCCCGGGCGCTCACTCCGGCTTCGACGGAGGTGCCGCCCGGTCGAGCCGCTCGAGGAAGCGACCCTGCCCCTGGTACCCGGCGCGGGTCAGCCGCTGTGACTCGACCATGTCCGCCAGGCGGGTGCAGAGCGTGCCCAGGGTGCGGAAGGTCTCGACCAGCAGGCGCTCGGCCTGGTCCGCGTGTCCGAGCGGGGCCAGCAGTCGCTCGCGAACCGGCCGCAGAAGGCTTGGAAACCTCACGGTTCGGACCTTAATCACATCCTCATCCTTTCCGCGAAAGAGGAGCGAACAGATGGCCAGTGGCCAACGGGTGGGCTTCGTCGGGCTGGGGTTGATGGGGACGGGAATGGTGAAGAACCTCGCCACCAAGGGTTTCCAGGTCACGGTCTGGAATCGCACCCGGGAGCGCGCTGCCCCGCTCGAGCCGCTGGGGGTCAAGGTGGCCGCCACGCCGGCCCAGCTGATGGCCAGCGTGGACGTGGCCTGCACCTGCGTGGCGACCCCCGCCGCGCTCGAGGAGGTGCTGGCGGGGAAGGACGGGCTCCTCTCCGGGGCGCGACGCGGGCAGCTGCTGATCGACTTCAGCACCATCGGGCCCGATCAAGCGCGGAGCGTCGAGCAACGCGGCCGGGCGGTGGGCGTAGACTTCGTCGAGGCGCCGGTCACCGGGAGCAAGAACGGCGCGGAGAAGGGGACGCTGCTGATCATGGCCGGGGCGACGCCCGCGGCGCTCGCCCGGGCCGAGCCGGTGTTTCGCGCGGTGGGCGAGAAGTGGATCCACTGCGGGCCGGTGGGCGCGGGCAGCCAGGTGAAGCTCGCCGGCAACGCGCTCATCGCTGCGATGCTGCAGAGCCTCGGGGAGGGCATGCTCCTCGCCACGCGCGCCGGCGTGGACCCGGCCAAGGTGCTCGAGGTGGTGCAGGCCTCCGGATTCCGCTCGCCATACTTCGACTTCAAGGGCAACGCGCTGCTGCGCCGCGACTTCGAGACCCACTTCGCGATCGACCTGATGGACAAGGACCTCGGCCTGTTCCTCGACAGCGCCGCCGCCCACTGCGTGCCCACGCCAACCGCCGCCGCCGTCCGGCAGTGCTACGAGCTGGCGCGGGCCGCGGGGAAGGGTCAGCAGGACATCGGCGCCGTCATCACCGTCCTCGAGCAGCTCGTCGGCACCGAGATCCGTCCGAAGTCCTGACGCGTCATCGAGCGCGGCCTGGCGCGTCAGGGAGGTGCCGGACCCTCCACGGGTTCACAGAGCCACCCGTTGACAGGTTGACCGGCAGCGCGCCCCGGCCCCCTCCCATCCCAGGCGATGTCGCCCGTTCGGGCGAGTGATTCCAGGTGCTTGCGGACGGTTTACCACATGGACTTGCCGGGGGTCAGGGGCGCTGCTTACAGTCCCTCCACTCGCGGTCCGGAGGATGCCCTTGGCCGACATCGGGGAGCTCGTGAAGCTGGGCGACGGTCGCTGGGCGCGCTACCAGCAGTGCGAGGTGAGCGGCACCGGGCTGTCGATCCTCGTCGCGGTGGAGCTCGACGAGCGCACCCAGCGGCTCCTCGACGCGGCCGAGTTCGGCAGCGCGCTCGAGCGGGGCGAGCCGCGCGAGCAGCCCCGGCTCGAGCTCGCCGACGTCGGCACGCCGAGCGAGGTCGTGGCGTCGGTGCACTGACCCGCTGGGCGTTCGCAGCCCTCCTACTCCACGCCGAAGAACCGCTGCGCGTTCCGGAACGCCAGGCGCGAGACGAGCGCCTTGCCGAGCCCGGCGCGCTCGAGCAGGTGCACTGCGCGGGGCAGCCCGAGCAGGTCTCCCGGCCGGTCCCCGGCATCGCTGCCCAGGGTGAGCCGGCGGCTTCCGAGCCTCCGCACCAGCTGCACCGCCCGGTCGGCGGTGAGCTCGCCGACGTTGACCGTCAGCCCGGCCCAGTGCCCGCGGGCCAGGATGAGGGGCACGGTCCGCGCGCTGGCGTGCTCCACCAGCACCTGCCCCGGAGCGGGCCCGTGCTCGTGCGCCAGGGCCAGCAGCCGGCGCGTCCAGCGCTCCTTGTCCAGCGCGGGGGTGTGGAGGACCACCCGGAGCGAGAGCCGGCGGGCGAGCTGGAGCTGCTCGACGACGGTCTCCTCCTCGTCCGGCCCCCCTCGGTGGAAGCCGATCTCGCCCAGCGCGACCACCCGCCCCCCGCGAAACAGCGCCGGGAGCGTGGCGAGCACGTCGTGCAGGCCGCGGCGGGGGATGGCCCGGGGATGAACGCCGAGCGCGACGTACCCCCGGATGCCCGCCCGCTCCAGCCGCGGGAGCTGGACCTCCAGGAGGTCGCGAAAGTGCGCGCGCAGCCCCCGCGAGGTGGGCTCGGGAAAGTGATGTCCCGGCACCACCGCGCGCTCGACCCCGAAGGCGCGGAGCGACTCGAGGTCGAGGTCGGACAACGTCTCGGGGTGGAGATGGGCGTCGAAGAGCACGTGCGCTGCCGAGACAGTGTGGCCCGGCGACGTCTATTCTGCCCGGGAGGGAGGTTCGGGGTGATGCGGGTCCTGCTGGTGCTGCTCGCCGTCCTGGTGCCTCTGTCCGCCTCGGCCCAGAAGAAGCGCGCCTTTGCCGCGGCCTCGCCGAAGGGGCCACCCTGCTCCGGCGCGGCGTACCGCCAGTTCGACTTCTGGGTGGGCGACTGGGAGGTGCAGACCCCCAAGGGCACGCCGGCCGGTGAGAACAAGGTGGAGAAGATCCTCGACGGCTGTGCCATCCGCGAGAGCTGGACCTCCGCCGACGGCAGCCACGGCAGCTCGCTGAGCACCTACGACAGCCCGGCGGGCCGCTGGACCCAGACCTTCGTCGACGACCTGGGGATGGTGCTGGTGCTGGACGGTGAGTTCAAGGACGGCAAGATGATCCTCAGCGGGCGCCGCTCCGGTTCGCGGGGGAGCAGCATGCTGAACCGCATCGTCTGGCAGAAGCTCGAGGGAGATCGCCTCCGCCAGCGCTGGGAGCAGTCGTCGGACGAGGGGCGCAACTGGACCCTGCTCTTCGAGGGCCTCTACACCCGGAAGAAAGGCTGAACCATGGAGCGCCCCCTGGCGTCGTTGAGCCCGGACGAGCGGGCGCTGCTGGCGCTCGAGGACAGCGTGATCGACGCCATCCGCCGCCGGGATGGCGGGGCGCTCGGCGCGCTGGTGACCGAGGGCTTCGTGCTGCTCGGCTCGGACGGGAGCGAGACCCGGCGCGAGGACTTCCTCCGGGCTGCGGTGGAGATTCCGGGGGAGATCCTCGAGCTCTCGGTCCTGCACCTCCGGGCGCGGGTGGTGGATGGCGTCGGCGTGCTCACCGGGCTGCAGCGGGCGCGGGTCCGCCTGACCAACGGGATCGAGGTGGACGACGTGGCCTTCTTCACCGACGTCTGCGTGCGCACCGGGACCGGGTGGCGGATGGCCCTGGCGCACTCGGGCCCGGCGCTGCTGCCCGGCGCCTCCGGGTAGCGCGGGCACTCAGGGCTGCCCCAGCGGGGCGCCCTCGTTCCGCGGGTCCGAGGCCCCGGTCCGTAGCCCCGAGTCCGGGTCTTCCATCACCGCCTCCACGTCGGCGAGCGGGTAGTCCGTCACCTTGAAGGTGTGGCCCATCGCCTCGAGCGCCTTCCGGGTGGCGGGGTCGAGCGAGTCGGGGTTGATGGTGACCACGTCCGGAAGCCACTGGTGGTGGACCCGGCCCGCCCCCACCGCCATCGGGAGGTTCATCCGGGCATCGAGGACGTTGATCAGCACCTGGAGGACGCCGGTGGGGATGAACGCGCCGCCGGCGCCGCCCACCGCGAGCAGCACCCGCCCCGGGCGGTCCTTCTGGAAGACGAGCGTCGGTGCCATCGACGAGACCGGGAGTCTGCCCGGAGCGACGCCGTTGGACTCGCCGTAGACCAGCCCGTAGATGTTCGGGACGCCGGGCCGCACCGAGAAGTCGTCCATCTGGTCGTTGAGGAGCAGGCCCGTGCCCGGGACCACGAGGCAGCTGCCGAACCCATTGTTCAGGGTGGTGGTGAGGGCCACGGCGTTCCCGGAACGGTCGAGGACCGAGATCTCGGTGGTGTGCTTCGCCTCCGAGGGCCCGGCGGCCGTCCCCCCGGGGGCCGCGGCACCGCCCAGCGTGGACGACGGGGTGGCCCGTGCCGGATCGATGCTCGCCGCGAGCTCGGCCAGGTGCTCGGGGGAAAGGAGGCGGGCGACCGGGACGTCCCCCTGGTCGGGATCGGCGACGAATCGCGCCCGGTCGGCGTACGCCCGGCGGAGCGCCTCGAGGTAGAGATGCACGTCCTCCGGTGCGCGGCGCTCGAAGCCCTGGGGCCGGGCCCGCTCGAGGATGCCGAGCGTCTCGAGGAGGATGAAGCCGCCACCGCTCGGAGGAGGGAAGGCGGCGATCCGGTGGCCGCGGTAGGAGCCCCAGAGCGGCGCTCGCCACCGTGGCCGGATCCGGGCCAGGTCCTCCAGGGAGAGGATGCCGCCCCCGGCGCGGACCGCCGCCACGATGGCACGGGCGATGGGGCCGCTGCGGACGGCGGGGGCGCCGCTGGCCGAGATGCGCTCCAGGGTGCGGGCGAGCTCGGGCTGGCGGATGCGTGTTCCGAGCGGGGGAACGTCGGGGCGCCCATCGGGGCCCGGACGGAGGAAGAGGCGGGAGGCCTCGGCGTCCCGTCGCAGGCAGTCGACCCGCGGTCTCGCCAGCTGGTGGTACTTCGGGGTGACGACCAGACCCTCGCGGGCCAGGCGAATGGCCGGGGCGAGCACCACCGAGCGCGGCAGCGAGCCGGCCTTCTGCAGCAGCGCGAGGTATCCGTTGACCGCGTTGGGGACCGCGACCGAGAGCGCGCCGTCGGTGGACAGCAGGGGGACGGGCTTCCCGTCGCGGAGGAACATGTCCCGGCTGGCCGCGGCCGGGGCCGCTTCGCGGAAGTCGAGCGCCAGGGTGTCCTTGCCCTGGAGCGAGAGCAGGGCGAAGCCGCCACCGGCGAGGCCGTTGTGGTACGGCCCCACCACCCCCGCGGCGAAGGCAGCGGCCACGGCGGCATCCACCGCGTTTCCGCCGCGGTCGAGCATCTCCAGCGCGGCCTGGGCGGCCTGCGGGTAGGCGCTGGCGACCACCCCGCCGCGGTAGGGCCGGGCTGCGCGGGCCGGCGCGACGACCACGGCGAGCAGCAGAACGGCGAGGGCTCGGGTCTTCATCGGCGCGCCCCTGTCATCGTCGTGCGCGCCCGGCGGCGCAAGCGGAAGTCAGGGTGCCGGCGATCCGAACCCTGCCTTCACCAGCACGGCCTGTCCCTCGGGTCCGGTCACCAGCGAGATCCACTGCCGCGCGAGGTCCGGGTGCGGCGCCCGGGTCACCACCGCGACCGGGTACTCGGCAACCACGTTCACCTCGGGAGGAATCTCCACCACCCTCACCCGGTCTGCTGCGCTGCGGGCGTCGGTCCGGTACACCAGCCCGGCGTCGGCCTCACCGAGGACGACCTTGGTCAGCACCTGCCGCACGTTCAGCTCCCGGCTCACCACCCGGGCCTGCACCCGTGCCGGGAAGTCGGCGCCGAACAGGGCGCGGGCACGCTCGAGGATCTGCACCGTGTACGCACCGATCGGCACCTCGGGCGCACCGAGGACCAGCCGCTTCACCTTCGCCAGGTCGGCGAGGGACTGCACCCCTCCCGGGTTGCCGGCCGGGACCACGATGACCGGAGTGTTGGTGGCGAGGAGCGTGGGCGCTCCGACGAGCCCCGCGGAGCGCGCGGCGTCCATGTGCCGGGTGTCCGCGGAGGCGAAGACGTCCGCCGGGGCACCGTGCTCGATCTGCGTGCGGAGCTCCTGACTCCCGGCAAAGTTGAACCGCACCTGCGCACGGGGATGGGCCCGTTCGAACGTCTCCCCCAGCCTCCCGAAGGCGTCCCGCAGCGAGGCGGCGGCGAACACGGTGAGCGTCGTCTCCTCGGCGCCCCCGCCGTCTCCGGCCCGCGCGGACCACCCGGCGAGGAGGAGCACCGCCACGAGAGCAGGGACCAGACCGCGCGAGCGCACCGGCGCGACCTCACGACGGGTGTTGGCCTTTGTCAAGTCAACTTGACATAGACGCGGCGAGGGTGCGCGCGAACTCGCCGGGAGGTGAGGCACGGAACTCCTCCACCGCGCCGACGGAGCGCACCCGGCCCGCCTCGAGGAGCACCACTGCCCCCCCGAGCGCGAGCACGTCACGCATCTGGTGGGTGACGACCAGCGAGGGGATGGCCAGCTGGCGGAGGGTGTCGGCGAGGAGCCCGCGGGTCGTCTCCCGGGTGTCCGCGTCCAGTGCGGCGAGGGGCTCGTCGAGGAGCAGCGCGCGTGGCTCGGCGACCAGTGCGCGGGCGAGGGCCACCTTCTGGCGCTCACCGCCGGACAGGGTGCCCGGACGCCGGGACGCAAGGGGGCCCACCCCGAGCTGGTGCAGCACCGCGCCGGCGCGGGCACGGCCGGAGGGCCCCGGACGCCCGAAGCAGACGTTCTCCAGGACGGTGAGGTGGGGGAAGAGTGCGTAGTCCTGGGGGAGCCAGCCGACGCCTCGCTCCTCGCTCGGCAGGCAGATGCCGCGCGCGGTGTCCAGGAGCGCGCGGCCGTGGAGCACGATGCGTCCGCGCCGGACGGGGACAGCGCCGAGCATGGCCCGGAGCAGGGTGCTCTTTCCCGCCCCGTTGGGACCGACGAGCGCGGTGGGTCCGTCGGTGAGCGAGAGGGTCGCCTCGAGCACGAAGCCGTCGCGGACGACCTGCAGCTCAAGCTCGAGCACGGACCGCCTCCAGCACCGTGCCCCGGCCGAGCACCAGCAGCACCGCGAGCGCCACTGCCACCATCACCACGCTCAGCGCCTTCGCGGGGCGGAGGTCGGTCTCCAGCGCGGTGTAGATCGCCAGCGGCAGGGTCTGGGTGCGCCCCTGGAGGTTGCCGGCGAACATCAGGGTGGCCCCGAACTCACCGAGTGCGCGGGCCCAGCTCAGCGCCGCGCCGGTGACGACCCCTGGGCGGCTCAGGGGAAGCGCCACCCGGAAGAAGCGCCGAACCGGACCGGCGCCGAGGCTCCGGGCCACCCACAGGAGGTCTTCGTCGAGCCGCCGGAACGCCGCCGCCGCCGACTGGACGTAGAAGGGCGCGGAGACGAAGAGCTCGGCCAGCACCACCGCGGCGGTGGTGAAGGGAAGCGCCCAGCCCGCGCGGTCGAGCAATGGTCCGAGCAGGCCGCGGCGGCCGAAGGCGAGCAGCAGGGCGAGGCCGGACACCGCGGGGGGCACGACGATGGGCAGCTGCACCAGGATGGAGGCTGCGCGCTCCGCGGGCCCGGGGTGTCGGGCCATCCACCAGGCGAGCGGCGTCCCCAGGACGAGCGTCAGCGCCAGGCTCACCGACGTCGTCAGCAGGCTGAGCCGGAGCGCGGAGAGGGCGAGCGGGTGCCGGAGCCCGTCCAGGAGCTCGCCGGGGGCGGTGGAGAGCAGCAGCGCGAGCAGCGGGGTGGCCAGCACCAGGACCATCAGCAGGGCCGCCGCGGTGGGGAGGAGCCGGAGCACGCGGCGCGCTGCCCGCCCGCTCACGTCAGTCCCACGGGCTGCCCGGAGCGAGCGGTCCCGTACCCCGGCAGCGCCCCCACGTCGCGGCGGAACCCGGGGGTGCGAGCGGTGACGAGGAGCCCCTGCACCTCGGGTCGCGCCAGCTCGTCGGGCCTGATGACCAGGTTGAAGCTCTCCTCGGAGAGCTGCCGGAGCTCGAGCCCGTGCGCGGTGGCGGCGGCCTGGGTGGTCAACCCCACGTCTGCGGCCCCGAGCGCCACTGCCTGGGCCACCGCCTCGTGGCCCTGCACCTCGTCAGCGTACCCGCGCACCGTCAGGGGCGAGAGCCCCACGTCGGCGAGGAGGCGGTCGAGGAGCACCCGCGCCGAGGCGCCGCGCTCGCGGTTGACGAGCCGGACGTCGGGGCGGCCCAGATCGACGACGCCGCGGATGCCCCGGGGATTTCCGTGCCGGACGGCGAGACCGAGGGGCCAGGTGGCGAGGTGGATCAGCAGGGTCCCGCGCACCCGCCGGCGGTCCCGATCGGTGAGGGAGTGCACGCCGACCAGGTGCACCTGACGGCGAACGAGCAGGTCCACGGCCCTCCCGGTCCCCGCGTTGAGCCACCGCGCGCTCCCCGAGCGCACCGCGAGCATCCGGAGCGCCGGGTCGCACCCGGCGACCAGGAGCGTGTTTCGCCAGCGCCCAGGTTCGAGCAGCGCTGGCGGAAGGCGGGGGTTCTCGACCAGCGCGTCGGCGGGTTCCCCCGAGTTCGGGTCCAGCGCATGGCATTGCACCCGTCCGGCCACCTCGGCCAGCAACAGCCGCGTCCCGGGTGGGCTGGCGCACACGGGAAGCGTGACCGGTGAGGCCCGGCGCGTCTGGAAGAGCTGCTCCACGGTGGTGCCGAGGAGCCTGGCAAGCGCGAGCGCGGTGTCCAGGGACGGCTGGGCGTGTCCACGCTCGAGCGCGTTGAGCGCCTGCCGGCTCACCCCCGCCGCGCGGCCCAGCTGCTCCTGCGACCAGCCCTGCAGCCGCCGCCGTTCACGCAGTGCACTCGTGATGCGCGCAGGCATCGACCGAGATTCGACGCCCGAGGGAGCCCATGTCAAGTCCACTTGACTCAAGGGTGTCAAACACCTCTGCGGCCCCGGGGGCCTCCCGCCCGGGTCCGGGATGCTGCATCCTGGTGGGGTCGATGCTGACCGAACGTGACGTCATCATGCGCCTGGTGCGCCAGCTGGCGGAGCTGCTGGCCGCGGTGCTGCGCCTGCGCCGGGAAGGACGTCGCGACGAGGCGCTGAAGCAGATCGACGCCATCACCGGCCGGCTCACCGGGATGGATGCCGGGGCGCTGTGCCTGTTCGGCGAGGCGCCGCTCGCCGGGTTGCCGCGCGAGCTCAAGCTGCCGCTGGCGTGTGTGCTCCGACAGCGGGCCCGGCTGCTCCGCGACGCCCGCCGTGATTCCGATGCGCGGCAGGCGTTCCGCGCCGCCCGTCTGCTCGCCCGCGGCGCCCGACCCCCTCGCTGAGGCCCGTGCAGGTCTCGTCCACCGCTGGCGGAGCCGGTCCTCACCCTCTGAGGAGGCGTCCGCCGTTTGACGCCCGCGGCAGCCGCCTTGCAATGTGTCTGGCCACGATGAGCGAACAGCTGGCGGCGGTGGTGCTGTGCGCGGGGAAGGGGACCCGCATGAGGTCCGAGACGGCGAAGGTGCTGCACCCCATCCTCGGTCAGCCCCTGGCGGCGTGGCCGGTGGGCCGCGCGCTCGCGCTCGGCTGCAGTCCGGTGGTGGCGGTGGTGGGTCATCAGGGCGAACGGGTGCACACCGCGCTGGAGGCACGCTTCCCCGGCCAGCCGCTCCGGTTCGCCACCCAGGCCGAGCAGCGAGGAACGGCGGACGCGGTCCGGGCGGCGCTGGGGGCCCTGGACGGCGTGAGCGGGCCGGTCCTGGTGCTGTACGGCGACACGCCGCTCCTCGGAGAGTCGACGCTCCGCGCCCTGGTCGACGCCTTCCGCCGGGGGAGCGCACCGCTGGCTCTGGTGAGCACGGTGGCCCCCGACCCGACCGGCTACGGCCGGGTCCTCCGCGTCTCGGGGCGCATCACCGGCATCGTCGAGGAGAAGGACTGCACCCCGGACCAGCAATCCATCCGCGAGGTGAACGCGGGCGTGTACGCCATCGACGCCCCATTCCTTCGCCAGGGCCTGGCCCAGCTGAGGCCGGCGAACGCCCAGGGCGAGTACTACCTGACCGACCTGGTCGCGCTCGCCGCACAGCGAGGCGAAGTGGCATCGGTCAGCGCCGAGCTCGAGGATACCGCCGGGGTGAACGACCGGGCCGACCTCGCTGCCTGTGCCCGGGTGCTCCGCGAGCGCATCAACCTCGAGCACATGCGCGCCGGCGTCACCATGCATGATCCGGCGACGGTCACCATCGAGCCCGAGGTCACCATCGGGCCGGACACGGTCATCGAGCCAGGCGTCTCGCTTCGCGGCAAGACGCGCATCGGGCGCGGGGTGACGCTGGGTCAGGGGTCGATCTTCACCTCGACCGAGGTGGGCGACGGGACGACGGTCCTCCCGTACTCGGTGGCGACCGATTCCAGGATCGGGCCGCGGTGCCTCATCGGCCCCTTCGCCCGGATGCGCCCGGGCAGCGAGCTGGCCGAGGCGGTGGAGCTGGGGAACTTCGCCGAGACCAAGAAGGTCCGCATCGGACCGGGCACCAAGGCCCATCACCACTGCTACCTCGGGGACAGCGTCATCGGGGCGAAGGTGAACGTCGGCGCCGGGACCATCACCTGCAACTACGACGGGTTCGGCAAGCACCTCACCGAGATCGGCGATGGGGCCTTCATCGGGTCCGACAGCCAGCTGGTGGCTCCGGTGAAGGTGGGCGAGGGGAGCTACCTCGGCGCCGGCACCACCCTCACCGAGGATGTCCCGCCTGACACCCTGGTCTTCTCCCGTGCTCCTCGAATCGTGAAGAAGGGCTGGCCCAGCCGGCGTCGCGCCAAGGCCCCGGGTCGGCGATAGTGTTCAAGTCCGTTCGGGAGGCTTGTCGCCCGTCGCTCCCGGGCCCAGCTTCCGCTGTCCAGGGGAGCCCGGGCCGCTGCTGACGGGCCGGAGGAACGAACGAACCCATGTGCGGCATCGTCGGCTACGTCGGGGAGCAGCAGTCCGCGCCCATCCTGGTGTCTGGCCTGAAGAAGCTGGAGTACCGCGGCTACGACTCGGCCGGGCTGGCGGTGGTGAACGGCGGGACGCTGAACGTGGTCCGGGCCACCGGGAAGCTGAAGAACCTCGAGGCGCGCATCGGCGCCGAGCCCCCGGTGGGCACGCTGGGCATCGGTCACACCCGCTGGGCGACCCACGGGCGGCCCACCGACGAGAATGCCCATCCGCACACCTATGACGGCGTGGCGGTGGTGCACAACGGCATCATCGAGAACCACCTCGAGCTGAAGGCGATGCTCAAGGCGCGCGGGCACGTGTTCGCCAGCGAGACCGACACCGAGGTGTTCGCCCACCTGATCGCCGCCGAGCTCAAGGCCGGCAGGGACCTGCCCGAGGCGGTGCGCGGCGCGGTGGCCCAGGTGAAGGGGACCTACGGGCTGGCGGTGGTGTGGGCGAAGGATCCTGACCGCATCGTGGCCACCAAGGACAGCTCGCCGATGGTGGTCGGGCTGTCCGAGGGCCAGAACTTCGTCGCCTCCGACGTTCCGGCGCTGCTCGAGCACACCCGCGACATGGTGTTCCTCGAGGAGGGCGACCTGGCGGTCCTGAGCCGCACCCGGGTGGACGTCTTCGACCGCCAGGGCCGGGCGGCGAACCGGCCCACCCGCCGCATCGACTGGACGCCGATGATGGCGGAGAAGGGCGGCCACAAGCACTTCATGCACAAGGAGATCTGGGAGCAGCCGCGGGCGCTGGCGGACACGCTGCGCGGCCGGGTGCTCCTCTCCGAGGGTGACGTCTTCTTCGAGGGCTGGACCCTGGGCCCGGAGGAGGTGAAGGCGCTGTCGCGCGTCACCCTGCTGGCCTGCGGGACGTCGTGGCACTCGGGTCTGGCCGGCCGGGCGATGATCGAGTCACTGGCCCGCATTCCGGTGGAGGTGGAGCTGGCCTCGGAGTTCCGCTACCGCGATCCGCTGATCGACCCCGGGCAGCTGGCGATCGCCATCAGCCAGTCCGGCGAGACCCTGGACACGCTCTGCGCGCTGCGCGAGGCGAAGGCCCGGGGCGCCCGCACCATCGCCCTGTGCAACGTGGTGGGCAGCGCGATGACCCGCGAGGCGGACCTCACGGTGCTGACCAACGCCGGCCCGGAGATCGGCGTCGCCTCGACCAAGGCCTTCACCACCCAGCTCGCGGCGCTCTACCTGCTGGCGGTGAAGCTGGGTCGGCTGCGGGGGACGCTGGACGTGGGGCGGGCGCAGGAGCTGCTCACCCACCTGACCGAGATCCCGAAGCGGGTGGAGGAGGCGCTCCACTGCGAGGCCGCGGTGAAGCAGATCGCCAGGACCTACCACACCGCGCAGGACTTCCTGTTCCTTGGCCGCGGCCCCATGTACCCGGTGGCGCTCGAGGGAGCGCTGAAGCTGAAGGAGATCTCCTACATCCATGCCGAGGGCTACGCCGGCGGGGAGATGAAGCACGGCCCCATCGCGCTCATCGACGAGAAGATGCCGGTGGTGGTGCTCGCTCCACGCGAGCCGCACGTGCCCTACGAGAAGATCGTCGGCAACGTGGAGGAGGTCCGGGCGCGCGGGGGGAAGGTGATCGTGGTGGTGGACGAGAACGACACCGCGGTGGCCTCGCTCGCCGACGAGGTCATCCGCCTTCCGGCGAGCTCGGCGCTGCTCGGGCCCATCGTCGCCGCGGTGCCGCTGCAGCTGCTGGCGTACCACGTGGCCGACCTGCGCGGGACCGACGTGGACCAGCCGCGGAACCTGGCCAAGAGCGTCACCGTGGAGTGATGGCTCCGGCCCCCTCGACAGCGGGCTGCGTGGCGGAAGCCGGCCTTCGGTTCAGTGCCGGCTGGCGGTCGCCGTCGGCCCGCCGATGCGGATGAGGTGAATCACCCCGCGGGCGGTCCCCACCGCCAGCAGGTGCCCGTCCGGCGAGAACGTGGCCGAGGTGGGGAAGTCGTCCTGCAGCGCGAGGGTGAGCCGACCCGCCACCGCGCCCGACGGCCAGGCACGCAGCCGGAGCTCCGGGCCGTCCGCGTCCACGCTCACGTCGCCGCGGGGTGACAGCGCCACCGGCCCCCCGGTCCGCGCCCGGCGCGGGACCCCGTCGCGCATCGTCGGCCGGCCCACCTCCCAGAACCCGAGCAGCTTGGAGGAGGCAAGCAGCATCCGCTTGCCGTCCGGCGTGGCCTCGCAGGACATCACCTTGCCCAGCTTGCTCCCCGCCCGCGCGACCGGCTCG
>DATIWB010000007.1:0-19231 GCA_035519675.1 Myxococcaceae bacterium
CGACCTGGCCGAGGCCGAGAAGCACTACCAGGAGATCCTCAAGTTCCCCCAGAGCCCGGTGCACGACCTGGCCCGCTACAAGCTGGGCTGGATCCGGGTGAACCAGCAGAAGTTCAACGACGCGGTCACCTTCTTCGAGGGCGCCGCCGGGAGCGAGCCCCTCCCCGGCCAGGACTCGCAGAAGGCGCTCAACGTCAAGCGCGAGGCGCTGCTGGACCTGGTCTACAGCTACACCGAGGCCCGGCCGCCCAAGGGCGCCATCAACTACTTCGAGAAGCTGTCCGACTCGCGCGCCACCTTCGCGCTGGCGCTGGAGAAGCTGGGCACCCGCTACTTCATCAAGCAGCAGTACGAGTGGGCCATCCCCGCGCTGCGGAAGCTGATGGAGATCCAGCCCGACCCGGACCTGGACATCGAGCGGGCGGAGAAGCTCTACGACTCGCTGAAGGCGGCCAAGGGCCGGGTGCCCACCCAGCAGGAGGACATCAAGTTCCTGGTGCGGGCGGCGGTGAACGTGAAGGTGGATCCGTTCAAGGACGACGCCACCCGCCGCAAGCAGCTGGTGGAGCTCGAGGAGCTGACCCGCGACCTGGCGACCCAGCTGCAGGCGCTGGCCCAGAAGACCGACGACCGGAAGGTGTATCTGCAGGCGGCGAGCGCCTACAAGGAGTACCTCTCTCTCTTCCGGCCCGAGAAGTACGTCCGGGACATCATGCACAACCGGGCGGATGCGCTCTTCGCCGCTCACGCCTACCCCGAGGCCGCCCGCCAGTTCGAGGAGCTGGAGACCTACGAGGTGCGGGCGAAGAACGCCGCCGGTGCCGAGGCCGCGGCCTACGGGGCGCTGCTCGCCCACTTCAGCGCGCTGAAGGCCGGCGAGGTGGACCGGATCACCGCCTTCGAGGTGGCGGACGCCCGCCAGGCCCTGAAGCTCGACGGGGCGAAGTTCATCACCAAGTACCCGCGCAACCCCAACGCCCTCACCGTCAAGTTCAACATCGCCCGCGCCTACTACGACGACGGCGAGTTCGAGCGCAGCAGCCAGCTCTTCACCGCCTTCGCCATGGAGTACCCGACGCAGAAGGATGCCCCGGTGGCGGGCAAGCTCGCCCTGGACGGCCTCCGCCAGCTGAACGACTTCAAGGGCATCGAGGAGACGACCCGGAAGTTCCTCTCCAACGGCCAGCTCCCCGCCACCTTCCTCGCCGACGTTCGCAAGTTCCAGGCGGAGAGCAAGGGCGAGGCCCTGGGCGAGCTCGCGCTGCAGAGCTCGGCCGAGACCGGCGACGTGGTGGAGGGCCTGCTCAAGGTCGCCTCGGAGAACAAGGGCGGCGACATCGCGGAGAAGGCGCTGTACGGCGCGTTCACCGCCGCCCGGGAGAAGAAGGACTACGCCAAGGAGCGGGAGATCGGCGCCAAGCTGCTCACCGACTTCCCCAAGACCGCCTACACCTCGGACGTGCTGGCCACCATCGCTCGCCACTCGGCCGAGGCCGGGCGGTTCCCCGAGGCCGCGCAGTGGTACGAGCAGCTCGGGGCCCGCATGGGCCAGGACGCCACCGCCTACGACGGGTGGATGGCCGCCGGACGGCTGAGGATGGTGCTCAACGACCTGCCCGGGGCGCAGAAGGACTTCCAGTCCGCGGCCAACGTCGGCGGCAACCGCCGCGGCGAGGCGCTGGCCCTGCTGGCCCAGGCCAAGCTGAAGGCCCGTGACCTGGCCGGGGCGAAGGGCGCGGCGACCCAGGCGCTCGCGGTGGACAAGACCAACCCCCAGGCCGCGGCGGTGATCGCCGAGGTGGCGGCCACCCAGGGCGAGCGGCCCGACGTGCTGGCCAAGACCCTGTCGCCGGTGGTCAACGCGCCCAGCAGCCAGGGCGAGGACACCGCCAAGGCGCTCTGGTACCTGGGCGAGCTGCTCTACCGGAACTTCAAGGCCATCCCCGCCGATCAGATCGACCAGAAGGTCGCCTCGCTCCAGCAGCTGCAGGGCGTGTACAACCAGGCGGCCTCGATGGGCAGCTCGGAGTGGGCGGTGGCCTCGCTGTGGAAGCTGGGGCTGTCGCTGCAGTCGCTGGCCGAGGCGGTGGAGCAGACGCCGGTCCCCCCGGGGCTGTCCGCCGCCGACGCCCAGCAGTTCAAGTCGGCGGTGAAACAGCAAGTACAGCCCATCAAGGAGCAGGCCGACGAGGCGTTCAAGACCTGCCTGGCCCGCGCCAGCCAGCTCGAGGTCTACGCCCCCGCGGTGCTCGGCTGCCGGTCGCGGAGCGAGACCGCGCGCTCGCCGCTGCCCTCGCCGCCCGCCGCCGGCAACCTCCCCGCCGGGTTCGCCGAGCTGCAGAAGAAGGCCGAGTCCACCCAGGACGCCGCCTCGCTCGAGGCGCTGGGACTGGCCTACCTCGAGGCACGGCAGATCCCCATGGCCCAGCTGTCGCTCGCCCGGGCCACCGAGCTCGGCGAGTCACGGACCGCGGCCCAGAACGGGCTGGGGGTGGCGCTGCTCTACCAGGGTGAGCCGATGGCGGCCCGGGCCGCCTATGGCAAGGCGCTGGAGGCCGACCCGGCCAACGACAAGGCCCGGGCCAACCTCGCCGCGCTCCGCTGTCGCTACGGGGATCAGGACGGCGCCCGCAAGGAGCTGGCGAGCGTGAAGAGCGGCTCGTTCCCCGGCTTCGACGTCGACCCGGAGTGGAGGACCTGCCGATGAAGCGCGCCGCCGTCCCCATCGCCGCAGCCGTCGTGGGGGTGGCGCTCGCCTGCGGCCCGACCAAGGTCGAGGGCAGCCTCCAGGAAATCCTCGACCTCACCTACCAGGACATCAAGCTCGGCTTCGCCGGAGATCAGATCGCGGTGCGCTGGACCCGGCCGCGGGGCAACGGCCAGGACACCGTGCTGGAGGTCTCGGAGAAGCTGGATGGGCTGACGGTGCGGACCGGAGATCTGGTGAACCTCGCCGAGCCGCTCCCCGACTTCGCGCTGGCAGACGCCGGGATTCCCGACGGCGGCGTGCTCCCGGACGGCGGCATCGTCAGCCAGCAGCGCGGGGTGGTGACCCGCGACGTGTTCAACGATCCCCGCAAGAGCTTCCCCCTGCTCTCCGACGGGTTCATGGTCCTCTACGACGTGCCGCGCGACGGGGGCACGGTGCACGGTAGCTTCAGCGTGACGTTCCAGCGCTGCGTGGACTTCGGGTGCGGCCGGACGGTGTTCGGCGATTTCAAGGCGAAGGTGCAATGACCCTGCGCACGACGGCGTGGTGGTGGGCGCTCCTCCTGCTCGCGGGCTGCGGCGGCAAGTACGGCCGCACCGTGCCCGACGACATGGTGAACAAGCTCACCTACGAGGACAAGGTGGACCTGGTGGAGGCGGAGAACGATCTCTTCGTCGCCTACGACCGGGTGGACGACGCGGAGAACGAGATCCTCCGCACCCGCGACCAGATCCGCCGGGCCAAGAAGTCCGAGTCGCTCGCCGACGGCGAGATCGGCCAGGCCAGGGACCCGGCCAGCAAGGAGCTGGCGGTGCTGGCGCGCGAGGAGGCCCAGGCGAGGGTGGAGTACCTCCGCGCCCGGCAGGACCTCAACGTCCGGAACCGCGAGCTGGACGAGCTGAACCGGACCTGCGCCATCACCCGCTACCAGCGGGCCCGGCTCACCGCGGTCCGGAAGGTGAAGGTCCCCGGGAGCGAGCGCTACGACCCCAAGGACTTCGAACGTCAGGTGCAGCAGTGCGAGGGCGACCTGGCCGAGCGGAAGAAGGCGGTGAAGCCCGAGCGGGAACGGATGGAGAAGGCCCGGGCCGAGTGGGAGAAGAAGCGGGACGTGGTGGCCCGGAAGAGCTTCGACGCCCGCGCCAGCCCCTTCGTGGAGAAGCTGTAGATGGCAGCGGCGGCGTTCCTCCCGGCGCTGCTGCTCCTCCTCGCGGGCTCGGAGGCGGGCAGGCTCCGCGAGGCGGTGAAGGCCGACGAGGCCCGGCTGCGCGACTCACCGGACGACGCCGAGGCGCTCCGCCGCCTGGGGATGGCGTACCTCTCGCTGGAGGAGCCCGACCGGGCGGTGCCGCCGCTGCGGGAGCTGGCCCGCCGCCGCCCCGGGCCCGAGTCCACCCTGCTGCTGGTCCGGGCGCTGCGGCTGGCTGGCGAGGCGGCCGAGGCCAAGGCCCTGCTCGACGCGGCCATCATCCAGAGCCCGTCCGACCCGGCGCTGCACGTGGAACGCGCACTGCTGGCCCGCTCGCTGGACGACAACGAGGGCGCAGTCCGCGCCTGGACCCGGGTGACCGAGCTCCAGCCGCGGGACGCCACCGCCTACTTCAACCTCGCCGAGTCGCTGCAGCGCAGCTCCCGGGTCGACGAGGCCATCGCCACCTATCGCAAGGCGCTGGAGCTCGACCCGAACCTCACCGTGGCCAAGGTGAACCTGGCCAAGGCGCTGGCGGAGAAGGGGCTATTGGGGGAAGCCAAGGAGCTGTTGATGGCCGCCACCACCGCCGCCCCGCTCGACCCCGCCACCCACTACAACCTCGGGGTGTTGCTGCTCCGTGAGGGCAACGTGCCCGGGGCCATCGGCGCGTTCGAGCGCACCCTGCAGCTGGACCCGCATTCGGCCGAGGCGCACAACAACCTCGGCGTGGCGTTCGACTGGAAGGACGACTTGGACGGCGCGCGCCGCGAGTTCCTCGCCGCGACCCGGGACGACCCCCGGTCCGCCGAGGCCTGGTTCAACCTCGGCCTGTCGTACTTCCGGGCCGGCGACAACCTCCGCGCCAACCAGGCCTTCGCCCGCGCGCAGACCATCAACCCCAGCGCCAGCGCGCCCTACATCCAGCTCGGCCAGCTGTACCTCAAGCAGGGCAAGCGCACCCAGGCCGTCACCGCCTTCCAGAAGGCCATTGCCCTCATGGCCGAGGACCGCAAGGCCTCGCGCAGCACCGAGGCTTACCGCGGGCTGGCCATCGCCTACGTGGGCCTGGGGCGCTTCAAGGAGGCCATCGCGGTGCTGGAGAAGGCAGTGCGCGAGTTCCCGCAGGACGGGAGCGCCCGCGCCGCGCTGGCCGATGCGCATCTGGCCATGGGCGATCTGGACGGGGCGATCGCCGAGGCCGAGAAGCGTCTGCAGCTCGAGCCCACCAGCGAGGCCCGGCTGGAGCTGGCGGCGCTCTACGCCCGCAAGCGGGTGAGCGCCAAGGCCGAGCCGCTCTACCTGACGGTGCTCAAGGAGCGCCCGGAGGACATCGCGGCCGCGCTGGGCCTCGCCGACCTCTATCTGGCCAAGGGCGACTACGCCGCCGCCGAGCGGGTGCTCGGCCGGGCCAAGGACCGCCACCCGGACGACACCGCGGTGCTGAGCCGGCTGGGGGTGCTGCACAGCCGGCGCGGGCGGCCGGACCTGGCCCTGCCCGAGCTCGAGCAGCTCGTCCGGCGCGACCCGACGCAGCTCGAGGCGAAGGCCGAGCTCGGCTCGCTCTACTTCCGCGGGGGAGATCCGGACAGCGCGCTGAAGACCCTGAAGAGCGTGCTGGCCACCGACAGCCGCCAGCCCCTGGCGCACCTGTACCTGGGGCAGGTGCTGTTCGAGCGCGGCCAGCCGGCCGAGGCGGAGAAGGCGTTTCGCGCCAGCCTGGCGGTGGACCCGGCGTTCGGCGCGCCGCACTTCTACCTCGGTCAGCTCTACGAGTCGCAGGACCGAAAGAAGGACGCGCTGCGCGAGTACCGCGAGGCGCTGGCCCGCCAGGCGGACCTCACCCCGGCGGCCGAGGCGGTGAAGCGGCTCGAGGCGGCGACCCCGGGCGAGGTGCCAACCCAGGGCAGCGCCGCACGCCCCTCGCGCTGAGGCCCTGGCTTCACCCGGGGGGCTGCTCCGCCTGCTCGGGGGTCGGCTTCTTGAACACCAGGAACCGGAGCGCCAGCAGCTGGCCGATGCTGAAGACCAGCACGTCGGCGATGAGCTTGGCCACCACCACCGGCACGTCCAGCCAGTCGGCAAGGATGCCCACCAGCGGCGCGTGGATGGACATGGCGATGAGGGTGGAGATGATGAAGCGCACCGCCTGACCGGTCACCGGGGTGCCCTTGGCCCGGAAGGCGAAGGTGCGGTTGAGGAAGAAGGCCAGGGTCGAGCCGATGGCCACCCCCACCGCAGCTCCCACCGGCGTGGGCAGCTTGAGCAGGCGCACGCAGACCAGCAGCACGCAGATGTCCAGGACCGTGGCGAGCGCGCCCACCTGGAGGCTCCGCGCCGCCCAGGAGCGCATCACCCGCTGAACCACCGCCCGGAACGAGGAGCGGCCGAGGCCAATCCACCCCCGCGGCATGCCCTGGGCCTCTCCGCTCTCGGGCATGCTCACCGGCAGACCCCCGCGGCGGACATCGGGGTGGCTAGCGGTGACCTCCGCCGCCGTGCCCGCCACCGCCACTGCTCACGTGGCCACCCCCGCCACCACCGACGTGCGCCCCGCCGCCACCGCCCCCGTGCGAGGGCGAGGGAGCCGAGAACCCGCGGGAGGGGGCGGAGTAGCCGCCCGACGACGAGGAATAGCCCCGCGAGGGGGCGGAGGGGCCGTGCGACGGCGCGGGGCCGAATCCACCCGACGAGGGCGTGGAGAAGCTCCGCGACGGCCCACCGAAGCCGGACGAGGGGACGGAGTGGCCGCGCGACGGGGCGGCGAAGGTCTGCGGGCCGGACGGCGGGGCGAAGGTGCGCGGGCCGGCGAAGCCCGGTGACTCCGACCGCGGCTGCGGCGTCCAGTACCCCAGCGAGCGCGGCCGGGGCCCGGGCGCCGAGGGCCCGCTCGGAGCGCTCGGGGCCGGGGTCGCCGGCCGGGGCGCCGAGTAGCCACCGCCGGTGGAGGGCGACGGGCTCCCGCGCCAGGGGCTGGGCGAGGCGGGCGCGCGCCACCCACCGCTCGGCGCCGCCCCGGACGAAGCGCCCGGGGCCGCCGTGGAGGGCCGGGCCGAAGTGACGCCCGGGAAGGGCTGGCTCGGCCGCGGCGCGAGGGCGCCCGGCCCACCGCGGGTGGGCGGAAGCACCGGCTGCACCCGACCCGGAGGTGGGGGGGTGAAGCCCGTCACCCGCGGAACGGGGCGCCCCGCCGCGTGCTCCACCTGGGGCACCGGAGGGCCGGCGTACCAACGCGCCCGGCCGTAGCTCACCGCCTGGTGCACCGGCACCGTGGCAGCGTAGGCGGAGTGGATGCGGTCCACGGGGAGCCGGTAGGCCCACACGTCGCGGTAGATGAAGACGTTGCTCGGGACGAAGCACCAGTAAGGTCGCCAGGGCTGAACCACGACCGCGAAGCCCACGGGGGGCAGCGGGGCCCAGCCGATGTAGCCGCCTCCGAAGCGCCAGTCGACCCAGGCCGGAGCCCAGACGGCGCCCGGGTACCAGACCCACCCCCAGGACGGGGTCAGCGCCCAGCGCCCGTAGTGAAAGGGAGCCCACCCCCAAGGGTAGTCACTCTCCCAGGTCCATCCCCAGTCCGAGTAGACCCACCGCCCCCCCGTGGCATAGGGCTGGAAGTCCTCGCCGACGACGTCCGGGTCCGGCCTCCAGGCGCGGCCATCGTTGGGTCCCTCGCCGGTGTCCACCCACTGGCCGTACGGCGACAGCGTCTCGTCGAAGGTGGTGACGTCCGCGTCCCCGTCGGGCTGGGGGATGGGCTCATCCTGCGCCAGAGCACGGGCGGGCGCGCCCAGCGTGCCCCAGAAGAGGGCCGCCCCGAGCACCGCCAGCAGTCGTGCGCGCCGCCTCGCCATCACCCAGGCATCCTTCCCTGGCAGACCTGCCCCGACAAGGAGCCGGCCGAGCCACCCGGTTGACGCAGAACCCGTGGAAGTTATTCACGGGTCGACCGGGCTACTCCTCGAGGAAGCTGTGCTCCCGGGAGACGGTCTTTCCGGACTCGATCTCCACCGTCCAGGGCCTGGATTTCTTCCCGTTGACCAGGCGCACGCTGTGGGACCCCGGCGCCAGAGGGACCCGGCGGCTGCCCTCGACGTCCCCGAGGGCCTTGCCGTCCACGAAGAGCCTTCCCCAGGGCTGGGCCTTGACCACCAGGAAGCCTGGGGCGGCCGGGGGCGGCGCCTCGGGCCGGGCCGGAGGCGGGGGGATGGGCGCACGGGCCTCGAGGGTGGGCGGCGGAGGGACGGGCAGCCCGGGAGGAATGGCCGCCGTCGCCGGGGGGGCCGGCTCGGACCGGGACTCGGTCCGGCCCGCCAGGAAGGCAATGCCGCCCACGCCCACGACCACCGCCGCGCCGAGCAGGGCGAGCATCGCCCGGCGGCGGCGGGCGCCGATCTCCGCGGCGAGGACCCGCATCTCCTCGGCCGGTGCCTGGGTCACCACGCTCTGCCGCCCCGGGGCAGTGGCCGCCGACGAGCGGCGGCTCGCCGGGGTGCTCGTGGGTGCGAAGGCCTCGTCCCCCTGGGCAGGCGCGCCGCTTCCGGAGGGGAGCGTCTGCTGCAGGAGGCGCCCGGGCGCATCGGGGCGGGTCTCGTGCAGGCCGGCGCTCCGGGCGGTGGGGTGCGGCCGCGAGGCGGTGGGCCCCACCGCCGAGACGAGCTGGAGCGGGGCCAGCGGCTCGGTGTCCTCCTCCGCGGCCGCCTCGTCCGGGAAGAGCGAGCGGATGAACAGCCCCACGTCGGTGTCCTCGGGCGTCCGGGTGGCCCCGATGACGTAGGTGAGGAGCCGCCGCTCGAGCTCGGAGGCGCTCTGGAAGCGGCGCATGGGGTCGCGCTGGAGCGCGGTCATCACCACCTCGGCGAGCGCCGGCTCCACCCCAGGGTTCAGCGACGACGGCGGGGAGATCTCCCGCTCCTGCACCGCGCGGAGCACCGCCACGTCGCTGTCGCCGTCGAACAGCCGGGCACCGGTGAGCAGCTCCCACAGCGTGATGCCGAGGGCGAAGAGGTCGGTCCGGGCGTCCACCGGGTCGCCCCGGGCCTGCTCCGGAGCCATGTAGGCGAACTTTCCCTTGAGCATTCCGGCGGTGCTGGCGCGGTTGCTGGCCTTGGCGATGCCGAAGTCGGTCAGCTTCACCGCCCCCTCGTAGGAGACGAGGACGTTGTGGGGGGTCACGTCGCGGTGCACCAGCCCGACCGAGTGCCCGTGCTCGGTGAGGCGGTGGGCGTAGGCCAGCCCGCGCGCGACCTCGAGGGAGATCTGCGCCGCCAGCACCGGGGGGAACGGCCGGCCGAGGAGGCGCGAGCGTCGGTGGAGCTCGGCCAGCGACTTCCCCCGGACGTACTCCATCGCCAGGTAGTAGCTGTCCTCGTGCCGGTCGAAGTCGAAGATGTGGACGACGTTGGCGTGGTTCAGCTTCGAGGCGACGCGGGCCTCGGCGATGAACATCTGGACGAAGCTCGGATCGTCCGCGAGGGCCGAGCGGATCCGCTTGATGACCACCTGCTTCTCGAAGCCCTCGGGACCATGCGACTGCGCGAGGAAGATCTCCGCCATCCCGCCCTCGGCGAGCTTCCTGCGGATGACGTACCGGCCGACCGGCGTACCAGGGGCGAGGGACACGGGGAAGGGCTGGCCGACGAGACTAGCCCGGGGCGCGTCGTTCAGTCTCGCCCGCCCCGCCCCCGGTCGTCCGCCGTCCTCCGGTGCCTGCGGCGGGTCAGCATCTGGACGGTGGCGTTGTAGAGCTGCTCCTCGGTGTAGACGCGGCGTGAGCGCCCCTGGGCATGGGTGGCCGGGGGGCGCTCGAGCCAGGCGAGGATCCGTACCGGCCCGTGGTGGGCGAACGGGGCCATCACCTCCGGTGGACACTGCCGCAGGTAGCGGCGCAGCACCGGGCGAAACGACCGCGAGAACCTGCCGCCCAGCCGGGCGTGGCGCCGCGACGGGTCCAGCGTGCCGTCGAAGGCGGGGCTCACGTGGTACAGCTCGTGGAGCAGGGTCTCGATCCGCTGCTCGGGCGACGCATCCCGGAAGAAGAGCGGGCGCAACGTCACGCAGTAGAGCATCCGCCTGCCGTCGACCCGCACCACCGGCTTGCGAGTCCCGGAGTGGTCGCGGCTCTTCCGGCGGGCGAAGGCCAGCGGCTTCACCGAGCCCCTGGAGCCCCGGCGCGCCTCGCCGGCGACCACCAGCACCTTCATCGGGACGAGGTGGGCGAACTCCGGCGCGCGCACCGCGAGGTCGCGCATGAGGGCGCGGATGGCGCGGTTGAGATTGAGGGGCCTCGACGAGGGGGGCACGCCGCAGGGTGGATGCTACAAGAAGTCCCCGGGTGACGGCGCGTGACGGTGTTCCTCCTCGGACAGGATCCTGAGGGTTTTCCGCCGCCCGAGCGGGCGGACCGCTCCGGGCTGCTGGCGATCGGCGGCGACCTCTCGCCGGAACGCCTGCTGGCGGGGTACCGGCGTGGCATCTTCCCCTGGTACTCCGAGGGGCAGCCCATCCTCTGGCACTCGCCGGACCCGCGCTTCGTGCTGCTCCCCGGCCACCTCCACGTTCCCCGGAGCCTGGAGAAGGCGCTGCGGCGGAGGACGTACGAGATCCGTTCCGACACCGCGTTCGCTGAGGTGCTGCGCGCCTGCGCCGAGGCGCCCCGGCCCGGGCAGGACGGGACGTGGATCACCGCCGAGATGGTGGGCGCCTACCTGGCGCTGCACCGGCTGGGGCACGCCCACTCGGTGGAGGCCTGGAAGGAGGGAACGCTGGTGGGAGGCCTGTACGGGGTGGCGGTGGGGCGGGTCTTCTTCGGCGAGAGCATGTTCGCCACCCGCCCCGATGCCTCGAAGGTGGCGTTCGCCACCCTGGCCCGGGCCCTCTTCGACGCCGGCTGCCTGCTGATCGACTGCCAGGTGGAGACCGAGCACCTGGCACGGTTCGGCGCGGCCGACATCTCCCGCCGTCGCTTCCTGCAGCTGCTGGGACCGGCGGCCCACGCCGGACCCCCGCTGCATCCGGTGTTCGCATCCCTCGGGGCTCCGCGCTAGGACGGCACCGGTGGACGCCACGACCGAAGCCCCCTCCGCT
The DNA here is from genome assembly GCA_035519675.1 of Myxococcaceae bacterium. Lineage (GTDB taxonomy): Bacteria > Myxococcota > Myxococcia > Myxococcales > Myxococcaceae > RPRB01. The sequence goes on from DATIWB010000007.1 coordinate 10,986, forward strand.
CCGAACCCCGCCACCCGCTGGCTGGTGGTCGGAGTGCTGGCGCTGGCGGCGATGCTGGCAGTGGGCGTGCGCGGGCTGCTCGCCGCGCGGGTGGTCCAGGCACGGGCGGTGGCGATGATCCGCGCCGGGAGCTTCGCCCAGGCGCTGGAGGAGGCGGACCTGCGGCTGTCGCGCGACGCCGACGACCCGCACCTTCGCGAGGTGGCGGTGCTCGCCGCGCGTTCGCACGTGGAGGCCCTGCTGGAGCGGAAGACTCCGGTTGCAGATGTGGCGGGGTGGCTGGAGGACCAGCTCGCCCGACGCCCGTACCTTCGCCCCGCGCTCGCCGGTCGCCTGGCCGAGCTGCAGGCAGAGGCGAGGCGCATCGCCGCCCCCGCGTCGATGCCCGAAAAAAACTAGGCGCGTCGGGGGAATGGGGGGAATGATTCCCGTGGCCTCGGCGTTTTCGAGGCTGGGCTGCTGGATCTTCCCCCCGGTTCAGCGCCCGCCGGTCTGAGCCGTCGGCCTTCGGGCCGCGGCTCGCCGGTTTTTTTTTGGCTACCAGCCAGGGACCTCGCTGTCCCGCACGTGGCCGAGCGCCTTGCGCACGCGGTCCTCGAGCTTCTCCGGATCGAGCACCACCTTGCCGTCGTGCACCGCATGGATGGCGGGCACCGGGATGGCGATGTCCCCGGCGTTCTCGATGTAGATGATGAGCGCGGGGTGTGGGCCGCTCCGCATCTCGCGGACGGCGCCGATCGGATCAGTGCCCTCGGCGGTGTAGACCTGGTCCCCGAGGCGGATGGCAGCGTAGTCGGGCGTGGGCATGGTGGGAGAAAGTACCACCTGCCCCGGGGGCCCGGGAGCGCCGGAGATCCTTTTCGGGGCGGTGCCGTTCAAGGCGGACGATGCGTCCGCTCCTGCGCTTGCTCCCCCGCGATCCCCGCCTGCTGCAGATCGGGTTCCTCGCCAGCTTCCTGGTGCTCGGGGTGGCCTTCCTCGGGCTGCAAGTCGAGCCCTGGATGCCGCCGCTGCTGCTGGCCTCCACCTGCGCGGTCCAGTGGGCCTGCGAGCGGCTGCTGCGGTTGCCCTCCAGCGGCTTCCGCTCTCCTCTGATCACCGGGCTCGGCCTGTCGCTTCTGCTGCGGACCGACGCGGTCTGGGTCCCACCGCTCGCCGCCGCCATCGGCATCTCCGCCAAGTACCTGGTTCGGGTGCGGGGCAAGCACGTCTTCAACCCCGGGATGCTCGGGCTGACCGCCTGCATCCTCCTCACCGGTCATGCCTGGTGCTCGCCCAGCCAGTGGGGTGAGGGGATGGTGCTGCTGGCCTGGTTCGCGGTGCTGGGGCTGGCGGTGGTCTCCCGGAGCTTCCGCACCGACGTGAGCCTGGCCTTCCTCGGCAGCTGGGTTCTGCTGAAGCTGGCCCGGGTGCTGTGGCTGGGGCAGCGGCCGGCGGTGCTCGGGCACCAGCTGCTGGTGGGCAGCCTCATCCTCTTCACCTTCTTCATGATCTCCGACCCGAAGACCACGCCCGACCGCCGCTCGGCGCGCATCGGCTGGGGAGTCGGGGTGGCGGTGCTGGCCTTCGTGCTGCAGCACCAGGCCTGGGTGATGAACGCCCCGGTCTGGGCGCTGCTCCTCCTCTCGCCGGTGGTGCCGCTGCTCGACCGGCTCTTCCCCGCCTCGCGCTTCACCTGGCCCTCCGGCCAGCCCTCACCACAAGGAGTCCTCGCCGTGCCTGCCCCCGCCGTCCGTCGTGTCGCCCCGTTGCTCGTCCTGCCCCTCCTGGTGCTCCTGCACCCCGCGCCGGCGTCGGCGTTTTGTGGCTTTTACGTGGGAAAGGCGGACACCCAGCTGTTCAACGAGTCCTCGCAGGTGGCGCTGGTGCGTGACGGTGAGCGCACCGTGCTCACCATGAGCAACGACTACCGTGGTCCGCTCACCGAGTTCGCCCTGGTGGTCCCGGTGCCCACCGTGCTCGAGCGCGAGCAGATCCACGTGGGCGACCGCAAGCTGCTGGAGCACCTCGACGCCTACTCCGCGCCGCGGCTGGTCGAGTACTTCGACCCCGACCCCTGCATGCGCTACTACCCGATGGCCAAGGCAGCCGGCGCCCCGGCGATGGACATGGCGCAGCGCTCGAGCGCGGAGAAGAAGAAGGACGAGGCGCTGGGGGTGCGAGTCGAGGCCCAGTACAGCGTGGGCGAGTACGACATCCTGATCCTCGGGGCGAAGCAGTCCGAAGGGCTCGAGACCTGGCTCCGGGAGAACGGCTACCGCATCCCGGCCAAGGCCGCGGCTGCGCTCCAGCCCTACATCCGCCAGGACATGAAGTTCTTCGTGGCCAAGGTGAACCTCGAGGCGCAGCGAAACAGCGGGGTGCAGTACCTCCGCCCGCTGCAGATCGCCTACGAGTCGAAGAAGTTCATGCTCCCCATCCGGCTGGGGATGGCCAACGCCTCCGGGGCGCAGGACCTGATCGTCTATGCGCTGACCCGCCGCGGGCGGGTGGAGTCGACCAACTACCGGACCACCCGCATCCCCTCCGACGTGAACATCCCGCTGTTCGTGAAGAGCGACTTCGGGAAGTTCTACCAGGACGCCTTCGCTCATTCGGTGGACAAGGAGGACCGCCGGGCGGTCTTCACCGAGTACGTCTGGGACATGGGCTGGTGCGATCCGTGCGCTGCGCAGCCGCTGAGCCAGCAGGAGCTGCGCCAGCTCGGGGTGTTCTGGCTGGAGGATGGGCAGTCCGGCTCGCTCGCGCCGGCCTTCCGCCGCGGCCCGGTGGGCGGACCGGTGAACGTGCTCCTGACCCGTCTCCACGTCCGCTACGACGGGGCCCATTTCCCCGAGGATCTGGTGTTCCAGGAGACGTCCGACCGGAGCAACTTCCAGGCGCGCTACATCCTCCAGCACCCCTTCCAGGGCACCTCGGAGTGCAGCGCGATGGACGACTACCGCGAGCGGCTACGCGACCGTCGGAGCAAGGAAGCCGAGACGCTGGCCTCGCTCACCGGCTGGTCGATGCCCGACATCCGGAAGAAGATGGGCCCCGACGGCGCCGAGGTGAAGTCCCCGCGCCCGTGGTACCGCCGGCTCTGGGCCGAGTAGAGGCGGGCCGCCAGCTCAGGCCACCGCGCCGTTCGCGTGCCGCTCGACGAGGCTGTACAGGTAGCCGGCCACTGCGGGGCGCCGGACGTGCTCCACCACCGTCGCATCGGTGAGCCCGTCCTCCTGCGCGTCGTGGAGCAGGAGCAGCTGCACGTCCAGGTCGCCGCGGGCGCGGAGGGCGTCCATCACCCGGGCCCGCGGGCGGCGCTCGAAGTCGAGCACCACGAAGAGCCGGGTGCCGGCCCGCATCAACCCGAGGATCTCCACTGCCTCGTGCCCGGTCGAGGCGAGATGGAAGGGAACGTCGTCCCAGTCCAGGCGCTCCGCGAGCTCCTGGCGCGTCTCGGCGTTCTCGGATGCCACCAGCACCACGTCCTGCTTCACCGGCTCACCCCCGATGCGTTGCGGACCGAGAAAACGGTCCGGGTCGTACCATGTGCTGCGCCCATCGCTCCACACCCAAAGCGAAGCGGATCCGTCCCCGGGTGACGGTGCATCCCCGCGATTCGGCATGGCGGTCGTGCCCGACCCTCGGGTCGCCTCCGCCGCCAGCGGAAACCGGCTCGGGCCGGGCCCTGCGGCGAGGTCAAGCTCCGACCCTCCAGAGCGCCCAGGCGACGGCCGCCCGCCCGGCACCACCCGAACGCGCCAGGGAGCGCTCCGGAACTACAGGAGGAACTACAGGACCCCGCTGAGCAGCACGCGGTGAATGCAGCTGGCGTCCTGTTCCCCGAGGCTCCACAGCGCCATGGTGGTCATCCGGAACGTCGGCGAGGGCACCAGGGCGCGGGCGCCGGCGGCGACCTCGAGCTCGGCCTCAGGTGGCACCCGGCCGATCACCGCGTGCGGCGTGGCCTGGTACACGTCGGGCGCGAGCTTGAGCCCGAACTCGACCAGCCGGTCCTGGAGGATGAGCAGCGAGGTCGCCATCTCGTCGTCGGGCGCGAGGTAGACGTAGCGGGTCTGGGGGAAGCGGCGAAGGCCGACGAAGCGCCCGATGATTGGCCCGGTCTCCTCGCCCACCGCCTCCAGCACCCGGCGCACCTCGGCGATGTCCTGGGGCGGGAGCGGCCCCACCGAGCCGATGCCGACCGGGATCTTGTGGCTGGTCCGGCTGACGATGCGGCGGACGGCGAGCACCTCGCTGCGCACCGGCTCGGGCACCTCGATGACCACCCAGAGCTCCGGCGCACGCGGGGGGCGAGGGGTCACCGGCAGCGGGTCGGGCCCGGGGCGATGATCTTCTCCCATCAGCGGCTCCGCAGCCGGTGAGGTGGGGTCGCCGGGCGGCCGCGGGGCGCTCGCCGGCGGTGAACGCGGACCTCGGATGGGGGAACCGTGTCGCCTCTCCTCGCCGAGCGAGGTACCACAAGGGGGTGACGCCTCCGGAGCCGTGCCGCGCTCAGTCGGCGCTCTTGGGGACCAGGTCCCAGGACTCCCGCCGCTCGACGACTCCGCACGCCAGGGAGCGAGCGCCGCCCGACCGGCTGCTCACGCCGACGCTTGCTTCTGCTGCGCCGGTGGCAGCTCGGCCATCGGAGTCTGCTCGGTGGGAACGCGGACCTCGAAGGTGGTGCCCTGCCCCACCGTGCTGCGGACGGAGATCTTCCCGCCCAGCTTCTGCACCACCGCCTGGCAGACGCTGAGGCCGATGCCGGTGCCGATCCCCACCGGCTTGGTGGTGAAGAACGGCTCGAAGATGCGCCCCTGGGCCTCCTCGGGGATGCCGCAGCCGGTGTCCGAGACGCTGAGGATGGACTCCTTGCCGTCGGTCCCGGTGAGCACGCGGATCTCGTTGTCCCTGGGGTCCCGGTCTCCGAGCGCCTGCATCGCGTTCACCAGGAGGTTCATCACCACCTGGTGCAGCTTCCCCCGCGGGGCGCTGGCCACCGGCGCGGCGCGGAGGTCCTTCACCACCCGGGCCCTGCTGGCCAGCTCCCGCTCGGTGAGGAGCAAGGTGGAGGCGGCGATGTCCGCCAGGTCCACCGGCTCGAGCACCTGGTTCTCGTCCGCCCGGCTGAAGGTCTTCAGCTCCTGGACGATGGTGCGCACCCGCTGGCCGCCCTCGCTGGTCTCGCCCAGCAAGGCGTCGATGTCGTCGAGCGTCTGCTGGAAGCCGAGGCGCTCCTCGAGCGCGCGGCCAGACTCGGGCGAGACGCGGTAGGCGGCGATGATCTGCTTCACGTCGTCCACGTAGCTCTTGAGCGAGGTGAGGTTGCTGAGAATGAAGGCCAGGGGGTTGTTGATCTCGTGCGCCACGCCGGCGGCGATCTGCCCGATGGCGGCCAGCTTCTCGCTCTGCGCCAGCTGGGTGGCCATCCGCCGGTCGCGCTCGGCGTCGGCGAGCCGGATGAGGTTCCTCACCCGGGCCACCAGGGCGCGCCGCTGGATGGGCTTGTGCAGGTACTCGTCGGCGCCGGCCTCCAGGCCCTGCAGCTCGCTGTCGGCGTCGTTGAACTCGGCGGTGAGGAACACCACCGGCATGCGGGCACAGGCCGGGTTCTGCCGGATCCGGCGGCAGACCTCGAACCCGTCCATGTGGGGCATGCGGATGTCGAGCAAGACGAGATCGACGCCGCCCCTCTCCACCTGCTCCAGCGCCTCGACACCGCTGAAGGCACCGAGCACGCGGAAGCCCTCCGCCTTCAGGTAGGCCTGGACGAGCCGGACGTTCGCCGGCTCGTCGTCGACCACCAGGACTTGCGGCGGCGGCTGGTCCCGGTGTGGGCCCTCGTCGTAACGCCCCTTCAGCATTGAGGAGAGGATCGCGTCCGGAACGCCATCACCGCAAGTGGCGGCCGCGGGGCTCAGGCGGCGGCGCGCAGCGGGGACGTCGCCGCTTCGCCCACCTCACCCGACCTCGGTGTGGCGAGACAGAAATCCGACAGATCGGACGGCAGCGGGGACTCGAACTGCAGGGCCGCACCGGTGGCGGGGTGTGGAAATCCGAGCCGGGCGGCGTGGAGGGCGTGCCGGGGCAGGCGCAGGCGGGCCCAGGCTTCGGGCTCGAGGCAGTGCTTGCTGAACCGGTCGAAGTAGCCGGGGTCGGGCCCGTAGATCTTGTCGCCCACCAGCGGGAAGCCCGCCTCGCGGGCGTGGACGCGAATCTGATGCTGCCGCCCGGTCTCGGGGAGGCAGCGCAAGAGGGCGAAGGGAGCGCCGTCGCGGACGAAGCGGCGTTCGACCACGAAGCGGGTGCGGGCGGGCTTGCCGGCGCGGGCGTCGATGCGGACCGCGATGCGCACCAGGGCGGTGCCCTCGGCGATGGGGGCGTCGACGGCGAAGGCGTCAGGAGGGTGGCCCTCCACGATGGCGAGGTACTCCTTGTGGACCTCACCGGACTGGAAGGCACGCATCAGGGCCCGGGAGGAAGCGGCGCCGCGGCCGCAGACCAGGAGTCCGGAGGTCTCGCGGTCGAGCCGGTGTGCCGGGTCGGCCCGGAGCGCGGGCCCGTGCTTGCGCTCGAGCAGCTTCACCAGCGTGTTGTGGTGGTAGCGGGCGGTGGGATGGATGGGCAACCCCGCCGGCTTGTCCAGCACCAGCAGACTCTCGTCGAGGTGCAGCTCCACGATGTCCTGCGGCACCTCTGGCTCGGCCTGCGCCCGCCGGCGGAGGGTGAAGGTGAGGCCGGGGTACACTCGGGTGCTGGGCTTCAGCGGCCGGTCCGCCACCAGGCTCGAGGCGAGGATCTGCTGGACCCGGGTGCGCGAGAGCCGGCGAATCTTCCCGCACAGATAGCGGTCCAGCCGCCAGCCGGCGTAGTTGGGCTCGACGGTGAAGGTCACGTCGACGAAGCCGGTGGACATCGGGATCTCCCACCTACCAAGGTTGGAGGACGCTGTCGCCTGCGGCCCGGCTAGCGGTGCAGCCAGTTCCGGAGCGTGGCCAGGAGCTGGTCGGTGTTGACCGGCTTGGCCAGGTAGTCCGAGGCACCCGCGTCGAGGCACTTCTCGCGATCTCCCTTCATCGCCTTGGCGGTGAGGGCGACGATGGGGAGACGACGGAGGGCCTGCTCGCGGCGGATGACCTGGATGGTCTGGAAGCCGTCCATCTCCGGCATCATGATGTCCATCAGCACCACCGCCACGTCGGGGGTGGATTCCAGCAGCGAGATGGCCTCGCGCCCGGTCTGGGCGGTCAGCACGTCCATCCCGTGCCGCTCGAGCACGCTCCCCAGGGCGAAGATGTTCCGCACGTCGTCGTCCACCACCAGCACCTTCCGTCCGCGGAGGTCCTCGTCCGAGCGGTGGAGCTTCTCCAGCATCTTCTGCTTGTGCGCAGGAAGGTCGGAGACGATTCGGTGCAGGAAGATCGCCGTCTCGTCGAGCAACCGCTCCGGCGATTCCACGCCCTTGAGCACCACGGTGCGGGCCAGTTCCTGGAGTTGCCGGTCCTCGTCCGGTGTCAGCTCGCGGCCGGTGAAGACCACCACCGGCAGGTCGGGCAGGGTCCCGCGGTCGCGGATGCGTCCCAGCACCTCGAACCCCGAGATGTCCGGCAGGCGCAGGTCGAGCACCATGCAGTCCACGCGCTCCTGCTCGAGGATCTCCATCGCCCGCGCGCCTGTGCCGGCGGTGAGGATGTCGATGTCGTCGTGGGCAAGCAGCTCCTGGATGCTGGTGCGCTCGAGGTCGTTGTCCTCGACGATGAGCAGCCTCCTCCGCCGCGGGGTCGTGTACTCCCGGAGCTTCTCGATCGCCGAGGCCAACCCCTCGGTGGTGGCCGGCTTGGTGACGAAGGAGAACGCACCGCGGCTGAGGCCGTGCTGCCGGTTCTCGTCCAGGGTGACCATCTGCACCGGGATGTGGCGCAGGTTCACGTCCTGCTTCATGTGACTGAGGACGGTCCACCCGAGCATGTCGGGGAGGAACACGTCGAGCGAGACCGCGCCGGGGCGGAACTCGCGGGCCAGCTCTAGCGCCTCGGTTCCTCTGCTGGCGATCAGCACCTTGAAGCCCTGGTCGCGAGCGAGGTCCGCCAGCACACGGGCGTAGTGCGGGTCGTCCTCCACCACCAGCAGGCTCAGATCTCCGGGCTGGAGATCCGCGCGGTCGTCCGGGACCGTCTCCGGCGCGGAACTCTCCACCACCCGCACGCTCGGGCGGTCGACCACCAGCGCCTGACGGGACAGCTCGCGCACGGGGCTCGACG